>CAXTVM010000115.1:0-2170 GCA_964247725.1 uncultured Acetobacteraceae bacterium | reverse complement strand
GTTTTCGGACCGTCTCTGATCCTCGAGGGACTACTTCCATGACCAGACGCACGCTGCGGTCGCCGCGCATCTCGGAGGGGCAGCCGTTTCCGCTCGGCGCCACCTGGGACGGGCTCGGCGTCAACTTCGCGCTGTTCTCGGCCCATGCGACCCGGGTCGAGCTGTGCCTGTTCGATCCCGCCGGCAAGCAGGAGACCGCGCGCGTCGAGCTACCAGAATACACTGACGAGGTCTGGCACGGCTACCTGCCGGATGCGCGGCCCGGCACCGTCTACGGCTATCGCGTGCACGGCCCGTACGCGCCGGATGCCGGGCACCGCTTCAACCCGAACAAGCTGCTGCTCGACCCCTACGCGCTGGCCCATGTCGGCGAGCTGCGCCACGCGCCGGAGATCTTCGGCCACGTGGTCGGCCATCCCGACGGCGACCTCAGCTTCGACCCGCGCGACAGCGCCGCCCACGTGCCGAAATGCCGGGTGCTCGATCCCGCCTTCACCTGGGGCCGCGACCGCCATCCGCGCGTGCCGTGGGACCGGACCGTCTTCTACGAGACGCACGTGCGCGGCTACACCATCCGCCATCCGTCGCTGCGCTTCGGCCAGGGCGGCACCTTCGTCGGGCTGGCGGCGGAGGAGGTGGTGGCGCACCTGCGCGACCTCGGCGTCACCTCGATCGAGCTGCTGCCGGTGCACATGTTCGCCGACGAGGGCCACCTGGGGCGGACCGGGCTCAGCAACTACTGGGGCTACAACACGCTGGGCTTCTTCGCCCCGGACGGGCGCTACGCGTCCGGCGCCGGCAGCGTGGTCTCGGAGTTCAAGGCGATGGTGGCCCGCCTGCACGAGGCCGGGCTCGAGGTGATCCTCGACGTCGTCTACAACCACACCGCCGAAGGCAACGAGCAGGGCCCGACGCTGTCGTTCAAGGGCATCGACAACGCCTCCTACTACCGGCTGCTGCCGGGCCAGGAGCGCTACTACGTCAACGACACCGGCACCGGCAACACCGTCAACCTCAGCCATCCGCGCGTGCTGCAGATGGTCACCGACAGCCTACGCTACTGGGTGTGCGAGATGCACGTCGACGGCTTCCGTTTCGATCTGGCGACGATCTTGGGGCGCGAGAGCTACGGCTTTGACGAGGGCGGCGGCTTCCTCGACAGCTGCCGGCAGGACCCGGTGCTGTCCGGCGTGAAGCTGGTCGCCGAGCCCTGGGACTGCGGGCCGGGCGGCTACCAGGTCGGCGGCTTCCCGCCCGGCTGGGCGGAATGGAATGACCGCTACCGCGACACGGTGCGCGACTTCTGGCGCGGCGAAGCCTCGGCGGCGGATCTAGCGCAGCGGCTGTGCGCGTCGGCCGACCGCTTCAACCGACGTGGCCGGCGGCCCTGGTCCACGGTCAACTTCGTGACCGCGCACGACGGGTTCACCCTGCACGACGTCGTCAGCTACAACGAGAAGCACAACCAGGCCAACGGCGAGTGCAACCGCGACGGCACCTCCAGCAATGCGAGCTGGAACTGCGGCGCCGAGGGCGAGACCGACGATCCGGCGGTGCTGGCGCTGCGGGAGCGCCAGATGCGCAACATGATGGCGACGCTGCTGATGAGCCAGGGCACGCCGATGATCCTGGCTGGTGACGAGTTCGGCCGCACGCAGGGCGGCAACAACAACGCCTACTGCCAGGACAACGACGTGTCCTGGGTCGACTGGAGCCGGCTGGACCGCCATGCCGGGCTATACCGGTTCGTGCGCCGGTTGATCCGCCTGCGGCACGACTACCCGATCCTGCGCCGGCAGCGCTTCATGACCGGCGAGCACGACGACGCGCTCGGCGTGCGCGACGTCACCTGGATCAACGGCGGCGGCGAGGAGATGGGGCCGCAGGACTGGCACGATCCCCAGCTGCGCTGCCTCGGCATGCTGATGGACGGGCGCGCCAAGAGCAGCGGCATCCGCCGCCCCGGCACCGACGCCACCCTGCTGATGGTGCTGAACGGGCACGGCGAGGGGCTCGAGTTCATCCTGCCGCCCTGCAGCGGCGGCAAGCACTGGCACCTGATCCTGGACACCAACCGGCCGGCGATGACGTCCGGCCGAGCCTACGCGATCGGCACCGGCTGCGAGGTGGTGGGACGGGTGCTGATGCTGTTCAAGCTGGAGAGCTAGAG
>CAXTVM010000114.1:0-2171 GCA_964247725.1 uncultured Acetobacteraceae bacterium | reverse complement strand
TTCAACTTCGCCATGCAGGCGATCGACCAGATCATCAACTCGGCCGCCAAGACGCTCTACATGTCGGGCGGCCAGATGGGCTGCCCGATCGTGTTCCGCGGCCCGAACGGCGCCGCGTCCCGCGTCGGCGCCCAGCACAGCCAGTGCTACGCCAGCTGGTACGCGCACGTGCCGGGCCTGAAGGTGGTGGCGCCGTACAGCTCCGCCGACGCGATGGGGCTGCTCCGGGCGGCGATCCGCGATCCCAACCCGGTGATCGTGCTGGAGAACGAGATCCTCTACGGGCAGAGCTTCGAGTGCCCGACCGACCCCGACTTCGTGCTGCCGATCGGAAAGGCCCGGGTCGAGCGCGCCGGCACCCATGTCACCATCGTCGCGTTCTCGATCATGGTCGGCGTGGCGCTGAAGGCGGCCGAGATCCTGGCCGCCGAGGGCATCGAGGCCGAGGTGATCAACCTGCGCAGCCTGCGTCCGCTCGACACCGCCACCGTGGTCGAGAGCGTGAAGAAGACCTCGCGCCTGGTCAGCGTCGAGGAGGGCTGGCCGTTCGCCGGCATCGGCGCCGAGATCACCATGCAGGTGGTCGAGCACGCGTTCGACTGGCTCGACGCGCCGCCGGTGCGGGTGCACGGCCTCGACGTGCCGCTGCCCTATGCCGCCAACCTGGAGAAGCTGGCCCTGCCGCAGCCGGACTGGGTGGTGGACGCCGTACGGAAGCTGGTCTGATGTCGGTCAACATCCTGATGCCGGCGCTATCGCCGACCATGACCGAGGGCACCCTGGCCCGCTGGCTGAAGAAGGAGGGCGACAGCATCGCGTCCGGCGACGTGATCGCCGAGATCGAGACCGACAAGGCGACCATGGAGGTGGAGGCGGTCGACGAGGGCATCCTGGGCCGGATCCTGATCGCCGACGGCACCGAGGGCGTGAAGGTGAATGCGCCGATCGGCATCCTGGTCGCCGACGGCGAGGCGGTGCCCGATGCCGCCGCCGACGCGTCGGCGCTGCAGGCGCCGAGACCGGCGGCCGAGCCGGTGGACCAGGGCTCGCGGCCGCCGGCCGCCCAGGCGGCGACTGCCAAGGCGGCCCCGGCTCGGGCGGCCCCTGTCCAGGCAGCACCGGCCCAGGCAGCGACAGCCCGGGCCGCGACAGCCCAGGCAGCGCCGGCCGGCACGAGCGACAGCCTAAGCCGGGTGTTCGCGTCGCCGCTGGCGCGCCGCCTGGCCAAGGCGGCCGGGCTCGATCTGGCGGGGCTCAAGGGTTCCGGGCCGAACGGCCGCATCGTCCGCGCCGATGTCGAAACGGCACGCGACGTGGCACCGGCCACGAAGGCGGCTCCCGCATCGGCTCCGGCCGCAGCACCCGCCGCCCCGCTGGTGGCGCAAGCGCCCGCCCCGGCGCGTCCGGCGCCGGTGCCGATCACCGCCCCGCACCGCGTGGTCCCGAACTCCAACATCCGCCGCGTGATCGCGCGGCGGCTGTCGGAGAGCAAGCAGTTCGTGCCGCACTTCTACGTCTCGATCGACGTCGAGATGGACGCGTTGCTGGCGCTGCGCACCCAGCTCAACGCGGCCTCGCCGGCCGAGGGGCCGGGCGCCTTCAAGCTGTCGGTCAACGACATGCTGATCAAGGCCTGCGCCGACACGCTGGTGCGGGTGCCGAAGGTCAACGCCAGCTACACCGACGAGGCGATCATCGAGTACGAGGACGTCGACATCGCCGTCGCGGTGTCGATCCCCGACGGGCTGATCACGCCGATCGTGCGCGGCGCGAGCAAGAAGTCGCTGCGCCAGATCAGCGACGAGGCGCGGTCTCTGATCGCCCGCGCCCGCGAGGGCCGCCTGAAGCCGGACGAGTTCCAGGGCGGCGGGTTCTCGATCTCCAACATGGGCATGTTCGGCGTGAAGCAGTTCTCGGCGATCCTGAACCCGCCGCAGGCCGGCATCCTGGCGGTGAGCGCCAGCGAAAAGCGCCCGGTGGTGCGGTCGGGTAAGGACGGCGACCGGCTCGAGATCGCCACGGTGATGACGGCGACGCTGTCTGTGGACCATCGCGCGGTCGACGGCGCGCTGGCGGCGCAGTGGGTGGCGGCGTTCAAGTCCGTGGTCGAGTCGCCGCTGAGCCTGGTGGTCTGAGATGTCTGAGACTGAGTTTGACGTTGTCGTCGTTGG
>CAXTVM010000113.1:0-2376 GCA_964247725.1 uncultured Acetobacteraceae bacterium | reverse complement strand
GCAGCCGCCGTCGCGGTGGCCGGACAGGGCGGTCAACAGTGCCGTCATGGCCGCGGTGGAGGCCTGCTCCAGCTGCGACGGCGTCAGGCCGGCGGCAGGGCCCCCGGTGGTGACGTGCAGGCGCGCGGCGTGCAGCGCCGGCGCGCCGGCCAGGCCCGGCACCACCAGCTCGAGCCGGCCGGCGTCGAAGCCGGCGTGCGGGCCGGCCTCCTCGTGCAGGCTGGCGCTCCCGGCGGTGGCGCAGCCATCGGCCAGGTCGAGGTCGGCGGCCCGCCCGACGGACGGGCCCAGCCAGCATCCCAGCAACGGGACCAGGATCAGGAACGCGCGCGGCTTGGAGATCTGTGTCATCGGGAGCTAAGGGTGGCCCAGCCTCCGCAGGGTGGCAACTTGAGGGTGCGCAGGCCCGGCCCGCACCGTGCCTGGAGGCCGCATCCGCTTGCTCAAGCCCGACCCCTTCCTGCTGGCCTTGATCGCGACCGTGACCCTGGCCTCGGTCCTGCCCTGTCGGGGGGAGGCGGTGCCGCTGTTCCACGGCCTGACGATCGCCGTGATCGCGCTGATGTTCTTCATGCAGGGGGCGCGGCTGTCGCGAACGGCGATCCTCGCCGGGCTCGGCCACTGGCGGCTGCACCTGGCGATCCTGGGCTGCACCTTCGGGCTGTTCCCGCTGCTGGGGCTGGGGCTGCATGCGCTGCTGCCCGGGCTGCTGACGCCCACCCTGTGGCTGGGCGTGCTGTTCGTCTGCGTGCTGCCCTCCACCGTGCAGTCCTCGATCGCCTTCACCTCGATCGCGCACGGCAACGTCCCGGCCGCGGTCTGCTCGGCCACCGCGTCCAACCTGTTCGGCATCGCCATCACGCCGCTGCTGACCGCGCTGGTGCTGGCCGGCGCCGCCCACGGCGGCGGCGTGTCGGCAGGCAGCGTGATCGCCATCGTGCTGCAGCTGCTGGTGCCGTTCATGGGCGGACAGCTCCTGCAGCCGATGATCGGCGGCTGGGTGCTGCGCCGCCGCCGGCTGCTCAGCCTGACCGACCGCGGCTCGATCCTGATCGTAGTCTACACCGCGTTCAGCGAGGCGGTGGTGCAGGGGCTTTGGCACAAGGTGCCGGCCAGCCAGATCGCCCTGGTGCTGCTGGTCGACGCCGTGCTGCTGGCGGCGGTGCTGCTGGTCACCCGCCTCGGTGCGCGGGCGGCCGGCTTCGCCGTCGAGGACGAGATCGCGATCGTGTTCTGCGGCTCGAAGAAGACGCTGGCGTCGGGGGTGCCGATGGCCGGCGTGCTGTTCCCGGCCGCGATCGTGGGCGAGATCGTGCTGCCGCTGATGATCTTCCACCAGCTGCAGCTGTTCGTCTGCGCCGTGCTGGCGCGGTGGTATGCGCGGCGGAGAAGGCCAGGGGCAGAGCCCCTGGCCTTGCTTGCTGTCAGAACGTGTAGTTCAGCCGCCCGTAGTAGAACCCGCCGGTGATCGGGATCTGCAGCGACGTCTGGTCGAACCGCGAGACGTTGACGTAGCCGAGCTCGGCCGGGAGCTCGCGCGGCTGCATGTTGAAGATGTCGGAGCCGCCGACCGCGAAGTGGATATGCGGCGTGACCTGGTAGCCGATCTCGAGGTCGGTCAGCCAGACCGGCGTCTGGCTGAACTGGTAGAACTGGCTGCCCGAGAAGGCGAGCGCCGACGGCGCCAGGTCGGCGTAGGACTCTTCGGTGGTAGCCTGTCCCCAGCGGGTCTCGCGCACGTTGACGTCGAACTTGGCGATCTTCCAGAACGCGTTCAGGATCAGCTTGCTGCGCGGGTTGGCGGTGGTGATGTAGCCGACGCCCTGCGCGGTCAGGAACGGGTCGCCCTGGCTGTCGGTGCCGAGATGGTGCAGCCGGGTGCGGTTGAGGTCGAGGGCCACGGTCCAGTTGACGGTGCCGTAGCGCCGGAAGTCGGAGAAGTAGTCGGCGTTGATGTCGGCGCCCTGGGTCCGCGTGCTGGCGCCGTTGGCGAAGTAGTACGCCGAGATCTGGTCGAGCGCCACGCCGGACGCGATCGGGGTGCCGGTCAGCTGGATCGCGTTCTCCGCCGCCTGGCCGGTGACGCCGCCGGCGCCGACGATGCGGTCGCGGATGTTGATCTGGTAGATGTCGGCGGTGATGCTGAGGTTGCGGACCGGCTCCAGCACCACGCCGACGGAGGCGTTGGTCGAGCGCTCCGGCTTCAGCGGGACGGCGCCGATCGAGCGGGCGGCGGCGGAGTTCACCGCGAGGTCGCCGCTGGCGCTGGTGGGGCCGACGTTCAGCGCGCTGAAGTTCTCTTCCGCCAGGGTCGGTGCGCGGAAGCCGTTGCTGACGGTGCCGCGGAGGGCGAACTGGCGGGTGAAGTCGTAGCGT
>CAXTVM010000112.1:0-2402 GCA_964247725.1 uncultured Acetobacteraceae bacterium | reverse complement strand
GTGGTCTGACCGTCGAGGGTGATGGTGCTGACGTAGAGGTTGGTGTCGCGGGTTGGGCTGCCGCCGTAGATGTCGTTGAGGAAGGAGACGTCGACGAGGTGGGTTCCGGCGCCGAAGCTGCCGGTCAGGGTGATGTTCTGGGACTGGCCGGCGTTCTGGAGGGCGCTGGTGGTGTAGATGCCGCCGATCTGGTGGCCGTCGACGGCGACGGTGAACTGGGCGTTGGCGACCCAGGCGTCCTCGGAGACGTTGAGCACCAGGGTGTCGCGCGCCAGGCCCAGGCCGGGGGCGGCCGGGGTGTGCGTGTCCACCAGAAGGTCGGTCGACGTGTTGATGGAGCTGGTTGGGTCCGTGACGGTGACGTTCAGGGTGACCGGGCCGATGGCGGTGGCGGCGGGTGTGAAGGTGATGGCCCGCAACTCGGCCCGCACCGATTGTACGGTTCCGGTCAGGCTCACGCTGCTTCCATCGGCGCTGACGGATCCGGAGCCGCTGGACAGGTAGCCGAGTTGGGTCGTCGACAGCGTCACGACGGCCGTCACGGCTTGACTGTCGCTCTCGCCGAACAGCGACGCGTCGCCGAGGATGTCGACGGCGTGCGGGCCGACGGCGAGCTGCGGACCCTGGCCGGTGATGATCAGGTCGGCGGCGGCGCCGGAGGACGTCTCCAAGCCACTCTCGGAGTTCGAGGACACCAAAGGTATCGTGGCGAGATATTCAGCCACCGAGTTCAGGCTGTTCGGGTCGGACGCGCTGAACGCGTTGGAACTCTTGTCGCTGTCGTAGTTCTCGACGATGAACTGCGAGGGAAGCGCCCCGGCATCCTTCAGGAAGGCGACCAGCTTCTGCGTTGCCGCCAGGAAGGTGTCGTCGTAGTTGCCGGGCGCGCCATCGGCATCCCAGGGCGAAACGATCACGGATGTCCGCAGGCCGTTGGCGGTCGCCCATTGTATCTGCTGGACGATGTTGTCCAGGTAGGCCGTGCCGCGAGCGAAGCCGTAGTTTGGCGGCAGATCAAAGCTGATGCCACCACTGTAGAGTGCGGCTTCGCGTATGGTCTGATACCACGGCGACGTGGCAAAGTTACCAGGCGTATTGGGACCAAAAGTCGCATCCCCCCAGACAGGTGCCAGGTTCAGGACGCCCATCGACCGAGCATTGGCTACGTAGCCTTCCCACGCAAGCAGGTCTTGTTCGGTCCATACCTGGTTGACGTCAGTGTTTACGTTCGCCTCACCCACTGAGTAGTTATTGTTTGAATAAGTGGCCGCATACTGGCCGGCAGCATTGGTGAAAAAACCAGAAGATGTAGTGTAGCTGCCGTCCGCCGAGCCCCAGGTCTGGACGGCGCCATTGTCGGAGTAGCTGGACCATGCCTCTCCGCCTGTGGTTGCGGTCGAAGCGGTAATCGTCAAGGCTGATGAGGTTGCGAACTTCGGTATCTCGTCTGCAGCTAAGTTCGCGCTTGTTCCGATTGTCTCAGACTCTATGGTCAGGTTGTATTGCGCTCCCGGCGCCAGCAGGTAATAAAACTGACCGGTACCCGGATCGAAATAGGTAGGCGCTTGATTGACGTTGTCGGTAATCTGGAAGAGTAGGCCGTTCTCCGATCTCAGTTCTGTTCCGACATAGAGCCTCTGGTCAGCTGACGTTGCGTTGGCGATGGTTACGCTGCCTTGAGCTAAACCAAGCGAGTCGCCGAACTCTCCAACGCCGCTGCCCCTTCCGGCGAAGCTGTCGACGATCGTGTCGAGAGTACCATCCCAGCTGCTGAGGGTGACACCGATACCGTGACCATAAAGGCCGATGTCGCCTGCGGCGAGAAGACCCTGAAGGACATGCGGATCAAGAAGCTGCTCCATGTAGTAGGCTGCGCCGACGAACACAGAGAATACGTCTGCAGAGTTTTCAGGCTGAGATTGATCGGTCATAATGGAACCTGTCGCGTGAGGCCTACTTCAGCTGGCTCAAACTCAACAGATATTCTGAAGCATTAGTTAAAAATGCCGGGAGGCAACTTCCAACGGCCGGCGCGCATTCATCACAAAATCGTGAGTAAATCATCCTGTTCATTACTGACTTATAAACGGACGCCGTTGTAAGGGATTAACGGCTCGAAGCATCCCGACATGTTTGGATCAAGGATGCGGCGAGACCAGGTCCTCGACCAGTATCCTCTGTGGACCAGACAGCGGATACGGCCAGGCACCGCGCCTGAACTGATCTTGACGACTGAACCGTTTAGATAACGACTCGTCAGGAGGCTCCGGATCATTCGGCTCTGCAACGATACCGCAACCCATGGCTGTCTTGTTCCATCGGGTGGCTCGAACTCGACCGAGGGGACCCGACCGACAGGCGTAACGCAACGGCCGGGACCGGTCCGACCCATCCCTGCCATT
>CAXTVM010000111.1:0-2529 GCA_964247725.1 uncultured Acetobacteraceae bacterium | reverse complement strand
GTATCCGTCCGGCGGTCACCGCCTGGCATCTGTGACCCTGGCTGGTGATCTTAGCGGCGTTTGTACGAGCGCTGTTAAGATCGGAGGCGGGTGTCTGGATGGAGATCATCACCGGGGTTGAGCGCCGTCGCCGCTGGCGGCTGGAGGAGAAGCTGAGGATCGTGGCCGAGGTGGAGCAACCCGGCGCGTCGTTCGCGGCGGTGGCCCGTCGGTATGCGGTGAGCCGCGGCCTGCTGTGGAACTGGCGGGCGCAGGTCCGCAGCGGGATGCTGGCGCCGGCGCCGATGCCGGTGTTCATGCCGGTGCAGATCACGAGCGACTTGCCGCCCTTGAGCCATTCTGCGCCTGGCCATCCTGCGCTTGCGCTGCCCGGTGCTGGCCCGTCGCCTGGTCCAGCGGCGCCCGCGCCGGAGCGGATCGAGATTGCGTTGCCGGACGGCACCTGCATCCGGGTGGGTGCGGACGTCGGCCTGGTGGCGCTGCGCCGCGTGATGGCGGCGGTGCGCGGATGATCCCGCTGCCCTCCGGCGTGCGGGTCTGGCTGGCGAACGGGCACACGGATATGCGTCGGGGGATGAACGGCCTGGCTTTGCAGGTGCAGCAGGCGCTGGGACGTGATCCGCACGGGGGTGATCTCTACATCTTCCGGGGCCGTAGGGCTGACCTGGTGAAGATCCTTTGGCACGACGAGACCGGCATGTCTTTGTATGCCAAGCGGCTGGAACGGGGGCGGTTCGTGTGGCCGCAGGCTACGGACGGTGTCGTTTCGCTCACCCCGGCAACCCTCGCGATGCTGCTGGAAGGGATTGACTGGAGGACCCCGCAGCGGAGCTGGCGGCCGGAGATGGCTGGCTGACGGCCTACTGCACAAAGGGGGTACACAGGCCCGGCTAGGCGTGGTTGACTCCTGTGCGTGACGCCCGCCACCGCCCCTGTCCCGGACGACATCGAGGCTCTCCGAGCCGCCCTGGCCGCTGAGCAGCTGGCGCGGTGCGAGGCCGAGGCGCGCGCGTCGGGCGCCGAAGCGATGGTGGCGCATCTCAAACTGCTGATCGCGAAACTCCGCCACGAGCAGTTCGGCGCCTCGTCTGAGCGCGGGCGCAAGCTGCTCGATCAGTTGGAGCTGCAGCTCGAGGAGGTGCAGGCCGCCGCAGCCGAGGACGAGGCGGCGCTGGATCCCGAGATGGAAGGCATGCCCGCCCGCCGGCCGATCCGCCGCAAGCCCGTGCGCGGGCTGCTGCCGGCGCATCTGCCGCGCGAGCGCGTGGTCATCCCCGGGCCGACCTGCTGCCCGTGCTGCAACGGCCGGCTGTCCAAGCTGGGCGAGGACGTGACTGAGACCTTGGAGGTGGTGCCCCGGCACTGGAAGGTGATCCAGACCGTGCGCGAGCGCATGGCCTGCCGGGCGTGCGAGACCGTCAGCCAGCCACCAGCGCCGTTCCACCCGATTGCCCGCGGGCGTGCTGGCCCTGAGCTGCTGGCCACCATCCTGGAGGCGAAGTTCAGCCAGCACCTGCCGCTGAACCGCCAGAGCGAGACCTTTGCCCGCGAGGGCATCGAGCTGGACGTGTCCACCATGGCGGACTGGGTCGGGGCTTGCACGGCGACGCTTGCGCCGCTAGTCGCGCTGATCCGGGCGCACGTGCTGGCCGGTGAGCGCATCCACGGCGACGACACCACCGTGCCGGTGCTGGCGAAGACCAAGACGACGACCGGCCGGCTGTGGACCTACGTGCGCGACGACCGGCCGTTCGGCGGGCCAGCCCCGCCAGCAGCGGTGTTCGACTACTCGCCGGACCGCCGCGGCGAGCACCCCAACAAGCACCTGGCAGGCTACGCCGGCATCCTGCAGGCCGATGCCTACGCCGGGTTCGGGGACCTCTACCATCCCGGGAGAAAGCCAGGACCGATCACCGAAGCTGGCTGCTGGGCACATGGCCGACGCAAGCTGTTTGATCTGGCCCAGCTCGCCCGCGCGCCACTTGCCGCCGAGGCCGTGCGGCGGATCGACGCCATCTTCGATGCCGAGCGCACCATCAACGGTTTGCCCGTAGACCAGCGCCTGGCCGTGCGGCAGAGGCACGTTGCACCCCTGGTCGGCGACCTGGAAACCTGGATGCGGGCTGCCCGCGGCAAGATGTCCCGGCACGCCGAGGTCGCCAAGGCCATGGACTACATGCTCAAGCGCTGGGACACGTTCAGCCGGTTCACCAGCGACGGCCGCATCTGCCTGACCAACAATGCCGCCGAGCGCGCCCTGCGTGGTGTGGCCCTCGGCAGAAAATCATGGCTGTTCTGCGGATCAGACCGCGGCGGCGACCGCGCGGCGGCCATGTACTCGCTCATCATCACCGCCAAGCTGAACGACACCGACCCGCGCGCCTGGCTCGCTGACGTGCTGCGCCGGATCAACGACCACCCCGCATCCCGCCTACACGAACTGCTGCCCTGGAACTGGCGCAAACCCGCCCAGAACATCGCAGCCGCAGCCTGACCACGTGCAACCGCGGCCCTCGCCGGATGAATACC
>CAXTVM010000110.1:0-2650 GCA_964247725.1 uncultured Acetobacteraceae bacterium | reverse complement strand
GGTCCTCGCATGTGCAGGAGAACCGTATCTCCGACGGCTTGGGAAACAGGCCGGCGCCTTGGCGGCTCATGCGTTCCATGACGCCCTTGGACAACCGGCCCTGCAGCAGCTCCACCAGCGAGTCGATCCGGCCCGCGCAGTCGGCGCACAGCGCCCGCCATTGCGCGGCGAGCACGGCGCCGATCCCGATCGCGACCTTGTAGATCGACGATCCGCTGACCAGCGCCTTGACCTCGCATCGCCCAATCTGCAAGTCGATCACCGAGCCGTTGCGCACGTAGGTCCGGCCCCGCGGCAGCCGGCTCTCGTAGTCGCGGTAGCTCTCCAGGTTACCGCACCAAGCCTTGCCCCAGGGGGTGCCGGCGATGGCGCGGCCCTCGATCCGCACCGGCGCCAGCGTTTGGCCCTTCTTGCGCAGCCTCGCCGCCTCGCGCTCGGCCTGGCGGCGGCGCTCGGCGACGGGAACGTAGGCGGGCCAATCGTCATCGTAGTCGCGCGACATCCCGGGTCAGTCCTGCATCGCGGCATGCAGGTCAAGCGCGACCAGCCGCAACAGCCCCGCATCGTCCATCTCGGTCAGGTTGACCTCGTTGGGTCCGGACAGCAACGCGTCCGACAGCCCGGTCTTGGACTCGATCAGCGCATCGATCCGCTCCTCGACCGTGCCGCGGCAGACGAACTTGTGCACCAGCACGTTCCGCTTCTGGCCGATGCGGAAGGCGCGGTCGGTGGCCTGGTTCTCCACCGCCGGGTTCCACCAGCGGTCGAAGTGCACGACGTGCGACGCGGCCGTCAGCGTCAGCCCGGCCCCTCCGGCCTTCAGGGACAGGATGAAGAACGGCGCCGCCTCGTCGCCCTGGAACGCCTGCACCAGCGACCCGCGCCGCCTCACCGGCGTCTCGCCGTGCAGCACCAGCCCGGGCCGCCCGAAGATGCCGCCCAGGAGGGTGGCGAGCGGCGCCGTCATCTCGCGGAACTGGGTGAACACCAGCATCTTCTCCTGTCGGGCCGCCACCACCTCGGCGATCTCCCGCAGGCGCGCCCACTTGCCGCTGTCCGCCTCCGCCCAGACCTGGTCGCCCAGCCACTGCGAGGGATGGTTGCAGATCTGCTTCAAGCGCATCAGCGTCGCGAGCACGACGCCCCGGCGCTCCATCCCGTCGGCGTCGGCCAGGCGGTCCGCCAGGTCCTGCACCGCCTGCGCATACAACGCCGCCTGCCGCCGGGAGAGGCTGCAATAGGCTTTCACCTCGGTCTTGTCCGGCAGGTCGGCGATGACGGACTTGTCGGTCTTCATGCGCCGCAGGATGTAGGGCTGCACCAGGGTGCGGAGCGGCCCGTAGGGGTTCTGCTGCCCTTCGGCGAGGCCCTTGGCATAGCGCGCGAACTGCCGCGCCGTGCCCAGCAGGCCCGGGTTGATGACGTCGAAGATCGACCACAGGTCGCCCAGGTGGTTCTCCACCGGCGTCCCGGTCAGGGCGATCCGCGACCGCGCCTGGAGCGCCTTCACCGCCTTGGTCTGCTTGGCGTTCGGGTTCTTGATCGCCTGCGCCTCGTCCAGCACCGCAAAGCGCCAGGCCACCTGCGACAAGCCCGGCACGCGCAGCAGCGAGCCGTAGCTGGTGATGGCCAGGTCGAGCCCGGCGGCGTCATCCGGTCCGAACGAGCTGAGCTGGGCGGCCGTCATCGCGGAGGGATGGACGATCCTCGCCTGCAACGTCGGGGCGAACCTCTCCAGCTCCCCCATCCAGTTGTCGAGCAGCGAGGCAGGCGCGACCAGCAGGCTCGGCTGCGGCTTGGGGGACGCCTGCCCGCCGCGCGGCACCCGCTGCATCAGCAGCAGGGCGAGCACCTGGACGGTCTTGCCCAGCCCCATGTCGTCGGCCAGGCAGGCGCCCAGCCCGAGGCCGGACAGCAGTTGCAGCCACTGCACCCCCGCCTTCTGGTAGGGCCGCAGCGTGCCGCGCAGCGCCGCACCGGGCTCGATGCCGGCCCCGTCGGGCGCACGCAACGCCTGCAGCGTCTCGGCCAGCCACGGCCCGGCGGTCACGCGCGACCAGTCGGGCGCCGCCGCGTCGCCGGGGTCATCGGCGATGGCAGCGCCGGCCAGCATCCGCATCGCCTCCGCAAAGCTCAGCCCGTCCTGCGCGGCGAGCCGCTCGGCGTCCCGGAACCGCTGCATCGTGCGCCCGAGCCGATGGCGGTCCACCTCGACCCAGCGGCCGCGCAGCAGCACCAGGTCGCCGGTCCCTTCGAGCAGCGCGCCGATCTCCGCCTCGGTCAGCCGCTCGCCCTCCAGCGTCATCTCCGCGTGGAAATCCAGCAGGCCGTCGAGGCCAAAGGCGGACGGCGCGCGTGCGCCCACCGTCGCCGTCACGCGGGGCCGGGCGGGACGGTTCGCTGTCCACGACGCGGGCATGCGTACGATCACGCCGGCGGCCTCCAAGTCCGGCACGCTCGACAGGAACTGCGCGGCGTCCTGGACCGACCAGCGCAGGGGATGGAAGATCTCGCCCGCCTCCACCATGGGCCGCAGCCAGGCGCAGGCCTCCGCCGCCCGTTGGACGGGCATGAGCAGGGCCAGCAGCCTGTTCTTGTTCGCCGCCCCCGCATCGTCGCGCAGTGCCTGGCCGAGCGGGACGTGCCGGGC
>CAXTVM010000109.1:0-2654 GCA_964247725.1 uncultured Acetobacteraceae bacterium | reverse complement strand
TGCAGCGCGACAATCAAGGTGAGAAAGTCCGTCAATCAGGATGAGAAAGTGTTCTGTCGCTTGCGGCGCAGGGAGGGCGAAGCCCGACCGGAGGCGCAAGCGACAGAAAACCTGACCTGAGGTCCCCAGAGGGGGGGCGAGGGTCTGGTGATCGCGACAGGTCTGGTCTGTGGATGGGTCCCCCCGAAGGGATCCACCCATTGCCCGGTCGCCATGTCACCAATCATCAGATGAGGCTCTACATGACCTTCCGACAGACAAACGGCCCGGCGGTCGCTGCGGCCAAGGCAGCGGTCAGCACCGCCACTGCCTACCGCCATGAGCAGAGCCACCAGCTTCCGTCATCACAGAAGCAACCCCGCGGCCGTCGCCGCCCCGACCCGCTGGTTGATTTCTTCGAGGCTGAGGTGGTGCCGATGCTGAAGGCGGCGCCTGGCTTGCGCGTCGTCGCGGTCTTTGAAGAGATGCAACGGCGCCATCCCGACCTGTCCGCCGGGGCGCGCCGGACCCTTGAGCGCCGGATCAGGTCCTGGCGCGCGCTGCATGGCGCGGACCAGGAGGTGATCTTCCGCCAGGTCCATGAACCCGGCCGCATGGGTCTGTCGGATTTCAGCGACATGGCCGATCTCGGCGTCACCGTTGCAGGTGCCGGGCTCGATCACCGGCTGTATCACTTCCGGCTTGCCTACTCCGGCTTCGAGCATGCCCATGTGATCCTGGGCGGCGAGAGCTACGTCGCACTGGCCGAGGGATTGCAAAACGCGCTCTGGGCGCTCGGCGGCGCGCCGCTCGAGCATCGCAGCGACAGCCTCTCAGCCGCGTTCCGCAACCTGGACCAGGATGCGCGGGAGGACCTCACCCGGCGCTACGACGCGCTGTGCGCCCATTACGGCATGCAGCCCACCCGCAACAACCGCGGCGTCGCGCACGAGAACGGCGCCATCGAGAGCGCCCATGGCCATCTCAAGAAGGCACTCCAAGACGCGCTGCTGATGCGCGGCACCCCGGACTTCAACGACCTCGCGGGCTACCGCTGCTTCGTCGACGAGATCGTCAGCCGCAAGAACGCCCACCACGCCAAGCGCATCGACGCCGAGCGGACAGCCTTGCAGCCTCTGCCGGGGCAGCGGACCCCCGACTATGAGGAGGCCGTCGTCACCGTCACCTCCTCGGGCGGGTTCACGCTCAAGAAGGTCTTCTACACCGTGCCGTCCCGGCTGGTCGGCCATCGCCTGCGGGTCCGGCTCTACGACGACCGTCTCGACCTGTTCATCGGCGGCACGCTGCTGATGACGCTCGACCGGGGCCGCGCGACCCCCAGCGGCAAGCGCGACCATGTCGTCGACTACCGCCACGTCATCCATGCCCTGCGGCGCAAGCCGATGGCGCTGCTCAACCTCGTCTACCGCGACCAGCTGTTCCCCCGTGACGCCTATCGCCTGACCTTTGACCGGCTGCTCGAAAAGCTGCCGGAGCGGTCGGCGTGCCGCCTGATGGTCGACCTGCTCGCGCTGGCTCATGACCGCGGCTGCGAGGCTGAGCTCGCCGCCGCACTCGCGGCCGACCTCTCGGCAGGCCAGCTCCCGGGCATCGCCGACTTGCGCGCACGGTTCGCCCCCGACCCCGCCCGGTTGCCCGAAGTCGTCGTCCACCTCACGCCGCTGGCCGCCTATGAGGCGCTGCTCGGCAACACCACCCTCGACGGAGAAGCGGCATGACCGGAACCATCGACACAGCACGGCTCACGCTGATGCTCAACGACCTCCGCCTGCCCGCGATCAAGCAGGACTGGCCGGGCTTCGCCGAGCGCGCGGACAAGGAGAGCTGGCCCGCAGCCCGGCTGCTCGCCAGCCTCGCCGAGCACGAGATCGCCGAACGCGACCGCCGCCGCCTGGCACGCCATCTCGCCGAGGCCCAACTCCTGCCCGGCAAGACCCTGGACAGCTTCGACTTCAACGTCGTGCCGATGGTCTCCAAGGCCCATGTGCTGGCGATCTGCGCCGGCGACAGCTGGATCGACAAGGGCGCCAACCTGATCCTCATCGGTGGACCCGGCGGCGGTAAGACGCATCTCGCGTCGGCCATCGGGCTGGCCCTGGTGGAGAACGGCTGGCGCGCGCTGTTCACCCGCACCTCCGACCTGGTGCAACGCCTCCAGGTGGCGCGCCGCGAGCTGGCGCTCGAGGCCGCGATCAACCGGCTCGACCGCTTCGATCTGCTGATCCTCGACGACCTCGCTTACGTCAGCAAGGACCAGGCGGAAACCTCCGTCCTGTTCGAGCTGATCAGCGCCCGATACGAACGGCGGTCCACCTTGATTACGGCAAATCAGCCCTTTGGAGCTTGGGGACAAGTCTTTCCAGATCCCGCCATGACGCTCGCCGCCGTGGACCGCCTCGTTCACCACGCCACGATCTTCGAGATCAACGTCGACAGCTACCGCCGCCGCGCCGCCCTCGAACGTAAAACCAAGGGCGTCGGGCGGCCGCAGAGCTACGCGACAATCAAGGACCTCGACCCCGTGTCGCGCCCCGACAATCAGGCCCCAACTTAACCCTTGCCCGCGGCAATCAACGCCGACATTATCGTTGCCGTTGCGGTCGCTTCTTCTCATCCTGATTGTCGCGCTTTCTCATCCTGATTGTCGCGCTACA
>CAXTVM010000108.1:0-2709 GCA_964247725.1 uncultured Acetobacteraceae bacterium | reverse complement strand
CCGAGCTGTAGGCCGCCGGCTGGCTGGCGGTGATCGTCACCAACGCCCTGCTCACCACGAGCGTGCTGGGACCCGAGGACGTGCTGACCGGCTCGGCGATGTTCAACCTGCTGCGCACGATCGGCTTCGCGGTCGGCGGCGCCGTCGTCACCGCCATCGTCGCCGTGCGCGAGCCCGTGCACGGCGATGCCAACGTCGTGCAGTTCCTGGATCCCGGCCGCGAGCCGGTGCGCCGCCTGCTGGCCGCCGGCGGCACCCACACGCTGTCCGAGCTGCAGACGCAGCAGGCCGGCGCGATGGCCTTCGCCGACGCCCGGGGCCGGCTCGCGATCGCGGTCTGCTCGCGCTGTTCCCGAGCCTGCTGCTGCAGCCAGCGAAGGTCGCGCGGACGCCAGCTTAAGGAAGGCCAAGGGCTTTGCCCCTGGATCCCACTGGGGCCGCGGGCCCCAGGCCCCATCTACTTCAAGGAATCGGGTTCCAAGGGCCGCGGCCCTTGGCGGGTCCAGGGCAGGGCCCTGGCCTTCCTCCTACCCGAGCTTCGTCTTCACCAATGCCGCCATGTCGCCGACGTTCTTGAGCTGGTCCACCTCGCGCGAGCGGAGCTTGACGTGGAAGTGCTGCTCGACGCTGAGGATGATGGTGACCATCCGCACCGAGTCCCAGCTGGCGATGTCGGCGGCCGTGGTCTGCGGGGTGAGGGCGATGCCGTCGTCCCCGAACACCTCGTGGAAGATCTCGGTCAGCCCTGCGTAGATTTCCGCGTCCGTCGCCAAGGCGTCGTCCTCCCGTTTCCAAGCCTCAGCCGGCTTGTACGACGTCCATATAGCTGGTCGCCGGCTCGAAGTCATCGAGCGGCAGCCGGGCCACCGAGCCGCCGTGCGGCAGGGTCTCGTGCCCGCCGAAGCCGAGCTTGGCGTAATGCTCCGCCACCATGCCGTTCTTGGCGCTGGGCACGTATTCGCCGAACACCGTGGTGGCGCCGAGTGCGCGCGCCTGCTCGACGATCAGCGCCAGCGTCGCCGCCTCAACGCCGCGGCCGAGCACGCGGCAGGACATCAGCCAGGTGTCGACGTGGCACCGGCCCTTCGCGTCGACGCGGCCGATGACGATCGAGATGATGCCGTTGTCGCCGAACCGGTCGGTCAGCCGCAGCTGCAGCCCGAACGCGTGCGGGTCGGCCATCACCGCCAGCACCTGCTCCTCGGTGTAGCGGCGCGTGGTCAGGTTGAACTGGTTGGTCTTGTTGATCAGCTGCACGATCCGGCCGAGGCCGATGCGGTCGAAGCGGCGCCAGACCAGCCGCATCTCCAGGCTGCGGAGATAGGAGGGCAGGTCGGTGGTGGAGCCCTCCAGCGCGGTCCGCTCGCGGTTGGCCTGGTACTGCCGGGTCCGCTCGCGGTCTTCGTCGGTGATCGAGAGCCCCTCGAAGTAGCCGGCGTCGGCCAGCACCTGCGCCATCAGCGCCGGGTCGTCGTCCGGCACCTCCGGCACCCCCACCTCGGGCAGCTCGGAACGGATCAGGTTGCGCTCGAACGGGTTGTCGTCGAGGAACACCAGGCTGTCGATGCCGATGTTCAGCTCCCGCGCGATGCGGCGCAGGTTGGTCGCCTTGTCGTCCCAGTTGGCGACGAAGGCCGAGATGTCGCCGCGCCGCAGCACCATCTCGGGATGGGTCTCGAACGCCGCCAGCGCGTTCGCCTCGTCGTTCTTGGAGCACACCGCCAGGATCACGCCGCGCTTGGCCAGCGCCCGCGCATGCTCCTGCACCGACAGGAACGCCTCGCCCAGCGCCGAGCCCTGGCCGATGCTGATCCCCTCGACGCCGTCGTCGCCGATCACTCCGCCCCACAGCGTGTTGTCGAGGTCGAGCACCAGGCACTTCGACGAGCGGCCCTGCAGCGCCGCCACCAGCCGCCCGACCAGGTCGCCGTAGACCGGGGCCGCCACCGGCGTCACCTCCTGCTTCGAGCGGTGCCACAGCACCGGGTCGTGCCACTCGAGGATGCCGTCGCGCGCGGCCGCGTCGTCGAGCGCCAGCACATGCACCCCGGCCGCATCGGCCCGCGTGCGCAGCGCCGCGTTCAGCCGCGCGATCAGCCGCACCGGCGATCCCGGCAGGCGCTGCTCGTTGTTGCCCATCAGCGCCGGCAGCGTCGGCAGCACCGCCTGCTGGATCACCGAGGCGCCGAGCGTCTCCCGCGCCAGCTGCCAGCACTGCTCCATGCTGGCCAGCGCACCGGCCAGCGCGCCGTCGGCCGCATCGGCGTCGGCCGCCGCGTCGAGGCCGGCGGCGACGTGGCGGGCGTCGAACGCCAGCAGCACCACGTCCGGCCGGAACCGGTGCAGCTCCGAGCCGGCATCGGCCAGATCGTGGCGGTACTGCCCGTACTCGCCCTCGAACGCCGCCAGCCAGATGTTGCGCCGGGCGCAGGCGACCCGGATCGGCGCCGGCAGGTGGACCGTGGTGGACGAGCCCAGGATCGCCAGCCGCACCGGCCGCGTCGGCAGCCCGGACGGCGGCGCATCCGCGTAATGGCGCTGGATCAGCCGGTCCAGCCGCTCGGTCTTCAGGAAGTCGAGCCGCAGGTTGGCGAGTGCGACCAGGTCGGCCCACGCCACGGTGGCCGCGGCCTCCAGCGCCTTGATCCGCTGCGTGAACTCGGTCGGTTCGGGCAGCCAGGCGAGCTGTGGCTTCGGCATAGCGACCTC
>CAXTVM010000107.1:0-3101 GCA_964247725.1 uncultured Acetobacteraceae bacterium | reverse complement strand
GTGGCGTTGTTCTGGGGCGCGCCGAAGGGCGCCGCCGAGACGGTCCCGGACGGGGATCCGGGTGTCAACGGTACCGGCTGCGCCTTCGCGGAGGGGTGCGCCGCCTTGCGGGTCTTGGCGCGCGCGTTCTTGTGAGTCTTTGCCTGGGTGGTCGTCCGGGCCGGGGTCTGAGCCGATGTCTGCGCCGGTGTTGGAGGCGTCGATGTCTGGGCGGCGGCGGGCTCGGCCATGCCAAGTGCCAGGCATCCGGCCGCGGTGGCCGTGGAGAGCAGCAGGGAGTTCCGGAACCTCGGCGGAACGATCATGGTCGGGATAGCCTCCGGTCGCGTCAGGTAACGTCCTGTCGCGCGACGCAACAACACGCTTCGTGAACGGCGTAACAAATCGATGACGCCTGCACCATCGGCATGGCAGGTCTGTTAAGAAAGATGAGAAACCCGTTGCAGTTCGGCTACAGGGCGGCAGCGGGTTGCCGTCGTGATCGCGGTCCGAGGCCTGCGGCACCGCGCCTTTTGCGCACCCTTGCGTCCGGTTCAGGCGCCAGTAAGTGACCTGAAGCGGCGCCGCGCTGGCCTCCACCGCGTGACGACGACCGGTCCGCCGGCCGCCCGCGCGCCGGCCGCCCGCATCATCCGCCGCCGATGATCGCGCAGCTCACCGGGATGCTGGCGCAGCTCGAGGCGGATCGCTGCGTGGTCGATGTCGGCGGCGTCGGCTACCTGGTGCAGGCCTCCACCCGCACGCTGGCCGCACTGCCGCAGCCGCCGGAGCCGGCGCGGGTGCTGGTCGAGACCGTGGTGCGCGAGGACGCGATCCTGCTCTACGGCTTCGCCGACGTCGCCGAGCGCGACTGGTTCCGGCCACCGCCCGGGCATCCTCGCCGCCGGCGGCATCGAGGCCGACGCGCTGGCGGTGCTGGGCGGGCTCGGCTTCCGCCGCGTCGAGGCGCATCCGGTGGTGCTGCGCACGGTCGAGCGGCTGGGCACCGAGATCGGACGTGACGGCGCGAACGTCCGCGCCGCCGCAAGGGATCGCCCGACTGGTGCCCATCCGTCGCCGCATCCCCGGTCGCGACGCCATCGCGGTCGGGGATGCCTGTCCCGGTCAGAACTTGCCGGTGACCCCGAAGCGGAAAGAACGCCCGAGGATACCGGCCGCGGCCCAGGCTGGGTTGTACTGGTAGCTGCCGTAAGTGCCGGTATCGAGCGGCGGACCCGAGTCACCGACGTTGTAGACGTTGGTGTAGAGGTGGAGCCTGTCGTTCAAGGCGTAGTCGAAGGTGAGGTCGACGTCCCAGAAGCCGTTGACCCTGCAGTTCTGCGGGTCTCCCGCGAACCCCTGCTGCGCGTCGGCGCAGTTGTTGGCGGTGCCGGGACCGGTCGAGTCTTCCGCGGTGGTCTTGTAGCCGCTGGTGAAGTAGGTGGCGACGCCCACCGTCAGCTTCTTGTAGAGGAAGGTGTTGAGCCAGCTCGTGCGCCAACGCGGCGTGCCGGAGCCGGAGGTGACGCCGATGGGACCCAGCGTGCCAGCATAGTGTTGGATGTCGCCGCCACCGAAATTGATGTTGTAGCTATTGACGTAGGTGACGGTGCCGCTGCTGATCCAGCGCACGTCGCGCAGCGGTCCCGGCAGGCGGGTGCTGGTGGAGAGCTGCAGGTCGAAGCCGTCGGTGCTGAGGCTGGCGGCATTGACGTAGTCGACGGTGACGAGGCCGGCGCGCGGCATCGCGGTCGGATGATCCGGGTCGACCACGTCCGCGCTGACGTTGCTGGGGTTGAGGCCGGCGTAGTAGTCGCTGATCGACTGGGTGGGGTCGGACGTGGTGATGAAGTCCTTCTTCTTGATGTAGTAGTAGTCGGCGGACAGGCTGGCCCAGGGCCTCGGCTGCACGATCACGCCGCCGTTGAAGTTGTCGGAGTGCTCCGGCTTCAGGCTCGGGTTGCCGACGGTGTTGAAGCCAATGGGGGGCGCCGTCGCGTAGGCGTCCGGGGCGCTGCCGGCGGCGTTCTGGTGCATGGCCAGGAACGAGGCGGGCAGCGGTGGAGACTGCGTGTAGCCGACCTCGACGCCGCCGGTCTCGGCGAAGCTCGGCACGCGGAAGCCCTTGGAGTAGGTGCCGCGGAAGGTGAGTTCCGGGATCGGCTTGACGATGACGCCGACCTTGGGCGCGAAGTTGTCGAAGCCCTCGGAGTAGTTGTCGTAGCGGCCGGACACGTCGAGGGTGAGCTGCTTGATGACCGGGACGCCGAGCTCGAAGAAGGTCGAGCCGACCTTGCGCTGGCCGAAGGCGAAGAACGGGTTGATGTTGCGCAGGTACTGCGCGTTCGGGTTGCTCGGATCGTCCGGGCTGGCGCTTGGATCGGCCAGCGATTCGTAGCGTGCCGAGCCGCCGAGGCCGAGCGTGGTCATCCCGCCGGGCAGCTCGAACAGCCCCTTCGAGACCACGACGTCGAGCGCGTACTCCTGCGAGGTGGCGACGTTCACGTCGGTGGGCGCGATGGCGGCGCGCGCCGCCGCGGTGTTCTGCGATGGGTCCACGAAGTCGTAGGAGCCGGTGTTCACCGCGTCGATGATGCCCTGGAACGTCGGCGTGCCGGTGAAGGTGCGGCGCAGGCTGTCGACCATGCCGACGAAGCCGACATTGTAGTGCCAGTCCCCGCCCCAGTGCGACGGGACCGTGCCGTTGATGCCGCTGGAGCCGCGGAAGACCTGGTTGAAGTCGATCGCGGTGGGATTGAGGTCGCCGAACAGGTAGAAGGGTTGGGCCGCATAGCCCTGCGCGGCGAAGGGATCGTTCGGGTTGAGCTGGCCGTTGGCGAGGCGCACCGGCAGCACGATGTTGATCAGGTTGGCATCGCTCGACCGGCTGTGGTCGGTGATGTAGCGCGGGGTCTCCGGATAGACGACCTGGTTCTGCGAATAGGTGAACATGGCGTAGCCCTGGGCGTTCTGGCCCAGGTTCACGGTCGCCTTCATGGTCCCGCTGATGCGGCGGTCGCTCGGCTGGATCACGCCGTAGTCGCCGACCTGGTTCTGCTCGCAGACGGTGCCGACCCCCGCCACGACGTGCGTGGTGAGGCCGTTGCAGCCGAGTGCGGAGT
>CAXTVM010000106.1:0-3105 GCA_964247725.1 uncultured Acetobacteraceae bacterium | reverse complement strand
ATCCCCGTGCCGCACGTCCAACATCAGAACGCTGGCGCGAGAGCTGACAGATCCGCACAGGGTGCTGGCGGATGGCTGGAGCGGCCGGCGCCGAGGATGAAGGGCACAGTCGGTTGAGGTCGTCAGCCCTCGCCGCCAATGATCGCTCTTGCGGGAACTCACACAGACAATTAACCTTCTCTAGCAAGAATGGCCACCTGTCCTTTCCAAGGAAGAAAGATGCCCGACCTTGATAGCCCAATCCAGTCCGGCGCTCTCGATGAGGCGGCGGTTGTAGGGAGGGCCGCCTTGCGGGCTGCGGATCAGCTCGGGCTTAGGAATGCCGCCCTTGCCGATGTTCTGGGCCTATCCGAGGCTACCATGTCCAGGTTGAAGTCCGGTGACTACTCGCTCGACAAGAATCCCAAGGCATACGAGCTTGCAGTCCTGCTGATTCGCCTGTTCCGCGGTCTCGATGCCATAGTTGGCGGTGATAATACTGCTGTACGGTCCTGGATGGTCACGGAGAACAAGGCCTTTCATGGCGAGCCGATTTCGCTGATCAAGACCATCTCCGGCCTCATGCAAGCTGTGCAGTATGTGGACGCCCGACGCGCTCGCATCTGAGGCCAAGTCATGGCGCGGTCCCGCCTGGAGGGTGGTGGAGAGCCAATCCAAGGTCTCGACCATGAAGCTGGTCGACACGCTGGACGAGCAACAGCTGCTTGAGACCGTTCTCGAACGTAGCAAGCCACCTTTCCCCGCAGCCTGTGCGGGCATGCACTTCCTGCTGAAGACGCCCTTTCGATACTATCCCTACCCGACTGGTAGCCGCTTCCGACGTGCCGAGCAGTCAGCAGGATGCTTCTACGCGTCCGACACACCGGAAACGGCGATCGCCGAGATGGCATTCTACAAGTTCTTGTTCTTCTTGGATGCCGAAGGGATGATCCTGCCGGGAAATGCCTTGGAGCATACAGCCTATTCTGTACAGGTCGGCTCCCGGTTGGCGATCGACCTCACCACCGAACCCCTTGATCAAGACAGATCGCTGTGGGAGGACCTGACGAATTATGGCCCCTGCCAGGGCCTTGCAGACTCAGCGCGCGACGCCGGCATCGGCGTCATTCGCTACCTGTCGGTGCGGGATCCCCAGAAGGGAATGAATGTGGCGGTTCTCGATCCGACTGCCTTGGTATCTCGCCAACCCGAGAACCAGCAGACTTGGCACCTGTTCATTGGCGATCGTGCCGTCCAGGCATTTCGCGAGATACCAAATGATGCGCTCGAGTTCAAGCTAGACCTCTGGCGTCAAGATCCGAGGATTGCAGATGCTCTAACAAAGCTCTGACCTTCCATCTCCAGCGTCCGAAGTTGACCCTTTGGACCGACACGAAAGCGACCAATGAACCTCGACCGCCGCCAGTTCAAGGCCCTGCTCGCCGGCCTTGGGATCACCCTAACGGCGGCTGGGGCAGGATCGGCAACCGGGGCCGCCCGCATAGAGTCGTTCCTGCTTCCTCCGAACGGCTGGGTGCCGAACAATGCCCGCTCATCCAAGCGCTGCGGAACCAAACCATGACTCCATATCGACTTCGCCTCCTAGCAGTTGCAGCAACCTCTGCTGCAGCCTGGGCCCAGCAAGTGAGCGCATCGCCGTCGAACAGTCTGGAGATCATGCCTGCGGCACAGGTAGCGCCATCAGCAGGTAAGGAAGTTGACGCGATCGTGAGGCGAGAGATGAACGAGAGGAGGATCCCTGGTCTTCAGCTCGCCGTCGTCAAGGACGGCTCCATCGTCCTCTCTCGCGCTTACGGGATCGAGAATATCTCTACTCAAGCGGCGGTGTCAGAAAAATCGTTGTTTCCTATCAACTCGATTACCAAAGCGTTCACAGGTGTAGAAATTGTCTCCTTAGCCGAAAAGGGCAAAATCAACCTCGATATGCCTGTCTCGACATACTTGACCAACTTACCCACTTCCTGGGGTAGGGTGACGCTGGATCAGCTTCTATCACATACGTCCGGACTTCCGGAATTAGTGAATGACAATGCACAGCTATTTGGAGGCGGAGACGAGCATCATGCATGGGCAGCCGTGAAGATGCAGCCGTTGCACTTTGCTCCAGGAACAAAGTTTGAATACTGCCAGATCAATTACGCACTTCTTCAAGAAGTATTGGAAAGAACGACCGGCTTGCTGTATGCAGGTCTGATCTATCAAGATCAAAGCAAGATCGCCGGGTTGACCTCAACTTCTGTTCAGTATGGCAACCATACCGCGAAGGATCAGGTGCCAACATATACGTTCCTACGCCTCAAAATGAAAGGCTTCGTCACTGTTGGGGTGGAAAAGACCGGTCATCTCATGATGCGACATGAACCTATCCCATACTCGATTGAGGCGGCTGGGGGTATAGTTAGTACGGCTGACGATCTGGCGCGGTGGGTGATCGCGCTGCAGCGGAATGAGATCATCACGTCGAAAGACGCCTTGAGCGAGCTGTGGCGGCCAAGGCCATTGACTGATGGAACGTTTGTGGGTCTAGACGAAACAGCCAACGCATATGCTGCTGGGTGGCCTATCATATTACGCAAGATGCATCCCGCTTACGCTCCCGAAGGTGGAGAAAGAGCTGCAATGTTTATATATCCTAAAGATGGCGTGAGCGTTATTGTACTTACAAACTTAATGGGTGCGTCGCCACAAACCTTTATAGACAGTATAGCATCGGTCTATATCCCGGGGCTTTCAGCTCCGCCTTGATATTCGTTGGTAGTAACCTCATACGACATGTCCAGGCACACACCAGCGCCGCTACGGGAGGTCGGCCAGAAGGCGACATGCACGATCAAGCCACAGCATCAGGGCACCACGACAGGCGGCAGAAGGTTCAGCTGAGCCCGCAGGGTGGTGAGATCCTGTCGACCAAGCGGCACCTGTTCGTGCTACCTGATTCTGGTGTCGCTAGGCTGCAGACGGGCAGCAACGCGGTCAACCGGGGCGCAGGATCAGGGATGAGAGCCAGCGACCAGCCGATAGCCGCCACCGCTGACCCAATGGTCCTGCTGGCACCGTGGATCTGTCAGCGCTCGCGCCAGCGCGCGACCTGGCAGCGGTTTGACG
>CAXTVM010000105.1:0-3253 GCA_964247725.1 uncultured Acetobacteraceae bacterium | reverse complement strand
AGAGGGCGGAGCGCGGCAGCGCGAGCTGCTGAGCCAGGTCGCCAACCCGGTCGGCGCGGACCTCGCGCCGGCTCTTGCGATGCCGGCGGTAGCGGTGCAGCGGGACCGGGCCACCGGCCGGACGGAAGGGCCCGAACCGCTCCTCGCCGTGCTCGACCCAGAGCTCCTGGTCGAACAGCCCCCACCAGACCACCACCGTCTCGCCGGCAAGCTCGGGGTCGACCTCGTAGGCGACGCCCGCCACCGTCAGCCGGCAGTCGATGCCGACGGCACGACGCTCGGGCTCGCGGGCAAAGGCGCAGAACCGCTCCCATGCGCACATCTGACGCAGGCCGTCTGGCGGCAGGTGCGCAAGC
The DNA here is from genome assembly GCA_964247725.1 of uncultured Acetobacteraceae bacterium. GTDB lineage: Bacteria > Pseudomonadota > Alphaproteobacteria > Acetobacterales > Acetobacteraceae > Lichenicola. Next base: position 2,897 of record CAXTVM010000105.1, on the reverse strand, counting down.
CAGTCCTCGATCCGGCTGCGCGGCTCGGCGCGGTGATCACCCAGGTTGTAGGTGCGGATGAAACGCGCGAGCCAGCGGTTGGCCTCCTCCGAGGCTGGCTGGTGGAAGTGGTAGAGCGTCTCGTGCGCGTCCTTGACCGTGCGGAAGGGCCGCTCGACCTTGCCCTTGGCGCGCGCCGTGGTGCGCCTGCCGTCGCTGCCGGCCGGCATGTGCGTGACCACCTCGACGCCGAGGCTCTCCATCACGCGCCCGAACACCGCCGACTTCGCGACCGGTCCGTTGTCCAGGTAGAGAGCGGCCGGGATGCCCTGGAACGGGTCCGTCTCGTCTGGCTTGCGCGACATGGCGGTGAACAGGAAGCGCAGCGCCGCCTCGACGTCCTCGCCGTAGACGCAGCGATACTCCTGCCAGGCAACACCCGAGCGGTCATCCACGACGCTGAACAGCATCAGCGTTGGTGCGCCGGCCCGGTCGGGATCGACCCAGGGCGGCGTCGCCAGCTGCTTGAGGTCGGACGGGCTCATGTCGAAGTGCCAGAGCGCGTTCGACCGCTCGGCCTGGAACCGCACCGTCGGCGGCTGGCACGTCATGCGATCACGGTCATAGCCGAGGCGGCGCATGTGCCGGTTGATCGTGGACGCGGTCAGCCGGCCCGGCGGCAGCCTCTGCAGGCCATCGGGCGTCTCGACGCCGTGCCCGACGAGGAGCTGCAAGATGCGGACGGTCGAGAGGTGGCGGCCCTTGCGGTTGGTGGTGCGGACCTTCATGGCGGCGATGATCTCGCACCAGCGCTCGATCTCGGCCGCCGGCATGATGCGCGGGGTGCCGGGGTCGCCGCGCCGTGTGTCGCGAGGTCGGCGCTCGCCGCAGAGCAGCCGGTACAGCGTCGCCCGGCTGACGCCGTAGAGCTCGGCGGTCGACGACAGCAGCGGCCCGCGTTGCGGATGGCGGGCCGGAAGTGCGGCTAGCCGGCGGCGGAGCATCGCGAGCGCCTCGATCGGCACGGCGACGCCCGCCGTCATCATGGGCTCCCGAGAGCTCGGTAGACTGACGCCCGCCCAATACCAAGCTGGCGGGCGATCGCGGTCGGTCCCAGGCCATCCTGCTCGCGCAGTCGCTTGATCTCGACCGTGTCGATGCTGGGTTTGCGGCCGCGATAGACGCCACGTGCCTTGGCCAGGGCAATGCCTTCCAGCTGACGCTCGCGGCGCAGGCTGGTCTCGAACTCGGCGAACACGCCTAGCATGTCCAGGAACGCCTTACCCGCCGCCGTGCTGGTGTCTACCGGCTGTTCGGTCGCTCGCAACGTCACGCCGCGGCCCTTCAGCTCGTGCACGATGTCCTGCAGGTCCTTCATCGAGCGGGCCAGGCGGTCAATGCGGGTGACGACCAGGGTGTCGCCGGGCTGCACGAAGTCGAGCAGCACCTGCAGCTCGGTCCGGCCGTCGCGCCGGCTGCCGCTGGCCTTCTCTGCGCGGATTACCCCGCAGCCAGCCGCCCGCAGCGCCTGCCGCTGCACGGTCAGGTCCTGGTCCAGCGTGGAGACGCGGGCATAGCCGTAGGAGGCCATCTTGTTCCGGAAGGGTCTAGACCTCGGAACGTTATCGTTCCAGAATGCCGAAAGCAACCCTATTGAGACGGAGAAAGTGTCTCAGGCTGACGCTTCGCTAGGGTATACTCCAATAAAGCTGTGATTGCATGTTACGTAGCCTGGCGTTCTATCGCCCCACCTTCATCTACTCATTGGCAGCGACAATCGTATCGCGGCCCAACAAAAACCGAGAAGGAATAGCCTATTCGGTTGAGACAGTTCACTTTCGTCAGCACATCGCGCTGGGGATCGATCCAATCATGCCGAAACCACTGCCCTTCACTGGCACGGCGTCCATGTATGATGATGGTCTAAACCATCGTCAGGTTGCAGACTCAAGAAAGAATCACATCGATCGTTATTCCATAACCGGTTACTCCGCCGCTCTCCTCGGCGAGCATCATGGTGCTGTGCCGTTCGGAACGAAACTGAAGTTGAGTTACCGAGGTCGTTACGTTGTTGTGGAGGTTAACGATATCGGCACTGGGAAAGCCGGAGAGGATCGCGTTCTTGACCTTAGTCATGCTGCAATGGCCTATCTTGCAGGACATGCAGTCAACAATGCGACTGCGGGCTTAATGGAACTGGAGTCCATCCAGATCGTCAATGGCTCCACTCCTCTCGGTCCCGCGCGATGAAGAGCGCGGTCGCCACGTTGTTCATCGGCTTGGTGTTAACAGTGCCCGTTTGGGCGGCCGGCCAAGACAGGAGTATTTCCAAAAGTTCGACGCGGGACGTGCTAGCGCTGGCGAAGACGGGTCTTTCGACTTTATCTTTGCTGCCTGTCGATCGGGATGATGAAGATCTCTTATGGGCATGCTGGAGCGAGGACGGACCGACACGCAAGACATCCATCGTGGCGCTTATCCGCAGGCAAGGACGCTCGGCCAGACTTATATGGTCGGCGCGGTACGCAGGCGCCTACGAGCCTGTGATTGCCCAGATCTACGGGTCTCTGACGCCTGGCGTTAGCGCGCTGCTGCTGCACTACCAGACCGGCGCTGACGATGCGCATGCGACGTTGCTTTCTGTGAACACCCATGATTTTGTCTCGGTCATCGGCTCCGTAAGAGGACAGACAGTTGATCTGCTGCCCTGGGCCGACAATACGATCCGGGCTTCTTCGGGGCCGGGCGATCCGCCGATCTGCTACGGTTGGAAAACGGGTACCGGAACCCTCGCGCGGCGTCCCTGCCAGTAGCCGGTTACTCCGGCCGGAGCTCATCAACTGAAAATGCTCTTCCTGTCGCACGAGCTCATGGACGAGATGCGTGCCGCCGGCTTGCCGACCTGATCACGGCCATCC
>CAXTVM010000104.1:0-3431 GCA_964247725.1 uncultured Acetobacteraceae bacterium | reverse complement strand
CTCGGCGCCGACCAGGTGCTGGTGTCGCGCGACGCCGACGCGATGGCGGCGGCCCAGGGCTCGTTCGACTTCCTGCTCAACACCATCCAAGATAGAGTGAGACTCTATGGGTCAGATGGTATGTAGAGGCTCAATCATTTTGGAAGCCACCCATATGCGAGAGCAGTTTAATATTATTAAATTTTCGCACAATCCACTATTTATTTGCATAGAAGTTATATTCTGTGGCATTTTGATAATGCTAATGTGGCGGTTACGGGTTAAATCGATGTTGATTAGGCAGAATCTTTTGGAGAGTCTGGTGAAAGAGCGAACATCAGAAATAGAGAATGCAAGACTAGAGTTAATAAAATTTTTTGAAAATGATAGAGCTCGATATGCCTCTATCATGGTCGGCGACGAATACAGATCTTTGTTAATAGATGCATTAAATGGATTTTCTGACTATGCTCAGATAAAAGGTTATCAAGTCAGATTGAGAGTTGATACACGCTTTCAAGGGGTCATATATTTCGCATTCGAGGTTGTAACCATCAACATGTCAACGGCGCCTATAGATCTTCAGCAAGATGTTGACGACTATGTTAATCACTTACGTTTAGCTGATAATCTAAATAACATGCCAATGCTCACTGATTCTATTCAGCATAGTCGTCTCGTAGCAGCATTACAGACAAGGTTTTCATATCTACGAATGCAAGTAGATATGCTGTCTATGCAAAATGATTTTTACAAGCGCTTACTCGAAGGGTGGAGTATCAGTCTGGGTCGTGGAACTTCCACTATTCCATCTATTAATTTTAATATCAGCAATAATGGGGGAGAAAATATGCGCGATAAGTACAGTATAAAGAATTCTCAAAACGTAGCACAAGGACAGGCAGCACATTCAGCCGTGACCGGTAATAGTGTGCAGATTGGCAGAACATATACTGAAAGTACTAAACAAGTTGATTCACTAAGAGAACTCGAAGCTATAGTAGAGGCATCAACGTTGACAGAAGACATTAAGGCCTCAGCGCTTCGCTACCTAAGAAATACTCAAGAAGAAATAGTCGAAAACACAGATCCAGATGTCAGTAAGATTGGCAACTGGTTGATACGAACTAATTCGATATTAAGGACAGCTGGAGCTACCACCGGGCTGCTTGATAAGCTCGGTGAAGTGCTAACGCTTTTTGGCCTAGGGCCTGTTAGCTCCTGATCCAGTCGCATGTAGCGGCGAGGCAGAGGATGCTGGTGAAGGAGCGTGCGGTCTTCTCGTAGCGTGTAGCGACCGCACGCCATTCTTTCAGCCTGGCCCACAGCCGCTCGACTTGGTTGCGGTTCGTGTAGATCCAGGACGGACAGGACAGCGTCTCCTCGTTCCGGCGGGTCGGGATCACCGGTCGTGCGCCCAGGTTCCAAATGTGCTCCCGGAAGGCGTGGCTGCTGTAGCCCCGGTCGGCAACCACCCACTTCGGCACGCCGGGCAGCTTGTCCAGCAGCGGGATGGCGTGAGGCAGCTCGTGGTCCTGGCCCGGTGCCAACACGAAGGCGACAGCCCGGCCGATGGCGTCGGTGATCACGCAAGCTTTCGTGCCGAAGCCGCCCCGAGACCGGCCCAGCGCCTCACGCTCGTCGCGTTGTTCTGACGTATCCTCTTTCGAGGCGCACCCGCGGCTTTGTGGTGGGCGCGGATGTTGGTCCCGTCCAGGAAGATCATGCCCAGCTCGACGCGGTTCTTCTGCACCAGGAGCAGAAGCCGTTCCCACACGCCGAGCCTGGACCAGCGGATGAAGGTCTGGGCAGCCTTCCACCAGGGTCCCATCACCTCCGGCACTGCCCGCCACTTCGCCCCGTTCTGATGCCGCCAGAGGATCGCGCTCATCGTCTGGCGCAGGTTCCGCGGCGCCACCTTCGCCGGCGGCCGGCACGCTTCGACCAGCGGTCCCAGCACCGCCCACTGCCCATCCGTCAGCATCCAGGCTGCCCTCCAAAAAGCCAGCAGAACGCGAACCGTGCCAGATGGATTCAGCTGCTAACAGGCCCTAGTAGGAAGTTATGGCCTGTGCCACGGCTTGCTGCATGTAATTAAGTGTTAGTTGCAGCGAACGGCAAGCCATGTAGCGTTTTTAAACGATAGCAACATCCATTTTTACAGTGACGTAGCGGGTGCAGCAAAGAAACTGTGACCAGTGCCGGGTGGGATAGTTACCAAACGTTCCGGGCTCCTGCAGCAGCTGGGGCACGAGACAGTAGTGTTGGCGTTCAGTCATGGCCGGGCCATTGGCTTCGGCTTCGCGCTGGGTCAGGCGCATGACTAAAAGAAGCTCAGCCGACCGGGCATTCGGCCGGTTACCGGTTATGACTAGGGTCAGACCCGGCCGCGACGGGCCGTGCCCGCCCTAGGACCGAGAACGCCTCAGTTGCGGGTGGGCGAGGGACCGCGCTCGGCCCGGACCCTGATCTCGCCGCCGTCGACGTCCATCGACGGCGTGAGGAAGCCGAACTCGCCCAGCGTCCGTAGCGCCGCCGCCCGGAGGTCGCGGTCGTCGGCCGGCAGCGCCAGGACGATCCGGCCGCCGTGGTCCAGCGAGCGGGCGGCCTGCGCCACGACGCGGCCGATGGTGACGAGGCCCACGTGCGGCGCCAGCACCAGATCCGCCGACCGCGCCTCGCAGTAGGCGTCCGGAAGCCGGGCCTCGGCCTTGCGGCACTCGGTGTGCATCAGCGCGCACAGCGTGTTCGCCGGGGCGGTGCCGAGCACCAGGACCCGCAGCCCCTCCAGGTCGGAGGTCTCTGCCAGCAGCGCCGTCGATGTTGAACGGGACTGCAGGATCGCCCGCGCATAGCGCAGGCGGCGGTCACGAAGGGTCTCGCTCATGTCGGGTCTCTCTTCGCCAGGGCGACGGGATGCCCTTGGATGAGCTTAATCTGTGCGGTTGCCGATAAAGGATCGATGCGGTTCTGTGGCTTGCCGCATAAGGCTGCGGTCAACCCCGGGCAGCAACGCCGCGGCTACAGGAATCCCCTCGGACGGGCGATCGGCCGGTGCTCCAGCAGCGCCACCACCGGCCGGATGATGCGCACCATCCACCAGATACCGACCAGCGCCAGCAGCAGGAAGCCGATCAGCACGAAGCTCAGCGCGATGCCGACGGCCGACAGCAGCAGGCCGATCCAGAAGCTGCGGATGGCGTAGGTGAAGTGGCTCTCGTAGAGGGTGCCGGCAGCCTCGCCGCACTTCAGGTAGGCCAGGATCACCCCCGGCACCGTGGTGATGCCGCCCAGCAGCCCGAGCGCGAAGAGCCCGTGCACCGCCCACGCATAGGCATACAGGTCGGGGCCGGCATAGGGCGGCGGCAGGCGGTCGCCCCAGGCGAGACCTGGCCGAGGCTCGGGCACCCGGCCGCTCAACTGGTCAGCTGCACCTTGATCGGGCCGACCCG
>CAXTVM010000103.1:0-3507 GCA_964247725.1 uncultured Acetobacteraceae bacterium | reverse complement strand
GCCGGACCAGCCGGCGAAGGGGTCCGGCAACAAGCAGGCGGCGGGGTAGGAAGGCTAGGGCTCTGTCCTGGACCCGCTAAGGGCCGGCGGCCCTCGGAACCCAATTCCTTAAGTTAAGGTTTCCAAAAGCTTGCCTTTGGCGGGGTCCAGGGGCCGAGCCCTGGCCTTTTCCGTTACAAATCGTAGCCGGCCGCTGTTATGCTCAAGAAATCCGGCCGCTGTTATGCTCAAGGAATGAAGCCTGTTCTGCCGGACGAGCTTGTGGGCGCGATCTACAACGCGGCGATGCATCCGGAGACGTGGCCGCCTGGTCGAGAGCGCTGCCGCGTCGGTGCCGACCGGCATGCCGCCGCCGGTGCTGCAGTTGCAGGCCGGGACCCCGGCCGGCACGGTGGCGCTGCTGGCGGTGCCGGTGCGGCGCCATCCCTCCGCTGATCTCGCCGACCGGCCGCTGGTGCTGCTGTTCGTGTCGGAACCGGACCGGCGATCGTGCCGGACCGCGCTGCCATGGCCGCCGAGTTCGGCCTGACCGCGGTCGAGGCCGAGGTGGTGGCCCTGTTGCTGGACGGTGTCCGGGTGGCCGGGATCGCGCAGGCGCGCGGGGTCAGCCCGAAGACCGTGCAGGCGCGGTTGAAGAGCATCCTGCACAAGACCGGAACCACCAGCCAGGGCCAGCTGGTCAGCCGGCTCGCGCGCGGACTAGCGACGGCGCTCGGCCGAGGCTGACCGAGGACGGCGCCGGCACCTGCATGATCGCATGCAGCGTGATCCCGATCGCCTCGGCCGGTTCCGGAAGGTCGATCCAGCCGTCGCCGTCGGTCCAGCGCCAGGCGAGGGCGCCCGCGGTCTCCAGCGGCCACCAGCCGGCCTCGTCGTAGAGGTCGGAGAGGGCGAGCTCCTGCCGCCAGGCCCCCTGGTGCAGGGTGAGGGCGCCGATGGCGACGCCGAGGCGGCGGCGGTCGTCTGACCAGGGCGAGAGCGTCGTCGGCCGCTCGCTCGCCGACCGCAGCCTGACCCGGACGCAGCCGGGCGGCAGCGCGAAGCGGAGCCCGTCGCCGCACGGCACGAGGCGCACGCCGTCGGCAGTCTCGAGCCAGGGCAGGAGCTCGGGTTCGAGCTCCGGATCCGGCGCGATGTGGCCCAGCGCCCGAGCCCGCTCGGCGAGGCGCTGCCAGATCGGCCGGACGGCGGCCGCGTCGGTCGCCACGGGCGCGCAGGGACGCTGCGGGCCATCCACGGCCGGCGGGTGCAGCGGCACGACCGTGCCCTGGGCGTCGAACTGACCCCTGTTGCCGCCGTCGAGATAGCTCTCACAGGGCAGGCCGTCGGCGATCAGCACCGCGTGCCGGTCGAGCTCGACGTGATGGTAGGCAACGGTGGCGCGCCCGCTGTCGCGGGTGATCGTCATGTGGTTCACCAGCTGGCGCGCCTGGATCAGCACCCCGTCCAGGAACAGCGCATGGTCCGGCGAGACGAACAGGTCCCGCACTGGCAGGCCGGGAGCGATCGCGTCGCAGGCGATGCGCACCGGATCGACATGCTCGGCCTCGGGGTGCTGCGCCACCACCACGCGCCGCCGGCCAAGCCAGCGGATCGGCATCAGCACCCGCACACCGTCCTCAAGCGTGACGACCAGCTCCCCCACCTCCAGCACTTCGACGGCGCGCTCGCCCCCGTCGGTGAGGATCAGCGTGCCGGCGCAGAAGCAGGGCGCGTCGATGGTGATGACGTCGCTGGTCAAGGTAAAGGTGGCGTTGCTGTAGTCCTGGCCGGTGAGCACGAAGTCGTCGAGGATGATGCTGCTTCCTTGGCCTGCAAGGACTTCGAGCGTATTGCCGCTGTGGAAGAGGGTGTAGGGACCTGACCGTCTATCGATCTCGTAGCCAACGTTCAACACGTCGCCGCTCTGAAACATGTTGAGTGTTGCGGAAACCTTTACAGGATAATCAGTCAATCCATTCGGGTTGCTCAAGAAGAGTGTTCCGCTACCATCATGAAACGAGATATCGCCGTATTGACCGGCTCCGGTAGGTCCCTCGTCGTAAATCGACGCGATGGCGTTTCCGGACAGCTCGATAGTACCGTAATTTCCTCCCAGCCCGTTGTTGCTATCTGTGGCCACGCCAACACTGGCACCATCGGATACGTCGATAATTCCAGTGTTGACGAAGATCTGGGCCTCGAATGACGACCCGGCCCCGGAGATGCTGATCGTCCCCGAGTTGGAGACGTCGTACAGGTTGCTCGAGGTGCCGCCGCTGACGGCGATCAACCCTTTATTCTGGATAAGGTAGCCTTGGCCTTCCGCGAGGTAATAGCTGTTGGTGTTTTCGAGACCGCCGCCGGAGGCGAGGATCGTCCCCTCGTTGACCAACGTCCCTTCGAAGAACCTTGTCAGCCCCGCTCCGGAGCCGAAGTTCTCGTCGACCACCAACGTCATCACGGTGGACGGCCCCAAGGTTAGAGTGCCGTAAGGGACGTTGAAGTAGGAGTTGCCGAGCGTGATGTCGACGTTGTCGATGGCCTGATTGCCGTAGAAATTGTCGCTGGTGGAATTTTCGGCGAACTGCAGGACCGGGTTGGCGGTGGTCTCGACGATCTGTCCCGGCGAGGTGCCGGTGAGCTGCAGGCCGTTCTCGATGGTGAGCATCGTACCCTGACCGTCCATGATGTCTGCATCGAAGTTTGGGGTCCCGCTAACGTCGAGGATGCCATCGATCGTCACGCCGGAAAGAACCGCATCACCGCTGTAGTGAATGCCGGTACCATCGGTCTTGATTGTGCCGTTCTGGATGGTGCCGTTGAGCAGGAGATCGGAATAGGCGGGGCTGCCGGCGGTGATGTCGAGCGTGTTGTCGGTGAGGTCCAGCGTGCCGCTGAAGATCACTGTTCCACCGTTGCTGACGACATCCCCGATCTGGTCGTAGGAAACATTTCCCCCAAACTCGAGCGTCGCCCCGTTGCCGACACTGATGGTGCCCGTATTATCGAGTTCACCAGAGAGCTCGACGCTCGTGTTGCTGCCTGAGATCGTCAGCGTGCCGGTGTTGATCAGGCCTCCGATGGAGTTGGCGTTACCGTCGCTGATGGCGATGGAGCCCTCATTAGTGGTGTTGGCGCCGTCGGATAGGGAGCCGTCCGCGGCGGTGATGCTGCCCTTGTTGTCCAGGCTGTCGCCGCTGATGGAAGCCCCGCCCGCTGTGGCCAGCGTGCTGTTGGTGGCAAGGGTCAGCCCCTGTCCAATGGAGAGGGAAGAGTAAGATCCGCTCGCGCCGAGGGTGATGCCGACGTTGGTGAGCGTCTGGGCGTACTCGAAGGCCAATACGGCGTTGCTGCCGGTGTCGAGGATCTGCCCCGGACCGCTGCCGCTAAAGGCGATGCCGTTTTCGATCGTGACCTCTGCATTGCTGGCGCTGAGATCGAGCGCGCTATCAAGGGTAACGCTGAAAAGGGTGCCCCCGGCATAGTCGATGGTGCCCCCGTCGGCGACCAGGGTGCCGCCCTGGA
>CAXTVM010000102.1:0-3577 GCA_964247725.1 uncultured Acetobacteraceae bacterium | reverse complement strand
GGATCGCGCCGGCGCCTGGACGGTGTCGGCGCGCGACTTCCCGACCAACAAGGGCGGGCTGTGCCGCAAGGGCTGGACCGCCGCAGCACTGCTCGACCATCCCGACCGGCTGACCATGCCGCTGCTGCGCGACGTGAAGGGCGGCCCGTTGCGGCCGGCCGGCTGGGACGAGGCGCTGGACCGGGTGGCGGACGGCCTGCTCCGCGTCCGGGCGGAGCATGGGGCGAACGCGCTCGGCGTGTTCGGCGGCGGCGGGCTGACCAACGAGAAGGCCTACCTGCTGGGCAAGTTCGCGCGGCTGGCGCTCGGCACCGGCAACATCGACTACAATGGCCGCTTCTGCATGGCGTCGGCCGCCGCCGCGTCCTTACGCGCGTTCGGCATCGACCGCGGGCTGCCGTTCCCGCTGGCCGACATCCCGGGCTCGGATGCGATCCTGATCGCCGGCTCCAACCCGGCCGAGACGATGCCGCCGATCATGCAGTACTTCGAGGCGCAGCGGGCGCGCGGCGGCCGGCTGATCGTCTCCGACCCCAGGCGCACCGCGACCGCCCGGCTGGCCGACCTGCATCTGCCGATCACGCCCGGCACCGACGCGGCGCTGGCCAACGGCCTGCTGCACGTGGCCGTCCGCGACCGGTTGATCGACCCCGCCTTCATCGCCGCGCGCACCACCGGCTGGGAGGCGGTGCGGCGCGTGGTGGCGTCGTACTGGCCGGACCGGGTCGAGCGCGTCACGGGGGTGCCGGCGCGCGACGTCGAGCGTACCGCGCACCTGCTGGGCGAGGCCGCCACGGCGATGATCCTGAGCGGCCGCGGGCCGGAGCAGCAGAGCCAGGGCACCGCCAACGCCACCGCCTTCATCAACCTGGCGCTGGCGCTGGGCAAGGCCGGTCGCCCACATTGCGGCTGGGGGTGTCTCACCGGGCAGGGCAACGGCCAGGGCGGGCGCGAGCACGGCCAGAAGAACGACCAGCTCCCCGGCTACCGCAAGCTCGACAACCCCGAGCATCGCGCCGCGGTCGCCGCGGTGTGGAAGGTGGACCCGGGCGGCCTGCCGCAGCCGGGCATGCCGGCGATCGAGATGCTGCGCTCGCTGGGTCGGCCTGGCGGCGTGCGCGGCCTGCTGGTGGCGGCCAGCAACCTGGTGGTTTCGGTGCCGGACGCGGGCGGCCTGCCGGACCGGTTGCGCGGGCTCGACCTGCTGGTGGTGCTCGACCAGTTCCTGACCGAGACCTCGTCGCTCGCCGACGTGGTGCTGCCGGTGCCGCAATGGGCCGAGGAGAGCGGCACCATGACCAACCTGGAGGGCCGGGTGATCCAGCGCGCCGCCGCCTACCCGCCGCCGCCCGGGGTCTGGACCGACACCCGCATCCTCTCGGCGCTGGCCGGCCGGCTCGGCTGCGCGTCGCCGTTCCCGGTCGAGCCGGACGCGGTGTTCGCCGAGTTCCGACGCGCCACCGCCGGCGGTGCGGCCGACTATGCCGGCATGACCGCCGGCCGGCTGGCCGCGGCGCAAGGGCTGTTCTGGCCCTGCCCGGACGAGGCGCATCCCGGCACGCCGCGCATGTTCCTCGCCCGGTTCGGCCATCCAGACGGCCTCGCCCGCTTCACCCCGGTCGAGCGCCTGCCCTCGGCCGAGGAGCCCGACGCCGCCTACCCGCTCTACCTCACCACCGGCCGCATCCTCACCCACTACCAGAGCGGCGCGCAGACCAGACGGGTGGCCGAGCTGCAGGAGGCGGAGCCGGCCGCGTTCGTCGAGATCCATCCCGACACCGCTCGCGCGCTCGGCCTGCGCACAGGCGCGCTGGCCCGCCTCAGCACCCGCCGCGGCAGCATCGTGCTCGCTGCCCGGTTGTCCGCCGACATCAGGCGCGACACGCTGTTCGTGCCGTTCCACTGGGGAGGCGCCTCGAACGCCAACCTGCTCACCATCGACGCCGTCGACCCGATCTCGCGCATGCCGGAGCTGAAGGTATGCGCGGCGCGGATCGAGTTGGCCTGATCCCTGCTAGCCTGATCCAACAGTTCGCCAGGAGCGCCCGCCGCATGATCGAATCGATCCCCCGGATCATCACCGGCGTGTTCGCCTTCACCGGCGCCGGGTGGCGCAGCACCGTGCCGCTCGACGGCGCGCCCGCCTACACGGTGCCGCCGGACAAGCGCGCGCAGCTGATCTACCTGCGCGCCGGCAACTCCGCCGACGCGCTGGTGAGCCTGGCGCTGCTGCGCGACGGCGCGCCGATGCGGCTGTTCCCGCTCGGCGCCCGGTCCGGCCAGCACGTGCCGCTGGCGGTGGTGGAGGACCTGCAGCCCGACACCGTGATCTCGCTCGGCATCGCCGCCCCCGAGGGGGTGTCGGGCCACGTGGTGCTCGACATGGGGCTGATGGAAATCTGATGGACGGCTCGCTGATGGAGACCCGGGAGGGCAGGATGGACGCACGGCAGAGGCTCGTCGTCGTCGGCAACGGCATGGCCGGCGCCCGCGCGGTCGAGGAGGTGCTGGCCCGCGGCGGCGCCGAGCTGTTCGACATCGTGATGTTCGGCGACGAGCCCTACGGCAACTACAACCGCATCATGCTGTCGAACGTGCTGAGCGGCGTGCAGGACACCGACGGCATCTACATCAACCCGCTCGACTGGTACGGCGAGAACGGCATCACGCTGCACAGCGGCGCCCGCGTCACCGCCATCGACCGCGCCGCCCGCGTGGTGACCGCCGACACCGGCGTGCAGGAACGCTACGACGTGCTGCTGATCGCCACCGGCAGCCGCGCCTTCATCCCGCCGCTGGAAAACGTGCGTGACGAGCGCGGCGAGCTCCGCGCTGGCGTGTTCGGCTTCCGCACGCTGGACGACTGCAACGCCATGATCGCGCAGGCCCGCAGGAGCCGGACGGCGGTGGTGCTGGGCGGCGGCCTGCTCGGGCTCGAGGCGGCGCGTGGGCTGATGACGCATGGGCCGGCCGTGCACGTCGTGCACCTGGGCCAGCACCTCATGAACGCGCAGCTTGACGCCGAGGGCGGCGCCATCCTGCGCCAGGCGATGGAGGCGATGGGCATCACCATCCATGTCGGCGCCAGCACCGCCGGCATCGAGCTGGACGAGGCGGGCGAGGTCGCCGGCCTGCGGTTCCGGGACGGCACCGTGCTCGCCTGCCAGATGGTGGTGGTGGCCGCTGGCATCCGCCCCAACGTCGAGGTGGCGCAGCGCGCCGGCCTTGCCGTCGAGCGCGCGATCGTCGTCGACAACCACATGCGCTGCGAGGGCGACCGCAACGTGTTCGTGGTCGGCGAGTGCGCGCAGCATCGCGGCCGGGTCTACGGGCTGGTGGCGCCGCTGTGGGACCAGGCGAAGGTGTTCGCCGACCAGGTCACGCGGCGCAACATCGACAGCGCCTATCACGGCTCCAAGCTGGCGACGAAGCTGAAGGTGATGGGTGTCGAGCTGGCCTCGATGGGCCTTACCGAGCCGCAGCACCCGCACGACGAGGTGATCCGCTTCAGCGAGACCCGCAGCGGCACCTACAAGAAGCTGATCGTGCGCGACGGCCGGCTGGTCGGCGGCATCCT
>CAXTVM010000101.1:0-3673 GCA_964247725.1 uncultured Acetobacteraceae bacterium | reverse complement strand
ATTTCCTTGCTGAGCCTGAGAGATCAAGTCGGCAGCATTCGGCACGTCGGCTAGCGGTAGTGTCTCAGTTTGAAACTGGTGCCGGAAATGCCAAGCCGAGGCTTGCATAGAGCGCCGCGTCCACGCGGAGCATAGTGGCAGGTGGGAGAGGGCCAACGTTACGCTTGACCCGCTGAAGTTGGTCGATAGAGCGGAGGTGCCCGCATTCTATGGTCGAATCGTGATGCAGCGGCCCGCGCTGCTCCTCTCCGCACACTTCAACCTGCATTCTATACCCCTTGAACTGACCAATGTTTGTAATCGGCGCGACAATGGTAAGCGGACCTCGATTGCCACCCTCATTTTGCACAACAACACATAGTCTTCCTATCATACCTGGATCGTTCTTCTTCTCGCCGCCCTTTGCCCCCCAGAGGTCAACCTCGATTACGTCACCGCGGTTTATGGCGATCTGAACTCCGGTCATGTTGCACGCTCCTTATACGGCCCCCGCTTCTTCGCCGGCCCCTCGGCCGCGTCGAGCAGCGCCACCACGTCCTCCATGCTCCATAGCCGGTCGGACAAGCCTGCCGCCATAGCCGGGGCGACGCGCAGCGTCTTGTGCTGGCGGACGAAGTTGTACCAGCAGGTGTAGAGGGCGACCATGTGAGCGTGGTTCTCGGCCTTCTTCGAGAACGCGTTCGTCAGCCGGGTGAACCGGCGCATGGACATGCGCATGGTGAGGTTCTGACGCTCGACGTAGCTGGTGCTCACATGGGCCTTCTCGGGGCGACCCTCTATGCGTGCCTGGGTGGCACCAGTGCAGATGCCGGGGCTGTAGCGGTCAGCACCAGCCACGTCGCCGTAGTGCTTGATCAGCATGGCGTAGTCGATGTCAGCCCCGAACGCGCCCTCTACGGCGTCCAGATAGGCTCGGTGACCGTCCGTGGTGAGCTGCACCTGGTTTGCGAGACGAGCCGCCACGTCCTGCATGAACTCGTTCGCATAGCCCGCGTCACGGCCGCCGATCAGGTAGGACACGATGAGCTTGCTGTCGGCGTCCAGGGCGGTCCAGGTCCACACGTCGCCAGCGTCCTCCGGAGCGGCCTTGGCGGTCGCGACGTTCTTCTGCTTGGCGTAGCAGAACGACCAGATCTCGTCGGCCTGGATGCGCTTGGAGCGGACGTTCAGCACCGTCTTGTTGTGGTGGTCGGCGCAAGCCTTACCAGCGTCCACCAGCAGGGCTGAGACGGTGTTGATCGACACATCAACCACACGGCTGATCGACCGCATCGAGCTGCCCTCGCAGAGCATCGAGAGGATCTGGACGCGCTTGGCGAGGGGTAGCTTGTTTGCCATGACGCGCATGGTATGAACTTTCATGCTTAGCGTCAAGCCTATCAAGTCAGTTTGCGAATCCGCGCAGGTGAGCTAATCTTCGGATCCTCACGGAGCGGACCATGGACGACTACAAGACCCCAGGCCAATTGATCGAAGCTCTCCTCGCCGAGAAAGGCTGGAACCAGCGGACTCTGGCGTTGGTGATGGGCAAAGGCGAAACCACGATCAACAAGATCACGGCTGGAAAACAGCCTCTTGATCCGGAGACGGCTCTTCTTCTCGAAGAGGTTTTCCACGTTCCGGCTGATCAGTTCCTTGCCCTCCAGCGGGCCTATGACCTCGGAATGGCTCGCTTAGTCAACCGGCCGGACCCGGCACGGTCTGCTCGTGCGCATCTCTTTAGCGCTCTTCCAATACCTGACATGATCAAGCGAGGCTGGCTCGACGCGAAAGACGCGAGGGATGTTCCAGCAGTTGAGGCGGCTCTACTAAAGTTTTTTGGAAGCAAGTCCCCGCAAGACATCGAGATCATGCCACATGCTGCGCGAAAGACGGCAGTTAATTCTGATCCCACTCCGACGCAGTTGGCTTGGTTATACAGGGTACGTTCTATAGCTAGTGAAATGCTGGTTTCGGACTTCTCATCGAACAGTCTCCGCAAGGCTTTAGAAATCCTTCATAGCCTTCTTCTATCCCCGGAAGAGTCCAGACGAGTACCGCGTATTCTTGCCGAGTGCGGCGTTAAATTTGTAGTTGTTGAGGCGCTGCCAACATCCAAAATCGATGGCGTGTGCTTTTGGTTAGATAATAATTCCCCGGTAATTGGCATAACCACTAGATATGATCGAGTGGACAACTTCTGGTTCGTGCTTCGGCACGAGATCGAACATGTGTTACAGGGACACGGAAAAGGAGAAATGATCCTCGACGCAGAGCTCGAAGGGGCAAATGCTGGAACGGGGACAGATATCCCAGAAGAAGAACGTGTTGCAAACGCAGCAGCATCTGAGTTTTGCATTCCTCAGAAGCAGATCACTGCATTCATTGAACGTAAATCACCGGTTTTCTCTGAGAGAGATTTAATCGGCTTTGCACGTAGCGTTGGTGTTCATCCAGGTATAGTTGCTGGACAGCTACAGTTTAGAACTAAGAGGTATGACATATTCCGTCAACACCTTTCAAAAATAAGGAAGTTCATCGTTAGCAGCGCCGTAGTTGATGGATGGGGTACCGTTGCCCCTGTAGGACTGTAAGGAGCTACCATGTCCAACATTCAGGAACGACAGAAACTCATTCGGCTCTTCCGGGAGAAAACCGGCGAGAGTGGCGTCGACCTTCGGAAAGTTGCGGAGTTCGCGGTTCGGTTAGGATTTCCCCTTCCGCCTCCAGTTGATCCTATCGACCGTTTGGCAAAACTTTTTGCAGAAGCTGCGAGACAAGAGGTTCGCCAGGACAAGAAAACGGGGAGACCCTATCGAGCGAATCATGCATTCCCAAAAGCGACCGTGAATGGCCAGATGATCTTCGAGTGGGTCGACATTGACCACCCAAAGACGACACCTGAAATCATGAGGAAGTCACTCATCACCCGCCGAGAGCAAATGGTTGATGACGGACTGCAGTTAACCCTTGATCAGGATCACTGGAACAGCGTTCGCCCGTCGGAACAGCACATCTCGCTCCCAATGGATCTCTCGCCGGACATCGAATGGCGGAAGGCCGCGCTGGACGACGATGATGAAGAAGAGGCAGCCTAATCGGCCTTCTTCCACCTAGCGCCAGCAGCGGCCCGCGCAATCTCCGCCCGCTGCTCCGCCGTCAGGTTGCGAGCACGGGCAGCCCCGCCTAGCTTGCCAAGGGTAGCGGCAGCGCTGGCGGTTGCCTCCCGCTCATCCTGCTCTTCGCCGGTCGCGATCCGCATGACCTTCACCGCCGCGCCGATCAGGTCGGCCGGGCGGGACTCGCCTCGGGGGCCCTTAGGCATCGGTAGCAGTCTCCGGGGCCGGGGCCCCCATATCGCGCAGACACGCGGCAAGCCTTTTGTAGAGGGTTGGGTGACCGTTGGGCTTTGCCGGGTCGGCGTTCACCTTCACGTGGAAGCCGTCGACTTCATGACCGGTGAGGTGGATCGTGCCTTCCTCGCCCAGCCAAAAGCCGACCTGAAGATAGACCGACTTGCCCTTCCTGCTGATCTCCACGCGCCTGACCCCTCCATGCCTGTCGCTAAGCATGGCACCGATCGGCGGCGGGGGCCAAGGTCAGACTTCCAGGCGAGCAATTTCAAACTGAGACACTACCCGGCTAGCACGATGTTTGACAAAAACCCGACTGCTGCGACTGTTGCGATGAAAGC
>CAXTVM010000100.1:0-3725 GCA_964247725.1 uncultured Acetobacteraceae bacterium | reverse complement strand
CCTAGTGGCTAATATGTTACTTTCAGATATGATTAAACTAAGACGACAGCGTCTCGAACACGTCGCCCGCCGGCAGCCTCCCCTCGATATGGGTGCGGTGCCACAGCGCATAGAACAGCAGGGTCCAGGCCGCGTGCTGCTCGCGCCGGCCGTCGGCATGGCGGAACAACGTTGCGACGCGGTCCGGAGCGGCGACCGCAGCCACCCCCGCCTGGGCCGCCACCAGCGGCGCCAGCCGGTCGCCGGCGGCCGCGATCCAGGCGCCGATCGGCACCGTGAAACCCTGCTTGGGCGCGAACGGCCGGGCTTCGGGCATCTGCGTCTCCAGCCAGCGCCGCAGCAGCCACTTGCCCATGCCCGCCCGCACCTTCAGCCCGTCCGGCAACCGGAACGATGCCGCCGCCACGCCGGGATCCAGCAGCGGCGTGCGGCCCTCGACGCCGTGCGCCATCAGGCAGCGGTCGAGCTTCAGCAGCAGGTCGTTGGGCAGCCACTCGGCGATGTCGGACGCCTGCGCCGCCGCCAGCCGCGAGCGGCCGTGCGAGGCGGACAGCTCGGTCGCGGCGATGCCGGAGCGCCAGGCCCGCCTGGTCTCGCCGAGCCCCGGCCGCAGCACGCCGAGCCCGTCGAAGGTGCCCCGCCGGCGCATCGCCCGGCCGCCGCGCCACCAGGGCCGCATGGCGTGGCGGTAGCGCCCGTAGCCGGCGAACAGCTCGTCGCCGCCCTCGCCGCTCAGGATCACCTTGACGTGGCGCGCGGCGCGGCGCGCCAGCAGCCAGGTCGGGATCACCGCGTAGTCGGCGACCGGGTCGTCCAGGCTGGCGACGATCTCGGGCAGGTGCCGCCAGACCATCGCCTGGTCGATCCGCAGCACCTCGTGCCGGGCGCCGGCCGCACGCGCCAGCACCGCCGCCTGCTCGCTCTCGTCGGGCGCACCCGGCACGTCGAAGGCGGCGGTGAACGCCTGCACCCGCGCGCCGCCCAGCCGCGCCATCATCCGCAGCACCGTGGCGCTGTCGATGCCGCCGGAGAGGAACATGCCATACGGCACGTCGGCTCGCTGATGCAGGGCCACGCTCTCCTCCAGCGCCCGGTCGAGCCGGGCCAGCGCGTCCGCCTCGCCGATCGCCTCCGCCGGACCCTCGGGCAGCGCCGGGATGCGCGCCCGGTCGATCACCCGCCCGCCGGCGATCCGCAGCGTCTCGCCCGGCAGCACCCGGCGGATGCCGGGAAAGATGGTCTCGCGTCCGGTGGTGAACTGCAGCTGCAGCAGCTCGTCGCGTGCCTCCGGCCGCAGCGCGCGGGCCACCAGTCCGGTCGCCAGCAGCGCCTGCGGCTCGGAGGCGAACGCCACGCCTCCCTCGAGCTCGGCGAGGTAGAGCGGCTTGATGCCGAACGGGTCGCGCGACAGCGTCAGGTTGTGGGTGCCGCGCTCGTGGATGGCGATCGCATACATGCCGCGCAGGCGTTCGACGTAGCGCTGGCCATCGCGCAGCCAGAGGTGCAGCGGCGGCTCGCAGTCGCTCCCCGTGGCGAACCGCATCTCCGAAAACTCCCGGCGCAGCGCCAGGTCGTTGTAGATCTCGCCGTTGGCGACCAACGCCGCGGGACCCGCGAACAGCGGCTGGTCGCCGCCGCCGAGGTCGACGATCGCGAGCCTGGTGTGCACCAGCGCCACCCGGCCCACCATGGTCTGGCCGGCGCCGTCCGGACCGCGATGCGCCAGCGCCCGCACCAGCGCGGCGAGGCAGGCGCTGTCGAAGCCGGGGGCACCCGGGGCGTGGCTCGGCGGGTGGGCCAGGGCGAAGCCGGCGATGCCGCACATCAGGGCTTCTCCACCGTGTGCAGGAAGTGCCGCCAGCGCGCCAGCACCGGCGCCGCCGCGAACTCGGCCTCGTAGCGCGCCCGCCCGGCCGCGGCCAGCCGCGCGGACAGCGCCGCGTCCTCCAGCACCGAACGGATCGCCGCGGCCAGCGCCGGCGCGTCCTCGACCGGCACCAGCAGCCCGTCGGCGCCGGGTGCAATCAGCTCGGCCGGACCCTGCGCGCGCGCCGCCACCACCGGGCGCGCGGCCGAGAACGCCTCGATCACCACGTTGCCGAGCGGCTCGTGCCGGCTCGGACACACCAGCACGTCGCAGGCGGCGACGAGGGCGGCGGTGTCGTGTACCCAGCCCGGCATATGCAGCCGGTCCGACACACCCTCGCCGCGCGCCAGCGCCTGCAGCGCTGCGCGTTCCGGCCCCTCGCCGGCGATCACCAGGTGCGCCGCCGACACGTGCGCCATCGCTCGCACCAGCACGTCGAACGCCTTGTTGCGGTGCAGCCGGCCCAGCGCCAGCACCAGCGGCGCCCCGCTCGGCACCGAGGCCGGGCGCGCCGGCGCGGCGCCGGCCAGCTCGGCGGCGAAGTTGGGCAGATGGTGCACCCGCGAGGGCTCCCAGCCCTGGCCCACGATCCAGTCGACCAGGCCGCGCGTGTTGCCGACCAGGTGGTCGCAGCGCCGGTAGTTGGCGAGGTCGTAGTAGCCGCCGAGCCGCCCGGCCAGCACCCAGTCGCCGGGAGGGGTCAGCCGGCCGGCGCGGTTCATCCAGGCGACCGCCACCCGCGGCCCGAACCGGCGCAGTGCCCAGCCGATCCGGGGCCCGGTCAGCAGGTCCAGCCTGCCGCCGAACCGCAGCTCACGGGGCTGCAGCCCACCGGCGCGCAGCCGGGCCGCCCGAGCCGGATCGCGCCGGATCAGCGGCAGCACCGCCATGCCGTCGCCGGCGAGTGCCACGGTCAGCCGCTCGTAGAACAGCTCCGCCCCGCCCGCCGCGGCGCCGGCCATGATGTGCGCGACCCGGACACTCATCCCGGCGGCTCCGGATGGCGGTCCAGCAGCGCCAGCGCCGCCTCCACCACGGCGTCGACCGGAAGGCCGCCGATCGGCGCCTCGCCCTCCGGCCCGGGTGCGGCCACGAACGCCGCCCGGGGCCCCGCCGGCGCGTATTCCGAGCTGCGGCTCGGCCCGAACAGCCCCAGCGTCGGGATGCCGCTCGCCGCCGCCAGGTGCATCAGCCCGGAATCGTTGCCGATATAGAGCCGGCACCGCTGCAGGCAGGCCGCCGCCTCCGGCAGCGACAGCCGGCCGCGCAGGTCGATCGCTGCGGGAAGCCGGTCCAGCACGCCCTGCGCCATCGCGCGCTCGGTGGCACCCGGCCCGGCCAGCA
This sequence comes from uncultured Acetobacteraceae bacterium, assembly GCA_964247725.1. Lineage (GTDB taxonomy): Bacteria > Pseudomonadota > Alphaproteobacteria > Acetobacterales > Acetobacteraceae > Lichenicola. The sequence continues at coordinate 514 of CAXTVM010000100.1, read as the reverse complement.
CCACCGGCAGCGGGTCGGCCAGCCGCGGCCGCAGCGCCTCGAACGCAGCCGCGTAGCGCTCCGCCGGCCACACCTTGCCGGCCCAGTTCGCGGTGGGACCGAGCGCCACCAGGGTCCGTCCCTCCGGCAGCAGCGCGCGGGCGCGGGCGCGATCGGGCTCCGCCACCCAGGCCACCGGCAGCGGCGGCGGCCGCAAGCCGAGCACGCCGCCGAGATGGGCGATGCGGTGGCCCGGACGCCGTCCGCCGCGCATGATCGCGCGGCGCCGCGCCGGCAGCAGCAGCGTCACCGCCGAGCCGCGCAGGTCGACGGCGAGGTCCCACCTGGTGCCGGCGCAGGCTCGCCACAGCGCCGGCCAGTGCAGGTCGTAGCGGCGCTTGTCCATCACCAGCGTCCGCGTCCGCCCCGGCATGCGCTCGAACAGCCCGGCCGCGACCGGCCCGCAGGCGACCGTGATGCGCGGGTCCGGCACGCTGCGCAGCAGGTGGTCGAGCAGTCCGGTGGACAGCACCGC
>CAXTVM010000099.1:0-3870 GCA_964247725.1 uncultured Acetobacteraceae bacterium | reverse complement strand
AAAAAATCATTAACCTAGTTGCTTTATTTATTCTTCTGGAAGACGCTCAGCGTAAGTATAATATCAACGGACAGCAACGCCACACCTACCACCTGAACTATAAAAGCCCCCCGGGGCACAAGTATAAGAATTACGATCATTCCACCGAGGGCGAGCATCGCACCACGGAACAGTTTGCTTGGAGAAGCCAAAAATCACTTGGGAAATGGACGTTGATCGCTGCGGTGTTTGCCGCCATGTCTGGCGGCGGATCTCTGGTTTTTACTGCTATCGAGGCTGACATCGCGCGCGAAACTTTGAAATCCTCCAATCGTCCGTGGCTGTCGGTTGCTATAAGTGATTTCGGTGACATCAGCCGGCAACCGGACGGTACGTTACAAATAGGGCTGGCGCTGAAAGCCTATAACTTTGGATTGTCTCCCGCTCTGACAGTTCGGCAGATGTCGGAGATGATCCCCACCGGGGACAAAGATGCCAACATGAACATCATTGGAGAAGAGTCGAAAATTTGCTATTCTGGAAAATCCACTAGGGTCTGGGGCCAAGTCGTTTTTCAAGGGACAGAAAGCGCCATATTAGCCTTCCCTCATACACTTCGGCATCCTGAAACGCTCAGTCCCGTAAATCATAAATACGCTAGTTTCTTCATAATCGTATGCTTGGCGTATACTTACGGATCACGCACTGGGCATGTTGCAATTCAGGCTGTCATCTTTCCTAAAGACGGAAAGAATTTCAGTTCCGACGCGGCTATAATTCCTAAAAACTCGATTAGCTTTTTGGATGCCAGAATTTTGCAAGAATATGCCGACTAAGGCCATAACCGTCAAAGCGACCTACTTCCCAGAACGTATTCTACCTATTCCGTCTCGCCGCCCTTCCGCCGTTCAGAGCGTTGTTGCGGCCGACCCTGAACGTCGCGCCCGGTGGCTATCAGCCGGTCGCGGCGTCTCCGGACGGCTCCGGCCTAGCCTGCCGTCTGGCCCCGCCAGATCCGGTAGGCGTCCCCGCACAGCCGCGTCCATCCATCGAGGTTCACCGGATAACGGAACCGGTCGGGCGCGAACCAGTCGATGGTGCCGACCATCAGCCCCGGATGGACCAGCCGGACGGTGAACGGCTCATGGCGTTCGTCCGCCCGGCAGACGAAGAACAGCATGTTCCGGCCGTACCCGTTCACCGCCTCGGCCAGCGCCAGCATGTCGGCCTCGTCCGGGGCGGGTCCCAGATAGCGGTAGACGAAGATCTTCTCGCCGTCCTCGAGATCCTCGCGCAGCTTGCGCGCCAGGAACTTGGTGCGCTGGCACATCATCTGCAGGGCCTCCTCCCGAGGCACCGTCAGCCGATCCAGATGGGTATGGTCGCAGCGGAGCTCGTAGGCGAGGTCGACGAAACGCCAGTCGTAACGGTCGTCGACGGTGCCGAGATCGCAGGTCTCAAGCTGGCCGACACCCGCGAAGTCGTTCGCGAACAGCCGCGTCACGTTGGGCAGGTCGACGCCGGTCCAGCGCAGCAGGCTGAGCGGCTCGAGGGCGACGTGGCGCTGCACGTAGCCGAGTTCGCAGCCGTAGAGGGTGATCCCGGCGGGACCGCCGCCACCGAGGCTCTCGAACCAGCCCAGCAGCTCCCTGGGCGTCTGCGGCGCCCCGTCTGGACCGGGCGGCGACGCGGCCGCGCCGGACTCGTCGGGAACCAGCTCGCCGCGTCCGAGCAGGATCTCCCGCGCGCCGACGATCTTCTCGCCGACGTAACGGGCGTTGGGAAAGAGCCGGGCCACGTGCAGGAGCCGCTGCAGGTAGCCCGGGTAATCGCCGACGAGCTGCGCCAGTTGCGCCCGGGCAAGAAGCAGGTCCTCGGTCTCGCCGCACCTCTCGATCTCGTCGTCCACCCTCTCCCCGAGGGCGGCGATCGAGATCTGTCGGCGATCGGCGGGGATCAGGACGGTCAGGTTGACGAGCTCTATGAGCGGGCCACGCTCGCCCGGAAACACCCTCATCGTCTCGATGAACATCGACTCCGCCTCGTCGAGGTGAAGCGCCGTGGCCAGCGAGCAGCTGAGCAGGAAGTAGCCCCAGAAGCTGTCCGGGAAGCGCTGGTGAACGATCCGGTAGCGCTCGACCGCCTCCTCGACGCGGCCCGCCCATTGATGGAGATCGGCGTGATCGAAGACCAGCGCCGGTTCGTCCGGAAACAGCTCCATTCCCTGCAGGATGACGTGCTCGGCATCGTCGAAGCGGTCCATCTCGCGGAGGGTCTGCCAGATCCTGCGCCACGGCCACCACAGTCCTGGGAACCTGTCGCGGACCGCCTCGAACCGCCGCAGCGCCTCCGGCCAGTCCCGGGCCGCGGCCGCCAGCTCGGCATGGTCCAGGAACAGGTCCGCCTCCCCCGGGCAGCGGCGCTGGCCGTCGAGCAGGACGGCCTCCGCCTCGTCCAGGCGGCCCACCTCCCGCGACGCCTCGGCGATCCGCTTGTACAGCCACCATTCCCCGGGGAAGCGCTCCCGGACGATCTCGAACCGCGACAGGGCCAGGGCCCAATCCCGTCGCTCGAAGGCCAGCTCCGCGTGATCGATGAACAGCGGCGCCGCGTCCGGCGCGATCCGCTGCCCGTCGAGCACCATGGCCTCCGCCTCGTCGGCGCGACCGGCCGCCCTCAACGCGTCGGCGATCCGCTTGTAGGACCACCATACGGTGGGGAAGCGGTCCCGGACGATCTCGAAGCGTGACCGGGCCAGGGCCCAATCCCGTCGCTCGTAGGCCACCTCCGCGTAGTCGATCGGCAGCGCCGCCTCGCCGGGGTGCCGCTGCTGGGCCTCGACCAGGACGGCCTCCGCTTCGTCGGCCCGGCCGTCCCGCCTCAGCACGTCGGCGATGCGCTTGCACGCCCACCAGGCGTCCGGATACCGTCCCCTCGCCGTATCGAAGCGCCGGGCGGCTTCCGCCCAATCCTCCCGATCCGCCGCGATCTCCGCGTACTCCAGCAGGAAATGCGCGTCGTGCGGGACGCGCCGGTGGCCCTCGAGCAGCGCCTGCTCCGCCTCGAACAGCCGCCTGGCCCGGCGCAGCGCCGCCGCCAGGCACGCATGGGTCCAGGCCTGCGATGGAAACCGCTCGCGGGCCAGCCGATACCGGCGCGCCGCCTGGCCCCAATCCTGCCGGTCCCCGGCGATGCCGGCATAGTCGGCGACCAGGTCGGCGCTGGACGGCACCCAGCACATCCCCTCCAGCAGCACCGCCTCCGCCTCGCCGACGCGGTCGAGCTTCCGGCACAGGGCGCCGGCGCGCCGGTAGGCGGCCTCGGTCCCGGGATGGCGGTCAATCGCCGCCTGCAGCAGTTCGATGGCGCCCTCCTGGTCGCCCGTGGCCTCCGCCAGCGACGCCTGGTCGAGCAGGAGATGCACGTCGTCCGGGAACAGCCGGCGGCCGTGCGCCAGCAGCGCCGCCGCGTCCTCCATGCGGCGGTCGCCGACCAAGGCGGCCGCCCGCGCGCGCACATCCTCGACGTCCAAGTCCTGCGCCGGCTCGATCTCGGCTTGATGTCCCGGCTGCACGACGGCCCTCATCATCACGTTGCGGTCGGCCCGTTCTCGCGGACGTCGCGGCCGACCGGGACAGCTCGTCAGACTATGCCTTTTTAACGTCGGCGGCGGCGTCGTGCAACGTGTGCGCGAACCTCGGCTGCCGGACCGGCACCGGTTCGGCCCGCCGCGATTGCGCCGGGACGCCGCGTCGCCCCGGATCCCCGACGCCGCCGACGACTGATGTCGACACATCGCCGGCACAAGGGCAGAGCCCAGGGCTATCGCATGTTGAGAGAAGGCCAGGGCGCTGCCCTGGACCCGTTGGGGCCGCGGGCCCCAAACCCCGA
>CAXTVM010000098.1:0-4004 GCA_964247725.1 uncultured Acetobacteraceae bacterium | reverse complement strand
GCCGAGACGGCGTCGTTCCTGGCGGCGCCGCCGGCGTCCGGGCCGATCTCCGGCTGAGCCGGGCGGATCGTGCTGGTCGGCGGCCGTGCGCCGAGGCGGCTGTTCTCGGCGTTTCCCGAGAGGGGTGACGGTCAGGCGGGTCGGATGCGCCGACGCGGCTGCCGAGACGGCATCGTTCCTGGCGGTCAGCCGAACCTCGACCGAGGCGGCTAGGCCAGCGGCCGGCGTCAGAGCCTGTTTCGATTAGGCGCTGTGCCGAGTGAGAGTGCTCCGCGCCGGCGGCGGCGGGGCACGTCCGGCGTGACCGCCCGGAACCGGAGCGCAGCGGCCTCCCAGGGCCCGAGTGAAGACCGGTGCGTCGGATCTCCGGCACGGCGCCTTGTCGAACGGGCTCCCGGCGGTCAGACCGGCTTCAGGTTGGTCGCGGCCGCCTTGCCGCGCTCCATGGCGATCTCGTAGGTGACCTTCTGGCCCTCGTTGAGGCCGCGCAGGCCCGCCGCCTGCACCGCGGTGATGTGCACGAACACATCCTTGCCGCCGTCGTCGGGCATGATGAAGCCGAACCCCTTGGTGGTGTTGAACCATTTTACGGAACCGATCGCCATGTCGGTCTATCCTTCTCGCCGCAAGTCAACCTCGGAGAGGCGGCCGCTCCCGGTCTTCGAGACGTTGCGCACCACCGGCCGTCGTTATGGGGCCAGAAAGGTTTGGCGCTGTCAATCACGGAGAGATGATGTCACGCCGATGGAGAGGACCTCCGTACGGCGGACGCAGGAGGAAGAGGGCCGGGGCGCTGCTCTGGACCCGTCAGCGCCGTCACGCGAAGCACGCTTGACGGATCGGGGTCTGGGGCCGTCGTGCGCCAGCACGCTTCGCGTGACGGCCCCTGCGGGGTCCAGGGACAGCGCTCCTGGCCTTCTTCTCCCGGACGCAGAAAGGGCGGCCCCTCTCGGGACCGCCCTCTGTCGTCGCAGGCGCCGAGACCCGTCGCGGGGTCTTAGAAGTCCATGTCGCCCATGCCGCCGCCCGGGGGTCCGCCGGCCGCGGCCTTCTTCTCGGGCTTCTCGGCGATCATCGCCTCGGTAGTGACGAGCAGGCCGGCGACCGAGGCCGCGTCCTGCAGCGCGGTGCGCACGACCTTGGTCGGGTCGATGATGCCGGCCTCGACCAGGTTCTTGTACTCCATCAGCTGCGCGTCGAAGCCGTAGGCGTACTCGGGGTTCTCCAGCACCTTGCCAGCGATGACGGCGCCGTCCTCGCCCGCGTTCTCGGCGATCTGCCGCAGCGGCGTCTGCAGCGCCTTGCGGATGATCTCGATGCCGAACTTCTCGTCCTCGTTGAGCGGGGTCATGTGGGCGAGCTCGAGCGAGGCGCGGGCCAGCGCGGTGCCGCCGCCCGGGACGATGCCCTCCTCGACCGCGGCGCGGGTGGCGTGCAGCGCGTCGTCGACGCGGTCCTTGCGCTCCTTCACCTCGACCTCGGTGGAGCCGCCGACGCGGATCACGGCGACGCCGCCGGCGAGCTTGGCCAGCCGCTCCTGCAGCTTCTCGCGGTCGTAGTCGGAGGTGGTCTCCTCGATCTGCGCCCGGATCTGCGCGCAGCGGCCCTGGATGTCGGCCTTCTCGCCGACGCCCTCGACGATCGTGGTGTTCTCCTTCTCGATGTGGATCTTCTTGGCCCGGCCCATCATGGCGAGCGTGACGCTCTCCAGCTTGATGCCGAGGTCCTCGGAGATCACCTGGCCGCCGGTCAGGATGGCGATGTCTTCCAGCATCGCCTTGCGGCGGTCGCCGAAGCCCGGCGCCTTGACGGCGGCGATCTTAAGGCCGCCGCGCAGCTTGTTGACCACCAGGGTGGCCAGCGCCTCGCCGTCGACGTCCTCGGCGATGATCAGCAGGGGACGGCCGGACTGCACCACGCTCTCCAGCAGCGGCAGCATCGGCTGCAGCGAGGAGAGCTTCTTCTCGTGGATCAGGATGTAGGGCTGATCGAGGTCGGCGATCATCTTCTCGGCGTTGGTGATGAAGTAGGGCGAGATGTAGCCGCGGTCGAACTGCATGCCCTCGACGACGTCGAGCTCGGTCTGGATGCCCTTGGCCTCCTCGACGGTGATGACGCCCTCGTTGCCGACCTTCTGCATGGCCTGGCTGATCATCTCGCCGATCTCGGACTCGCCGTTGGCGGAGATGGTGCCGACCTGCGCGGTCTCGGCCGGGGTGGTGATCTTCCTGGTGTTCTTGGCGAGCTCGGCCACCACGTGGGCGACCGCCTTGTCGATGCCGCGCTTCAGGCCCATCGGGTTCATGCCGGCGGCGACCGCCTTGGCGCCCTCGCGGACGATGGACTGCGCCAGCACGGTGGCGGTGGTGGTGCCGTCGCCGGCGATGTCGTTGGTCTTCGAGGCCACTTCGCGCACCATCTGCGCGCCCATGTTCTCGAACTTGTCGGAGAGCTCGATCTCCTTGGCGACCGTCACGCCGTCCTTGGTGATGCGGGGCGCGCCGAAGCTCTTGTCGATGACGACGTTGCGGCCCTTGGGGCCCAGCGTGACCTTCACGGCGTCGGCGAGGATGTCGACACCGCGCAGCATGCGCTGGCGGGCTTCACCGCCGAAGCGGACGTCTTTGGCAGCCATGATGTATTCTCCTGTTGGGAAGGGAGGCGATCAGTCGGGTCCTGGAGAGAGGGCTGGCCTCAGGCCGCCTTCTCGATCACGCCCATGATGTCGCTCTCCTTCATGATCAGCAGCTCCTCGCCGTCGATCTTGACCTCGGTGCCCGACCACTTGCCGAACAGGACGCGGTCGCCGGCCTTGACGTCGAGGGCGACGATCGCCCCGGTCTCGTTGCGGGCGCCGGCGCCGACGGCGACGATCTCGCCCTCCATCGGCTTCTCCTTGGCGGTGTCGGGGATGATGATGCCGCCCGCGGTCTTCTCTTCGCCGGTCAGGCGCTTGACGACGACGCGGTCGTGCAGGGGACGGAATTTCGCCATGCGTTCGCTCCTCTAGTAAGCGGATGGGACGGCGCCCTCGTTCGAGCGGCGCCGCCGGTTGGTGGGCATCCGGGTTCGGGTGCCCCGCGACACGCGGTTGGCACTCATGGCCTCGGAGTGCCAGCGGCGGTTTACCGGCGGCTCGGCCTTAAGTCAAGCGAATGGCAGCACTCCCCGGGTACGAGTGCCAAGCTGTTAATCTTGCGCGACTTTCCGCTTGCCTCGGACCATCGGGTCCCCTCACCATGGCTCCCTGTCACGCAACCGTCGCATTCGGAGGCGCTATGTCGCTGGCCCAGCAGCTGAAGGACTACCGCCTGACCACGGCCGAGATCCTCTACCGGCTGCCGGACCATCCGGCGGTGCTGCAGAGCTACATCTGGCAGGAACTCGACCTGGCGCCGGCCTTCCCGGTGCTGCACCGCTTCCTGGCGTTCTGGCAGCGCCGGATCGAGGGGCGGCTGCACTCGGTGCGGGTCGGCTCGCTGGAGCTGGTGCGGGCGCCCAGCGTGCGCGCGCCGGCGGCGGTGCTCACCCTCCAGTAGCGGGCGGCTCGCCCGGCGCGGCGTCTCCCGACGGGGGCTCGACGCGGGCGCCGTCGAGAGCGGCCTCGCGGCGCGCCGCCTTCAGCGCGTCCAGCGCCCGCTCCGCCCGGGTGCGGCCGTGGCGGGCGCGGTTGTCGGCCGCACCTTGCGCGTCCGCGGCGCGCCGGAGCTGGCGGCGACGCTGCCGCAGGTTGACGATCTCGGCCATGGCCGTCCCTCCCCCCGTCCAGGGCTATCGCATTTGAAGGCAGGGCCAAGGCTCTGCCCGGGACCCGTTTGGGCCGTGGGCCCCAAACCCCGATCCGTAAGAAGATCATCCAAGCATGGAAGTACGACCTTAACGAATCGGGGCCTGGGGCCGTCGTGCGCCAGCACGCTTCGCGTGACGGCCCCAGTGGGGTCCAGGGGCAAAGCCCCTGGCCTTCCTCCTCATGCGGTAGCCGTGTTCCGACTGATTTCGGTACC
>CAXTVM010000097.1:0-4450 GCA_964247725.1 uncultured Acetobacteraceae bacterium | reverse complement strand
CCTGATAACGTCCTTTATCAGGGGTGGTCGTCCGTGATCCAGACCTTGGCTGCCATCAGTGACTCAGCTTCACCGTGATCAAGGTTGTGATGACAGGGGGGTCGTCGGCTGGAGGTGTGTGGACGATTGGACAGGCTGATTTTGGGAAGGCGGTTCTGCCGAGGGGAGTGAGAGCGCGTCTAGCTGCTGCGTCGGATGGGGAGCTGCTAACGCTGGGGCGGACGAGGGCGATCGTCCTCGACATCCACAGCTTCCAGTGTATATAATTAGATAGCAATTCTATAATGAAGAAGTCGCATGGCGGTCAGCTTGAAGGATCGGGAAACCGACAGCCTCGCGCGTCAGGTCGCGAGCCTGACGGGCGAGAGCCTGACCGAGACGGTGCGTGGTGCGCTCCGGCTGCGGCTGCGTGACGAACAGTTGAAGCGGGGTCAGCGGCCGTGGGACGGGGCCAGGATCGACGCCCTGATCGAGCGCTACAACGCCCTGCCCGTCCACGACGACCGCACCGATGACGAGATCCTGGGGTACGACGAGAACGGTCTTCCATCCTGATGGTGATCGACAGCTCGGCCCTGATCGCCATCCTGTCCAAGGAGCCGGAACAGCGTCCGTTCGAGGAGAGCATCAGGTTGGCGCCCACAGGCTGCTGAGCACCCCCGGCCTAGTCGAGACGTCGATCGTGGTGCTGTCTCGTCGGCGCGAAGAGGGTTTGGCCGTCCTCAACGAGCTGCTGGCCGACATGCGAGTCGAGACCGTACCGCTCTTGGGCGATCACGCCCGGCTCGCCGTCGAGGCCTTCCGGCGGTACGGCAAGGGACGGCACCCGGCAGGCCTGAACTTCGGCGACTGCTTCTCCTATGCGCTCTCCAAAGCGACCGGCGAACCCTTGCTGTTCAAGGGCGACGACTTCGCCCGGACCGACATCAAGCGCGCCGTATGACCACGCCTTTCCGCATCGCGTCGGCGGGGGAGAAATCGATCCGGCGCGGGCATCCGTCCACGCTGCATCCGTGGTGGGCGCGGCGGTCGCTGACGGCGTGCCGGGCGGTGCCGTTCACACGGCTGGTGGACGATTCCTCATCTCGGCCTGACTGCCTTCCGACCGGGGAGGCGCAGGACGCCGAGCGGCGGCGGCTGCACAAGGCGATCGAGGCGATGATGCCGTGGGACGGTGGTTCTGCCGGGGAGGATGGGGCACTAGGTTAGGGGATGCCCGATCATCCTCCGCCCGATGCCGTGCCGGCCCTGATCGCCGGGCATGGGCGGGTCTCGCTGCTGACGCCGGATGGGGAGCTGCTGACGCCGGGGCGGGCGGAGGCGGTGGCGATGCTACGCGGGATGGGCGCGCCGCTGGTGGTGCATGGGCCAGCCACCGCGCGGCGGCTCGGAGTGCGGCAGCTTGGCTGCCTCGACCTGCTGGAGCTGTTCGCGTTCGTGATGCCGGCCAGGGCGGCGGCGCCGACGCCGCGGGGGGTGGCGCTGGCGCTCGGGCTCGACGCGCGGGCGATCGGGCAGGCGGAGGCGGACCTGCTGCCGGAGCTGGCGGGGCTGCTGCTGGAGCGGGCGGGGCAGCTCGCGCACACGCCGTCCGGGGGGGAGATGCGGGCGCTGGCACTCGTGATGCGCAAGGCGGGATGGAGCTGGGGGCCGGCGCTGTGCGGGCGGCTGGGCGTCGGCACGATGCTGGCGCCGGAAGCGATGCAGCCGGCCGAGGCGCTGCGGGTGTGGCGGCGGCTGCCGAAATGGGAGGAGACGGCGCCGCGGCCGGCGCCGTCGCAGCAGCCGGTGTCGCCGCGGGATGCGCGGGCACGGCTGGCGCGGCTGCTCGGGCCCGACGCGGAGAGCCGGGTCGGGCAGGCGGACTACGCGGATGCGGCGGCGGCGGCGTTCGCGCCGCGGCTGGTTCGGGGCGATCCGCACCTGGTGCTGGCGGAGGCCGGCACCGGCACCGGCAAGACGCTGGGGTACGTGGCGCCGGCCAGCCTGTGGGCGGAGCGCAACGGCGGCACCGTCTGGATCAGCACCTTCACGCGGCACCTGCAGCGGCAGATCGAGGCGGAGCTCGTGCGGCTGCATCCCGAGCCGGCGACGCGGCGGCGGCGGGTGGTGCTGCGCAAGGGGCGGGAGAACTACCTCTGCCTGCTGAACCTGGAGGAGGTGGTGGGCGCGGCACTCGGGGGCGGGACGCCGGGCGGGGCGGCGCCGGCGGCGATGGTGCCGCTGTCGCTGCTGGTGCGGTGGGCGGGGGCGACGGCGGATGGCGACGTGCTCGGCGGCGACCTGCCGGGCTGGTTCGCCGAGCTGTTCGGCGCAGGGTATGCCGGCGGGCTCGCGGACCGGCGCGGCGAGTGCATCCACGGGGCCTGCGCGCACTATTCCCGCTGCTACATAGAGCACGGCATCCGGCGGGCCCGCGAGGCGGACCTGGTGGTGGCGAACCACGCGCTGGTGATGGCGCAGGCAGCCTGGCATGGGCGCTACGGCGACGACGACGAGGACGCGGTGCCGACGCGCTACGTGTTCGACGAGGGCCACCACCTGCTGGACGCGGCCGACGGCGCCTTCTCGACCGAGCTGTCGGGGCTGGAGGCGGCCGAGCTGCGGCGCTGGCTGCTGGGGGCGGAGGGCGGCCGGTCGCGGGCGCGCGGGCTGCAGCAGCGGCTGGACGACTTGGTGGCGGGGCGGGCGGAGCTGGAGACGCCGCTGGCGGCGGCGCTGCTGGCGGCGCGGGCGCTGCCGGCGCCGGGGTGGTCGGGGCGGCTGGCGGACGACGCGCCGCTGCTGCTCGGCGCATCGTCCGGCGTGGCGCCTGGCGCATCGTCCGGGGGGACGCCTGGCGCACCTTCCGGCGCGACGCCTGGCGCACCTTCCGGTGCGACGCCCAGCAGCGCCGTCGGCGAGCCGGACAACCCGACCGAGGCGCTGCTGCGGCTGCTGCGGCGGCAGGTGCTGGCGCGCAGCGCCGGGCGGAACGGCGGGCGCGGCGACGGGTCCGCTCACGGCACGCTCGAATGCGACCTGCAGCCGGTGGAGCCCGAGATGGCGGCGGCCGCCGCGCGGCTCGGGCGGGCGCTGGCCCGGATCCACGAGCCGCTGACGACGCTGGCGGACCGGCTGCAGGCACGGCTGGAGGAGGAGGCGGACAGCCTCGACGCCACCATGCGGGGGCGGATCGAGGCCGCGGGCCGCACGCTACGGCGGCGGGCGCTGGCGCGGCTGGAGGCCTGGACCGAGATGCTGGCGGCGACGGCCGCGCCGCCGGCGGCGGACGTGCGGCCGACGCACGTCATGCTGCTGCGGCTGGACGGGCGGCCGCTCGGCGGCCAGGCGGGGGCCCGCGACGTCGGGCTGCACCGGCACTGGCTGGACCCGACGCTGCCGTTCGCCGCCGTGGTGGCGGCGCCGGCGCACGGGCTGCTGGTGACCTCGGCGACGCTGCGGGACGAGCCGCGCGCGGCTGTCGGTGGCCTTGGCGGCGATGTCGGGGGCGCCGCTGGCGGCGACGTTGCGGGCGCCGCTGGCGGCGACGTTGCGGGCGCCGCTGGCGGCGACGCGGTGGATGCGAGCTGGCTCAGCGCAGAGGCGCGGGTGGGGGCGCCGCATCTGCCCTCGCCGGCGCTGCGGGCCTCGCTGCCGAGCCCGTTCGCCTATGGGCGGCAGACCCGCGCCTTCGTGGTCACCGACGTGGCGCACGACGACCCGGGAGCGCTGGCCGGCGCCTACCGGGCGCTGTTCACGGCCGCCGGCGGCGGCGGGCTCGGGCTCTTCACCGCGATCAGCCGGCTGCGGCAGGTGCACGACCGCATCGCGGTGCCGCTGGAGGAGGCCGGGATCGCGCTGTTCGCGCAGCATGTCGACGCCATGGACAACGCGACGCTGGTGGACGTGTTCCGTACCGAGGAGGATAGCTGCCTGCTCGGCACCGACGCCATGCGCGACGGGGTCGACGTGCCGGGGCGGGCGCTCCGGCTGGTGGTGTTCGAGCGGGTGCCGTGGCCGCGGCCGGACATCCTGCACCGCGAGCGCCGCATCCACCTGTCGGGCGGGGTGCCGGCGGCCTACGACGACCGCATTGCCCGGCTGCGGCTGCGGCAGGCGTTCGGGCGGCTGATCCGGGGTACGGCCGATCAGGGCGTGTTCGTGCTGCTCGACCGCCGCACGCCGAGCCGGCTGTTCTCGGCGTTTCCCGAGGGAGTGACGGTCAGGCGGGTCGGGCTCGCCGACGCGGTCGCCGAGACGGCGTCGTTCCTGGCCGCGCCGCCGGCGTCCGGGGCGATCTCCGGCTGAGCCGGGCGGTTCGTGCTGTCGGCGGTCGCGCGCCGAGGCGGCTGTTCTCGGCATTTCCCCCGGGGGAGGTTGGCGGTCGGGCGGGTCGGGCTTGCCGACGCGGTCGCCGAGACGGCGTCGTTCCTGGCGGCGCCGCCGGCGTCCGGGCCGATCTCCGGCT
>CAXTVM010000096.1:0-4770 GCA_964247725.1 uncultured Acetobacteraceae bacterium | reverse complement strand
GCGGCCCCCGCTCGGCGCTACCACCACGGCAACCTGCGGCAGGCGCTGCTGGAGGCGGCGGAGGCGATCCTGCGCGAGGACGGCATCGGCGGGCTGAAGCTGCGCGCGATCGCCAGGCGCGCCGGCGTGTCGCATACCGCGGCCGACCCGCATTTCGGCGACCTCAAGGGCCTGCTCAGCGAGCTGGCGGCAAGCGGTTTCGAACGCCTGTCGGAGGCGATGGCGCAACCGCTGCCGGCAGCGGTGCCGGCGCATGCGGACCCGCGCGCGCAGAAGATCGCGCACGGCTACATCGGCTTCGCGCTGGCCAACCCGCAGCTGTTCGTCCTGATGTTCCGCCGCGACGTGCTGGACCGCGGCCGGCCGCGGCTGCAGGCGGCGCTGGCGGCGGCGTTCCGGGCGCTGTCGTCGGCGGCCGGGTCCGACGCCGCGTCCGACCACGGCCCGCTCTCGCTCGCCGCCGCCGGCGGCCTGATCGGCGCCTGGGGCTTGGTGCACGGGATCGCCACGCTGGCGATCACCGACCACCTGGCGCCGCTGCTGGACCGGATCGTGCCGGCGGCGGCGCCCGAGCGCTGGATCGACGCCGCCCTGTCGTCGCTGGGCGGCGGACAGGCCGGACCGAAGAGCTGAAGGCGCTCGGCCGATCAGGCGCCCGGAGGATCATCCTCTAAAGGTTGGCCGCCTCGGCCGGCGGCGGCCCGAGGGCGCGCGCCTGCTGCGCCGCCGCGTCGGCCACCTGGCCCAGCAGCTGGCTGAGCGCCGCCGCCAGGTCGGCGGTGGTGGAACCGGACGGCGTCATGGCGAGCCGCAGCAGCTGGCCCGTCGCCGCCCCCGAGTTCGGGCGCTGCACCGACAGTGTCGCGGCGATGGTGGCCTGGCCGGCCCCGTCCTCGGAGAACTGCGACACGTCCAGCTCCACCACCGCCTGCGGCTGCGCCGAGATGGCGCCGTCCTCGGCGAACACGGTGCTGCCCGGCAGGCGCTGCTGCAGGTCCAGCGTCAGGGTGCTGCCGATCAGGCCCGCGATCGGCTCGCCCCAGGCGGAGTCGCGGGCCAGCTTCAGCTTGTAGTCCCGGTCGTTGCGGACGATGTCGTCGCGGTCGAGGAAGGCGGCGACGGTGGGCGTGCGCACGCGGACCACCAGCGGCGCGCCGGCCTGGGCGATGCCTGGCCAAGGCTTCAGCGTGTAGTAGTCCGGCTCCGAGGAGCCGCAGCCGGCCGAGGCACCCGCCGCCAGCAGGGCGGCCAGCAGGCGTGCCGCCCGCGTCGTCGACGGCCTCATGGCGTGCCCCCTCACGGTGTGCCCCCTCACGGTGTGCTCCGGCCGAACAGCAACGACGACGGGTGGCGTTTCAGGAACTCGGCCAGCAGCCGCAGCGAGCGAGCGGTGTCGCCGAGCTGGTCCAGGGTCTGCTTCAGGTTGTGGCTGAAATCGGAGTTGCCGCCATAGGCCGACAGCGTCTCGTCGGCGTGCTGCACGGTCTGCTGCAGCTCGTCGGCGATCTGCGGCAGGCGTTGCAGCAGCGGACCCAGGCCGCGGTCGGCATGCGCCGCCAGGTCCTGCACGTTGCGCAGCGTGGCCGTGAGCTGGCCGAGCGCCTGCTTCAGCTGCGGGCCGTTGACGGTGCTGTCGGTGTGCGCCAGCAGGTCGTTCAGGTGGTCGCCGATCTGGGTGAGCGGCATCGCCGCGATCTTGTCGGCGACGGTGGACAGGCTGTCCTCGATGCCGCCGAGGCCGCCGGACTTGCTCGGCAGCACGATCGCGTCGCCCTCCATGACGATGTGCTCGGGCTTGGCATTGGGCACGAAGCCGAACGAGATCACCGTGGAGCCGGTCAGCAGGTTGCCGCTGTCGGTCTCGGCGCGCAGGCCGTTGTTCACCAGCGCCTGGGTGATCTGCACCAGCGCGCCCTGGTTGACCTCCTCGTCGCTGAGTACCCGCTCGGGCTGGATCTCCATTGCCACCCGCACCCTGGCCCGGCCGGTCTGGCGGTCGAGCTGCAGCTTGACGTCGGTGACGTTGCCGACCTGCAGGCCGAACATGCTGACCGGGCTGCCCATCGCCAGGCCCTTCACCGAGCTCTGGAAGTAGCTGACCATCAGCAGGCGCTCGCGGTAGCCGGCGATGTCGGCGTCCTGCTTGCTGTCGTAGAGCTTGAACACGGCGTTGTCGGGTGCCACCGGTGCCGCCTGGTCGCGGCGCTGCCCGGGCAGGCCGAACTCGACGCCGCCCGACAGCACCGCCTGCAGCGACTTCACCTGGATGTTCAGGCTGCCGCCGTCGAGGTCGGCGCGGATGCCCGACACGTTCCAGAACCGGGTGTCGGTGCGGAGGTACTCGTCGTAGGGCTGGCGGATGAAGACCTGCACCGGAATCAGGCCGCGGCCGCCCGGCGGCATGGTGTAGCCCAGCACCTCGCCCACCACGACGCTGCGAAAGAACACCGGGGCGCCCTCGCTGATCGAGCCAACGTCGCTGGTCATCAGGGTATAGGTGCGACCGGGCTCGTCGGAACGGATGCCGGGCGGCGATTCCAATCCCTTGAAGTGGTCCTGCGGCGTGCCGCCGGCGCCACCCGGGTCGACCGCGATGTAGGCGCCGGAGACCAGCGTGTCGAGGCCGGACACGGTGGCGCCGCTGAGCCGCGGCCGCACCACCCAGAACTGCGCGTTGCTGGT
Organism: uncultured Acetobacteraceae bacterium; assembly: GCA_964247725.1. Classification (GTDB taxonomy): domain Bacteria; phylum Pseudomonadota; class Alphaproteobacteria; order Acetobacterales; family Acetobacteraceae; genus Lichenicola. The sequence goes on along the minus strand of CAXTVM010000096.1, from coordinate 2,088 downwards.
CAGGAACGGCTTGGCCTGCCGGCTCATCTGCACCCGGATCTCGACCCGCTGCAGGTCCTTCGACAGCCCGACGCTCTCGACCGTGCCGAGGCCGACCGCCTTGTGCTTGATCTGGGTCTGGCCGGCGGTGATGCCGTCGGCGGTCTCGAACTCCAGCGTGATCTCCCCGCCGCTGCGCTGGACGGTCTGCCAGCCGAGATAGGCGGCGATCGCCACCACCAGGATCGGGATCAGCCAGATCAGCGAGAAGCGGGCGCGGCGGACCGAGGCGGTCGAGGACGGATCGTCGTGGTGCTCGCCGGCATGGTCGTTGGCGCGCCGGGCCGCCTCGGCCTGCGCGGGCTTCTCGTGCTGGTCACTCACGCGCCGACAGGCTCCGTCGTGGCGGCGGGGACGGGGCGCCGCCGGTCCGGCCGTGTTTCGCTGTGGTCGAGGGCGGCGCCGTTCATGCCGGCGGCGTCCCACATCGTCCGCGGATCGAAGCAGTTGGCGGCGGCGATCGTCAACACCACCACCGAGGCGAACGCGAACACGCCCGGGTCGGCGGCGATGTTGCCGATGCCGTTGAAATGCACCAGCGCCACCAGGATCGAGACCATGAACACGTCGATCATCGACCAGCGGCCGATGAAGTCGATCAGCCGGAACAGCCGCGAGCGGTCGACCAGCCGCGTCCGCGAGCCGCGCCAGGTGCACCAGCACATCGACGCCAGCCCCAGGATCTTGAGCACCGGCACGGTGACGCTGGCGAAGAACACCAGCAGCGCCAGCGGCCACGCGCCGCTCTCGTACAGCTCGCGCACGCCGTTCAGGATGGTGTGGCCGCCGCCGCGGTTGAGCTTGATGATGGTCATCACCGGGTAGAGGTTGGCTGGGACATAAAGTACCACCGCGGCCAGGACCAGCGCCGCGCAGCGCGACAGGCTCTGCGGCTTGCGCCGGCGCACCCGGGCCTGGCAGCGCGGGCAGCGGCCGATCACCTCCTCATGCGGCAGGTCGTGCCCGGCGGCGCAGACCAGCCCGCACGAGGTGCAGCTGACCAGGCGCTTGGCCGGCGGCAGCTCCATCTCGGTGGCGTCCGCCAGCGACACGATCAGCGGGCGCCCGTCCGCCCCCCGCACGAGGCGGGACAGCCGGCGCTTCCTCCAGATCAGGTCGATGTCGACGGTGGAGTCGGTGGCGGCCATGGTGACCATCAGGGCCGCCAGCGCATACACCGCGGGGCCGACCTCGACGCGGGCGAGGTCGATCAGCTTGGTGTAGGCGACGAACACGCCCAGCATGTAGACTTCGATCATCGACCAGGGCCGCAGCCGCCTGTAGCGGCGCATCACTCCCGGCGCCCAGCCCGGGAGGGACTTGCGCGAGGCGGCGATCAGCACCGCCAGCATCTCAATGATCACGATCGGCGGCACGATGACGGTCGCCGCCGCCACCAGCACCGCGACCGGCCCCCAGCCCTCGCGCCAGAGCTCGTACGGGCCGGTCATCAGGATGACGGTGCGGTCGCGGCCGTACAGGTCGAGCGTCATCAGCGGTTCCAGCAACGCCACCAGGTAGAGCACCGCGGAGGCGATGCAGAAGGCGAGCGGGGTCGCGATCGGCGGGTTGGTGCGGCGCCAGCCGATCTGGCCGTGGCAGCGGCGGCAATCCGCGACCTGGCCCGGCTCAAGCTCCGGCACGCGCTGGAAGTAGCCGCAACCCTCGCACTCGCACAGCCCGTCCAGCGCATGGAGGTCGATGGCCCGGTGCCGCCGGCCGCTGATCCGGAAGCCCTTGACCCGGGAGCCGAGCGCCCGGGCGCCACCGACGGCTCGTGCCCGCACGGCCGAGCGCGCCGCCGCCGGCTTCAAGTCGGTGGAGCTCATACGGTGCGACTTCCTCTGCCGGACCCGACCTAAGACGTCCGGGAGGGTACCGTCCCGGACGTCTTAGGTCGGCGTCAACGAATGGGGGTTACCAAGGCCGCATGTTGCAAGCTAAGGCCAGGTTTTGTATACGCCAGCTCAGGATGCCGACATAGCTCAGGGGTAGAGCAACTGATTCGTAATCAGTAGGTCCTCGGTTCAATTCCGAGTGTCGGCACCA
>CAXTVM010000095.1:0-4856 GCA_964247725.1 uncultured Acetobacteraceae bacterium | reverse complement strand
GGCGCCCATCGCTCGTGGAGCGGCGTCAGCCACGTCGAGGCCGACGCCAGCCACGTTGTCACCGTCAATCCGGCGAGATGCAGGACGACAATCCGGCTTAAGCACCGGTTGCTTTCACACGTCCTCCGAGATCGAGGTGGACACGCTCGGCCAGCTGCGCGAGGCGGTGCGGCTCGCGGACGGCCGCGCGATGGTGCTGGCGTCCGGCTAGGTGACGTTGGACGCGGCCGCAGTGATCACCGAGACGGGCGTCGGACTGATCGTGATGGGCCAAGTCATGCGAAGCGCACGCGTGTCCGACGTCGGGCCTCGACGCCGCATGACGTGGCGGGACTCTTCCGCGGCGCCGTTCGACACGCCCTAGCGTCCTGCCGTGGCGATCCGGGCCGCCGGTGCCTGATCGTTCGTCCGCGGCGCTACGCCATGCTGGTCCGTTTCCTCCCGGAGGCGCTGGCCGAGGGCGGCGAGTGAACCCCAGGCGTTCACCGCGGCGTCGCCGACCGTGCGGCCAGCCGCCGCGGCGTGCGTTTCCGCGAGGTGCAGGCCCTCCGTCGCCACGTGCTCCACCGCCGTCCTGGCCGCGTCGGCCTTGGCGGCGGTGGCGCGCCACAGGTCGCGCGCCGCCGGCTCGACGCGGTTGGTCACCGCGTCGCCGACCGCGTGCCCGGCGGCCGCGACGCCGGCCTCCGCGCGATGCAGACCGTTCCTCGCCGCCTGCTCCGCCGAGGCTTCGGTTGACTTCACCGCATCGACGCCGGTGGCGATGCCGCGCCAGGCGTGCTGCAGCGCCGGCTCGGCGTGGCGGGTCAGCGCATCGCCGAGCGCCCGCTCGCCCTCGTGCAGCGCGGCGCTGTGCTCGGCCACGTAGCCGGCACCCATCCCGACGCCGAACCCCACCACCGCGCCGACCGCCGTGCCCGCCACGGGGACGACGCTGCCGACGGCGGCGCCGGCCGCGGCGCCCGCCATGCCGGCGCCCACGCCGACGCCGGTCTGCGCCACCACGTTCGCCGTGGCGGCGCCGGCCGTCATCCGGCCGGACTTGACCTCGTCCGCGTCGGTCCAGGTCGCCACGGCGCCGCCGACCACGCCGCCGACGATCCCGCTCGCGCCGACGCCGGCGGCGAAGGCGGGCGGGCGCAGCCTCGCGGCGGCTTCCGGCATGGCCCCGCCTACCGCGCCGGCGACGTTGGGCGGAGGCAGGACGTGCCCGAGCCCGCGTGCGATCGCGCCCTCCGCCTGCCCGGCCGTCGCGCCGACGGCGATGTTCGCGGCGACCGCGCGGCTGTCGACGTGCCCGGTTACGGCGCCCTCGGCCAGGCTGACGAGGCCGGCACCCGCCGCACCGTAGCGGGCGCCGCCGGCGCGGCCGTGCGAGATCACGTCCTTCCCCACCGCCTCTGCATAGCCGGGCATCCCCCGCAGCTCGCCGGCAGGGTTCATCGGGGTCACGCTGCCGCGCTTGATGCCGAGCGGTGAGTCCGCGTTGGGCCTGGTATCCGGCACGCTCGAGTATGGCTGCGTCGAGACCGGTCCGGGTCCGGAGCCGTCGGTCGCGTAGGTGACGTGGTCGAGGCCGCGCAGGTTGGTGGCGAGGTGGCCTGGGCCGCTCGCAGGCGCGTTCGGGTTCTCCGGGAACAGCGCGACGTTGGTATTGCCGCGGTTGGCGGGCGCCGCGACGCCGTCCAGGCCACGCGCGCGCGCGACGTCGCCGACCGCGCGCGGCAGCGTGTAGGGGTCCTCGCCCGTGACGGCGGCCAGCAGGCCCTTCATCTTGCCCTCGTCGCCGTAGCCCTGCGTCAGGGCACCGCGGCCAATGCCCGGCAGGTTGCGCGCGTCGAGCAACTCGCCCTCGAAATGGCTGCGCACGACCGCCTGGCCGTTCAGCCCCTTGTAGTTCGCGGCCTCAGCCTGGATGTCGGCCATGGTCGGCGCGGTGTAGACGGTGGACTGTCCCGGCAGATTGTAGCGGCCGGGACCGCTCATGCTGTGGTTGGCGTAGGTGTCTGTCCAAACGGGCTTAACCGCCCGGTAGACGTCCGCATCGTAATGGATCGACACCTGCGTGTGGGCCGCCCGCTCGGTTGCGCCAACCTGCGCGCCGACATACTGGTCGCGCCCGGCGGCGGCCGCGATGCCGACGACGGCGGTCTCGTCACGGCCGTCGGTGGAATGCCGACGCTCGTTGCCATCCCGCGTGTCAGGCATGGGCGCACCTTTCGGGGCAAGTTATGTCGAGCTTCAATTGTATCACACCACACGGCGGCATGAGCCCGCAACGGCGAATGACAAGCCATGAAAATCTATCCGGGGCAGGATGCTGCCCGTCAGTAGATCATCGGTCCCTCTTGCCCCTCGATCGGCGCCGAAGGGGCTGGCTCCTCGCTGAAGCGGCAGAACGAGGATGGGAAGTAGTAAGCCCTGATCGTATCGAGCGGAGCGAAGGTCAGCTTTCGCTGGATCGCGTCGCACCAGATGCGATGGGCGACGTCGATATGCATGTCATAGCTACGGTAGCGGACGGTCAGGTCGGCATACAGGTCGTCGAAGGTCAGCCAGGTGACCTCCCATCCCGGCTCGAGCCGGCAGTCGATGGCGGTGTTCTCGCAAGTCACGCTGTTGATCCGACGGGCGTCGACGAAGCGCACCGTGGCCATGAAGCGCAAGCCCCGCAGGAAGCGTTCCAGCCGGACGTTCCTGAACGTCACGAGCACGTCCGGCCCCTCCCGCACCACGGCCGTGATGACGGCCCCGTAGAAACCGAGGAAACTTCGTCTGCCTTCCATCGGATGCCTGTCCCTTAGCGATGGTCGCGAGGCGATCTCGTCTCGCGGCAACCATCCTCCCGCATCACGCCGTCGGGCGCGAGCATGGGACGGCTGAAGGCCAGTTGACGACGATGGCCGACGCGGGATGGCTGATACGGCCGGCCGTCTGCGCCCGCCAGGGCATAACGTTTAAGCGGAATGCGCAGGTGGGCGAAGAACGCGGTGCCGCCCGCGCGCCGCCGCGGTTCGCATGGCAGAGGCGGTTCGATCCAGCGGGCACAACACGTCAAGTCGAAACCGCCGCAGAGGCACCGCCCGGCGATCATGCTGATGGTCCTGCCCGGCCAAGCATGGTGCCAATCGCGGCCGCCGTCCGGTCGTCGGGGCCGACCACCTCGACCAAGCTACGCCGCGCGACCGTCGCATAGTCCAGGAACGGCCCGTGCTTGAGCACGACCTGCGCATCGACGAAGCGGTCGAGCCCGGCCGGTCCGAGGGGACGCCCCGTCGCCCGGCACCCCTCCTCCAGGCTGGTCCGCCGGTCCAGGACCATGCCGAGGATGTCGAAGGTCAACAGCCGCGGCGGCCCGATCGGGGGATGGCCATCCGGCCCGGTCGCCGCGGCCCGTAGAGCCGCCAGCGGAGGTGCGAGCGCACCAAAGGCTACTCGGACCCGATGACGCTGTGGGCGGCGATGTCCCCGACCGTGCCATCCTGGGTGCGCCGGACCGCGCCAGTACGCCGTCGGCGTGCGCGCCAAACCGGACCTGGCCACCGCATCCCCTACTCGAACGGGTTGCTGACGCTCCTCGGCGCCATGGCGGCCGACACGGCATCCGGCAGGTCCGCCTGCGCCTCCAGCACCTGCACCGTCCGGTCGAGAGTCGCCTTTAGTGCGCGGGCATGCTTCAGGCCCTGCCGGTCCTGGGTCAGGTCGAGGCTGCCGTAGAGTGCGATCCGGTCGGTGCCGTTCTCGATAGTCAGCTTGGCGATCGACGTCGAGCCTGCATCCTCGGCGAACGGGGCGAGCCTAGTCATGGTGATCTCCTGGGGGCCCATAGCCAATCAGGTCCGCAGCCGACCCTGACCGGGTCTTGGACAACGTTTTTGACGGATGATGGAGGTGTCGGTCGGAGGTTGAGAGCAGATGCCTCATGGTTTGCCGATGGCGCACGATCTTGCCGCGCGGCCAGGGGCCGCCATCATCATCGGAGCCTCTTCCGGCATCGGCGACGCGCTCGCGCGGCGTTTGGCCGGTGCGGGCTGGCGCCTCGGCATCGCCGCGCGTCGGCTCGGCAGGCTGGAGGCGCTCGCGACCGAGCTTGGCCTGGACACCCGGGTATGCGCCATAAACCTAGCGGTTCCGGACGTGGCGCGCGCTCGCCTTGACGAACTGATCGAGGCGCTCGGCGGCGCCGACCTCGTCGTGGTGTGTGCCGGCACCGGACACTTGAACCCGGGGCTGGCATGGCCGCCCGACCAGGACGCCATCGCCGTCAACGTGGCGGGCTTCGCCGCCTTGGCGCAGCGGGCGATGGAGTATTTCCTGACGCGCGGGCGCGGACACCCGGTTGGCGTCTCCTCGGTCGCCAAGCTCCGAGGCAGCGGCGACGCGGCAGCCTACTGCGCATCGAAGGCGTTCGTCTTGACCTACCTCGACGGGCTCCGGGACATGGCGCGGACGCGTCAGCTCCCCGTCGCCGTCACGGAGATCTGCCCCGGCTTCGTCGACACGGCCATGATGAAGGCCGGGAAGCCATTCTGGGTCGCTTCGCCCGCCCGGGCTGCGGAGTGCATCCACGATGCCATCCTGCGCCGGACCAAGCATGCCTTCGTCACACGGCGCTGATCCACGCGATCCACTCGATGCGACCTCGCGGGGTTCGATCATGCCGGCCTGATGCCAGTCTCCTGAGCGCACCCCGATCGCAGTTGGCGTGCGGATCGCGGACGTTCTGAGCTACCAGCATTTCGCCTGCATTGGGGAGTGTCGCCCGAGCTAAATCTGATGCCGGGTAACATCGGCCGCAACCGCAGGCCATACACTAGCCGACTTTAACGTGAGTAGCTGACTTTAAGAGTGACTAG
>CAXTVM010000094.1:0-5010 GCA_964247725.1 uncultured Acetobacteraceae bacterium | reverse complement strand
CCACGCTCCCCGCCATCATTCTCTGGATCAGGTAAGTGTCCATAGGACCTAGCGCACCATCGGCTGGGTCGGGGTGCCCGGGGTCAGCATCGACTGGGTGGCGTAGAGCACGCCGTTCGATTGCGGCATGTCGGACATCCAGAGGCGGTTGCGATGGCCCTGCGCATCGCTCAGCACGAGCTGGTTGGTGGCGGGCTCGACCGACACGGTCAGCGGATCGCCGTCCAGGGTGCGGAGCGCGATCGGGCCGTGCGCCCGGGCGATCGCGCCGCGAAGCTCGGCCGTCGAGTAGTGGCCGGGAACGATGGTGTAGGCGAGCTGGCGGGTGAGCGCCGACCGGTAGGCGGGGTCCAGCAGATGGCCGCCGGCCGCCTTCTGCGCCATCTCCAGCGGCTGGTTCGGGATCGCGAACACGGTGAACGGACCGGGCCGCCGCAGCTGGGCGAGCAGGCCGGTCCGGGTCAGGGCCACGGTGTAGTCGGTCAGCGTCAGCGAGCTGAGCAGGCTCTCGTTGATCGGGCGGTCGCGGAACAGCGAGATTTGGTCGAACACGAAGGCGTCGGTGCTGTTGCGCACGAACAACGGGTCCTGACGGGCCGTGCTCTCGCAGCCGCCGATCGCGAGCGGGGTGCCGACGGCCAGCAACAGCGCCAGGCCCGCCCGATAGCGACACGTCATCGAAGACTCCCCCGCTCGCAACCTGGGCTGGCGGTTGCGCCGGCCCGGCTTCGGTATCAGGGCATCGATATCGGGTGGCAACGAACGGCGCAAGCGCGAGGGCCGGCGCCGCCGCGGGTCAGCAGCCGTCGCCGCGCACGTTCCAGGCGGCGACCTTGCCGGCGGTGACCTCGAAGGTGGTGGAGCAGCTGCTCTGGTAGTAGCTGGGCCCAAAGCCGCCATAGCCGCCGAAACCGCCATAGCCGAAGCCGCCAAAGCCGCCGCCGAAACCACCGAAGCCGCCGAACCCGCCATAGCCGAAGCCGCCGTAGCCGAAGCCGGGCGAGCCGGGGAAGTAGCCGCTCTCGTCTTCGACATAGGCGAGGAAGATATGGCCGTCGGCGGCGAACGTCCGGTTCGGCACGCCGAAGCTGCGCAGGAGGTCGGTCTCGGAGCGCCCGATCATCGAGTCGAGCAGCTTGCGCTCCGCCGGGCTCGGCACCGCGCAGGCGGAGGCCGCCAGCAGCGCCACGAGCGGGAGCGATCGGGAGGACTTCATGAGGGTGTTACCAAGCTGGGATTGGAAGGTAGCCAGATAATGGGGAGTGTAGCCGTGTCGGACGATGGCGGGCTTACGAGAAATTACAAACCGGTCGGCCGGCGGTCACGGCTGCCACAGCACGTCGGCGATCCGCGCGGCACCGGTCGCCAGCATGACCAGGCGGTCGAAGCCGAGCGCGATCCCGGCGCAGGGCGGCATCCGCCGCAGCGCCCGCAGCAGCGCCTCGTCGATCGGCCAGGCGGCGTCGGGGTCGGGCCCGCGCAGGGCGAGCCTGCGGGCACGGTCGGCCTCGAAGCGCGCCCGCTGTTCGACCGGATCGGTCAGCTCGTCGAACGCGTTGGCGAGCTCGAGGCCGCCGGCGTAGAGCTCGAAGCGCAGCGCAGCGCGGGGATCGGCGGGGTCGCGCCGCGCCAGCGCCGCCTGGGCGGCGGGCCAGTGCGTGAGGAACGTCGGGCGCTCGCGGCCAATGCGGGGCTCGACCCGCTCCAGCAGCAGGCGGAAGAACAGGTCCTCCCAATCCTCCCCGGCACGGAGCGGGGTTCCGGCCTGCGCGGCCAGCGCGGCGGCGTCGCCGGCAGTGCCGAGCAGGTCGGCGCCAACATGGCGGGCGAAGGCATCCTGCAGCGCGAGACGCTCGAACGGCGCGTCGATCGCCAGCGTGCTGCCGCCCCGCGAGACGCGCGGCGGCAGCACGCGGCGCACGAACAGCTCGGTCTCGGCCATCAGGCCGTCGAGGTCGGCGCCGGGCCGATACCATTCCAGCAGGGTGAACTCGGGCGCGTGCAGATCCCCGGCCTCGCCGTTGCGCCAGACCCGGGCGAGCTGGAACACCGGCAGGCCGAGCTCGGCCACGATCCGCTTCATCGCGAACTCGGGGCTGGTGTGCAGCCAGAGATCGCCGCCGGTGCCGTCCGGGCGCTCTAGCCGGGTGCGGAGCGGGCGCAGGTGCACCTCCTCGCCCGGCGTCGGCACCAGGCAGGCGGTCTCCACCTCGATGTAGCCGCGGGCTTCAAAGAAGGCCCGCGCCGCGGCGCGCATCAGGCCGCGTCGGCGCAGCAGCGGCAGGCGGTCGGAGAGGGAGGGAGACATGCGCCACCGTATCAGGATGGAAGGCCAGGGGCTCTGCCCCTGGACCTCGCCAGAGGCGCGCCTCTGGACACCATTCTATAAGAGTCGGGTTCCAAGGGCCGCGGCCGTTGGCGGGTCCAGGGCAGAGCCCTGGCCTTCCTTTCTCACGCCAATTGCGCCAAGGACCCGCGCATGACGATCCGGGATGCCGACATGCTGATCGCCGCCGGGCTCGCCGCCGCCGGTGACCGCGCGGCGCTGGCGCGGGTGGCTGCCCGCTACGCGACCACGATCCCGCCGGCGCTGCGCGCGCTGATCGCGCATCCCGACGACCCGATCGGCCGGCAGGTGATCCCGCACCCAGACGAGCTGGTGCAGGCGCCGGGCGAGAGCGCGGACCCGATCGGCGACGACGCGCTGTCGCCAGTGCCGGGCATCGTGCACCGCTATGCCGACCGCGCGCTGCTGAAGCCGCTGCTGGTCTGTCCGGTCTATTGCCGGTTCTGCTTCCGGCGCGAGCATGTCGGGCCGGGGGGCGGGCTGCTCGACGACGCGGCGCTGGAGCGGGCGCTGGAGTGGCTGGCGGCGCACCCGGCGGTAGGCGAGGTGATCCTGACCGGGGGCGATCCGCTGATGCTGTCGCCGCGGCGGCTGCGCCGGATCCTGGACGCGCTGGCGGCCATGGCGCACGTGCATACGGTGCGCCTCCACACCAGGGTGCCGGTGGCCGACCCGGAGCGGCTGGACGACGCGCTGGCCGACGCGCTGGAGACCGAGCGGGCGCTGTGGCTGGTGGTGCATGCCAACCATGCGCGCGAGCTGACGCCGGCGGCGCGGCTGGCGCTGCGCCGGGTGCAGCGGCGGGGCGTGCCGGTGCTGGGGCAGTCGGTGCTGCTGCGCGGCGTCAATGACGACGAGGCGGCGCTGGAGGCGCTGTTCCGGGCGATGGTGGCGGCGCGGGTGAAGCCGTACTACCTGCACCAGCTCGACCCGGCGCCAGGCACGGCGCGGTTCCATGTGCCGATCGCGGAAGGACGGCGCCTGATGGTGGGCCTGCGCGGCCGGGTCAGCGGGATCGCGCTGCCGACCTATGTGCTCGACATCCCGGGCGGCCACGGCAAGGTGCCGATCGGGCCGGAGTACCTGGCGGCCGACGGCGCCAGGGTGCGCGACCCGGACGGCGGGTGGCATGTCCTTGCCGGGGGCGCGGCGGAGGGCTAGAAGCCCGCTCTTCCTTCGGTGCCCCCTCTCGTTGCACAAGGCGCGTCCATGAAGCAGCAGGCCAACCTGATCCGCGCCGGACAGGTGATCGAGCATGACGGCCGTCGCTGGACGGTGCTGAAGCAGCAGATCATCACCCCCGGCAAGGGCGGCGCCTTCATCCAGGTCGAGATGCGCGACCTCAAGACCGGCAACAAGACCAACGAGCGCTGGCGCACCGCCGACACCGTCGAGCGGCTCATGACCGAGGACAAGGAGTATACCTACTCCTACACCGAGGGCGACAACCTGGTGCTGATGGACCCGGAGACCTACGAGCAGGCGATGATCCCCACGGGCATCCTGGGCGAGGGCGTGGCGTTCCTGCAGGACAACATGGTGGTCAACGTGAAGCTGGTCGAGGGCGACCCGGTCGGCATGGAGCTGCCGCCGCACGTGACGCTGGAGATCGTCGAGGCCGACCCGGTGGTGAAGGGCCAGACCGCGTCGTCGTCCTACAAGCCGGCCAAGCTGTCGAACGGCGTGAAGACGATGGTCCCCCCCTTCATCGAGGCCGGCGAGCGCATCGTCGTCCGCACCGACGACGCCAGCTACGTGGAACGCGCCAAGAACTAAATGAATCGGGGTCTGGGGCCCGCGGCCCCAGCGGGTCCAGGGCAGTGCCCTGGCCTTCTTGTGGAGGCTGCGGTGCCCCAACGTCTCTCCCCAGTCATGACCGTGATGCAAGCCGCCGCGCAGAAGGCTGCGCGCCGGCTGCTGCGCGACTTCAACGAGGTCGAGCAGCTCCAGGTCAGCATCAAGGGCCCTGGCGACTTCGTCAGCCAGGCCGACCTGCGCGCCGAGGCGACGATCCGCGAGGAGCTGGCGCGCGCGCGGCCGGGCTACGCGTTTCTGATGGAGGAGAGCGGCGCGTCGGGCTCGGACAACTGGGCCTGGCGCTGGGTGGTCGATCCGCTGGACGGCACCACCAACTTCCTGCACGGCATCCCGCACTGGGCGATCAGCATCGGGCTGCAGAAGCGGCTGCCGGACGGCGGCGTCGAGCTCGCCGCGGGCGTGGTCTACAACCCGGCCGGCAACGAGCTGTTCTGGGCCGAGCGGGGGGCCGGGGCCTACCTCAACGAGCGGCGGCTGCGGGTGTCGGCGCGACGCGAGATGCTGCAGTGCCTGTTCTCGACCGGCATCCCGTTCGCGGTGTCGTCGCCGCAGCGGCGGCTGCCGTTCGCGCGCACGCTGGGGGCGCTGATGCCGCAGGTGGCCGGCATCCGCCGCTTCGGCTCGGCGGCGCTCGACCTGTGCTGGGTGGCGGCCGGGCGCTATGACGGGTTCTGGGAGCTGGGGCTGAAGCCGTGGGACTGCGCTGCGGGCATCCTGATGGTGCGGGAGGCCGGCGGCTTCGTCACCGACCCGCACAACGCCGAGACGCAGGCGATGGAGGCGGAGTGCCACGTCGTCGCGGCCAACACGCACATGCACCCGAAGCTGCGCGAGGTGGTGCTGGC
>CAXTVM010000093.1:0-5332 GCA_964247725.1 uncultured Acetobacteraceae bacterium | reverse complement strand
TCGGTGAGGAGGAGGGCGAGGCACGGGCCTATGTGGGCGAGGGCGAGGACATCGGCGGTATCATGTAGCACCCGCCACCAAGCAGGTTCTCCCGCTACATCAACGGCTTAGCCACATGATGGGTTGGCCAGCCGCTCCCGAACGGGAGGGCGGTGAGGTGTAGGGGTCGTGCGCGCCGTTCGGCAGCAAATGGTGGTAATCCTACTCTCGGCTTGCATTTCCGGGATTTGCACATCCGCCAAATCAACATCAGTCCGGTGGGTTGGTAGCCCTTGGGTTGTTCAAGATGGCAATCTGATTAGCTTGAAGATTAGGCATATTTGGGTCGATTCGGGTCCATTCGGTTTGACCGGGGCCAGTAACTCGGTCAATTTCATAAATAAATGGAGTGTGGTGCATTTTCCCAGTTCCAGAAGAGTACTCAATACACCCCACTATGTAGGCGGAAAACTCGCCCTCAATATATCCCTGAGTGTTCTTAGAAGCAGTAATGGCTTTATCTATGTTACTTCTGCTTTCCAGTGCAAAAGAAGTGACTGCCGATGGATCATCTGGAAAGACTGTAGTTCCAGATCCGTCCTTATCGGCAGGAAATCTTTTCCTAGCTGCACAGGTCTTTTTTCCTTCCTCTCTTGCGTCAAGACTTGGTTGCCAAGCAAAAACATCGGCATAGGCTCAAACGTGCAAAGCAGGATTGTGACCAATATTCTTTATAGTGAACTCTGGAATGGCGTCAAATCCGGTAGTTCCCAAGATAATTGAGCGCATGAAGCTCAGATCGGTGATTTTAATCCAAGGCCGCTGTTCATCTCGCATTTCTGCGAGTTGACGCTCGACAAAAAGAGCGGATGCCACAGTGCCGCCGGCAGCGATAAAAGAGAAGATGACGGTAAAGATCGAGAGCCAGAACGCTCCCTTACTTATGGAAAAACTGCGCTCCCCATCTGCTTTGTTATTGGCGTAATGGGTCTGATGTTGCTGTATAAAGGAGGAAATCGCTTCATGAATTCTTCCCAACTCATGAGCGGAATCCCCACCCTTGGCTTCGGGATATTCATTTTGGCGGGCCTGCTCTTCTTCTGTTTCTGGCGGATTTTCAGCGCGTTGTTTCCTTAATAGCCGGTAAGCCTGCCTTAAGATGGCTCGCGCAGCCTCACGGTATGGCACCCGATTGCCTCCAAGCACTGCACGAAGAAGACGGCGGTGAAGCTGCCGCGTGCGATCTTATTGGCTAGGTTCCGTTCGGATTCGGCAACCCCCAGCGGCTCCAGCCTCTCAGCAAGCTGCTTGTAGCTGACGTTCCGGCGCTTCAGTTCCGCCTTCAGGATGCCCTTGGTGTAGTCGGTCCAGTCCTCCGGGCTATGCACGGCGGTATCCTCCGATACGATGGAAATATCATCGTATCTGATGTTTTCCTCATTGACTATGGGTGCGGTGTCATCATATTCGGGGTGTTCACACCGGATACGATGATGTCTCAGCATTTCCTCCTCTCCGCCAAGGCCCGCACGATCAGCCTCGCCGCTGTCCTGCGCCTGTCGGACCGTGACGCCGAGACCATGTTCGCCTCGATCCGCTGGACCGAGACCGATGGCAAGGCCGTGTGCCCGCACTGCGGTTGCCCGACCTGCTACGAGGCGCGCCGGCCCAACGGCTCGCTGCGGTTCCGCTGCAAGGCATGCCGAAAGGATTTCAGCCTCACGTCCGGCACCCTGTTCGCCTTCCACAAGCTGCCGCTCCAGACCTACCTCGCCGCCATCGTGATCTTCTGCAACGAGGTCAAGGGCAAGTCCGCTCTGGCGCTCAGCCGCGACCTGGACGTGCAGTACAAGACGGCCTGGGTGCTGTCCCACAAGCTCCGCGAGGCGATGTCGACCGAGATGAAGGGCTTTCGGCTCGGCGGCGAGGGCAAGGTGGTGGAGGTCGATGGCGGCTACTTCGGCGGCTACATCAAGCCGGCCAACCACCGCGAGAACCGGGTCGACCGCCGGCTGGTCCGCAACCAGAACGGCAAGCGCCAGTGCGTGGTGGTGGTTCGCCAGCGTGATGGCCGCACCATGCCGTCAGCCTTCCCGACTGAGACCTCCGCCGCCTCGTTCATCCGCAACCACGTCGCCACCGGCACCGAGATCATGGCGGACGAGGCCAGCTCGTGGAACGCCCTACAGGGCCGCTACGTGGTCAAGCGCATCAATCACCAGCTCGCCTACTCGGCGGACGGGGCCTGCACGAACGGCGCGGAGAGCTTCTTCTCCCGGATGCGCCGGGCGGAACAGGGGCACCACCACCACATCGCCGGCACCTACCTGGCCCGCTACGCCCAGGAGAGCGCATGGCGCGAGGATCACCGCCGGGACGACAACGGCTCGCAGGTGCGGGGCGTGGCCCGGCTGGCGCTGCGGGTCGCGCCGAGCGTGGACTTCTGTGGGTATTGGCAGCGGGCGATGGCCTGATACCGCGGTAATTGCGCAAGATTGACGTCAACCCGAGCTGCGGGATTTTTGCTTTGATTGATGTTCCCCAGTGAGACAACCTTGTCTCGGTTCTGGGGACAAGTCCGGAGGGGAGCCGCCTTTCAGGCGGTCGCGTCGCCAAGTACCACAAGACGGTTAGCGTCATTCTGACGACGACCGAGATGGAGTTACTGGCGATCGAACCCAGGGGACCCCATCAGACGCCCCAGCCTGGTAAGCTGGGGCGTTTCTGTTTCAAGCGGCCTGTCGAGGTCCGGCGTACTTCTTCAGCCGGTAACGATCGCCATCGTAGAACAGCACATCATCTCTTTTGAGCCGGCTAAGCAGGCTCGATACGGAAGCTCGATCCAATTTAACGCCATGCTCTACATGCGCCATGCTGAGACATTCGTTGACGGTGATTCCCCGGTCGATGGATGCGGTAACTATCTCAAGGACTGTATTCTTCACATCCCCACGTCGCTGGCGCTCTACTGGCGGAACGCGCAAGTCTTCGACTGCTTGGCCCTTCATCATTCTGAGGGCCAACTCCAAGCCATCAATCTTGCCGTTAAGTGCGTCACGCTGCCCTCGAAGGCGTGCGACCTCATCTTCGATCGCCTTCATGTTCTCACTCCTGCTGCTCATCTTTTCCTCTTGTTCTGGAGCTTTGGATGAGCATGCCGGGGGTTGAACCCGGACTCCCGGAGGGGAAGGTGGTTGGTAGCCACCCGCGTCTGCCATTCCGCCACACGCTCACTTGTTCCGTATGACGCGTCACAGCGCAAAGAGTCAACGTGCATTGCGCTAACTCGCCTGTTTTGCGGTAATGGGATCGTCAATTATCGGTCGATAACCCCCACCTAACCCCGTGCCCCCGCCCTTCCTCCCGCGCCAGCGTCCCCCGCTGCCGCAGCCCCCGCAGCGACAACGCCACCCGCTGCCGCATCGTCTCCGCCAGTTCCCGATCGGCCGGGTTCAGCCCCCGCAGCCCCATGACCCTGGCGACGATGTCCCGCGTCGCCATCGGCTCGGCGGCCTCCCGCAGCATGTCGAGGATCAGGCGGCTGCTCTCGCCTCGGAACGCGGCGTGCCGGCGGGGTGCAGGCCGGACCCGCACGGCGCCGATGTCGAGGTCGGGCTGGAACATGCGGAGGACCGCGTCGAGGGCGTCCACGTCGGCCATGAGCTGGCGGACTTGGCCCTGAGCTAGGTCTAGGGCAGCGGCGCTCTGTTGACGCTTACGCAGCAGGCCGTGGATGGTGTGCTCGTGTTCCATGCCGGCATGGTAGCGGCCAGCGGGTCAGGGCGCTGGCACGGTGTGGTGGCGGGTACTACATGATACCGGACATCGGTGCGCGCATCAAGGCGCATGACGTCGCAAAGGACTGGTGGACCAGCGCGGTATTGGTCACCACGGCGGGCAACAAGCTTAACAAGGCGCATGTCCGCTATCTGGAGGCGCGGTTGATTGCGGAAGCGCACGCGATTGGCCGCATCTCGCTGGATAACGGCACCAGGCCGCCACGCCCGGTCCTCAGCGAGGCTGACGTGGCGAAGATGGAGGCGTTTCTGGAGAACCTCCTGATCGTTCTGCCGGCGGTGCGGGTGGACATGTTCATTCAGAACACGCGTCCCGATCCCACCGTCGTAGCCGAGGCCGCGCCTAGTGCAGCTGTGTCACTGTCCCCACCGACAACGCGGTTCGTGCTCAAGGTGCCACGCCATGGACTGCGGGCGACCGCTGTTCTCGTGGATGGCGAATTTGTCGTGCAGGCGGGTTCACTGGCACGGCGGGATTGGACCGGCCAGAACGGGCAGAATGCCTCGTATGTAGCCCTTCACGCCGAGCTCGTTCGGTCAGGCATCCTGGCGCTGCACGGCGACCAGCGGGTCTTCACCAAGAGCTATGCGTTTCGCAGTTCCAGTGCCGCCGCTGCGGTGATCGCCGGGCGTAATACCAGCGGACCAGCAACCTGGCATGTCGAGGATACAGACTTAAGCTACAAGGATTGGGAGGCGCAGCTCATCGCCGCGCCCCGGTTCTCGCTGACCTGAGCGCTCTTCAAGCGTTCCCAACCGGCCGCGCCATCGCGTTGGCGGTGCTGCCCTGCGCGCGCTTCGCCTGCCACAGCGCCACGAAGTCGATCGGCTGCAGCACCACCGGCGGGAAGCCGCCGTCGCGGGTGACCTCGCTCACGATGTTGCGCGCGTACGGGAAGATCAGCCGCGGCACCTCGACCAGCAGCAGCGGCTCGAACATGGTCTCCGGGCTGTCGCCCAGCGTCACGATCGCGGCGTAGGACAGCTCGGCGATGAACACGGTACGGCCGCTGCTGGCCGAGGCGGCGCTGCCGCCCTCGCCGGCCGGCTCGGTCGCCTCGGCCTTGATCGACAGCACCACCTCGAACACGTTCTGCTCCTGCTGCAGCCGGTTCGCCTGCACGTCGATGTTCACCGACACCTGCGGGTTGGCGCGCAGCGTCGCGAAGATCTCCGCCCCGGACGGCACCTCGAACGACAGGTCCTTGGTGTATTGCAGGTTCATGGTCAGCGGCAGCGCCGGCGGACCCGGCTGCGGGGCGGGAAGGGTGTCGGACATCGGCGGCTCTCTCATGGTGCGGACTGATAGTGCAGGCTGGGGCGCCGCTAGCATGCCGCGCCGCCGTGCGCCAGGAGCGGGGCGGGGCCGGCAGGGCTATCGCATTTGAGGAAGGCCAGGGCGCTGCCCTGGACCCGTTGGGGCCTCGGGCCCCAAACCCGGATTCACAAGGAGATCGTCCTTCCCTGGAAGTACACCCTTAATGAACGGGGCCTGGGGCCCGCGGCCCCAGTGGGGTCCAGGGGCAAAGCCCCTGGCCTTCTTCCTCATGCATAGC
>CAXTVM010000092.1:0-5459 GCA_964247725.1 uncultured Acetobacteraceae bacterium | reverse complement strand
GGGGCCCGCGGCCCCAACGGGTCCAGGGCAGCGCCCTGGCCTTCTCCTGTCACCTCTCCTCGAATGCGATAGCCCTACAGTCGCAACCAGAGGCCGACGGATGAGGGCAACACCTTCCGACGCTGATCCTGGTCGTCGCGGGTGCAATCGCCGACCCGTTGTTCCAGGCGCCTGTTCGTCCGGTATGGGAGCCGTCGATGCATCCGGCCCCATCCGAAACCGACGTTTGCCACACCGTCGGACGCCGTGCCGATCTGCGCGACGGATCAGCCCTTAATCAGGTCCGAAGCTGGTGGAGCGCGAGAGCGCATCCCAGGCGGCGAGTTCGACCTTCATCCCCTCGAGCTTCCGTTCGACCAGTTCCAGCGCGTCGTCTCCCAGGAACAGCCGCACCGGCGGGTTCTCGGCCTCGACCAATGCCAGCAGCGCCTGCGCGGCCTTCGCCGGGTCGCCTGGCTGGTGGCCGCTCTTGGCCTGTCTGGCGGCACGAAGCGGGTCCATGGCCGCATCGTAGTCGGCGATGCTGCGGGGCGTGCGGTCCATCGACCGTCCGGCCCAGTCGGTGCGGAACTGGCCGGGTGCCAGCGCCGTCACCCGGATCCCGAAACCCGCCACCTCCTTGCCAAGCGCTTCCGAGATGCCTTCCAGGGCAAACTTGCTGCCGCAGTAGAACGCGATCCCCGGCATGGTGATGAAGCCGCCCATGGAGGTGACGTTGAAGATATGGCCGCGACGCCGCTCGCGCATCCCAGGCAACACCGCCTTCGCCATCGCGACCGGCCCGAACACGTTGGCCGCGAACTGGCGCTGGAGATCATCCACGGAGGACTCCTCCAGCACGCCCTCATGGCCATACCCCGCATTGTTCACCAGCACGTCGACGACGCCCGCCTGCCGCTCGGCATCCGCCACGGCGGCTGGGATGGCACCGTAATCGGTGACGTCGAGCATGAGCGGGTGGGCGCGATCGGGTGCCAGCGCCGCGAAGGCTTCGGCGTCACCGGCCCGCCGCACCGTGCCGATCACCCGATGGCCGGCCTGCAACGCGCTATCGGCGAACGCTCGGCCCAAGCCTGAACTGACACCGGTGATGAGGAAAGTCTTGGACGCGGTGGTCGCCATGATCTCGTTCCAACTGCTACAATAACTATATCATGATATATCTATTGGCATGACACGAAGCAAGCCCGGACCCTCTCTCCCCGGCACCAGAGGCGGGCCGCTTCGTCAGCGCGTGATCGACGCGGCCGAACGGCTGCTTCGCGAGGGCAAAGGCGATTTCTCGATGCGCGACCTCGCGGCCGAGGCCGAGGTCAGCTTTGCGACCCCGTTCAACCAGTTCGGGAGCAAGGCGGCGATCATGCAAGCCCTCTCCACACGGCGGATCGATACCATGGCGACGCGCTTCGCCCTGGCGCCGCCGCCGGCTGACACAGAGGGTCGTGTGTTGCTGGCCATCGATGCGGCGGTCGCCGTCATGCTGGAGGAGCCGGACATCAACCGCGCTGTGATGGGTTGGCTCGGCACGACCACCCCCTCACCCGGGCAGGTCTGGGCGCGCTCGACGGCTCTCTGGACGCTTGCGCTGGGCGCGGGAGAAGGGTTGATCGCGGCGCGGCGGGACCAGGCGGTCCGCTGCTTGCCGAGGCAGCTCGCGTTCGGCTTTCGCGGCGTGCTGTCGTTCTGGACGGCGGGCGAACTGTCCGACGACGCGCTCGCCGCGGAAGCGCGAGGGGTTGCGAGCACCTTGTTGCTAGGCTTCACCGAACGACAGCGACCGGATCATCCCGGTTCGTAAGCCGCCTGATCGCCGCAATCTCCGGGTCAGGTCGCGGGATAGCCACTACGCGAACCGCGCCAGACGCCCGCGCGGCGGCCCCGTCACCGCGCCGTCGCGCATCACGACCATGCCGCGGACGACCGTCGCGATCGGCCAGCCGGTCACGGCCGTGCCGTCGAACGGGGTCCAGCCGCAGGGCGAGGCGATCCAGTCGTTGCTGATGGTCCGGCGCGCCTGCATGTCGACCAGCGTGAGGTCGGCATCGAACCCGGCGGCGATCCGGCCCTTGGCGACCAGGCCGTACACCCGCGCCGGCCCCGCCGCCATCAGGTCGGCCAGCCGCGACAGCGACAGCCGGCCAGCGTTCACGTGGTCCAGCATCAGCGGCACGATGGTCTGCACGCCGGTGAGCCCGGCCGGGCAGAGCGGCCATGGCCGGGCCTTGGCGGCCAGCGGATGCGGCGCGTGGTCGGAGGCGACGACGTCGACCAGCCCGCCGCGGATCGCCGCCCAGCCCGCCTCGTGGTGCCGGCGGTCGCGGATCGGCGGGTTCATCACCGCGAGCCCGCCCAGCGCCTCGTAGCACTCGGGCGCCACCTGGGTCAGGTGGTTGACCAGCACCTCGACGGTGGCGACGTCGCGGCAGCCGGCGAGGTGGTCGAGCTCCTCTTCGGTCGAGACGTGCAGGATGTGCGCCGGTCGGCCGGTCTTGCGTGCCAAGGCGACGATCCGCCGCGTGCCGAGGAACGCGCATTCCTCGTCGCGCCAGAGCCGGTGCGTGTCGTACGGCATGCCGGTCCCGAACATCGGCCGGCGCGCCTGCAGCCGGTACTCGTCCTCGCTGTGGAAGGCGATCCGGCGCCGCCCGTGCCGCATCACCGCCTCGATGCCGGGGTCGTCCTCGATCATCAGGTCGCCGGTCGAGCTGCCGGCAAAGAGCTTCACCGCGCAGACCCCGTCCGCGACCTCATGCTCGCCCAGCGCCGGCGTGTTCGCCCGCGTGGCGCCGACATAGAACGCGAAGTCGGTGTGGCTGGCGGTGGCCGCATAGCCCTGCTTCCAGCGCAGCGTCGCCGCATCGGTGATCGCGGGCGTGGTGTTGGGCATGTCGAACACGGTCGCGATGCCGCCCAGCGCCGCCGCCCGGGTGCCGGCGGGGATGCTCTCGACCGCTCCGTCACCGGGATCGCGGAGGTGCACGTGCGCGTCGATCAGCCCCGGCAGCACGTGCAGCCCGACCGCATCGATCACCTCGCCCGCTTCGTCGGCGGCACCCGCGTGCAGGCTGGCGATGCGGCCGTCGCTGATGCCGAGATCGGTCGTCGCCTCGCCCCACGGCAGCACGCAGGTGCCGCCGCGGACGATCAGGTCGTAGCGCATGTGGCACCTCCCCTTGGCAACGCTGCCCCGTACCATGCGTGCCTTGATCGACGTGGTGCGGCCAGCACATCTTGGGCCTCACAACGACGAGCGTGACCGCCTTGGCCAGGAACGACAAGCAGGCGGTCCCGCAGCCCGACGAACGGCAGGGGATGTTGACGGCCGAACGGAACCGCAAGATGGCCGCCTCCGCGCACGCCTTCGTGCGTGGCAGCACCACCCGGTTCTACGAGTGGCTGGAGGCGTCGGACCGGCGGCCGCTGCCGGACGGGCCGGAGGTCTGGATCTGCGGCGACTGCCATGTCGGCAACCTGGGCCCCGTGGCCGACACCGGCGGCGAGCTCAAGATCCAGGTGCGCGACCTCGACCAGACCGTGGTCGGCAACCCCGCGCACGACTTGATCCGGCTCGGCCTGTCGCTGGCGATGGCGGCGCGCGGCTCGGATCTGCCCGGCATCACCACCGCGCGCATGCTGGAGCGCGTGATGGAGGGCTACGCGCTCGCGTTCCAGGACGACGACGCCACGCCGGCGATGCCGCGCGTCGTGCGCCTGACCATGCGCGAGGCGGCCGGCCGCTCCTGGAAGCACCTGGCGGACGAGCGCATCGAGGGTGTCGAGCCGGCGATCCCGCTCGGCAAGCGCTTCTGGCCGCTGCGGGCGGACGAGCGGGACGCGGTGGACGCGCTGTTCGCCGACGAGGCGGTCAGCCGCCTGGCCACCGCGCTGCGCTCGCGCGACGACGACGCGCCGGTGCGGGTGCTGGACGCCGCCTACTGGCGCAAGGGCTGCAGCTCGCTCGGCCGGCTGCGACTGGCGGTGCTGGTGGCGGTGGATACGGGCAAGGCCGAGCGGCACTGCCTGATGGACGCCAAGGAGGCGATCGCCGCCGCGGCGCCGCGCAGCGCCGGTGCGGCGATGCCGCGCGACAATGCCGAGCGCGTGGTGGCCGGCGCCCGGGCGCTGTCGCCGCATCTGGGCGAGCGCATGCTGGCCTCCCGCCTGCTGGGCCGGCCGGTGTTCCTGCGCGAGCTGCTGCCGCAGGACCTCAAGCTCGAGATCGACCACATGGACCGCGAGGAGGCGGTCGAGATCGCCGGGTACCTGGCCCACGTGGTCGGCAGCGGCCACGCCCGGCAGCTCGGGTCCGACGCTCGTGCCGCTTGGCTTGCCGAGCTGCGGCGCAACCGGACGCGCTCGCTGGACGCGCCGTCCTGGCTCTGGAACGGCGTGGTCGACCTCGTCTCGGCGCACGAGGCGGCGTATCTGGAGCATTGCCGTCGCCACGCCATCACAATAGAGAAGTTAAAATCTTAAAGACTGTTTTACTGAACTAAGATAAAGAAAGTAACATAATAAATGTAGAAATTACTGTTATTCTGGAAGCGAGAGCATGAATAGCGACAGCTATGGCTCACTTCACCTCCTGCGTCTAATCACTATGGCCAGAGACAAAAGGTTTGCGTAAGACTCTGGGCATGCTACCAGGGATAGATTTAGCAACATATGTAGGTGCAGGGGCACGATCTTGTGTGCCTGTTATACGATTCTAGAGCGGCATTTCCCTAGTGAGGAAAAGCACAAGTCTGCTTTAGATCACAATAACCGGCGAGAGTTGCTGGTTAGATGGTTACCAGCAGCGATTGCTGTAGCTGCCACTGGCTTTAGCTATTATGACAGACACTATAACCATATTACGACTCCAGTTGCAGTCGTTGCTTCATGGGGCATTAACCCTCCTCTGACTTACTACGCGCTTGTTGATTGTTCAGGTATTCAAAATGAGAAAAACGACTTTAAATTATTGCTAGTTTTACGAGTAAATTATGTTGATAAGGATCCCATAACAGATACAGTAATTGAGAAGAGCCAGCTTTATACTATTTAATCAGGATTATTGATGTTAGCTCACCCGTCAGACCATATCTTACAGTATGTAGCAAATGCCGCCAACGACGTCGATTTTATCGTTTCGCTGGTACTGGTCAATTTCTCAAGGGATGACATTAAGAGCGTATCTGACATAACTAGACTCGGCGGAAAAATCATAAGTCAAGTTTCAACGAACGTGACAGGTGGTCCACCCCTGCACATACAGTGATGTCTTTGACGTTTAGCACCATGAAAACGTCAAAAGTAATACATATTGATGGTGGATGTTATGTTGTTAAAACAGGAAGACCTTACACATGTTGATCGTTCTTCCTTACGATTAGAGACTAATATGTACTTTCAGATATGATTAAACTAGGCCCTGTTAGGGCTTGAGGCATGCACCAATGTACCGGTCATGACGAACA
>CAXTVM010000091.1:0-5878 GCA_964247725.1 uncultured Acetobacteraceae bacterium | reverse complement strand
CTGCACCTGACCGGCGGCCCGACCACGCGCCTGGACGCCGTGCTCGACGGCGCGGCCAGCAACAGCGAGGCGGCGGCGCTGATGCCCGAGGCGCTGGCGCTGCGGGTCTCGGTCCCGGCGGCCGAGCTGCCGGCGCTGCTGGCCGGGGCACACGGCGACCCGGTGCAGGCGACGGTCGAGCGGCTGCACGCGACCCGGGCCGACACCGCGCTCGACGGCCACGGCCAGGGCCTGATCGGCCCCGACCCGCAGGCCAGCGCCGGCGAGGGCGAGCTCAACGTGCGCGGGTACGACGCGCTGGTCGCAGCCGCGGGCGTGCCCGGCCTGGAGCGCCTGCACACCGCGCTGTTCCTGGCGCGGCTGGTCGCGCACCGGCAAGGCGACGCGCTGGCCTGGACGCTGTCATGGCGGGACGGGACGCTGCTAGTGAACAACGTGCCGCTGCCGGTGCGCTGAGGGCGGTGGCGGGGTCGGTGCGCCCGGCGGCCATGCCCCGTTGTGCGCCGCCCTCGCCATCGTCGTCGCGGTAGGGGCGCAGGTCCCGGCGGGGGCGGCGGGTTGGCATGGGGTCGGTCTGCCTCGGTGATGCTTGGGGATGGAGGCTACGCTGTCCCAAGGGCGACGAGGTAGCAGGATCACGAGCCCGGGGGGCTTGGACGGAGTGCGGAAGGTGGCCGGGCGTGGTGTCATGAGATGATGTCATGAACGTGCGTGCCGGCGGTTTTGGGCCGGGAGCCGACGTCGAAGAGTGGTCGAGGGGGGGTGATCTCCCGACGGCCGTACGAGGGGCTTGACGGATGGTCGTGCTACGCACGCGGCAGCCGGATTAATGGTGTCGTTCAGGGCTTATGTGATTGCCTTGTGCCACATGTCAGCCGCTTCATCTTTCCGCACTCAAGCCAGAAGCGGACATGGGTGCGACGGGCCGCAATCGCAGGCTTAGATGATTTCGTGACAGATAGTTTTCGGATGACGATAAGGGTGAGCGGGCACTAGGTGTTCGCTGTGCATGGCCGACGTGGAATAAATGATGGCAAACGGTTCCGTGGCGTCACGTGCGTCTCGTGCCCCGCATAAACATGCCCAGGACGAATGTCAGCTTCCAGAGAGGGGCCGCCGCCCGATTTGGAAGACCGGCGACTTGACAGCCCTGATCGATTGTCCGCGTAGCTTCGGCGCTGACTGCCCTCTCACCGACTCATTCTGATTGCCCTTCTTAAGGTAATTTTTGTCTTCTCATCCGACATCAGATTTGGGTTGGGCGTCGGAGCTGAGCGGGGAGTATAACTCCTCGGCCAATGCTTCGTGGACCACTGACGATGACAGGAGTTTAAAATGTCAAGAGGGGATGCGTGTGCGAGGAAGCGGAATGTAGTGACGCCGATGTTTTCTAAAATTTTAGAGGAGTTCCGGTGTCGGCGGGTAGCGGCCATCGCGTCTTAGGAGGAGGCTGTTTCTATGAGCTCCAATGCCAACCTGCCGCTCAGAGAGGAGGCCGAGCAGGATGTAGACGCGATGCTGTGCTCGCTCGAGCTGCAGTTAATCAGGCGCTACATGGATCAGCGCCACTGGCACCAGGAGTCGGAAGCCGCGCGAGCCGCAGATCGCGCGGAACCCGGCCTTAAGCTGGAGAACGTTGCGGCTCATAGCTGGCACGTGGCAGATGCCATAATGCTGCTCGCGCCAAACTTTCCCGAAGTTGATCAGCGCCATGCGGTCGAGCTCGCTATCGTTCACGATAAGCTCGAGCTTCTCACTGGCGACTTCAACCCGGTCGGACCCGATGGACAGGGGACCTCTTCACATGCTTTCGATGCTGACGCACAGGTGGAGAAGACCGAGATCGAGTTGAGGGCGCTGGACGAGTATCTCGCCCGTCTTCGCAAACCGATGCGCGACCGCCAGCGCGAACTCATTCTCGAGACGATCCGTGGTGAGACAGCCGAGGCCCGCCTGGTAAAGGCGGTGGACAAACTTCAGGCGCTCTCCTTCGTGCTCGCAAAGAAAGCGGGTGATATGACAGACGAGCACCTGTCCTTCAGCCTACGATACAGCTTCAAGGCAGTTGAATACTTCCCCAAGATGGCGATGCATCACATCGCCCTCGTAATCCGACTTCTAAAGCTGGTCGCCAACCATCGGAGGATTGCGCTCGCCGACCTTCTATCTAACCTTCCAGCCACCGAGCCACCGAGCCACCGAGCCACCGAGCCACCGAGCCGCTGGCAGCCAGCGTCAAAACATGTGCTCCCCGATGAGGTTTGCTTTAGTCGGAAAGAGTGGGTCCGGCAAGTCGACCGCTGGCGAGTATCTTGGCCGACTCGTTGGGGTCAAGCACGTCCGGACCGGCGCGATCTGCCGCCAAATTGCTTGCATGCTGTTTGGGAACGACGATAAGCGCTCAACTCAGCAACTAGACGACGCCCTGACCACCATCGACCCAAGCATCTTCGTCCGCGCAGCACTTCGCCCCTACGGAGAAGGAGACGGTTTCGTCTTGGACGCTCTACGCTTCCGCGACGATGCGGTCCTCGCTCGCGAGCTGGGATGCCGGATCGTCAGGATAGTGGCGCCTCCCGATTTGCGTCACGTGCGCCTGCGGGAGCGGGGGCAGTCATTCGACCCAGCGACAGACGGACTGCATCGGTCGGAGATCGAGCTGGACACGATTAAGGTGGACCACGAGTTAGTCAACGCAGGTGACCTACCTAGCTTGGAAGCGGCGCTAACCGCGATCGTCGCGGAGGGTTAGTTTGCGGCGCGACATCTTTCTCCATCAACTGAACCGTGATACGCGCGAGATCTTCGGCCTCTATCAGACGCTCACGGTGGAGAAACACGCTGCCTTGATGCGGAGAGCGCTGAACGCAGCGGCCATCGTCTGTGAAGCACATTGCATCGCACCGCCTGGATTCATCGTTGAAGACCAAATCGTCTTCGGTTTGGCTGAGAACCAGAACGCCTATTTACGCGAGGGACTTATCCAGCTACCGATGCGAGAGACTAACCTCCCCGATTTCGCGGAGAAGAAGCGCATCGGTTATGAAGCCATGCGCAACCGTTACTCAGGCCTGTTCGACGAAACCCGGATCGGCTTCCTTGGCAACCATGCCACCGGCATCGTGAACCGGAAGACCCAAATCACCCAAGGTATCCGTGACCAGTGGGCGAACGGGGCAGAGATTGGGAAACGGATCTGGCTGCCAGTAAAGAAGAAGCTTTCGGCGGGCACTATTAACATAGTTGGCAAGGTACCTGAAATCTTGGATCAACGTGGAACGGCGGTAACGTGGTCGGCGATCAAGCCGGAGTTGCCAATGGATGCATTGGTCGCCGGCGTAGAATTGCGCGACACACTTCAACATGTCTATTTCGACCAATACTGCCGCGAGTTCGGTTTGGTGGTGATGAAGAATATCCCCCACGTCGTGCACGACTTTAGCCTTAAGACCGAGCCACCATACGACTACCGCTTGCTCGGCGCTTTTCTAGACATCTTCGAGCTTCGTGACTTATTGCTCGACGCGCCCGCTGAACTGATCGTCTCTCTGCGCAAGCAACCGGGATTCATAGCGTTGCTTGATGCCTATGCCGGCCTCGCAACACGCTGCGGATCTGAGACTGATCTCAAGTTTCATGCAGGTCGATCTCGGAATGCAATTAAATATTCATGGGATTCGCTCCCAAGCCGCAGGCTCAGTTTATACGACGGGAGTCGCGTTGAAATCGGCGAACTGTCTGGCGTGTTGAACGAGGTCGCGGCCGATCTGACTGCCTCGCTCAGCCTGGAGGTTC
Source organism: uncultured Acetobacteraceae bacterium (assembly GCA_964247725.1). GTDB lineage: Bacteria > Pseudomonadota > Alphaproteobacteria > Acetobacterales > Acetobacteraceae > Lichenicola. Next base: position 2,083 of record CAXTVM010000091.1, on the reverse strand, counting down.
GCCAGGCTAGTCGAGCGCCGAAGCCAATACCACGACAGGGACCAATTATGCAGAAAGAGTCAGAGCTCGTCATTTTTGTCGCTCTCGAGGAGGAGTTAGACGTGCTCGCAAAGAGTCTTAGCCTGAGAAAGGTTGCTGGCACTCCTGAGGCGCATGGTACTTTGGACGGCGTCGACGTCGACGTAATCTGTCCACGAAACATGGGACGGGTCGCTGCCGCAGTCTGGATGAGTAACTACCTAGCCCGGCGGCACGGCAAGCCCAAGCTGATCTTAATAGTCGGACTAGCAGGCGGTTTCGAGGAGAATGAAACCGCCCCCGGACACATCGTGGTAGTAACGAAAGTGGTGGATCTTGCGTTACGCAAGGTCGGCGACGAAGCCGAAGGTGTATCGCCGCACTTTCGTCGGGAGGATTACACGTTGCAGGAGCAGCTGCTGCAGCAAATCCTTTCTGACGATTTAGACAAGGATGCTTGGTCTGCGCAGGCGTGCAAAGCGTTCGACTGGCCGCGGGATCGGCGTCCGTCAATCCACTCAGGACTTATGGCGAGTGCGGATGAGGTGGTCGCGAGCAACAGTTGGCGTGAGCAGATCCTTTCTGGCAAAGGTGGCGAATCGAAGCTATTAGGGGTCGAAATGGAAGCCGGCGGCGTCTGCGCCGCGGCGCGCAAAGCCAAAGTGCCCGTCAGTATGCTTCGGGTGGTCTCCGATCAAGCGGATCCCGCGAAGGCTGACGACAGGTGGCGCAGCCTAGGCATGAAAACCCTAGCCGACCTGCTAAAGCACGTCTCGTTAGCTAAGGTGGTCAGAGCACTAGTTTAAGCCGAGAGCGAGCTTTATTCCTAGACTCTAGGACTAGAACCTGTGCTATCGGCGGCATCAATCAGCAGTATGTCTCGCTGCAAATGTGACCAGCGCCGTATAGATTACGATCAGGGAACTTTGGTGTTAGACCTTGGTTAGCAATTAGGCGAGCGGACCACTTGTCAAAACGGCTGAGATCGTTCGGTCGCGAATTGAACGCCAGCCACCCGCGTGTAGCGCTGGCGTCTACAGCTTCCGTGATTTCCGTGAGGTCCGAACAGTCGAAGCCAATGAACACGATCAAGTCGGCAACCGTACTGTCACCGTCGTCCACGAGTGCCGTGACCTCCGACCATCGACTCACGTCTTCGAGAGCGTTGATGACGGCGCTGGAAGACTCAAACTGTTCTAGCAGCGTCCGCGTCGCGGCCTCTACTAGACCGAACCCGTCGACTGAAAACAGTGAGCGATCGCTCTTCTTCACGATGCCCGGAATACCCACAACTAGGCGCCGAGCTAAATCACGGCTCTCAGTCGGCTTCTGGTCGTCGACGAAGTAGCCGGCCTCCGATAGTAGAAGCAGGCGGAAGCGGAAGGGAACATGATCGACAGCGCCCTGGAGACCGAATAATCGCATAAACCGCCACGGCAGGTCGGTCAGTAGGGTTGCCGGAAAGGGAGACGTCACCCTGAATGCGAGTTGCGCAAGCGCTGTGCGTGGAAAGGCGATCACGTCGAAGCGACCGAGTTGCGCGGCACGTGGTGAAGCTTGGTATTCACGGCGATATTTTGACGGAATGCGGTTGTCGGAGAGGAACGACCTAAGGAAGAAGCGACCTGGTTCCGTCCGATAGAACTCGCTTTTTGACCGAAAACTCAGGATGTTTGAAGCTAGCCGTGCATGTAGAGTTTTCTGCTGAGTGCGTCCATAGAGATCGCGCGGCACAAGCTGAAGCTGATGCGCGATCTTCAAAATCTGACGCGCGCTCAGAGGTTGCCTTGAGCTTCTGAGGACGGTGCGAGCAATCTCAAGATAATTATCCATTATGTTACGTCATGCGCGCTCCCGGCGTATATGGGAATAGTATGCAAATCGTCCCAGCGGACGCAATATCCTAATAGCCGTCGCGAGCGTCTCCGATCGTCCATGGCCATGGAAAGCGGCGGAAATCGGTTTCTAAAGGCATCGCCTTTGGCGGGGTCCAGGGGCAGAGCCCCTGGCCTTCCCTACGCCGCCTTGGCCTCGTCGGCGATGCTGCTCAGCTTGCCGACCACGT
>CAXTVM010000090.1:0-6052 GCA_964247725.1 uncultured Acetobacteraceae bacterium | reverse complement strand
CTAGACCGTTTGAACGGAAATCCTGCTCGATTGCCTTCGCGTATGTCAGGAGCTCGGTTTCGGAAGTGAGATACGAGAACTAGCGAGGTCGTACTGCTTGAATGAGGAAGAACGCCATCACGACCAATGACACGATAAACATGCCGGCAAGGATGCAGCAGGTTACGAAATACGGGCTAGAAAGATGCGCCATGTCTATACGAAGCTGAACCAGGGTGGCAAGTTCTAGCGCTATAATGGTAAAGAAGACGGGGATCGTCCGCCAGATGTTCTCTTCCTGGTCGATTCTTTTTTGCAGCTCTCGAAGAACAGTTTCTCTAGATAATCCCAATGTTCGCGCTCGTCTCCCAGCTCCGGGAGCTCCTCTTCCGGCGCAGGTAGGGGAGTTGTCTGGCGGCGCAGCCAAGTTGGCAGAAGGGTCATCAGCGCGCCATCTCCACCCGCTCCAGCATCTCCCTCCGCTTCCACCCCAGCACCGCCAGGACGGCTCGCATCTCCTGCGGGCTGAGCTCGCCAGCGTGCAGGCGGATGGTCTGGCGGCCCCCCTCGAGCATCGCCGCAGCATCGTGGAGGCCGCGGGCGTAGCCGACCGCTTCCGTCACGCCGTCCCCCACTTCATGGCCGGCGTCGACCCACCGATCCTCAGCCACTCCTCCCGCGCCCCGGCCTCAAATGCCTCAACCGCCAGGTGAGCCGCCTCATGAGAACTACCGGCTTCAACGAGGCTGGCTCGGAGGATGGCCGCCGCATCGCCCAGGTGCATCAGGAACACGGCCGGCTCCAGCCCGGCGCACATCCGAGCCACCCGGACGCCGCCGGTCAGGGCGACGTCGTCATCCTCCGGCTCCAGCGCCATGGCTAGGCGGCCCGCTGCCATTTTGCCGACAGGAGGTGCGCCTGATGCGCGGCGATCAGGTCGACCATCCCGTGAGGGTTCGTTGGCATCACGGCGGCCAGATCCACTATTTGTGTCAGGGTTACGTCAGAAACGCGGTTGCAAACCGTTGAATGTCGTGCGAGGTCCGTAACCTTCAAACGCGCTGCCGGAGCCGCCCGATCATGCGTCCACGGACGTTTCGCCTCAACCAGATGACGATCGGTGCGGTCGGGTTGATGATCCTGGCGCTCCCGGCACATGCGCAGCAGGCCGCCGCCCCGGCGACCGCTGGGTCCCCATCCGGGTCGGCAGCCAGTTCAGCGCCGGGGACTCAGACCGGAGACGGCGAGGCGGTGATCGTCACCGGCACGCGAGACCTCGGTCGCAAGGCGCGCGACAGCCTGTCGCCGATCGACGTGGTCACCGCACGCGACATCGCCGACACCGGCCAGACCGACCTGACGCAGGCGCTGGTGCAGCTGCTGCCCTCCGTCACCACGCCCGCGGTCGGCATCTTCGATGGGGCGCCGACCGACTTCATCAGCCTGCGCGGGCTTAACCCAAACCAGACGCTGGTGCTGGTGAACGGCCACCGCCGGCACCAATCCTCCTTCATCTTCATCGACGGCTTCGCCGACGGCGCCACCCCGGTCGACCTGGACCTGATCCCGCAGGCGCTGATCGACCACGTGGAGGTGCTGCGCGACGGAGCGGCGGCACAGTATGGCTCCGACGCGATCGCCGGCGTGGTCAACATCATCCTGAAGTCGACCGACCATGGCGGCATCGCCACGAGCGAGATCGGCCAGACGGAGGCCGGCGATGGCTTCGTGCTGCAGGCGGACGGAGAAAGCTCCGGCCGGTTGGGCGCGAACGGCTTCCTCGACCTATCGGTCGACTACCGCCACCAGGACCACACCGTGCGCGACACCGCCGACGACCGCACCGGCATCCGGGACATCTCCATCGAGGGCGACCCGGACAGCACCCGCTACGACCTGGGCGCCAACGCGGGCCTCGACCTGGCCGGCGGCGCGCAGCTCTACGGCAACGCCACCTACGCCTACCGCTTCACCGGCGTAAACCAAGTCTACCGCCTCCCGAGCCAGCTGACGGCGCTTTACCCTGGCGGCTACACGCCGGTGCAGACCACGTTCGAGAACGACTTCTCCGCCGAGCTGGGCGCCCGGGGCCGGCTGCTGGGCTGGAACTGGGACCTGAGCTCCACCTACGGCGGCGACTTCCTCGACGACAACCTGCGCAACAGCGCCAACACCGCCCTCTACGCGGCGACCGGCTCTACCCCCACCGGCATCCACCTGACCGACTTCTCCAGCACGCAGCTGACCGACGACCTCGACGTGAGCCGCAGCGTGCATCCGACCTTCTGGTGGTCGCCGTTCACGCTCGCCGCCGGACTCGAGCACCGGTTCGAGACCTACGGCACCGGGGTCGGCAGCCCAGCCTCGTACCTGCTTGGCGGCAGCCAGGCGCAGGCGGGACTACTGCCTAGCGACGCCGGGCCGCATTCGCGCGTGGTCTACAGCGGCTACGGTGACGTCTCGACGCATCTGGTGCGGGCCTGGCAGGTCGACGTCGCGGGGCGGTACGAGCACTACACCGACTTCGGCGACACTTACGACGGCAAGATCTCGACCCGCTACGACATCTCTCCGGCGCTAGCGCTGCGCGCAACGCTGAGCAACGGCACCCGGGCGCCCAGCCTCGCCGACGAGTACTACAGCGCGCTGGCCGTCGGTCCCGACAGCGCCAGCGGCACGCTGGCCACCGACTCCGCCGCCGCCCGGCTGCTCGGCGCGTCTCCGCTGAAGCCGGAACGCTCCACCAACCTCACCGTCGGCGTGGTGCTGAACCCCGCACCGTGCCTGCATATCACGGTCGACGCCTACCAGATCGACATCCGCGACCGCATCGTGAGCGGCCCGGGCCTGTCCGGCTCCCAGGCGATCGAGGCGCTGGGCGTCCAGGGCATCGCGGTCTCATCGGAGCTGACGCCGGACGACGTGTCGGCCTCGTTCTTCGCCAACGCCGCCAGCACCCGCACCCGCGGTGTCGACGTCACGGTGGCCTACGCGATGCCGCTCGGACGCTGGCGCGGGCGCGACTGGGGCACGGTCGACTGGGACGCGTCGCTGAACGCGAACTACAGCCGCATCACGCACGCCGATAGCCTGGATGACGGCCTGTCCGACCTCACCGCCCAGAACATCGCCTACCTGACCACCAGCACGCCGAAGAACCGGATCATCGTCGGCGGGCGCTGGCACGGAGGGCGCTGGGATTTGGTGCTACACGAGCAACGCTTCGGCGAGACGATCGACGAGCTGACCTACTTCGAGGGGCCCGAGGCGTTCTCCACCACCGACTTCTTCCGCCAGTACAACCGGCCGCGCTGGATCACCAACGTCGAGGTCGGCTACCGGCCGGTGCCGCACCTGCGGCTCGCACTTGGCGCCAACAACCTGTTCGACGACTACCCCACCCGCATCCCGGCACAGAACGGCTACGATGGTTCCGAGCGCTACGACAGCGATGCGAGCCAGATCGGCATCGACGGCGGCTTCTACTACGCCCGCGCGTCCTACGAATTCTGAAGCACATGGGTCTGGGACAGGATGCCGACACATGACCATGCTGTCCCGACGCCGGATGATCGAAGCGGCCGGGCTGCTCGGCCTCGCCGCCGTTCGCCACCCAGCCGCCGCGACCGGTGCGCCCCCGCCGGCGCGGCTGTCGCTGAACGAGAACCCGTACGGGCCGGCACCCGGGGTGCGGCGGGTGCTGGAAACGTCGTTGGGTCAGGTCAATCGCTATGGTGACGAGGCGGCGGCCAACCGGCTGGTGGCACGGGTGGCAGGGCTGGAGGGTATCGATGCCGCCCAGGTGGTGATGGGCGACCTCCTGGAGGTGCTGGGGTTGTTCCTGGCGGCACAGGCGCCAACCGGGGGACGCTTCGTCTATTCGATGCCGGGCTATACCGCGCTGGTGGACGCGGCGCGCCCGCTGGGCGGACAACCGGTCGGCGTTCCGCTCAATGCGGCGCTCGGCAACGACTTGGACGCGCTGGACCGCGCCGTCGTCCCCGGGACCAAGGCGCTCTACCTGATCAACCCGCACAACCCGACCGGCACCGCCAGCGACCGCGCCGCCTTCGACTCCTTCCTGGCGCGGGTGTCGCGGCGCACGCTGGTGGTGGTCGACGAGGCCTATCTCGAGTACGACGACATGGTGCTGAGCGCCGCGCGCCTAATCCGAGCCGGGCACGACATCGCGGTGTTCCGGACGCTGGACAAGATCTACGGCCTGGCTGGATTGCCGATCGGCTACCTGCTGGCGCCGCGCCCGCTGGCGGCCGCGCTGCGGACGGCGGGTTTCGGCGACCCGCATGGGCTGGGCAGGCTTCAGATCGCGGCCGCCGACGCGGCGCTAGCCGATCAGGGCTGGATCGGGCAGGTGCGCGCCCGCATCGCTGCCGGCCGCGTGCGGCTGACCGCGGCACTGGATCAGCTCGGCCTCGAGCACAGCCGCTCGGTCGCCGACTTCGTGTTCTTCCGCAGTCCGGTGCCGGCGGCGATGCTGCGGCAGGACCTGTTGCGGCAGGGTATTGTGGTGGCGCGGCCGTTCCCGCCGCTGGATCAATGGATCCGCATCAGCATCGGCACAGAGGCGGAGGTGACGCAGACGATCTCGACCCTGCGCGAGAGCCTGCATCATTGATATCAATGGTCTTTGTTCTCTCGACGGTGGTCTCCGTGACGATGTCGACGTTGCGCCAGAACACCGCCAAGGTCGTGAATATCATGATCGCCTCCGCCAAATGTCAGTCCGCCCCTTGAGCCAACCTTGTTGATCAATTAGCCGCTCACCCTCCTGATCCTGCTGGCGCCCGCCGCCGCAACCGCCCAGGAGACCAGTTGCCCGCAGTTCTTCTCCGGCAGTCAGCCGCGGGCGCTGGTCAACCCGAAGCTGGGTCAGCGCACCACACTGCTGTGCAACGACGCCTACGCGGTACTTGCCTCCGGGGTAACGCACGGCGCGGTCTGGTCGACCGAGCATCCGACCGCGGCGTCGCTGGAGCAGACACGAGGCATCCGGCGCAAAGCTGAGTTCCACGCCGACGATCGGCTGCCGCCGGTCGACCAGGCGCAGCTCGACGACTACCGCCGCAGCGGCTTCGACCGCGGCCACATGACCCCGTCGGGCGACATGCCGAACGAGCAGGCGCAGAGGCAGACTTTCAGCCTGGCTAATATGGTGCCGCAGACCGCCGCGCTGAATCGCGGTATCTGGGAGGGCGTCGGGAGCGCCGTGCGTCACCTGGCGGAGCGCGAGAGCGAGCTCTACGTCGTCACCGGCCCGGCCTTCCACGGCGACCGGCTGGCCTCCGTCGGGCCGGACGGCGTGCTGGTGCCGACGAGCGCGTGGAAGGCGATCTTCGACCCGCGGGCGGGTGGCGCCAGCGTCTACGTGTGCAAGAACACCGAGCAGCCGACGTGCGATACCGTCCCGGTGGCCACGCTGATCCGGGTGGTGGGCATCGACCCATTTCCTGACCTGCCCGACCGGCTGAAGCGGGAGACAATGGCGCTGCCGCTGCCGGAGGACAGTGCTACGCGCACGCCGACCATGCACGACACCGCCGCCATGAGCAGCCCAGCCTGCTCGGATGGCTGCTGGGCGAGTAGGAGACCGCCATGACCTTGTTCGTCCCCTTCGCCGACGATACGAGCTCGACGTCGATCGCCAAACTGACGGTCGAGAACGGCACCGACCGGATCGCGCTGTATGGCAGCCTTGACCTGACCCGCGATCGGCAGGGGCTGGCGCATGCCCGGGCGCTGAAGGAGATCCTCGACCAGGCGGTGCACGTGCTGGAGATGCAGCCGGACCTGCCCGATGCCATGCCCGCCGCAGAGGCGCCGAAGAGCGTGAGCAACCCGTTTGCCTAAAAGGGCATGACGTCGGCGGCTGTTGGAGACGGCCAGAGCTGGTGGCAGAAGGCCGACATCGCGGCATAACGTGCTTGTCAGGTGCCACACCGGCGCGGCGAGACATTCCGATCACCGTTCCCCTGGATCCGCTGAGGCAGGCGGGAACCGCTCTAGGCTCAGGACTCATTGTGGCAGCCAGAACGTGATGGTGGCTGCGATGCAG
>CAXTVM010000089.1:0-6408 GCA_964247725.1 uncultured Acetobacteraceae bacterium | reverse complement strand
GCCCGCGGCCCCAACGGGTCCAGGGCAGCGCCCTGGCCTTCTCCTTCCACGTCTCTTCAGTTGCGATGGCCCTGTCCCGGCCACGGTCGGGTCTGGACACGGCCGGCGATCTGCCGTTGATCGGGCGCCGTGCGATCCCTGCTGATCCTGTTCGCCTCGACGCTGCTGCTGTCGGTCCCGGCCGGCCCCGGCCGGGCGGCGGACCCGTCGGCCCCCGCCGCCCCGGCCGCCTCGTCGACCGCCGCCACCGTCGAGCTGCAGCTCGGCGACGGGCGGCTCCGCGGCAGGCTGTCGCCGGACGGCGCCGTCCGCAGCTTCCTCGGCATCCCCTACGCGGTGCCGCCGATCGGCGAGCGGCGCTGGCGTCCGCCGCTGCCGGCGCCCGGCTGGGCCGGGGTGCGCGACGCCACCCGGCCGGGCGCCCCCTGCACGCAGAACCCGATGGCGAGCCTGCCGCGGCCGCCGTCGGAGGACTGCCTGTCGCTCAACGTCTGGTCGGGGTCGCGGCCGGGCCCGCGGCCGCGGCCGGTGATGGTGTTCGTGCATGGCGGCGGCTTCGTCGCCGGCGCCGGCACCGAGCCGATGTACGACGGCGCCGCGCTGGCCCGGCACGGCGTCGTGCTGGTGACGCTCAACTACCGCCTCGGCGTGTTCGGCTTCCTGGCCCATCCGGCGCTCACCCGCGAGGGCGGCGGCACCTCGGGCAACTACGGCCTGCTCGACCAGATCGAGGCGCTGCGCTGGGTCCGGCGCAACATCGGCGCGTTCGGCGGCGATCCCGACCGGGTGACGCTGTTCGGCGAATCCGCCGGCGGCACCTCGGTGGCGATGCTGCTGGCGACCCCGTCCGCGCACGGCCTGTTCCAGCGCGCGATCCTGCAGAGCCCGGCGATCGGCTGGCGGCTGGCCACGCTGCCGCAGGCCGAGCGCACCGGCGTCGCAATCGGCCCCGACATCGCCGCCCTGCGACGCGCGCCGGCCGCCTCTCTGCTGCCCTGGAACGCGCGCATCCAGGCGCTGGCGCCGGCGATGGCGCCGGTGCCGCTGCCGTTCCCGATCGTCGACGGCACCGTCGTGCCGGACCAGCCGATCCTGCTGCCCGAGCGCGCCGAGCCGGCCATCCCGCTGATCGTCGGCGACAACGGCGACGAGGGCATCGCCTTCGCGCACTACTGGACCACCGCCTCGGTGCAGCGCTACACGGACAGCCTTACGTCCCTGTTCGGACCGAACGCCGCCGCTGCCGCCCGGCTGTATCCGGCGCACGACCCGGCCAGCATCCTGCGCGCCGGCGCCGACATCATCGGCGACGGGCTGTTCTACAGCGGCGCCCGCTCGCTGGCGCGCGCCGCCGGTCGCCGCGACCCGCGCACCTTCCGCTACCTGTTCGCCGAGCCGCTGGACGGCCGGCCGCCGCAGCACGCGGCCGAGCTGCGCTTCGTGTTCGGCACCGTCGGCCCGGCGGCGACCGCGCAGCAGCGGCAGCTCTCCGACGTGATGATGCGGGCCTGGACCGCCTTCGCCGCCACCGGCGACCCGAACCGCCCCGGCCTGCCGGCCTGGCCGCGGGCCGAGGCGCCGGGCGACCCCTACCTGGGCCTCGGCACCATCCAGACCAGCGGGCGCGACTTCCGCACGCCGCAGCTGGACTTCATGCGTCGTGTTCTCGAGGTCGGGCCGTCTTGAAGGAAGGCCAGGGCTCTGCCCTGGACCTGCCAAGGGCCGCGGCCCTTGGAATCCGTTCCTTAGGTAGCGGTTTCCAAAGGCCAGCCTCTGGCGGGGTCCGGGGGCAGAGCCCCTGGCCTTCCTCAAAACGTCTTCAGCAACCGATCCAGATAGTCGAGCTCCGGCGCGGGCCGAGTACGGTCGCCATCGCGGCGACGCAGCTCCTGCTCGATCTCGCGCGAACGGGCAGGATCGGGATGGTCGGGCACATGGGTATCGTCGCCGTCATCCATGCCGGAGTGGCCCGACGCCAGATGCCGCCCCAGCGGATCGTGCCCGTCCGCCGAGCCGGCGGGGTCGCCGTCGGCATCCTCCTCGCCCGGCTCGGCGCCGCCGGAACCCACGCCGCTGCCGGGCAGCAGGGCCAGGCCGCCAGTGCCGCCGCTGCCGCCCGACATCGCGCTGCGCATCTGCTGCGCGCCCTTCTGCAGGTCGGCCAGCGCCTGCGTCTGCGCCCGGGCGGCCGGCGCGTCCTGGCCGGCGGCGAGCGCGTCGCGGGCACGGTCCATGTCGCGGGTGGCATCGGCGAGGCCCGCCGCCGGCTTGCCGGTCAGCGCTTGGAATTCGGTCGCCAGCTCGTCCACCGCCCGGCGCAGCACGTGCTGCGCGTGCTGGTCGGGACGGGCGACGCTGCCCGCGGGCGACGGGCCTGGGCCCGGGCTGCCGCCTGGCTGGTCTTGGGTCGGGCCCGGGCCCGGGCCCGGGGCTTCCCTCTGCGCCCGGTCGGAGGCGGCCTCGCGCGACTGCGTGTGGTCGAGCAGCGCCGACTGGCGGACCACCAGGTCGCGGGTGGCGTCCATCTGCGCCTGGGCTTGCCGCTGCCCCTCGGCCTGCTGGCGGGCGCTCTCCAGGTCCTGCGGCGTCGCCACGCGCATGTGGTCGAGCATCGCCTGCATCTGCGACAGCTGCCGCATCGCCTGCTCGGCGTGGCCGTTCGCCGCCGCCGCCTGCATCCGCTGCAGCATGCGGTCGAGGTCCTGCGCACCGAGGCTCGGGTCCGGGATCGCCGGCATCGCGGTGTGGTCGTGCGCCGCCTGGGCCGCCAGCGCCTGCATCCGCCGGGCGATCGCCGCCGACAGCGCCGCGATCCGCGCGCGCAGCTCGTCCTGCTCGGGCTGGGTCTGGCCCTTGTCGCCGAGCTGCCGCATGTGCTCGAGCTGCTCCGCGAGCCGGTCCTGCGCGGCGCGCACGGCGAACGCGGCGCGTGCCCCGGCACGGTCGTTGTGCATCCCGTCCTCCAGCGCCAGCGCCAGCTGCCACAACCGCCCGGAGACCTCATCCAGGCGGCCGTCGCCCGCGTCGCGCAACCGCAGCAGGCCGGCATCGGCGGCGAGGTTCAGGAACAGGCTGCTGTCGCGGGCGAACTCCCCCGGCGTGTCGCCGAGCGCCTGCAGGTCGTCGGCAGCGTCGGCGGCGCCCTCGCGTCCGAGCGCCAGCCGCCGCCGCACGTCCAGCACCGCGCGCGCCAGCGGGTTGCGGAAGGTCCGCGCCGGCAGGGTGAAGCGGGCCTCGGCGCTCCGGCCGGTGCGGCCGGCGACGTCGGTCGCCACCAGCCGCGCCACCACCGCCTCGCCGGCCCACGGGTTGGCGACCAGATCGGGCAGCGCCACGCCGTGCGCCGCGGTCGGCGTGCCCGGCAGCGGGATCGGGATCTGCAGCAGCCGGACCGCGGCGCCCGGCGCCGGCGTCGCCAGCCGCAGCTCGGCCACCATGCCGCGCACGCCGTAGCGGTGCGACACCGACCAGGGCAGCCTGGTCCGCTCCGGCTCCTCGGGCGACGGGCCGGGTGCGGCGCTCCAGCTCACCTCCGGCGCCAGCGACGGCTGCACCACCACATCCCAATCGGCCAGCGCGTAGCCGGCGCCGCGCACCGTGACCCGCGTCGTCGCCGACAGCGCCAGCCGCGCGCTCCAGCTGCCCGCCGAGAGCCGCTGCAGCGCGACCGGCGCGCCGGCCCCGACCTGCGGGCGGCCGTCCAGCCCGGTCAGGCTCAGCGCGAGCTCGGCGCCGGCCGCGACCTCGTAGTGCCCGTGCGGGTCGATCAGGAAGATCGGCGCCCCCCCGGCATAGTCGGGCGGCGTGATCCAGGCCTGCAGCACCGGCCGCGGTCCCAGCGGGATCTCGAGCCCGGGCCACAGCCCCGATGCGATCCGCAACGGCGCGTCCGCCCCGGCCAGCAGCAGCGCCACCAGCGTGCCGCCGGCCAGCGCGCCCAGCACGCCGAAACGGTCGTAGGCCCGCACCGGCAGGATCGGGCGGCCGGCCGCGAGCCGGTCAAGGCTGGCTTCCGTGCGCCGCAGGTGCGCCTGCCAGACCAGCGCGGCGGCGCCTCCGTCCGGCCCCGCGCCGGCGGGGCCCAGCCGCGCCGGCCGGTCGCCGAGGGTGGCCAGCGGTTGATGCCGCAGCCGGGACGCGCGCTCGATCCGCCGGTCCCGCTGCCGCACCGACGGCGCCTCCAGGCCCAGCAGGCGGTGTCGCAGCCACCACGCCGCCCCGGCGACGAGGCCGACCAGCAGCAGCGCGTGCGCCCACGCCGGCAGCCGCTGCGGCAGCGTCAGCAGCGACGCGGTCAGCAGCGCCAGCACGAGGCCCAGGACCGGCAGCAGCGACGGCCAGGCCTGCTCAATCCGCAGCACGCGCAGTGCCCGCCGCCGCGCCTGCTCGAGCTCGTGCGTCGGTCCCAAGGACCGCTCCGACGCGCTCATGGCACATGCGCCGCGCCGACGAGCCAGTCGGGGACCGTCTCGTGCGCCCAGAGCCGTTCGACCGACTGCCGTTCGCGGATGCAGCCCCAGCGTCCGCCATCGACCAGGGCCTGGGCCGCCAGCGGCCGAGCGTTGTAGGTGGAGCTCATCACGGCACCATAGGCCCCGGTATCGAGGATGGCGACGCGGGCGCCCTCCCGCAGCGCCGGCAGCCGGCGGCCGCGCGCCAGGGTGTCGCCGCTCTCGCAGACCGGCCCGACCAGGTGCGCCGGGGCCGACGGTCGCACCGCGTCGGCGGCATCGAGCGGGACCACGCCGTGCCAGGCTTCGTAGAGGCTGGGCCGCAGCAGGTCGTTCATCGCTGCGTCCAGCACCACGAACGGCGGCAGCGCCCCGCCGCGGTCCTTGACCTGCACCACCCGCGACAGCAGCACCCCGGCCGGCGCCACCAGCCAGCGCCCGGGCTCGACCACCAGCCGCAAGCCCAGCCCGCCCAGCGTCTCCCGGACCGCATGCGCCAGCGCCCGCGGCGAGCCGTCCGGCTCGTGCCGGTAGGACACGCCGAGGCCGCCGCCGCAATCCACCACGCCCACCGCATAGCCAGCCTCGCGCACCTGCCGGACCAGGTCGGCGATCCGCGCATAGGCCGTCCGGAACGGCGCCGGATCGGTGATCTGGCTGCCGATATGCACCGCGAAGCCGACCGGTTCGATGCCCGCCAGCGTGGCGGCCCGCGCGTAGAGGGCGGCGGCCTCGTGGTGGCCGACGCCGAACTTGTCGTCGGCGCGTCCGGTGGCGATCTTGGCGTGGGTGCCGGCATCCACGTCCGGGTTCACCCGCAGCGCCACGCGGGCGCTGCGGCCGGTCGCCGCGGCCAGCCGGGACAGCCGCTCGAGCTCCTCGCGGCTCTCGACGTTGACCTGCGCGATCCGCTCCGACAGCGCCAGCTCCAGCTCGGCGTCGGTCTTGCCGACGCCGGAGAACACGATCCGGTCCGGGGCCATGCCGGCTTGCAGCGCCCGGCGCAGCTCGCCGCCGCTGACCACGTCGGCGCCGGCGCCGGCCTCCGACAGGATCCGCAGGACCGCCAGGTGGTCGTTGGCCTTGACCGCGTAGTGGATCGCGGCCGGCAGGCCGGCCTCGTCGAGTGCCGCCCGCAGCCGCCGCAGCCGGGCGCGCAGGGTGCCGGCACCCGTCACCCAGGCGGGCGTGCCGAGCGCCTCGGCGATGTCGCGGAGCGCCACCCGCTCCAGCATCAGCCCGGACACCGCGTCCAGCCGCAGCTGCGGCCGCGCCGCCAGCAGCTCGGCCGTGGTCGGGTCGCCGCGCGCGTCGCGATCCGGCAGGTCGGCGACGGACAGGCTGTTGCGCGGGCTGGGCATCGGCGGAGACTAGGAGACGCGCGGCGGCACTCCAAGCGCCTTGACGGCGCCGCGCCGGCGGCGGCCATGATGGCGCCGCTCCGATCGCGGATGGCGACGGCGGCGACGGCGGACGACCCCATGCACGACGCGATGATCGAGGCGGCGCTGGCGGCGCGCCGGCACGCCTACGCACCCTACTCGAGGTTCCTCGTCGGCGCCGCGCTGCGCTGCGAGCGCGGCCTGCTGCATGTCGGCTGCAACGTCGAGAACGCCGCCTATCCGGAGGGGCTGTGCGCCGAGGCCGGCGCGCTCTCGGCCCTCGTGCTGTCCGGCAGCCGGCACATCGCCGCCGTGGTGGTCGCCGCCGGCGGGTCCGGCCCCTGCACCCCATGCGGCGGCTGCCGCCAGAAGATCCGCGAGTTCGGCACCGCCGACACCGAGATCCGCGCCGTCGACCCGAGCGGCCGGCTGCTGCTGGTCAGCAGCCTGTCCGAGCTGCTGCCGCTGTCGTTCGGACCGGAGTCGCTCGGCTGAGTGCCGGTTCGAGAACGGCGTCCGCCGTCGCTTACGGCTATCGCATTTGAGGAGACGTGAAAGGAGAAGGCCAGGGCGCT
>CAXTVM010000088.1:0-6540 GCA_964247725.1 uncultured Acetobacteraceae bacterium | reverse complement strand
CGTGAAGCTGTCCCCGCCGAGGCTATTCCGGGGGTGGAGGTTGAGGCACCTTCGTCATCGAAGCGGCAGGGAGCGCGCGAATGGCGGCCGGAAGCGTGGCACGGGGCGGATTGGCCATCGCGGGCGTGGCCACGCTGTCGGTCGGGGCGTTCGTCTGGGCGGGCGGGTGGCTGTCGCCGGGGCGGTTGTCGCCGGAACGGTTCATCGCAGCACTCAGGCCGCCAGACGGCTTCGGGTATGGGAGTCGACGGAACCACGCGAAGGGGGTCTGCGTCACCGGAACGTTCGCGGCGGACGGGGCCGCGAGCGTCGTGTCGGAGGCGGCGGTGTTCCGGTCGGGGACGTATCCGCTGGTCGGGCGGTTCAGTCTGGGCAGCGCGCAGCCGACGGCATCGGACATGACGACCCGGGTGCGCGGCTTCGCGTTCGACATCGTGGCGCCGGGCGGCGCGGAATGGCGCAGCGGCACGATCGACCTGCCGTTCTTCCCCGTGGGGACGCCGAGCGCGTTCCTCCAGCTCCTGCAGGCGTCGGGGAGCAAGGACCCGAACGCCCTGGGCAAGGTCGCGGCGGCGCATCCGGAGCTGAAGCGGTTCGGCGCCTGGTCGAAGGCGGCTCCGTGGACGACATCGTTCGCGGAGGAGCATTACAACGGGCTGGACGCGTTCGTGGCGACGGACCGCTCCGGTAAACGGCATCACGTGCGGTGGTCGCTGTTGCCGGCGGCCACGGTGCGGCCTGTGACGCCGGACGTGCTCAAGGCGATGGGACCGGACTTCCTCGACCGCGAGCTCAGGACGCGGCTCGCATCGGGACCGCTGCGATGGACGCTGGTGCTGACGGAGGCGGCGCCCGGCGATCCGACCGCGGACCCGAGCCGGGCGTGGCCGGCGGACCGGCCCATGGTGACGGCGGGCACGATCACGCTGACCCGGAGCGAGGACCAGGCCGACGGGCCGTGCCGCGACGTGAACTTCGATCCGACGGTGCTCCCGGCAGGGCTGGCGACGGGGGACGATCCGTTTCCGGCGGCGCGATCGGCGGTGTACGCGGTGTCGTACAACCGGCGCACCGCACAGGAAGCGGCGGGCGGGCACGACGAGGGAAGGGGCGCGCAATGAGCGGCGTGACGCGGAACGGCCTGGACGGGGCGCCCGGGATCCTGGAGCGGGGCGAGCTGGTGCGGGATCGGTTCTCGCCGGCGCAGCGGGTGCTGCACTGGGGCATGGCCACATGCGTCCTGGCGATGCTGTTCATCGGCGTCGCGATGGTCTCGACGGCGCGGCCGATCAACCTGACGCTGGTCTCGATCCACCGGCCGCTCGGGATCGCGATCCTGCTGCTGGCGTTCCTGCGGCTTAGCGTGCGGGCCAGGCGGGGGACGCCGCCGTTGCCGCGCGATCTGCCGGCGCCGGCCCGGCTGGGGGCCGCGCTGTCGCACTGGGCGCTGTATTGCGCGATGATCGCGATGCCGCTGATCGGCTGGGCGATGGTGTCGGCGGCGGGGCTGCCGGTGGTAATGTGGAGCGGGTTCCACCTGCCGTCGATCCTGCCGCAAAGCGATGCGCTGCACGCGGTGCTGTGGAACGCGCACCGGATCATCGCCTATCTCCTGTTCGCGCTGATCCTGCTGCATGTCTCAGCGGCGCTGATGCACGCGCTGATCCGGCGGGACGGCGTGTTCGAGGCGATGGCGGGCGGTCGGATGCCTGATTAGATCGGGTATCGGCCATTCGCGCTGGGTGGAGCGGTGCTTCGGGATACGGACGACATCATGCCGCGCACCGGATGCCTTGTGCCGGCGCGGCTGCGGGACGCGGTGCTCCGGAGCCTGCGACGCCGGCCAGTGTCGAACCTTATGGCTTGGCATCCTCCGCTGCTGTCATGCGGGTGGACCTAGCTCAAGGCGGCTCGTCCGCTTCCGACCGCGGAACCCGCCTAGGCGGACATCGTGCCGAACGGATGCCTCGGGAAGCGATCGACTCCAAGCCCGCAAGCGCGACCGACGGATGAACGTCGTGTCCGTCAGGCGCTGGCTGCGTCGAGCGCGTCGATCGCCGCTTGGTCGAGCCGCAACGTCGCCGCCCGGGCCAGCGCCGCGACCTGTTCCGGGCTCGTGGCGCTGGCTATCGGCGCGGTGACGCCGGGGCGGGCGGCGAGCCAGGCGACCGCCACCTCTGCCGGCTTCGCATCCAGTCGCGCCGCAGCGTCATCCAGCGCCGCCAGCACCCCCTGGCCGCGGGCGTCCAGATACTTCCTCGCGCCGCCGCCGCGCGGGCTCTTCGCCAGATCGGCCTCGGATCGGTATTTGCCGGTCAGGAAGCCGGCCGCGAGCGCGAAGTACGGGATCACGCCGATCCCCTCGGCGCGGCAGAGACCGTCGAGCTCGTCCTCGTAGCCCGCTCGCTCCAGCAGGTTGTAGTGCGGTTGCAGCGACTCGTAGCGCGGCAGGCCGAGCCGGCCGCTGGCACGCAGCGCCTCCCGCAGCCGGGGGGGCCGTGTAGTTGGAGGCTCCGATCGCCCGCACCTTCCCCTGCTCGATCAACAGGGCGAAGGCACCGAGCGTGTCCTCCAACGGTGTCGCCCCGTCGTCGCGGTGCGCCTGGTAGAGGTCGATGTGGTCGGTGCGCAGACGCTGCAGAGAGGCCTCCACCTCCCGCGCGATCCAGTCCGGCGCCAGCCCCTCTTCGCCGGAGCCCATCCTCATGCCGACCTTGGTGGCGATGACGACGCGGTCGCGCCCGCCACGCTGGCTCAGCCAGTCGCCGATCATGGTCTCGGACTCGCCGCCCTGGTGGCCTGGCGCCCAGGCGGAATAGACGTCCGCGGTGTCGATGGCGTTCAGCCCGGCATCGAGGCACGCGTCGAGCACATGGAACGATGCCTGCCTGTCCGCGGTCCAGCCGAACACGTTGCCGCCGATCATCACGGGCGGGATCGCCACGCCGGAGCGTCCAAGGGTTCGCGTTTCCATGCACGTCCTCCAACCGGGAGCCCGAACGTCCGACGCTGTGGCCGAGTTCTCCGCCGCCGGTCGACCTCCCGGAGCAACCATCTACCGGTCCGGCCCATCCACCCCGGCCATGTCCGCCAGATGCGCCTGACTTGGCGCTCAACGCCCGGCCCCGCCGTGCCCCTCAGACGGGACCCGCACGGTGTCGTATCCGCGCCCGGCGGTCTGGAAGTGCCGGCGGCTTGGGGGTGAAGGTGGCCGGAAGCGGCCTGTCGCAGCCCCCCGACCGGCCAGAGCACATCGCGCGTCGTGGGACCGCATCGATGCGTCGCGTCGGAAACGCGCTGCTTGCGGTGCACCCGATCCGACTCAGTCGTCAATCGGAGCCTCGCCGCCCTCGATAAGGGACCGGTGCGGAGTGAGCCGGTCCGCCAGGAAGTCCAGCACGACCCGGATACGTGGCGCGGTGCGCAGATCGGGGTGGGTCAGCAGCCAAAGGTCGGTGCCGAGCGCCGCGATCGGAGGCCCCAGCCGGATGAGACTAGGTTGCCGGTCCCCGGCAAAGCATGGCATCAGGCCAATGCCCAGCCCGGCTTCCACGCCCGCCAAGATGCCGCCTACCGTGTCGAACCGGCAGGCCACGCGCTCTGGCGGCAGGCGTCGCAAGTGCACCGCCCCCGCGATCCCGGCCAACGCATCGCCAAACCCGACCCACGGGCCCGCGGCCAGCAGTTGCCCCCGATTCCCCTTGCCCGCCAGCGTCCGTGCGGCATAGGGGCCCCACGCGATGCGTGCCACCTTGCGCCCCACCAGCGTATTCGGAGGCGCGATCGTGGCACGGATCGCCACGTCCGCGTTGCGGCGAGACAGGTTCAGCGGGGTGTTGCCGGTGACCAGGTCCAGGCGGATGGATGGGCACTGATCCCGGAACGCCGCCAGCAGCGGCAGCAGCAACTCGAACAACAGCAGGTCGCTGGTGGCGATCCGAACCTCGCCGGAAGGCGCGGGCGCCTGGCGGGACAGGCGGCGGAGGGCCGTCGACAAGTCCTCTTCGATGCGGGCGGCGAGGGCGACGATCTCCGTGCCCGCAGCGGTGGGGGCGTAGCCGCCGGGTCCACGCTCGAACACCGGCGTGCCCAACGCGCCCTCCACCTGACGCAGGCGGCGAAACACGGTGGAATGGTCCATCCCAAGCCGGGTGGCGGCAGCGGGCAGAGTGCCGGCCTGGGCTACCGCGTCCAGCAGGCGCAGGTCGTCCCAGGGCAGGGTACGCAGACCGCTTCCTGCGGCTTTCCTGGTGCGCGCCATGATGCTGCCCGCTCTCGATTTGCCAAGCATTGCATTGCATTGCTGCAATGGTAACGTCTGCAGCCGCCGCTTAGTTGTTGCGTCACGGAACGGCATCGTCGCCGACCGGTCCGGAGGCACCCATGAGCACCCACGCCATCCACCACGTCACCGCCATCGTCGGCGAGGCGCGGCGCAACCTGGACTTCTATGCTCGCTCCCTGGGCCTGCGGCTGGTCAAGAAGACCGTCAACTTCGACGATCCCGGCGGGTACCACCTGTATTTCGGCGATGAGGGTGGCGCGCCCGGCACCATCATGACCTTTTTCCCCTGGGCCGGCGCGCCCGCAGGACGCGGCGGCGTGGGCGAGCAGGATGAGACCTCGTTCCGCATCCCGCTGGCTGCCATGGGCTTCTGGACTTCCCGCCTACTGCCGTCCGGTGCGGAGCGGACCGAGCGTTTCGGCGAGGCGGTGCTGTCCTTCCGTGACCCGGACGGGCTGCGTCTCGCCTTGGTCGGCGTGCCCGGCATCGAGGATGAGCCCGCCTGGGCCGGCAGCGACGTCCCCGTGGCGCACGCCATCCGCGGCCTCCACGGCGTGCGGCTGCTGCTGGAGGACGCAACGGCGACCGCCGCAGTGCTCACGGGCGTGTTCGGCTTCGTGGCGGATGGCGTGGAGAACGGTACCAGCCGTTTCCGCGTTCCGGGAGCTACCCTGGGCGGCATCGTGGATCTGCGTGCGGCGGGCGGCCTCCTGCGGGCGCGGCAGGGCCGCGGCTCCGTCCATCACCTGGCCTTCCGCGCTGCGGACGACGCGGATCAGGCGGCGATGGTGGCCGGGCTGGCGCTCGACCACGGGCTGCGCGCGACGGAGCAGAAGGACCGCGACTACTTCCGCTCGGTCTACTTCCGCTCCCCCGGCGGCGTGCTGTTCGAGATCGCGACGGACGCGCCGGGCTTCGCGGTGGATGAGCGCGAGGCGGAACTCGGCACCGCGCTGAAGCTGCCGCGCTTCCTCCAGCCGCACCGCGATGCCATCGAGGCTGCACTGCCCGCGCTCGCCTGAACCGCCGATCGCCCCGGGCCCTCACCGTCCCGGTGATGGAGCCCGCCATGACCGCGACCGCCGGATTGGCCTTCCGCCACCGCTTCGTGCCGGGCACGGACCCGACGGTCCCGCCATTGCTGTTGCTGCACGGCACGGCTGGCAACGAGGATGACTTGCTTCCGCTCGGCCGCGCCGCGTCGCCGGGCTCTGCCCTGCTGTCGCCGCGGGGGGCAATGCTGGAGGGCGGCATGCCGCGCTTCTTCCGCCGCCTGGCGGAAGGCGCGTTCGACGAGGACGACCTGCGCCGCCATACGTCGACCTGGCGAAGTTCGTGACGCAGGCCCGGCGGAGCATGGCCTGGCGGCGCCGGCGGCACTCGGCTTCTCCAACGGCGCCAACATCGCGGCCGCGCTGCTGATGCTCCATCCCGGCATGCTGCACGGTTGCGGTGCTGCTGCGGGCCATGGCGCCGCTCGCGCGGCCGCCGGAGGCTGCCATGACCCGTACGCCCGTGCTGCTGTCGGGGCTGGCGGACCCAATCATGCCTCCGGACAATCCCGCAAAGCTGGTGGCGCGGCGGCGGCGCACCGCGCCCTGCACGCCGGGCACGGCCTGTCGCAGGCCGACATCGACATCATCCCGTCCCGGCTGAGGGAGGGCCATCCGATGAGCGTCGCGACCAACACTGCCAACCTCATGCCCGCACGCGTGGACGACGTGATCGTGCCCCGCGCCCTGCCGGCCACGCGGAGGCAGGTGGTCGGGCCCTTCATCTTCTTCGATCGAATGGGCCCGGGCGAGTTCCTGACCGGACGTGGGCTGGAGGTGCGGCCGCACCCGCATATCGGCCTGTCAACCGTCACCTACCTGCTCGACGGCGCCATGCAGCATCGCGACAGCGTGGGCACCGACCGGCCGATCCGGCCCGGCGACGTGAACCGGATGACTGCCGGCGCGGCATCACCCACTTCGGACGTACGCCAGGCGATGACCGCGGCCACGGCAACCGGCTGTTCGGCATCCAGTCCTGGTTCGCCCTGCCGAAGACGTACGAGGAGGCGGCGCCCGATTTCGCCCACCACCCGGCAGGCTCGTCCTGTTGGTTCGAGCGGCGGGGCCCCGGTCGAGCAACCGTGCCAAGCGGTGCGGCTGGCATGCCGCCGCGGCGGGTGCTTGGGAGATCACCATGCATGGCATGGCTATTGCGCGAGGAAGGCCAGGGGCTTTGCCCCTGGACCCCACTGGGGCCGC
>CAXTVM010000087.1:0-6641 GCA_964247725.1 uncultured Acetobacteraceae bacterium | reverse complement strand
GTCCGCGAACCGGGTGAACTCCCCTTCGAAGAACAGGTCGACCTTGCCCGTCGGGCCGTGCCGCTGCTTCTCCAGCAGCAGCTCGGCCTTGTTGTGGGCCAGCTCCATCTTGTGCTGCCAGGCCTCCATCGCGACCTGGAACTTGTCGTTGCTGTCGAAATTGGTCTCTTTCGGCATCCGCTGCTGCAGGTAGTACTCGTCCCGGTAGACGAACATCACCGCGTCGGCGTCCTGCTCGATCGAGCCGCTCTCGCGCAGGTCGGACAGCTGCGGGCGCTTGTCCTCGCGGCTCTCGACCTGGCGGGAGAGCTGGCTCAGCGCCAGCACCGGCACCTCCAGCTCCTTGGCCAGCGCCTTCAGCCCCTGCGTGATCATCGAGATCTCCAGCACCCGGTTGTCCGGCTTGGTGCCGATCGCCGGGCGCATCAGCTGCAGGTAGTCCACCACCACCAGGCTCAGGCCCTTGGTGCGGGCCAGGCGGCGGCAGCGGGTGCGCATGGCCGAGAGCGTGATCGCCGGGGTGTCGTCGATGTGCAGCGGCAGAGCCTGCAGCTCGCGGCTGACCTGCACGAAGCGGTCGAACTCCTTCTGGCCGATCTCGCCGCGGCGGATGCGCTCGCCCGAGACCCGGCTCTCCTCCGACAGCAGGCGGGTGGCGAGCTGCTCGGCGCTCATCTCCAGCGAGAAGATCGCCACCGACCCGCGCGGGGTGACACCGGTGTCCTGCGCCTCCTGCAGCAGCCAGCGGGCGGCGCCGAACGCGATCTTGGTGGCGAGCGCCGTCTTGCCCATCGCCGGACGGCCAGCCAGGATCAGCAGGTCGGACGGGTGCATCCCGCCGGTCTTCTTGTCGAGGTCGCGCAGGCCGGTGGTGAGGCCGCTCACGGCGCCGGTGCGGTGGAACGCCTTCTCCGCGATGCCGATCGCGTCGGTGAGCGCCCGCTCGAAGGTGACGAAGCCGCCGTCCTGCGCCTTGTCGGTGGCCAGGCGGAACAGGCTCTCCTCGGCGGCCTCGATCTGGCCGGAGCCGTCGAGCTCGGCGTTCACGCCGAAGGCGTTGTTGACCACCACCTCGCCGATGTCGATCAGCTGGCGCCGGATCCAGGCGTCGTGGATCGCCCGCCCATATTCGCCGGCGTTGATGATGCCGACCATGGCGGTCAGCAGCTGGGCCAGGTAGGCGGTGCCGCCGACCTCGTCCAGCACGCCGGAATGCTCGAACTCGGCCTTCAGCATCACCGCGTCGGCGAGCTGGCCGGCCTCCACCCGGCGCATGATCGCCTGGTAGATGCGGCCGTGCACGGGGTCGGCGAAATGCTCGGGGGCGAGGAACTCGGCCACCCGCTCGTAGGCCTTGTTGTTGGCCAGAAGCGCTCCCAGCAGCGCCTGCTCGGCCGCCAGGTTGGAGGGCGGCAGCCGCTGCGACAGGCCGAGCAGGGATTCGCGGGCGACGGGTTCGATCTGGTTCACCAACCTATCCTAGCGCAACGCGGCAGCCGTGCGCCTGTGGATAAGCTGTCCTGGCCGGTGGATAGCGGGGAAGGCCAGGGGCTCTGCCCCTGGACCCCGCTGGGGCCGCGGGCCCCAGGCCCCGATTCGTTAAGATCGGACCTTCATGTCAGAGGTCTCTTAACGGAACGGGATCCAAGGGCCGCGCCCTGGCCTTCCGCAAGACCGCCCCGCAGCCGATCCAGCTCCACCCAGGCGGCCATCACGTGGTAGAGCGAGCTGGTCGGCACCGCGGTGACGGCGGGACGGCCGAAGGCGTCGAGCTGGTCGATCCAGGTGCCGGGCGGGGGCAGCGCGCCCTCCGGCCCGATCAGGTAGCGGCGCAGCAGGTTGTCCAGGATGCGGCCGATCAGGTCGGCGCGGTCGCCGTCCCGCCGGTGCAGCACGCACTGCGCCCGCAGCGTCTCGGTCTGCGGCCACAGGCGCGCGGAGCCGAGGCGCAAGCTGCCGTCGCGGCCGACCTCGTCGCGCACCAGGGCGGTCTCGGCGCCGATCCCCCAGGCGAGGCAGCCGGCGTCGAGCGTGCGGACGAGGTCGTCGGTGGCCTCGCCGGTGAGGGCCTGGTGGCGGTCGAGCAGCCAGATCCACTCCGCCTGGTGGCCGGGCTCCACCTTGTCGCCGTCGATGCCGGCGGCGGGATGCCAGTCGTCGAGGAAGTACTCGCCCAGAGTGAGGCTGTCCGGGTCGAGGTAGCGGGTGCGGAACAGGGCCACCATCTCGGCGGCGAGCTCGGCCCAGGGGCCGTCGGCGCCGGTCTCGAGCTGGGCCAAGGCGGCCTCCAGCAGGTGCATGTGCGGGTTCTGCTGGCGCCAGCCGGGTTCCGGCGGCCAGGTGTTGGCGTAGCCGCCGGCGGGGTGGGCCATGGTCCGGCGCAGGAAGGCCAGGGTGCGGTCGGCCTGGCGGCGCGGCTCGGGGTCGCCGGTGAGGCGGGCGTAGTGGGCGAGCGCGAACAGCACGAAGGCGAGGTCGTAGAGGTCGCAGGTGGGATCGAGCACGGCGCCGTCGGGGCGGAGGCGGCGGGCCCAGCCGCCGTCGGCGAAGGAGCCGGCGCGGGACATGAAGCGGTGGATGCCGCGCGCGATCGCCTCGGCGCCGGCGGTGCCGCGGCGGGCGGCTTCGGAGAACACGTAGAGCTGGCGCGCCTGCACCCGCATGCGGCGGTAGCCGGGCTCGTTCGGCCGGCCGTCCAGGGCGAGCGACTCGCAAGCGGAGTGGCGGGACCAGAGCGGCAGCGCCAGCCCGAAGATCCAGTCGCGCAGTTGGCCCGGGTCAGCCACGGACCTTGGCGATCGTGGCGGTGGTGGACAGGCCCGGCACCAGGCGCGCCAGCACCACGCGACCGCCGTCGGCGATTACCTCGGGTGCGCCCACCACCTGGTCGATCGCGTAGTCGTCGCCCTTGACCAGCACGTCCGGCCGCAGGGCGCGGATCAGCGCCAGCGGGGTGTCGTCGGCGAAGGCGACCACGGCGTCGACGTGGCGGATCGCCGCCATCACCTGGGCGCGGGCGGCGAGCGGATGCACCGGGCGCGCGGGGCCCTTCAGCCGCGAGATGCTGGCGTCGTCGTTCAATCCCACCACCAGCCGGTCGCAGGTGGCGCGGGCGGCGGCCAGCAGTGCCACGTGGCCGGGATGGAGGATGTCGAAGCAGCCGTTGGTGAAGCCGACCGCCAGCCCCTGCGCCTTCCAGCGCGCCGCCAGCCCCAGCACGCGGGGCAGCGAGGACAGGCCGGCGACGGCGCCGCCGGGCTCGCCTTCGGCCTGGTCCTGCAGGTCGAGCTCCTCCAGGATCTCGGCGAGGTCGGCGGTGGCGGTGCCGAGCTTGCCGACCACCACGCCGGCGGCGGCGTTGGCGATGTGCATGGCCTGCTCCAGCGTGCGGCCGGCGGCGTGGGCCAGGGCCAGGCCGGCGATCACGGTGTCGCCGGCGCCCGACACGTCGAACACCTCGCGGGCGCGGGCGCGGACGGCGTGCGCCAGGCCGTCGCGCTCGACCAGGATCATGCCCTGCTCGGAGCGGGTGGCCAGGATGGCGGCCGCCTCGGACTGCCGCATCACCAGGCGGGCGGCGGCCTCGATCTCGGGCTCGGTCGCCACCGGGAGGCCGGAGGCGGCGGCGAGCTCGCGGGCGTTGGGGGTGATGCAGGTGGCGCCGCGGTAACGGGCGAAGTCGCGCGACTTGGGGTCGACGAACACGGCGAGGCCGTGGGCGCGGGCGAGCTCGATCGCACGGGCGATGACCGGGTCGCCGAGCGCGCCCTTGCCGTAGTCGGACAGCAGCAGCACCGAGGCGGCGCCGACATGGGCTTCGATCGCGGCGATCAGCGCAGCCTGCTCGGGGGGCTGCAGGGGGAGCAGGCTCTCCTCGTCGGCGCGGACCACCTGCTGGTGGGTGGCGATGTAGCGGGTCTTGCAGACGGTGGGGCGGGCCGCGGTCACCACCAGCGCGTCGGTGAGGCTGGGCTCCGCGGCGACCAGGGCGCGGAGGGTCTGGCCGGCGGCATCCTGGCCGAGCAGGCCGACCAGGATGGCGCGGGCGCCCATCGACAGGATGTTGCTGGCGACGTTGCCGACGCCGCCCGGCATCTCGCGGGTGCGGGTGAGGCGCAGCACCGGGACCGGCGCCTCTGGCGAGATCCGCTCCATCTCGCCGTAGACGTAGCGGTCCAGCATGACGTCGCCGACGCAGAGCACGGTGAGGTTGGAGAAGTCCATGGGCGGGTCAGCCGAAGCCGCGCACCAGCGCGGCCAGGCCGGGCTGGCGGGCGGTGGCGAGACGGGCGGCGTGCAGCACCGCGCGGGCCTCGGCGACCGCGCGCTCCAGCACCTCGTTCACGATCACGTGGTCGAACTCGTGCCAGTGGGCGATCTCGTCGCGGGCGGCGGTCATGCGGCGGGCGATCTCGGCGGGGTCGTCGGCGGCGCGGCGGCGGAGGCGGGCCTCCAGCACGGCGAGCGAGGGCGGGAGCACGAACAGGCCGACGACGTCGGCGGGGAGGGCGGCGCGGAGCTGGCGGTGGCCCTGCCAGTCGATGTCGAACACCATGTCGCGGCCGGCGGCGAGGCAGGCCTCGACGGGGGCGCGGGGGGTGCCGTAGCCGCGGCCGAAGACCTGGGCCCATTCGAGCAGCTCGCCGGTGTCGGCCATGGCGTCGAACTGGGCGCGGGTGCGGAAGAGGTAGTCGACGCCCTCGACCTCGCCGGGGCGGGCGGCGCGGGTGGTGACGCTAACGGAGTTCGCGAGATCCGGCTCGGTGGCGCGGAGCGCGTCCGCGATCGTGCTCTTGCCGGCGCCGGAGGGGGCCGCGATCACGAGGCAGACGCCGCGGCGGGGGAGGCCCGGATCGAGCGACGGCATGAGACCCCCCTTCCCTTACGGAATCGGGGTCTGGGGCCTACGGCCCCAGCGGGTCAAGGGCGGAGCCCTTGCCTTGAAAGGCTATCGCATCTGGGGAGAAGGCCAGGGCGCTGCCCTGGACCCGTTGGGGCCGCAGGCCCCAAACCCCGATTCGCAAGAAGGTTCAGGTCCTATATGAAAACGCAACCTTAACGAGTCGGGGCCTGGGGCCCGTAGCCCCAGTGAGGTCCAGGGGCAAAGCCCCTGGCCTTCTTCCTCATGTGATAGCCGTGGCTTGTCTTGCTTGCTTGCTTTTCGGTTGAGCTGGGATGGGGGTCTGATTACGGGCGCACTCGGTGGGATTGAGCTTGAGCTGGTGTTGGATTGCGACGCGGCGGCGACTCCGATCGGCTGGCTGCGGCGGACGAGGCTTGCCACGCGGTGAAGCTGCTGGCGCTGCTGCTTGTGGGGGCGGTTGGGCAGCCGGGCGGGGTGGCGTTTGGACGCGACGCCGGGCGTCGTTGGCTCGATCAGGCGAGGCAGCGAGGTTGGTCGGAACGGGCTACGGGCGGCGGTCTGCCTTGACAGAAGCCGGCTTCATCGCAGGGGTTCGGGCGGTCATGCTTGCTTGCCAGGATGTGGCGGTCATTCGGCTGAGTCCCGCCCGGACTGGACAGGGTCGACGGATAGGTGTGTCGGCCGGCTCGGGGGTGTGGCCGGGGATGGGCGTCTCGGCTGGGTCGTCCGGTGGCGGCGGGTCGGCATGGGGTTGGTCGGCCTCGGTGGCGGTGGGGACGAAGACTACGCTGTCCCAAGGGCGACGGTGCACTGGAATCTCGAGCCCGGGTGGCTTGGGCGGGGGTCGGGGGACGGCTCGGCGTGGTGTCATGAGATGGTGCCATGAACTTGGCCACGGGGGTTTTGCGGCGGGGGCCGCCGTCGGAGAGCGTTCGAGGGGGTGTTCCTCGGCGGTCATGCGAGCGGGTGACGAAGGGTGGGGACGATAGGGTTCCATGTCGAGGACGACTTGACATCATTGAGATCATTGATGATAATGATGTATGACAAGTGCCGAACATCTCGCCTCGATTACCATTCGCAATCTTGATCGCAGCATCAAGGAGCGCCTGCGCGTCCGTGCTGCACAGCGTGGGTATTCGATGGAGGCTGAAGCTCGCCATATCCTTGAAGCAGCCCTGGCGCCTCAGGACGGGCCGCCTGCGCGCCATCTCTACGATCGGATACGGGCACGGTTCGCGCCTTTGGGTGGGGTCGATCTTGAGCTGCCTCCGCGTGAACCGGTCCGTGAACCGCCTCGGTTCGACTGATGCTGATGCTCGACACCAACATGCTGTCGGCGATGATGAGCGCCAAGCCGGCACAGAAAGTCGCTGACTGGATCGTCGAGCAGCCGTCCGAGATGTTGTATACGGCCGCTGTCTGCCAGGCGGAAATCCTGTCCGGCATTGCCATCCTGCCTGACGGTCGCCGCCGCACCGATCTGGCGGAAGCCGCTCGCGCCATGTTCGCCGAGGACTTCCAGGGACGAGTGCTGCCGTTCGACAGCGAGGCGGCTGCAGCCTATGCGAAGATGTTCGCACTCCGGCGGAAGGCTGGAGGGCCTGTCGGGACCATCGACCTGATGCTGGCTGCCATTGCGAGTGCGCGGGGAGCTAGCGTCGTCACGCGCAATGTCGCGGACTTCGAGGGAGTTGGCCTAATGATCATCAACCCTTGGGAAGGCTAGGCTCAGGACCCTTTACGCGGCTTGACGCGGTGTGATTCATAGGGGATC
>CAXTVM010000086.1:0-6654 GCA_964247725.1 uncultured Acetobacteraceae bacterium | reverse complement strand
GCCCTTGTTGGTCGGGAAGTCGCGCGCCGACACCGTCCAGGCGCCGGCGCGATCCTGGCCCAGCATCATGCCGCACTGGAGCGCGCAATAGGGGCAATGGGTGGCGGTCGCGGGCGCCGTCGCGACGGGAGCGAGCGGGACCGCCTCGGCGATGGCGCCGTCCGGCATCAGGCTCCTGCCGCCCGGATGGCGATCTGAATATCGATCATCGATGCCCCATTCCCAGTAACCTTACCACCATGGCGCTACGATCTTGTGCAGAAATCAAGCTGATGTCACCCCTCATACCTTGAGATGACGCGAGAAAGGGCATTCATCCTCGAACTACGGAGGGATTGCCCAATCCCGCGTCGCGATATGCGCCGGTGACCGATGGAACGGCAACGTCCACCTATAACGCGACTGCCATAGGCTGGGCCTGCACGACAAGGGGCTGAATCCCATGTTGCGGTGTCCGCCTGGGGGACGTCACGAGGCTAGCCGATTGAGGCTGCGCGATCTTGCTAGCTTGGCCGGTCGAGGGCGATATGCGACACCACTCGTTATCAATACGGACGTGCCGTCGGCATCACCGGCTTTATGCCAGGTTCAACGGCTCGTTCAGCCCTTGCAGCCACTGCCTCAAGAACGATCGGACTGCTTCCGGATCGATATGCCAGGCTGCATGCACATCCCCCGGACGTCCAGCGACCTCATCGGACTCGATATATCCCATCAAGACATGAAGTTCGACCTTTGGATAGTTTGATATCAAAAACTGTTCAGTATAATGTACGAGGAGGGGAGAAACGAATAGGAGAACGGCCTTTGCGTCTTGCTGAAACGCCATGTTAAACATGTTGCTGCCACTACAACCGGCGATGAGGGAAGCACCGGCGAAAATCTTTACCTGTTCTTCCAGGACATATTCCTCAGGATGGATGATGTCGAAGTCATGACCCCTCAATATCAGCTCGATCTGCTCCTCCTCGACCAAACGTCTGGTGGGATTGAGCCTGCGCGAGATGTATATTCGCCGCCTCGCGAGCTTCACCTCCGTGATCATGCGGTCACGCATGGCTCTCCACATCCGAAACGAAGGCGGGGAGATGTACTCTTGTATCTGGAACGCCTTTGTCGCCAAGATCAGATCTTCATAAATTACCGGCCCGTCTATAAAGTCCACGTGAGAGATTGGAATCCCCAGCGCCTTTATCATCCTGAGAACGAAATCGTACTTTGGCTGACTGCATATTGCACGAAGCTCGCCCATATGCATGTATGCCTTACAGAACTCGTATGCCCATGCCGGACTGATCAGATCCAGAAGCGCATGGCCGTACCAGTCTATGTGCTGATGATCGATGTAGAGAGTTGGGGCGGCGCGTGTCGGGTATCTAGAGCCGAAAGAAATGTTGAAGTCGTTCAGGCTCCAGCCTTCGGAGGTGTTCTTCATATGTCTGTGCTGATGCATCTCCCATGTCGCGCTGAAGCTTTCGCCAAGGACGAAGTTCTCATAGATCGCGATGCCCCCAGGCGCGCAGACAGCTCCCTTCAGCCTCGTCACGCGGAGGGGCGGGTGGGTTATGAACCTTCGGAAACCAGGTCCTTGATCGGGCATTCCTAACGGTCGCTGGATCGGCATCATCTCCTGGTCACGGCATTGCAAATCTACTCTGCCCCCAACGTGCGTCACCAAGGTGTTGCACTGGACCCGAGAAAGCTCTATGATAGCTTGATTGATGACTAGATATGATCCCGGACGCCCGCTGACGAAGTCGTAATGAGAGACCTCCTCCACAAGTTCATGTGAGTGAGCAGCTTCATACCATCTCTTATTTGCTGATCCTTTATTTATTTCTGCACACATGAATAAACTCCTTGACACGAGAGATTTTGCCAATAACGTGTAGAACCTTCGCTCGTAAGTCTGTTTAGTCTTAGTTCAATCGCCAACTGACGGAGCACGCTGTGCTGAACCGCTTCTTCGCAACCACCATTCTGCTGGGAATTCCAGTTGTGGCTTCCGCGCAAAACTGCGTTGCGACAGGGAGCGGGGTCTCTTGTCAACTACTTCAGCCACAAAATGACTTCAATCTCAGACCTTTGCAAGGAAATAGCTTCTACGGAGGATCGGACAGCAACCACGCAAATATCAGTTATTGGATTGGCCAGTAGTGAATACCCACTCAACTTCCCGGATTTACTCTTCAAAGGGATGGAAGTTGGTAAAGCGCATCAAGCTACGCAACGATAAACTTATACAAAACCAGTCCCAGCAACTATCAGCTGGCTCAGAGTGGTGGTCATATTCCTTGCTACAACTACTCAACTGGCGTTGGCGAGTTTGATCTATATGTCGATGGCATGGGTTCAGAGGGCCTCTCGCAAGGTTACAGTCTAGGTATCCCCGCCAACTGGTCTGGAGGACGTCCACAGACCTTAGCGAACATGCAGAACGCCGTCATCTCGGCAACGATTAATGGTGAGTATCTACAGCCCGCTGATCACTCGGGTGGGTTTTGTAGCGATCAAGGAAGCATAGATCAATACAATGTGCTGATTGGCATAACACTTGAAGATGCAAGATCCAATCAAGGTATGTTTTATCAAGCCTGTTTTGGAACCGGGGCAGTACAAAAAGATCAGATTGTTAACACCACCTTTTCTCCACAATATTTCGAAGTCAATAATGGGAATGTCTGGGGTTTCGATGATCCAGCCACCTCGACGATAGGAAAACATATTCCTTTTAACGATAATTCATATGCCTACTCCTTCGACGTTCTACCACGCCTAAAATACGCCATCTCCCAACGATCCCTCCGGAAAACTTGATAAAAACTTGAGTAATTGGGTGATATCCGGGGTTTATACTGGCCAAGCTATCTGGGGCGATTTATTGCTGACCACTGGCTGGCAGAATGTCGGGATTGCTGTTGGCTTCACGAAATAGAAGAGCACCGCTCGCACTATGACGGCACGGAAGTATTTGTCAGATGTTCACGTCCATCACACGTTCCTTGCTGAATGGAGCTGGGCTAGGACGTAGACTCCTGAGGTATGAATACGATCAGGTCACCGTCGAAGCGATGACAAGGCTCAACCGTCGAGTTGACGCCAACCGGGCAGCCATCGGCCGTGCCACGTAGAGCTCATACTCGACCCAGCAGAGGTGCAAAGGTACGGCCCTGGCCTGACCCTTGTATGGTGCTGATCGCTCCGGTTCGAGATCGTGGCATCCGCATCCCCTGCAAGATCCGGACGCTTGACCCTCAGCACCGCCGGGCGGAGGCTCCCGCACCCCTCCGGAGGCGACCATGATCCACGTCAAGGCCTATGCGGCGCAGTCCGCCGACGCGCCCGTCGCACCGTTCGCGATCGACCGCCGGGAGCCGGGGCCGCGCGACGTCCGGATCGAGATCCTCTATTGCGGCGTCTGCCACTCCGACCTGCACCAGGCCCGCAACCACTGGGGCAACTCGATCTACCCGATGGTGCCGGGCCACGAGATCGTCGGCCGGGTGACCGCGGTCGGCGCCGAGGTGGCGAAGCTGCGGGCGGGCGATCTCGCCGGCGTCGGCTGCATGGTCGATTCCTGCCGGCGCTGCGATCCCTGCGAGGCGGGCCTCGAGCAGTATTGCCTGGAGGGCTGCACCGTCACCTACAACGGCCGCGAGCGCGACGGCGGCCGGCCCACCTTCGGCGGCTACTCCGAGCAGATCGTGGTCGAGGAGCGCTTCGTGGTGAAGGTGCCCGACACGCTCGACCTGCAGGCGGTGGCGCCGCTGCTGTGCGCGGGCATCACCACCTACTCGCCGCTGCGGCACTGGAAGGTCGGGCCCGGCCAGACCGTGGGCGTGATCGGTCTGGGCGGCCTCGGCCACATGGGCGTCAAGTTCGCGAAGGCGTTCGGGGCCCGCGTGGTGATGATCACCACCTCGCCCGAGAAGGGTGCCGACGCGCTGCGGCTCGGCGCCGACCAGGTGCTGGTGTCGCGCGACGCCGACGCGATGGCGGCGGCCCGGGGCTCGTTCGACTTCCTGCTCAACACCATCCCGGTCGGGCACGACATGAACCCGTACGTGGCGCTGCTGAAGCTCGACGGCACCATGGTGCTGGTCGGCGCGCTGACGGCGCTCGAGCCGCTGATGGGGTTCAACGTCATCGCCGGCCGCAGGAGCATCGCCGGGTCGGGCATCGGCGGGATGGCGGAGACCCAGGAGATGCTCGACTTCTGCGCCGAAGCCGGCATCGTCAGCGACATCGAGCTGATCCGCGTGGGGGACGTCAACGCCGCCTACGAGCGGCTGCTCCGGAACGACGTGCGCTACCGCTTCGTCATCGACATGGCCACACTTCACGAGTGAGATCGTCCCTGAATGCGCTGTGCCGGCGATCCGACGCGCCCGTCTCCGCTTCCGGTGCTCACGGCCAGGAGGCCGCTGCGCTCCGGTTCTCGACGGACACGCCGGCCGTGCCGCTGCGCGGCACTCTCATCCGGCACACCCCATTCTCAGACGGCCTTCGCGCTGAAGAGTCGGCCGCACCAGGACCTACCGAGAACCGGGCCCGGCCGCGATGGGCCGGGCCCGCCCTACGAGCGGAAACGCCTCAGTTGCGGGTGGGCGAGGGTCCGCGCTCGGCACGGACCCTCATCTCGCCGGCGTCGACGTCCATCGACGGCGTGAGGAAGCCGAACTCGCCGAGGGTCCGCAGCGCGGCGGCCCGGAGGTCGCGGTCGTCGACCGGCATGGCCAGGACGATCCGTCCGCCGTGATCCAGCGAGCGGGCGGCCTGCGCGACGACGCGGCCGATGGTGACCAAGGTCACGTGCGGCGCCAGCACCAAGTCGGCCGACCGCGCCTCGCAGTAGGCGTCCGGAAGCCGGGCCTCGGCCTTCCGGCACTCGGTGTGCATCAACGCGCACAGCGTGTTCGCCGGAGCCGTGCCGAGCACCAGGACCCGCAGCCCCTCCAGGTCGGAGGTCTCGCCCAGCAGCGCCGCCCGGGTCGAACGGGACTGGAGAATCGCCCGCGCATAGCGCAGGCGGCGGTCACGAAGGGTCTCGCTCATATTGGATCTCTCTGCACCAGGGCGACGGGATGCTCTTGGGTGAGCTCAATCTGTGCCGTCGCTGATAAAGGATCGATGCGGTTCTTGGGCGCGCCGCATAAGGCTGCGGTCAACCCCGGGGCCAGGACGCCGTGCGCGCACGGCGGCGCCTCACAGCCATCGGCGGTACCTGAAGTAGACGTAGGGCAGGACGGCGGAGAGGACCATCAGGCCCAGCGCGTACGGATAGCCGAACGTCCATCTAAGCTCGGGGATGTGCGCGAAGTTCATCCCGTAGATGCTGGCGATCAGGGTGGGAGGCAGGAAGATGACTGCCGCCACCGAGAAGATCTTGATGATGGCGTTCTGCTGGATGTTGATGAGGCCGAGCGTCGCGTCGAGCAGGAACGTGACCGTCGACATCAGGTGGCTGTCGTGGTCCAGCAACGCCGCGACGTCGTGCTCCAGCGTCTCCAGCCGAACGGTGATCCCCTGCCCATCGTCCCTTGGCCGATCGGCCTTGAGGTAGGGCACGATCCTGGCCAGCGTGTGCAGGCTGCCCCTGACCCGTTTCGCGAGGTCGCCGCTGCGGCCGACCCGCTGCATGATCGGCTGCAGGTCCTTCTGGCTGACGGATCCGGCACCCCCGCTTCCGAAGATGTCGGTCGAGATCGCTTCCAGCTCGTCGCCCACGCCCTGGAGCAGCTCGGCGGCGCGGGCGACGATGGCTTCCAGCAACCCTGCCATGACCATCTCGCCCGAGGTGGCGATGCCCGGTTCCCGCTCGGCATACGCGACGAAGGTCCGGAACGGCGTCGGGTCGCCGTAGCGCAGGGTGACCAGCCGCCCGTTCGCCAGGATGAAGGTCACCGTGACCAGGCGGAGCCCGTTGGCCTCGTTCCGGCTCACCACCCGGACGGTCATCACCAGGGCCCTGTTCTCGCGATAGATCTGGCTGCCCGCATCGATCGAGCGGACCTCCCTACGCGTCGGGATCTCGACGTGCAGCGCGGTCCTGACCGCGGCGGCCTGCTCCTCGGTCGGCTCCAGCAGGTCGACCCAGGTGGCATCCGCCAGCCCGGCGCTGTCGGCGGAGCAGTCCAGCCTGAGAAACACGCCGTCGGAGACGCCGTAGGCGCTAATCATGCGGGATCCACCTGGTGGAGGCAGGCTATGGGCGCTACAGGAATCCCGTCGGACCGGCGATCGGCCGGTGCTCCAGCAGCGCCACAACCGGCCGGATGATGCGCACCATCCACCAGATCCCGACCAGCGCCAGCAGCAGGAAGCCGATCAGCACGAAGCTCAGCGCGAGGCCGGCCAGCGACAGCAGCAGACCGATCCAGAAGCTGCGGATGGCGTAGGTGAAGTGGCTCTCGTAGAGGGTGCCGGCGGCCTCGCGGCGCTTCAGGTAGGCCAGGATCACCCCCGGCACCGTGGTTACGGCGCCCAGCAGCCCGAGTGCGAACAACCCGTGCACCGCCCAGGCATAGACGTACAGGTCCGGACCGACGTAGGGCGGCGGCAGGCCGTCCCCCCACACGGGCCGTTGGGGCTCCCACCCCGGCTCGGGCACCCGGCCGCTCAACTGGTCAGCTGCACCTTGATCGGGCCGACCCG
>CAXTVM010000085.1:0-6659 GCA_964247725.1 uncultured Acetobacteraceae bacterium | reverse complement strand
TTCATGTTGTCGCGCAGGTAGTCGAAGCCGAACTCGTTGTTGGTGCCGTAGGTGACGTCGCAGGCGTAGGCCGCGCGGCGCTCCTCGTCGCCGATGCCGGGCACGATCACGCCGGTCGACAGCCCGAGGAAGGCGTAGAGCCGGCCCATCTCCTCTGAATCGCGCCGGGCGAGGTAGTCGTTGACGGTGACGACGTGCACGCCGCGGCCCGACAGCGCGTTCAGGTAGACCGGCAGCGTGCCGACCAGGGTCTTGCCCTCGCCGGTGCGCATCTCGGCGATGCGCCCGGAGTGCAGCACCATGCCGCCCACCAATTGCACGTCGAAATGGCGCATGCCGAGCACGCGGCGGGACGCCTCGCGCACCACCGCGAAAGCGTCCGGCAGCAGCTCGTCGAGGCCGGCGCCGGCAGCGATGCGGGCGCGGAACTCCGGCGTCCTGGCAGCCAGCGCCGCATCGTCGAGCGCCTGCATCGCCGGCTCCAGCGCGTTGATCTCGGGCAGCCGGCGCTGGTGCGCCTTGAGCGACCGGTCGTTGGCGGAGCCGAACAGGGTGCGGGCGAGCGATGCGAACATGACGGCCTTCCGGGGTGGCGCACTCCCCACGGGACCAGGGCCGCACGCGGGGCGTCACGCCGGGCTGAGATAGGACCGGGGCTGCGGTCGGTCAACCAAAGCCCGGCGTGGAGGAAGGCCAGGGCTCTGCCCTGGACCCGCCAAGGGCCGGCGGCCCTTGGAACCCGATTCGTCAGAGGATACCTCCTGCATGAAGGCA
The DNA here is from genome assembly GCA_964247725.1 of uncultured Acetobacteraceae bacterium. GTDB lineage: Bacteria > Pseudomonadota > Alphaproteobacteria > Acetobacterales > Acetobacteraceae > Lichenicola. The sequence goes on along the minus strand of CAXTVM010000085.1, from coordinate 5,885 downwards.
CAACCTTACAAATCGGGGTCTGGGGGGCCGTCGTGCGCAGCACGCTTCGCGTGACGGCCCCAGTGGGGTCCGGGGCAAGGCCCCTGGCCTTCTTCCTCGTGCGGTACGGCATGGCGGCGCTTGCTTGTGAGCCCGGCTTGATTTTGGCATGGTCCGGCCACTTTCAAACCGAGGTTCCCTCCCCATGCGGCTTTCCCGCCCGGTCGCTGCCCTCTCGGCAGCCGCCCTGCTCGCCACCGCCCCCTTGTCCGGGCCCGTCCTTGCCGCGCCGCACAAGAAGGATGCCGCCGCTCCCGCCGCCACCGCCAACCCGGCCACCGCCGCCGCCCCGGCCAACCCGGTGGTGGCCTCGGTCAACGGCGATCCGATCACGCTGGACCGGGTCCGCGCCGCGGCGCAGGCGCTGCCGGACGAGATGCGCGGCATGCCGCCGCAGATGCTGTTCCCGCTGATCGTGAACCAGCTGGTCGACCAGAAGGCGCTGCTGATCGAGGCGCAGAAGGAGGGCCTGGCGAAGGACCCGGCGGCGCAGAAGGCGATGCAGGCGGCGGCCGACCAGGCGCTGCAGAACGTCTACCTGACCCGGCTGGTGGGGCCGCAGGTCACCGACGAGGCGATCAAGGCCGCCTACGCCAGCAACTATGCCGGCAAGCCGGGCGAGAAGGAGGTGCATGCGCGCCACATCCTGGTCGCCGACGAGAAGACCGCCGACGACATCATCCGCCAGCTCAAGGGCGGCGGGGACTTCGCGGCGCTGTCCAAAAAGTACTCGACCGACAAGGCCGCCGCCAGCAACGGCGGCGACCTCGGCTGGTTCAAGCAGGGCGACATGCTGCCGGAGTTCTCCACCGCCGCCTTCGCGATGGGCAAGGGCCAGGTCTCCGACCACCCGGTGCACACGCGCTATGGCTGGCACGTGATCCAGGTGCTGGACACGCGGGTCTCGGCGCCGCCGGCGTTCGACACCGTGGCTACGCAGATCCGCCAGAAGATCATCCAGGCGGCGGTGCGCCGGGTGGTGGACCAGGCGGTCGCGAAGGTGAAGGTGGTGCGCTACAACCCGAACGGCAGCGTCGTCAGCGACAAGCCGGCGCCGGCCGCGGCCGCCGCCGCCGCCGCCGCCGGCACCTCGCCGGTGCCGACGCAGGGCACCACCGCAACGCCGGGAGCGCCGCCCGCCGGCAACTGAGCCGGCCGGGCGGGATCGATGGCGACGCCCCAAGCATTGTCGCCCCTGGCGGTGCCGTTCCCGCCGATGCCGGCGGTGGCGGGCGTTCGGCTGGCCGCGGTGGCGGCCGGCATCCGCTATGCCGGCCGCACCGACCTGGTGCTGGCCGGGTTCGACCCCGGCACCACGGTCGCCGGCGTGTTCACCCGCAACCGCTGCCCCGGTGCCCCGGTCGACTGGTGCCGCCATGCGCTCGAGGGCGGCCTCGCCCGCGGCCTGGTGGTCAATGCCGGCAACGCCAACGTCTTCACCGGCAGCGCCGGGGTCGCGAGCTGCGTCGAGACCGCCGCCGCCGCTTCCGGCCTGCTCGGCTGCACGCCGGACCAGGTGTTCCTGTGCTCGACCGGGGTGATCGGCGAGGTGCTGCCGCACGCGCGGATCACCGCCGCCCTGCCCGCCCTGCATGATCGGCTGTCGCCCGACGGCTGGGCCGAGGCGGCGCGCGGCATCATGACCACCGACACCTTTCCCAAGGGTGCGGTGCGGCGGACCGCGATCGGCGGCGTCCCGGTGACGCTGGCCGGCATCGCCAAGGGCAGCGGCATGATCGCGCCAGACATGGCGACCATGCTGTGCTTCGTGGCGACCGATGCCGCCTTGCCGGCCACGGTGCTGCAGGCGCTGCTGGCGCGCGCGGTCGCCGGCAGCTTCAACTGCACGACGGTCGACTCCGACACCTCGACCAGCGACACCGTGCTGCTGTTCGCGACCGGCCGGGCCCGCCATCGGGAGGTGCGGGGAGCGGACGATCCGACGCTGTCGGAGTTCGCGGCGGCCCTCGACTCGCTGCTGCTCGAGCTGGCGCTGATGGTGGTGCGCGACGGCGAGGGCGCCTCCCGGCTGGTGCGGATCGACGTGGCGGGGGCGGTCTCGGACGAGTCCGCGCGCCGGGTGGCGCTGGCGGTCGCGAACTCGCCGCTGGTGAAGACCGCGATCGCCGGCGAGGACGCCAACTGGGGCCGGATCGTCATGGCGGTCGGCAAGAGCGGCGAGCCGGCCGACCGCGACCTGCTGTCGATCGGCATCGGCGGCACCTGGATGGCGCGCGCCGGCGCGGTGGTGCCGGGCTACGACGAGGCGCCGGTGGTGGCGCACATGCGCGGCCGCGAGCTCGAGATCGCGATCGACCTCGGGTTGGGCGGGGGCGCCGGCCGCGCCTGGACCTGCGACCTCACGCACGGCTACATCGACATCAATGGCAGCTACCGGAGCTAGAGCATGTCGGCGACCTTGCCCGGCACCCCCTTTCCCGGGGCGGCACCCGATGCGCGCGCCTGGTACTATGCCGGCTTCTGGTGGCGCGTGCTGGCCTGGATCATCGACGCGGCGGTGCTTGCGGTAGTGAACGGGCTGATCGGGCTCGCGACAGGGCTGCGCCAGATCGGGATCTCGACGACGCCCGCACCGGACTCCGGCGCGGTTTCCAACGTCGCCTATTCCAGCCTGTCGGTGTCGGCGCCCTCCGGGCACCTGGCCCATGGCGGCCTGACGCTGCTGAGCATGCTGCTGAGCCTCGCCTACTACGCCCTGCTCGAATCCTCGCGCTGGCAGGCGACGCCCGGCAAGCTGGCCTGCCGGCTGCGCGTCACCGACGAGGCCGGCCGCCAGATCGGGCTCGGGCGTGCGATCGGGCGCAACCTCGCCAAGTACGTGTCCGTCCTGCTGCTCGGCATCGGCTTCCTGATGGTCGGCTGGACCCGGCGCAAGCAGGGGCTGCACGACCTGATGGCCGGCACGCTGGTGGTGCGGCAGCGTCCGGCGGACCTGTTGTTCGGCTTCCAGCCGCCGGCCGCCGGCTGAGGCGGACAGCCCTCGGCGTGGCAGCGGGCCGTGCCCGGTCCGGCCGCGCAACGGCGGGAAATCATTTCGCGTCCTCTGTTGCGTCGGCGTGCCCGGAGAGTGCCTTATGGGCCGCGCGACATCGGTCGCGTCCGGCGCCGCCCGATGCAATCCACCTCGAGGACCGATGAACCAGACCGTCATGCCGGACAGCCTGCGGCCGGACCCCTCCGTGCCGACCGCGCCGGATCTGCGCCGGGTCGGCGCCCATCCCGACCACTGGTATCCGATGGCGTGGTCGCGCGAGCTGAAGCCCGGCGGCACGCTGGCGGTCAGCTTCGCCGGCGACCCGATCGTGCTGGTGCGGCCGAAGACCGGTCCGGTGTTCGCGCTGGAGGACCGTTGCGCGCATCGCCAGGTGCCGCTGAGCAAGGGCACCGTCGAGGGCTGCGCGGTGCGCTGCTGCTATCATGGCTGGGCCTACGAGGCGTCGGGCGCCTGCGTCGACGTGCCCTACCTCACGGGCAAGCTGCCGAACGGGGTGCGCGCCTATCCGTGCCGAGAGGCGGATGGGCTGATCCTGGTGTTCCCGGGCGACGCGTCGCTCGCCGCCGGCGTGCCGTTCCCCGGCCTCGGCTCCGTTGCCAATCCCCGCTACAAGACCCGTCGCTTCGGCCGCAAGGTCGGCTGCCACTACAGCTTCATGCATGAGAACCTGATGGACATGAACCATCAGTTCATGCACTCGAAGCAGATGGGGCAGATGAAGCCCCGGGTGCTCGGCCAGGGCCATGGGCCGGACTGGTGCGAGGTCAAATACAGCTTCAAGCGCACCGGCGGCAAGCAGCCGATCGGCGAGGCGCTGATCCTGGGCGAGCGCCGCGGCGGCGCCGCCAACTCGGCGGAGCGCGACGTCATGACGGTGCGTACCGAATATCCCTACCAGACGCTGCGGATCCAGACCGAGGGCGAGGATCCGGTGATGGATCTCTGGATCTCCTACGTGCCGCTCGACCGCGAGCAGAGGACCAACCGGGTGTTCGGGCTGCTGTCTGTGCGCCGCCCGAAGATCCCCGGCATCCTGAACCTGCTCTGGCCGGCGCTGGTGGTGTTCACCGAGCGCATCTTCGCCGAGGACCGCGACGTGGTGGAGATGGAGCAGGCGGCGCACGACGCGCAGGGCGCCGACTGGAACCAGGAGGTGTTCCCGGTGATCCGCACGCTGCGCTCGGTGCTGGTGTCGTGCGGGGTGGGCCGCACCGCCGCCTGACGATGGCATCGTCCGGTGCCGCGACGCCGCCGGTGCTGACGACCGCGCGCTTCACGCTGCGGCCCCTGGCTCCGGACGACGCCGAGACGATCCACCGCCTGGTCAACGACTGGGGCGTGGTCCGGATGCTGGCGACGCTGCCGTTCCCCTACCCGCGCGACCTCACCGTCGAATGGATCGCGTCCACCGCGGTACAGATGGACGAGGGCCGCGCCTGGCACTTCGCCATCGTCGACCCCGCCGTCCCGCCCGGGCGGTTGCTCGGCTGCGTCGGCATCCGCGTCGACGCCGCCAGCCGCAGCGGCGACCTCGGCTACTGGATCGGCCGGCAGCACTGGAACAACGGCGTCGCCGGCGAGGCCGGCCGCCGGCTGTCGCACTGGGCGCTGGCCAACCTGCCGATCGAGCGGCTGACCGCGGAGGTCGCCACCGACAACCCGGCCTCGGTCTCTGTGCTGCGCCGGATCGGCTTCCGCGAGGTCGGCACCGGGCGCCAGGCGTTCCTGGCGCGCGGCTGCGAGCATGCGGTGCTGCGCTTCGAGGCGCGGCACGACGACCTGTCGCAGCCGGCGGCACCCGCCGCGGCGGAACCCACGGCGCCGGCCGTCACGGCCGCGCGGCGCACCATGCTGGTGGCGGCCTGCGCGCTGATCGACGCCGACGGCCGGGTGTTGCTGGCGCGGCGCCCCGAAGGCCGGCCGATGGCGGGGCTCTGGGAGTTCCCGGGCGGCAAGCTCGAGCCTGACGAGACGCCCGAGCAGGCGCTGGTCCGCGAGCTGCGCGAGGAGCTGGGCGTCGACGTGTCGGAGGCCTGCCTGGCGCCGTTCGCGTTCGTCAGCCATGCCTACGAGCGGTTCCACCTGCTGATGCCGCTCTACGTCTGCCGGCGCTGGAAGGGCACGCCGGTGCCGCGCGAGGGCCAGGCCCTGGCCTGGGTCGATGCCGCCTCGCTCGACGGCTACAGCATGCCCGACGCTGACAAGCCGCTGGTGCCGCTGCTGCGTGACCTGCTCTGACGGCGTCACCTCGATTCAGATCACGTTTCGGATTGTCCTCGCAACCCCATGATCGTCCGCGCGCTACACGGGCGATGTCGCTTTTTCGATCCGGATCATGAGCCGCGAGCCGACCCTGACGCTGCATGCGGAGGAGCTGCAGGTCACGCGCCAGAAACGCGACGCGGGCTCGGTGTCGGTCACGGTCGCGACCCATCATCGGGATCACGCCGTCGATGAGACGCTGACTAGCACCGGGGTCGATGTCAGGCACGTCCAGGTCGGCCGCGTCGTCGATCAGATGCCGCAGTCCCGGCAGGAGGGCGACACCCTGATCATCCCGGTGGTGGAGGAGGTCGTCGTGGTCCGCTACCTGATCAGGGAGGAGATCCACCTCATCCGAACCACCGACACCCGCCGTCACCAGGAGATCGTGAGTCTGAGGACCGAACAGGCGGTGGTCAAGCGATCGGATGCCGGTGACATGGCGCTTCCGTCAAGAAAATTAGACAATCCAGAGGATGCAGAGAATGCCCAGTGAAACCACGGTAGCCGTGTTCGACACCATGACCCATGCCGAGGCGGCGATCGCCGACCTGGTGGCGCAGGGAGT
>CAXTVM010000084.1:0-7168 GCA_964247725.1 uncultured Acetobacteraceae bacterium | reverse complement strand
GCCACCGCCGCCGGGGGCGTCAGTCCGGGCAAGGTCGGGCGCACCAACAAGTAGGTCCGACGCGGGCCCCGCGGGATCGAGAGCCGGGGCTCGTTGCGGGACTGCCAGGGATAAGGTCGCCAAGACCGGCAACGTGCGGGGCTGGCGAAACCTCCTGCGTCCGCTTGCGAGCTCCCGGCCATACGTCGCTGCTGACGCAGTGGCAAGTTTCGTCGTGTCGGATTGACGACCCGGATTGTACGCCACCGAGACGGGCTCGAACAGGCGGTTGTTAGCAACTACTTCTATGCGCTAGCGGGTTACCGCTTGCGCTCACCGCGCTGAAAGGCCTCACGACTGATCCTGTCAACAATCTTGCTGGTCAAGGCGACCTCGTGAGCCCGCGAGCCGCGAGACGTACCGGACGAAGGCGAACCAACATCCAACATTCAGTATCCGGGGCGATAGGATAGGGCCGGCATGGGCGACATGCCTATCGGCGAATAGCCTGGCAGGTGTCGTCCATGCACAACCGTCAAGATGGCAGGCGAGGAACTAGATCCAGCCGATTTCTGGTCCGGAATACGGACTGCGGCAAAATCGGCTGGTCGATAGGTGAAGGTACCGGAATTGATTTCGGTACCCATCATCGGACCCGGTGGCTGTGTCTGCGGATGAGGCGGATCATCGGACGGTTCAACAGGCCGGGTGCGTTGCGCTGGCTCGCTGGTCGGAGGCGCTTCCAGAAGTCGAACACCCATCTCTCGCAATTCAACGGTTGTGAGCCACGCCATGTCCGATGGCTTGGTGGTCACCATTCGGCCGATGATCTCGGGGGGAATCCCGAAGTCCGCCGCCTCTCGGGCCATGATGGTCGTGATGTCCAGCGTCACGAGGTTCTCATCCCCGTCCATTGACGCGCTGTGCACGCCGATCGAGGCGAACATGGAGGCCGTTCGGTCAGGTGAGGCCGCGAACAACAGGAAGCAGGCGGATGCGCACATCCGGCCGGCCGGCACGGTGACCGGCACGCCAGCCTTGCGGATCAGCAACGCCAGCTTGTCCGCATCCAGGATGTTGCCGCCTGGAGAGTCGAGTACCAGCCGAGGAACCTTCCCCCGTTGGTAGAAGTGCAACAGCATGGGCATGATCCGAGCCGTATCGCCGGGCATGATCTCGCCTCGGAGCAGCAGACCAGGTCCGCCCTCGTCCGAGCCGGACAGGAACGAGACGGTCATCGCAGAGCAGGTTCCGATGGCGAGCGCATAGGAAGCCGTGGCTAAAGCCGCAACACGCCTGCGTACCACCCATCCACCGCGCGCTGTTGCCCGGACAGTCAAGTCAGAACCGGCGAGGGCGTCCCGCCTGCGCTGCCGGCGCAAGCCGACCTAGTCGACGGCTTGCGCATTGCCACCGCCATTCGCAGCAGCCTCGGTCATGGTCTGGTAGTCGCCGTTCGGCTGCCGGCAGGCGATGCCGGTGCCCTCGGTCGGCTGATGTCCGACGATGTTGGTGCTCTGACGTACCTGCCGGCAGAACTGCGGACCTTGCGCGTACTCGGCGCTCAACGGTGTGTAGGATCCGTAACTGCCGGACGGGCTGCGCCACAGGGCCGGGACGTTGACCGGCTGGATCGTCAGCTGGGCGAGAGCAGCCTGAGCTGCCGCACAATCCCGTTGGTCCGCATGGCTCCCAACCACGAGACCGGTGACCAGGCCGCCCAGCAGCCCAATGCCGGCGCCGATGGCTGCACCCCGACCGCCGCCTGCAGCGGCCCCCAGTCCGGCACCCAGCGCCCCGCCGCCGAATGCCCCGATCGCTAAGCCTGACAGCGCCTTTGGCCCCAAGGCTCTGCAGGCATTCTGCGCGGCCTCCTGAGGAGAGGAGTAGGGCCGATCCGTGCATCCGGGAGTGACGGCAACCACCGAAACCGCACCGAGCAACATAGCCGCAGCCGGAAGGCGGCCTAATATCTGCATCGTCCGTAGTCTTTCCATGATTGTTGGTGCCGATGAGCTCAACGAGCGCCACTCGGTGTCGCGGTGAGGGGGAACATGACGTCAGATCCCCGGACTCCAATTAGTCCGCTCAGCGGCTTGCCGTCGCCGCCGTGGAGCGTGAGGGCTTCCGATGGGCTGTCCGACAAGATGCCGTGCGATGTGTTCGCATTGATCGTGCAGGTGCCGTCGCCTCTTGCCTCGCATCTCGCGGTACCCGCCAGGCCGGCGGTTCCCAGGCGGTCGATGCCGACCCAGCTATCGACGAGGTCCCCATCGGTGTCGACGAGCAGCGAAAGACGGCCGCTCAACGGCTGGTCACCCTCCTTGAGATCGATGATGTACTCATGAGCCGCCACCGGCAGAACGTTCGGAACCGTCAGATCGGGGCCGATGCCCTCGACCGACGCACTCATCGTGCCGAGCACCCGCATCCACAGCGCACGCGTCGACTCGCGGATGTCCTGACCGCCTCCGACGTCCTCGTCCATTCCGAAGGCGTAAAAGACGCTGCTGCGCAGGTAGGTCCCGAGCTTCCGGCCGAAGTTGATCGGCGTCTGCGGCTGTGGCTTGAAGATCGATGCGAGTTCGCTGTTCTCGGCCAGATCGGAGTAGATGATGGCCCTGATAGTGACCTTGGTCTGCGCGTAGCGTGCGCCGTCGGACGAGAGTGCGCTGATGATCGCCTTGGTCGGCGGGCTTGACGGATCGATCGTCGTCTTCGGCTGGTGGTGCTTGTCGTAGATGTCGGACAGTGCGCCGGCGAAACCGCTGCCGAAGAAGCCCTGTTGCATATCCAGGGTTTTCAGGGGGTCCTTGCCGAAGAACGGGTGGCTCTTTCCCAGTCTGGCCCGTTCCTCCGGTGCGTAGTCCGGCCAGCAGCCTGACCAGGTCTCCCGGCTCTGCCCGTCGGCCGGCGACAGCTCCACCACCGTCACGCGCTCACCGGGTACCAAAGTGCTCTTAAGCTTGTCGAACAACTTGCTGGCCCACTCGGTCTGGCCGTCCTGCATAAGCGAGTTGTCGATGTAGACGACCGTCTGGCGTACGGACGCGGTCTCGCAGAACTTCGGATCGAGTCCCCCCTGGCCACTGAGAAACCCTTGAGCGGATGCAGTGCCGCCTGGCGAGCAGGCCATGATGCTGGCTGCAACGGCGAGGACAGGTGTGGAGACGCGCACGTCAGGCCGCAAGCAGGTTATGCAGGGCGCCCAATCCCGGTAACGCCATGGCATTGAACTCGAAGGGCGAGAGTGGAGCGTTCGAAGGCTTGGTGACCAACTGCACGCGACCGTTGGCGCTCAGCAGGACCCGGGTCAGCGCTTCGCGGTAGGTGGCGATGTTGGAGAGCGTCACCTGCTCGACCTCGGTGACCATCGCCGCTTCATGTGACTGTATCTGCTTCAACATGTTCAGCTCTGCCTGAACTGACGCAGCGCGCGTCTTCGCGGCATTTCGCCGGTCGTTGATCGTCTTCGTGAATTTCGCCTCCACGTGCCGCTGCTGTTCCTCGTACTGCCTGCGCAGCACGGCCCAGGCCGCGTGGGTCTTCGTCCACTGGTTGGTCGCGGCGGCATAGACCGGATCATCGTCATGGGCGATGTAGGCGATGAAGACGCCGACCACCCAGGCCGCGATGTTGGCAAGTAGGCTGATGAGGACGTCTCGGAGTGGATTGACGTCCGTCACGCCGACGTTGTTCAGGAGGCTGTGGTGGGCCTGCGTCGTCAGTATCTGCAGCGCGGCGGCGTAGCGAGAGCAGCCGGCGGCGGCGAGCACGATCAACAGCGCGGCCGATGACATCCCCAGGTAGCGCCAGTCGCGTGACCGGCTTGCGGGATCGCGGCTCTCGCCGAAGCGGAAGCTCCACTGCTTCAGCAACTCGCCGTAGCCATGTGCCGCGAATGCCAGCAACGCCCCAAGCAGAACCGTGCTTCCGGCGGCGATGGCCGGCACGCCGGTGAACTGCAACAGGACATCGTAGTTGATGAACCATTCGGCAACGCCGATGCAGGCGATGATCGCGACATACCAGGGCGTGTAGCCGAACATGATGGCCGATCGTCCCGAATGGGCGTCCTGCAGATCTTTCCAGCGAATGTGCGAGGTGTCCTTCAGATCACGCCGCCGTACGTATTCGGCGTTGGCCTTGAGCTTCTTCTCGATCTCTTCCAGCTCCTCCCTCCGCAGCCGTTCAGCGTCGGCAAGTTCGGAATCCGCCTGGCGCACGGCATCCAGACAGGCCATCTTTGGCTGCAACGCTGAGTCGAAGTCCGAGCGAGCCCGTCGCCACTCGGACATCAGGAGCCGCACGGGCTGCATGAGGTTCAGCTTCATGCCCGCACTCATGCCGTTTTCGTCGATCGCGATCGTCCCGAAGGCGGTTTCCTGCTGAGCCCACTCCTGGGCCTTCTCGGCGGTCAGCAGGAGCGCGCTCGCGCGCGACAGGGGGAAGGCCAGCGCACGTTGTACCGCGAGCGACAGAGCCTTGGATGGGTCGACACCGGTTGCGGTGTCCTGCTGGGCTGCCATTTGATCTCCATCCAGTGCAGTCAGCATCGTTCAGTCGTCCGGTATCGTCAGTGCACCTGCTCGTCCCCGAGCGGCAGCAAGTGCAGCGATTCCGGCTTGAGCAACGTGACCGGATGGACCTGCTCTGGAGGTAGCATCTGCGGTGCCTGATCGAGCTGGTTCCGTGCCACAGACCGGGCGTCGACACGCTCGATGTCCTCTTGGGCTGGCGGGTTTAGCGGCAGCCCGGCGAACGGTACCAGCGCGGCATCGGCATCCGCCGGAGTCGTCAGCTTAGGACCCGCGTCTGGCCGCAGGCGCAGGACCTGGGCAATGCTGGCAAGGTGTTGTTGCGGCCTGTCTCTCCCGGTCGGAAGATAGGAGGCAGGGACGACCCGTTGCTGGACCGCCGCCAGGTTGGCATCGATGCCGGACGAGACGAGGAACTCGACCCTCCGGTTGCGCGCCCTGCCGTCGGCGCTGTCGTTCGGAGCGATCGGCTGACGCTTGCCGATCGCGACCTCGCTCAGCTGGCTCGGGTTGACCCCTCGCTGAACGAGCTCCCTCATGACGTTGGCGGCTCGACGGGCCGACAGGGCTATGTTGTAGGCGTCCGTGCCGATCGCGTCGGTATGGCCGAGTACCGTCAGGGCAGCATCGGGAACGTCCCGCCGCATGTTCTCGGCGAGCAGGTCGAAGACAGGTCCGGCATCGGATCGCGGCACATCGCTGTTGAAGTCGAAGAAAACCCGCTCGTCGAACACAACCCTGACGACTGGGACCGCGCCAGTCATGTAGGAGACGGAACTTGGCGGCAGCATGAGCTGGTCGACTCGAGGCGCCGCGATGCCCTGCAAGGCTGCCAGCCGCCGGAAACGGGCGATGCGATCACCGTTCTCGACGCCTGCGGTCTGGTCCTGGGTCGCAAGACCGGCTCCAGCCTGCTGTTCCGGCAGAGGTCCAACATAGGGCTGGATGCAGCCGGCCAGCAGCGGCAATGCGAACAGGATGGCAAACCTGAGGTGCATGCATTGCCCAATCGACCATCAGCCTCGTTGCCCTGGTCAGCCTTATTATTGCGCAACAGTCAATCGATCGTCAATTGCATCCAGCCTGAGACGATCACGGGCGGCGACGATGTGACTGCCCCGCAACGGAGTCCCGTAGGGAAAGAGATCGGACTGGTCGTGGAGATCACCGGAATGCCGTTACTCGGATGGGCAGTTCCGAAGCAGCAGGTCGACGGCATGAGCGATTTTGGATGATCTGAGGGAAATGTCCGGCAAGGCATGCTGGAGGGCGCCGACGGTCTCGAACTGTATCGTCGCCTTGCCGCCGCGGACGAGATCGACTTGGGACGGATCCAGCCGGACCGTCACGCGCAGGTTGCCGGCGGTGGCCAGCGGCTGGCTGGAGACGAGGTGGATCGCCGCGATCGCCGCCGGCTCGGGTTCCGAGCCACCCGTCACCTCGACCCTCATTATCCCCGTCCGATAGCTGTTCTCAGTGGCTGCGGCACCGTCCTGCGGAATGACGGGGACGGCGACGGCATAGACCAGGGACCGGCGATCGTCTCCCAGGCATTGCAGACCGATCGCGTAGCGCGTCCATCGGTCCTGACCGGAGCCGTAGAGAGCGAGGCCACCGCCAGTCACCGCCAGGGTCCATTCCGTCCGAGGCTCGGCGGGCGTATTCAATCCGAACCGATCCGCCTCGTCCTGGCTGATGCGGTGAGCTCCGCCCGGCTGTCCGGACGTCTCCATGAACGCCACGATGCGGGGATCGACACCCATCTCGGCCGCATATCCCTCCATGGCCAGACGAAGCAGTCCCGCCGTCGGCAGGCCGGCATCCGCCAGCGCATCCGCCGAGGGCCTGCCGACGATGCTCACCGGCTGGTCCAGCGCATAGTCCTGCAACGCGAGACCCTGCGGAGAGACGCCGCCACCTCCATCATACACCCGCGTCTTGCCTCCCATGAACGCCAGCAGGCAGGCGGACAGGCAGACGCCGTTGCCGATCCGGTAGGTCTTGCGTTCCCCGGCCGGATCGTCAGCCGCCTCGGTCCTGCCGACGGCGGTCCACATCTCGGTGCTTCTGCGGATTTCTCGGCCAAGTGCCAGCGCGGCGAAAAAGTCTCCACCCGGCGAGTTGAAGGTGATGCTTTCCTGCCGGGTGGACGTATCCTTTCCCAGACTACTTAGAAATTCTCTGAAGGCTTGCGGAGTGGTGAGGGTGATGACGCCATCGGCAGCGATCCATTCACAGCAGCTCGCTCCCCCTGTTCCAACCAGCTTGAACGTCATCGGCGGACCGGCCGGCAGACCTGCATTTCGTTGTGTGTCCGCGGTCCCGCTCGATGACAGCTCGGGATGCGCTGGCAGCGGCGCGTCCGGACCACCGTCCGGAGCGAGATGTTGTTTCACTGGGCCGGTTGCCGGAAGGCCCATGAACAACCTTTGCTCTCGCGTCAGTTCCTGACCGCCTGAGGGGCCGATCATTGTCAAGGCAGCCAAGGTGCCCGTCATGATGCACGTCGTCGCGAAATGCCAGTGCGTCGAGGTCATGGCCGGTTCTGTCCCACTGAGCGTCCGATCATGCGCCTGCTCGCGATGCTCTAGTTCAAGGCCGGAAAGATCTTCCCTGGGTTGAACAGGTTCTGCGGGTCGAGCGCCCGCTTG
>CAXTVM010000083.1:0-7604 GCA_964247725.1 uncultured Acetobacteraceae bacterium | reverse complement strand
GGCCCCAGTGGGGTCCAGGGGCAAAGCCCCTGGCCTTCTTCCTCATGCGATAGCCGTGCGGGGCCCGAGCCCGGGGATCGCCGGCAATTTGACACCGCCTGCCCGGTCACTCATTGAGCGCCATTCCCTGCGGTGATCGGATCGATGACGTCTGGACCACGGACTGGCGGCTCGGATCGCCTTGGCCTGCTGATCGTGGGGCTGGGCGGGGCGGTCGGCTCGACCGTCACGGCGGGGCTGGAGCGGATCGCGCGCGGTTCGGCCGACCGCACCGGGCTGCCGCTCGCGGGCGTGGACGGGGCCGGGCTCGTCCCCTACGGCGGCATTGCCGTCGCCGGCTGGGACCTGAGCTCGGACGACCTGGCGACCGCCGCCGCCCGGCACGACGTCCTCCCGCCCGAGATGCTGGCAACGCTCCGCGAGCCGCTGGCCGCGATCCGGCCCTGGGCCGCCACCGGCAACCGGGCGTTCTGCCGCAATGTCGACGGCCCAAACCGCATCACGGCCAACTCGCACGGCGGCGCCGTCGAGCGGATCCGCGCCGACATGCGGGCGTTCGCCGAACGCACCGGCCTGGACCGCCTGGTGATGGTCAACCTGGCCTCGGTGGAAAGCTGGCCGGACGACACCGCCGCCTTCGCCACGCCCGAGCGCTTCGAGCGGGCACTGCAGGACAACGACCCGGCGATCAGCCCGGCCATGCTCTACGCCTACGCCGCCATCCGCGAGGGCATCCCGTACGGCAACTTCACGCCGAGCCTGGGCGCCGACATCCCGGCCCTGGCGGCACTGGCCGAGGCCCGCGGCGTGCCGGTCGCCGGCAAGGACGGCAAGACCGGCCAGACCCTGCTGAAGACCGTGCTGGCGCCTGCCTTCCGCGACCGCGCCCTGCACGTCGACGGCTGGTTCTCGACCAACATCCTGGGCAACAACGACGGGCTGGCGCTGGACGATCCCGCCAGCCTCCGGTCCAAGCTCCGCACCAAGGGCTCGGTGCTCGACGACATCCTGGGCTACCGGGTCGAGGACCACGTCTGCCACATCCACTACTACCGCCCGCGCGGCGACGACAAGGAGGCGTGGGACAACGTCGACATCTCGGGCTTCCTCGGCCAGCGGATGCAGGTCAAGCTGAACTTCCTGTGCAAGGACAGCGTGCTGGCCGCCCCGCTGGTGATCGAGATCGCGCGCTGCCTGGACCTGGCGCGGCGGCGCGGCGAGGGCGGCGCGCAGGAGCAGCTGGGCGTGTTCTTCAAGTCGCCCGCGACCCGCGACGGGCGCGCGCCGGAGCACGACTTCTTCCGTCAGCAGCGAGCGCTGATGGACTGGCTATCGATCAAAGGGTAGGCCAGGGGCTCTGCCCCTGGACCCCGCCAAAGGCGGAGCCTTTGGAAACCATTTTCAAGGAGAAGTGGGCTCTGGCGCCGATCCATAGCATCAGCGAGAACACCTCGGTTTCCCTCGACGAGCACTTCGCCAGCTTCATCGATCGGCAGGTTCAGGCCTGTCGCTACGGATCGGGCGGCGAGGTCGTGCGAGCAGGGCTGCGGCTCCTGGAAGAACACGAGGCCAAGTTGAAGGTATTTTAGGAGGCGCTGATCGAGGGCGAGGACTCCGGCCTGCCGGCACCGTTCGACAACGAGGCGTTCCTGAGCGGATGCGGACCAGGCATGGCAGGTAATACACACCTGGAGGCCCTCGCCTCGTGCGGAAGACGACCTCTAAAAGATTGGGCTCCACATGGTCGAGCAGCGGTCAATCGATACCAGAACCAGGTTGTCGCAGTCATCGGGGGCCGACAGACGGCAGTAAGAACGGCCGGTCCATGTCCGCGAGAGGTACTGTGAATACCGGGTCGGCTCGCATCTCGTGTTCTACCGCTTGTCCGACACGAGCCTCGACGCGATCCGCATCCCGCATCAACGGATGAACGTGGCCTCGCACCTGTAGCCGGAGCGGCTTGCCCGCCGGCATCCCTAAAACGGCTTGGGCA
Source organism: uncultured Acetobacteraceae bacterium (assembly GCA_964247725.1). GTDB lineage: Bacteria > Pseudomonadota > Alphaproteobacteria > Acetobacterales > Acetobacteraceae > Lichenicola. The sequence continues at coordinate 5,611 of CAXTVM010000083.1, read as the reverse complement.
CCATCATCACGTTGCCGTCGGGATCGGTCGCGGTGGGCACGTAGCCGTGGTCCAGCAGGTCCTGCAGCAGCCGGTCGCCGATCTCCGCCGCCCGCGGCACCAGGCCCCGGAACGAGCCGCCGCCATACTCGAACAGGCTGAACGCATGCGTGCGCGCCAGCACGTCGAAGCGGGTGATCGAGCCGCCGGTGAGCAGGCTCTGGTTCAGGTTGAACAGGTCGACCGCGTACGGCTTGCCGGCCCACAGGCAGACCGACAGGTCCTGGCATCCGACCATCCCGGGGGAGGCCGCGATCTGCGCGATGAACGGCCGCCACGCCCGGGCCCGTGCGTCGCGGTCGGCGATGTCGCGCCACGCCCGCTCGAGCTGCCCCGGCATCGTCAGCAGCACCGGCAGCGCCGCCAGGCCCGCCAGCAGCGCCGGCGACGCCGCGATGCCGCCCGTCTCCGCCGCCCCGCCGGCGCGCGACACCGCGAGCCCCGTAGCCAGGCAGAGCGCGATCGCGGCCTCGAAATAGGCGTTGTAGTTGACGCCCTCGCCGGTGCGCTCGATCACGCTCGCCGCCAGCGCCACCGCGACGAACAGGCCGGCGAACAGCATCGCCGGGTCGCGCGCGGACCGCCGGCGCCAGGCCGGCAGCGCCACCAGCATCATCGGCAGCAGCGGCAGCATCCGCCTCACGGCCAGGAACGCGCGATTGGCCTGGAACACGCGGTGGTGCAGCAGGACGTCCTCGAACGCGGCCCGCCCGTGCAGGGCCGCGGTGAGCGCCAGGCCGGCGGCGACCCAGGCCGTCGCGGCGCCGAGCCAGCGGACTGCCACGGCCGGCCGCAGCAGCCCCAGCCAGACCGTCGCCGCGATCGGCAGCCCGACCAGGCTGTGCTTGACGAAGCCGCCCATCGTCATCAGCAGCGCCGCCGCCGCCAGGCGGCCGATCGGGATGGGCCCGTCCGCCCCGCCCCGCAGCAGTATGGCGAGGCCGGCCAGCATCAGCGCGTGCCCGAGCCATTGCGGCTCGTCGACGGCGGCGTAGCCGCGGAAGAAGGTGGTGGCGTAGAGCAGCAGCAGGGCGGCCGCGGTCGCCGCACCGCGCCGGCCGCCGCCCAGCCGCGCGGTGCAGGCGGCGAGCAGGGCGGCCGACGCCAGCAGGGAGGCAAGGGCGACGATCCGGCCGGCCACGATCAGGTCGCCGGTAGCCCAGCGTCCAAGTGCTCCGACTAGGTAGAAGGAGAGCGGCGGGTAGTTGTTGAACACGAGCGTGTCGCGCGGCGGGTAGAGCGGCCCACCCTCAAGCCCGACCGCGCGGGCGGCGAGATAGGCGTTCCAGCCCTCGTTGTAGCCGAGTGGCACCCGCAGCGGGATCAGCAGCACCGGCCCCAGCAGCAGGAAGGCGATCAGCACCGTGACGGCGGGCGGGGTCGCCCTGAAGAGGAACGGGCCGAGCCGCCCGATGCCGTATGCCAACCGACCTCTCCGCCAGGCGATACGTCATCATGGAAAAAGGCCAGGGGCTCTGCCCCTGGCCTTCGCTACGTTACCAGCGCCGATAGCCGCGGTCGCGGTTCCACAGGTAGATCCCGCCGATCACCAGCACCGCCAGCAGCACGATCTCGCCCAGGCTGAGATGCGCCAGCGCCCGGAAGATGACGCTGTAGATCAGGCCGTGGATCACCGACGACAGCACCATGTGGCCGACCCAGGACCCGCCGCCGCCGAACGAGTGATGGTAGCCGTAGCTCGGCGCGTAGCCGTAGCCGCGATGCATCCAGGAGGCTTGCAGCAGGTTCTTCATGTCGTTTCGGGGTCCGTGGAGGAACCGTCAGTATATGGAGGCGCCGTGCCGCCGCCGGAAGGTGCGGTCAGCCGTTCCGGAACTCCGGCGCGCGCTTTGCGACGAACGCCGCCGTCACCTCTCCGGCGCGGTTGACGCTCTCCTTCACCATCGCCGCGATCGGCTGCGACATGCCGGCGATCGCCGCCGCCGCCGCCGCCACCAGCGCCTCCGGCAGCAGCTGCGCCGCCGGCACCACACCAGACGCCGACCCGGCGCGCTCGGCCTCCGCCGCGTCATGGTGCGGCCGGTCAGGCACGTCTCCATCGCGTTCGATTTGGCCCGCCAGCCGGGTCAGGCGTTGCGAGCCACCCAGGCCCGGCATCGGGCCCACCCTGATCTCCGGCTGCCAAATTGCGCGGTATCGCCGGCCAGGATGAAGCCGCACATCATGGCGAGCTCGCAGCCGCCGAGCGCCAGCCCGGCCATTGCGGCGACGATCGGCTTGCGCGGTCGGAGCCGGTAATCACCGCACAGCCGATCGAGGCGTCGGCGTCGATCCGGGCCAGCGCCGCGCCCACCTCGTGCATGACGGCGAGGCTGAGCGCGTTCGGCACCCGCGGACGGTTCACCGCCGCCGCGCCGCGCTGCTCGAATGGGGTCGCATTGTAATCCGGCATCGATGTCTCTGTCCTGGACCCGTTGGGCCGTCACGCGAAGCGTGCTGCGCACGACGGCCCCAATGGGGTCAGGGGCAACGCCGCTGGCCTTGTTTTTGCAGATCGAACACCATGCTGAACCCGCGCCAGGTCGCCGCGGTTGCCGCCGGCAATGCGCTCGAGTTCTACGATTTCGTCACCTATGCCTTCTTTGCTGTGCAGATCGGCCACAGCTTCTTCCCGTCGAGCTCGCCCTCCGGCAGCCTGCTGGCTTCGCTCGCCACCTTCGGCGCCGGCTTCCTGACCCGGCCGCTGGGCGCCTGGGCGATCGGCCGCATCGCCGACCGGCGCGGCCGCAAGCCGGCGATGCTGCTGTCCTTCGGCCTGATCGGCGCCGGGGTCACCGGACTGGCGCTCACGCCGCCATTCGCCGCGATCGGCCTGCCGGCGCCGATTCTGGCGGTGGGGTGCCGGATGCTGCTGGGGTTCGCGCTCGGCGGCGAGGTGGGGGCCAGCACCGCCTTCCTGATCGAGGCGGCGCCGCCGCTGCGGCGCGGGCTCGTCACCTCGCTGCAGTCCGCCAGCGCCGATCTCGCGGTGCTGGTGGCGGGGCTGGTGGGCGTGCTCCTGGCCGACGCGCTGTCGCCGGCGCAGCTGGACGGCTGGGGCTGGCGCGTCGCGATGCTGCTGGGTGCGGCCGTGGTGCCGTTCGGCCTCCTGTTGCGGATGCGCCTGCACGAGGCGTCCGGCGGGCCGGAGATCGCGGCCCCGGCCACGCCGCGCGGCCTGATGCTGATCGCGATGCTGGGCGTCGCCCTGCTCGGCAGCGCCACCATCTCCAACTACACGCTGGACTACCTCACCACCTATGCCGAGACGACGCTGCGGATGCCGGCCCGGCTGGCGCTTGGCACCACCGTGACGGTCGGGCTCACCGGCGTGATCGGCGACCTGGCCGGCGGCTGGCTATCGGACCGGTTCGGCCGCAAGCCGGTGCTGATCGTACCGGCATGCCTGCTGCTGCTGCTGGTGTTCCCCTGCTTCCGGGCGCTGGCGCAGACGCGGTCGGCCACCGTGCTCTACGCGGCGGCGGCGGTGCTGGGCACGGTCTCCACGCTGTCGACCGTCTCCACGATCGTGGTCATCGCCGAGAGCCTGCCGCGGTCGGTCCGTTCCGGCGGCGTCGGGCTGATCTACGCGAGCTCGATCGCCCTGTTCGGCGGCTCGGCGCAGCTGGTGATCGCCTGGCTGATCGGGGTGACCGGCTCACCGCTGGCGCCGGCCTGGTACATGGAGGGCGCCGTCCTGGTCGGCCTCTGCGCGATGCTGGGGCTGACCGAGACGGCGCCGGTCCGCACGGCTGGGCTTATTCCTCGGCGGCCGCGGCCTTGACCGACTTCTGCGCCAGCGCGGTGGCATACTCGTCCGCCTTGTAGATGTCGGACACCATCGCCTTCAGCGTGGCGGACTGCTCGGTCATGCCGAGCGCCTTGGCATAGGTGGCGGCCGTGCCGAAGCCGGCGATGCCGTAGTGGCACATGCGCTGGTACTGCGAGACGACGACGATGTCGAGCAGCTCGCCGTCCTCGGGCGCCTCCTTGGTGGTGTGCTTGAGCGCCTCCTTGACCAGCCCTTCCATGCCCTTGCAGTGCTCGGGCTCGGCCTCTTCGCCGGCCTCCTCGAGCAGCGACTTCAGCGTGTCGCTATGCTTCTGGATGCCGCCGATCGAGGACTGGAGGTTCGAGCGCAGCTCTGTGTCGTGGACCTTCTCGGCGATGGTGCCGAGCGCCCTGCGCATCTGGTCGTTGGCGGACCAGAGGTCCTTCAGCTCGTCTGCGTAGACGTCCTTGAGGCTCTCGGGTGCTGACATGGCGGTTCGCTTCCTGACGGTGGATCCGGCCGGGATCCGGCGGGGTCCTGCGATGAAGACCGCGCTGCCAACGCATCTTGCCGACCCGGTTGCGTCACCGCCTCCGCACATTGGCGGGAACAAGAGGTGGCCGTGCATCGGGACTGGCTCGTCGGCCGCGTCATCTGCCGATCGGCCGCTCTCCGGCGGCAGCGCCTGGAACGGATCCTGCGCCGGCACGCGAGCGGGCCGAAATGGCGCAGGCTCGCTGGGTGCCGCAGCCGGGAGGACGTCGGTATCGATCAGATACGCCGATCACAGGGCCGGATCGCGCAGTTCCTCATCCTGGCGGTCGGAAAGCTCGACCGCGTCGAGCGGCGCCTCCATCAGCAGCTGCCCGAACGACAGGACGTTCGACAGGCGCTGCCAGTACTCGAAGCTCAGCAGCGCCGCTTCCGGCCTGCCGTGGCGCGTGATGATGGACGGCTTCCCCCGTCCTGCGTGGTCGATGACCGCGGACAGGGCATCCCTCACGTCAACCGTCTTCACGGCGCTGCGACCGGCAGGGTGATCGTCATGTCGCGTCCCAACCGGACGAAACGCCTGTCGAAGGTCAGGAAGCTCTCGCAGCCCGACGAAGCGGCGAGATGAAGCGCATCGGCGAAGTCCATGCCCGCCTCGGCCCACTCCATCGCCTGGGCGACGGTCACCGCATCCTCAACCACCACGCCGGAAAGACCGGCGAAGGCACGCAGGGCCGGAACGATCCGCGCCGGCGGCATCTCAATACACGCCGCGCAGCACCCACTCGACCTCCAGCATGACCGTGCGCGGCACGAACACCGGCTCCTGGCCGATGATCGTTCTTGCCACCTGTGCCTGCTTCGGATCGTCTCCGGTCAGGTAGCGAACAACGAGGTTAATATCGATCGCGCGCATGCCGATGCCTGGCTTGCGCGACGATGCCGGCCTCCATCCGATCCAGCGACATGGCTGCGCCGGCGTGCGGCAGGCAGCCGAAGACAGCCTCCGGATTGCTCGGTGCGAACGCCACGTCCAGCGACCGCACCAGCACGCCATCCGCAATCCGTTCGACGGACAGCCCGGTGCCGGCATCCCAGTGCAGCTGATCCCGCACCGGCTTGGGCAGGATCACCTGGCCTTTGGTCGAGATCGTCGTCATGAGGGCGGACATTGGGACGATCCGATGAGTAGGGTGGTTGGAACCGACTATGCCTGCAGGCCGACGGCAGGGTGCCCCCACGGCTATTGCATTAGGAGGAAGGCCAGGGGCTTTGCCCCTGGACCCCACTGGGGCCGCGGGCCCCAGG
>CAXTVM010000082.1:0-7674 GCA_964247725.1 uncultured Acetobacteraceae bacterium | reverse complement strand
ACGGTGATGGTCAACGGCGAGAGCGGCACCGGCAAGGAGCTGGTGGCGCGCGCGCTGCACGATTACGGGCGGCGTCGCGGCGGCCCGTTCGTCGCCATCAACATGGCGGCGATCCCCAGAGAGCTGATCGAGAGCGAGCTGTTCGGGCACGAGCGCGGCGCCTTCACCGGCGCCACCAACCGCAGCCAAGGCCGCTTCGAGCAGGCCGCCGGCGGCACGCTGTTCCTGGACGAGATCGGCGACATGCCGCCCGAGGCGCAGACGCGGCTGCTGCGGGTGCTGCAGGAGGGCGAGTTCACCACCGTCGGCGGCCGCCAGCCGATCAAGGCCAACGTGCGCATCATCGCCGCCACCCACCGCGACCTGCGCCAGCTGATCCGCACCGGCAGCTTCCGCGAGGACCTGTTCTACCGCCTGAACGTGGTGCCGATCCGGCTGCCGCCGCTGCGCGAGCGGGTCGAGGACATCCCCGTGCTGGCCCGGCACTTCCTGGAGAAGGTGCAGCAGACCGGCCTGCCGGGGAAGCTGCTGTCGGAGGAGGCGACGCAGAGGCTGCAGTCGCACCGCTGGCCCGGCAACGTGCGCGAGCTCGAGAACCTGATGCGCCGCCTGGCCGCCCTCTATCCGCAGGAGGTCATCAGCGGCGAGGTGGTGGCGGGGGAGCTGGCCGAGAACGCCAGCCACGAGCCCCGCGAGGCGGGCGGGGGCGAGCAGGAGGGGCTGGCGCAGGCGGTCGAGCGCCACATCCGGCAGTTCCTGGCGGCGAGCCGCGACGGCATGCCGATGCGCGACATCTACGACCGGGTGATCGCCGAGGTGGAGCGGCCGCTGATCCAGATGACGCTGGCCTCGACCAAGGGCAACCAGATCAAGGCGGCGGCGATGCTGGGGCTGAACCGCAACACGCTTCGCAAGAAGATCCGCGACCTGGAGATCCCGGTCGTGCGGGGCATGGGCTAGGGCGTTGAGCGCGCGGCTGCCGCTCCCGCCGATCGTCCGAGACGTGTCGGCGCCGCGCGCCCGGCCGCGCCTGGTCGACATGCTGCTGGGCAAGGTGGCGACGCTGATCATGGCGGCGACGGCGCTGGCGCTGGGCGTCGCCACCTTCGCGGTACTGTCGCGCGGCATGTCGCTGACCCGGCGGCCGCACGTCGAGGCCGGACTGTTCCTGGCCAACCTCTTGGTGCTGCTGCTGCTGGCGCTGGCGCTGACCGGGCGGCTGGCGCGGGTGATCGCCGAGCGCCGGCGCGGGCTGGCCGGTGCGCGGCTGCACGTCCGGCTGGTGGTGCTGTTCAGCGTGGTGGCGGTGACGCCGACCATCGTGGTCGGCGTGTTCGCGGGCGTGTTCTTCCACCTCGGCATCCAGATCTGGTTCAACGACCGGGTGCGGACGGCACTCGGCGAGGCGGTGCAGGCGAGCCAGGGCTACCTGCAGGAGCACAACAACACCATCCGCGCCGACGCGATCGCGATGGCGGCGGACCTGGCACAGGCCAGCACGCTGCAATATGTCGACCCCGGCGCGCTCGGCCAGGTGCTGGCCGACGCCCGCTACAGCAGGGGGTTGGACGAGGCCGCGATCTACGATCCGCGCACCAACGAGGTGGTGGTGTCGACCGGGATGCTGGGCGGGCTCGGCGTCACGGCGCCGCCGAGTGCGGCCACCATGCTGGCACATGACGGCGACGTCGCCATCCTGGACAGCCCCGACAGCCGCACGGTGAGTGCGGTGATCCGGATCGGCGACGAGCCCGACCCGGCGCTGATGCTGATGATCTCGAAGCCGGTCGACCCGGTGATCCTGGAGCACGCGCGGCACACCCAGAGCGTGGCGGCCGAGTACAGCCGGCTCGACCACAACAGGTCGGCGCTGCAGGGCACCTTCGTGATGATCTTCGCGCTGGTGGCGCTGCTGGTGCTGGCGGCCGCGGTGCTGATCGGGCTGGTTCTGGCCACCCAGATCGCGCGCCCGGTCGGGCTGCTGATCCTGGCCGCCGAGCGGGTGCGCGGCGGCGACCTCGCGGTGCGGGTGCCGGAGGCCGAGCGCGACGACGAGGTGGCGGGGCTCAGCCGCGCCTTCAACCGCATGACCGACCAGCTCTCCGCCCAGCGCCGCGAGCTGATGGCGGCCTACAGCCAGATCAACGAGCGGAGGCGCTTCACCGAGGCGGTGCTGTCCGGGGTGTCGGCCGGGGTGATCGGGCTCGATGCCGAGCAGCGGGTCGAGCTGCCCAACCGCACTGCGAGCGCGCTGCTGGACAGCGACCTGATGGGGGCGGTGGGGCACCGGCTGGCCGACATCGTGCCGGAGTTCGGGCCGCTGCTGGCGCTGTCCGGCGCGCAGCCGGAGCGGGCGCAGACCGCCGAGGTGCAGCGCGGCGCCGCCTCCGCCCGGCGCACGCTGCTGGTGCGGATCGGGCCGGAGATGCGGGGCGCGGTCACGGAGGGCTACGTCGTCACCTTCGACGACATCACCGAGCTGCAGTCGGCGCAGCGCAAGGCGGCCTGGGCCGACGTCGCGCGGCGCATCGCGCACGAGATCAAGAACCCGCTGACGCCGATCCAGCTCTCGGCCGAGCGGCTGAAGCGCCGGTTCCTGCGCGAGATCACGTCGGATCCGGACACGTTCAGCCAGTGCGCCGACACCATCGTGCGGCACGTCGAGGATATCGGCCGCATGGTCGACGAGTTCTCGGCGTTCGCGCGCATGCCGCAGCCGATGATCCGGGCCGAGGACCTGTCGCGGATCGTGCGCGAGACGCTGGTGCTGCAGAAGGGGGCCCATCCCGAGATCGCCTACCAGACCCGGCTGCCGGACCGCGGGCCGGTGGTGCCCTGCGACCGCCGGCTGATCGGGCAGGCGCTGACCAACCTGCTGCAGAACGCCGCCGACGGCATCGCCATGCGGGCGGGGGCGGCGATGGCAGGGGAGGCTGCGCGGGGTGGCCGGGAGGCGTCCGCCGTGACCGCGGCCGGCGCCGGCACCATCTGGGTCTGCCTCGAGCAGGCGGGCGGCCAGGTTAGGATCGCGGTCGCCGACGACGGCGTCGGCCTGCCGGCGGAGGACCGCCAGCGGCTGGTGGAGCCCTATGTCACCCACAAGCCGAAGGGGACCGGGCTGGGACTTGCCATCGTCAAGAAGATCATGGAGGACCATGCGGGCCTCGTCATGCTGGACGACCGAAGCGGAGGCCCGGGAGCGGTTGCGACATTGATATTGCCGGTGAAGCTGCCCGATGCCGTATGAGATCCTGATCGTCGACGACGAGCCGGACATCCGGCTGCTGATCGAGGGCATCCTGCGCGACGAGGGCTACGACACCCGGCTGGCCGGCGACTCCGACCAGGCCGTGGCCGCCTTCCGCGCCCGCCGTCCGGCGCTGGTCATCCTCGACATCTGGCTGCAGGGCTCGCGGCTGGACGGGCTCGGCATCCTGAAGGCGATGCAGGGCGAGGAGCCCGCGGTGCCGACCATCATGATCTCGGGCCACGGCACCATAGAGACCGCGGTGGCGGCGCTGCAGCTCGGCGCCTACGACTTCATCGAGAAGCCGTTCAAGTCGGACCGGCTGCTGGTGGTGGTGCGGCGCGCGCTGGAGGCGGCGCGGCTGGCGCGCGAGAACGCCGAGCTGCGGCTGCGCGCGGGTCCCGAGACCACGCTCGACGGCGACAGCGCCGCCATCGTCGCGGTGCGGGCGCAGATCGAGCGGGTGGCGCCGACCGGCTCGCGGGTGCTGATCTCGGGCGCCGCCGGATCGGGCAAGGAGGTCGCCGCCCGCATGATCCACGCGCGCTCGCGCCGGGCGGAAGGTCCGTTCGTGGCGCTGAACTGCGCCACGCTGGCTCCGGGCCGGTTCGAGGAGGAGCTGTTCGGCATCGAGGGCAGCGCGGATGCCGGGCAGGGGGGCGCCGGTGTCGGCATCGGGCGGCGGACCGGCCTGCTGGAGCGGGCGCATGGCGGCACGCTGCTGCTCGACGAGGTTGCCGACATGCCGATCGAGACCCAGGGCAAGATCGTCCGCGCGCTGCAGGACCAGACCTTCGAGCGGCTGGGCGGCGCCACCCGGGTCAAGGTCGACGTGCGCGTGCTGGCGACCACCAACCGCGACCTGCAGGCCGAGATCGCCGCGGGACGCCTGCGCGAGGACCTCTATTACCGGCTGGCCGTGGTGCCGCTCCGGGTGCCGAGCCTGCGCGAGCGCCGCGAGGACATCCCGGACCTGGCGCGGCTGTTCCTGGCGCGTTCGGCCGATACCGCCGGGCTGCCGGTGCGCGAGCTGTCGGCCGATGCGCTGGCGGCGCTGCAGAGCTACGAGTGGCCCGGCAACTCGCGCGAGCTGCGCAACCTGATGGACTGGCTGCTGATCATGGTGCCGGGCGGGTCGGAGACGATCCGCGCCGAGATGCTGCCGCCCTCGATCGGCCAGGGTGCGCCGGCGCTGCTGAAGTTCGACCCGGCGGCGGACGTGATGGGCCTGCCGCTGCGCGAGGCGCGCGACCTGTTCGAGACGCAGTACCTCCAGGCGCAGCTGCTGCGGTTCGGCGGCAACATCAGCCGCACCGCGGGCTTCGTCGGCATGGAGCGGAGCGCGCTGCACCGCAAGCTGAAGCAGCTGGGCGTCAGTTCCGAGGACCGCATGCAGGGCTAGCGGGTGCAGGGGACGTTCCGCCCACCTCGTCTTGTTTTTGCGATGCATCAATACGAGCTAATGTCGTCGGTGCAGCCGGAACTGCGCGACGGCACTGACAGGTGCCGCGAACAAGAAGAAAAAGGGCCATAGTCTTGGCTAAGGACAACTCGCAGAACGTGCAGGACGTGTTTCTCAACCACGTCCGCCGTTCCAAGACCCCGGTCACGATCTTCCTGGTCAACGGGGTCAAGCTCCAGGGCATCATCACCTGGTTCGACAACTTCTCGGTGCTGTTGCGCCGCGATGGCCATACCCAGCTGGTGTACAAGCACGCGATCAGCACGGTGATGCCGGCGGCGCCGATCGCGCTGTTCGACCAGGGCAAGATCGAGGGGTCCGTGCCGGCTGCGGCCGAAGAGACCGAGGCGGGCGCCCCTTAGCCGTGATGTCCCGCGCGGTGGCCGCGGCGCCGACGCGGGCGGCCGTCATCCTGCCGTGGGAGCGCCGCGACCCCCATGCGGACGGGGCGCCGGAAGCGGGATCGGGCGAGCCGCGCCGTCGCGAGGTCCGGGCGGCCGAGGCGCGGCTGGAGGAAGCGGTCGGGCTCGCGGCCTCGATCGGCCTGCTGATCGCGCACCGTGCGGTGCTTCCGCTGCGTGCCCGCCGGCCGGCGACGCTGCTCGGCACCGGGCAAGTGCAGGCGCTGGCGCTGGCGGTGGAGGCCGAGCGGATCACGGTGGTGATCGTCGACGGCCGGCTGAGCCCGGTGCAGCAGCGCAACCTGGAGCGGGCGCTGGGCGCCAAGGTGATCGACCGGACCGCCCTCATCCTCGACATCTTCGGCGAGCGGGCGGCGACGCGGGAAGGCTCGCTGCAGGTGGAGCTGGCGCATCTCGAGTACCAACGGTCGCGGCTGGTGCGGTCCTGGACCCATCTGGAGCGGCAGCGCGGCGGCTTCGGCTTCCTGGGCGGCCCCGGCGAGACGCAGATCGAGGCCGACCGCCGGCTGATCGGCGACCGCATCGTCCGGCTGCGCCGGGACCTGGAGCAGGTGCGGCGCACCCGGGGGCTGCACCGCGAGGCGCGCCGCCGGGTGCCCTACCCGGTGGTGGCGCTGGTCGGCTACACCAACGCCGGCAAGTCGACGCTGTTCAACGCGCTGACCGGGGCCGCGGTGCAGGCCCAGGACCAGCTGTTCGCGACGCTGGATCCGACCATGCGTGCGCTGGAGCTGCCGTCCGGGCGCCGGGTGATCCTGTCCGACACCGTGGGCTTCATCAGCGAGCTGCCGACCGAGCTGGTCGCCGCGTTCAGGGCGACGCTGGAGGAGGTGGCCGAGGCCGACGTGATCCTGCACGTCCGCGATGCGGCGCATCCCGACAGCGCCGCGCAGCGCGGCGACGTCGCCCTGGTGCTGGCCGGCATGGCGGCGGAAGGCACGCTCGACGCCGGCTGGCCGGACCGGTTGATCGAGGTGCTGAACAAGGCCGACCTGCTGGGCGACGACGAGGGGGTGCTGGCGCCTAACGGCGCCAACCTCATCTCGGCGGTCACCGGCCAGGGACTAGGAGGGCTGCGGGCGGCGATCGACCGGCAGCTGGTGGGGGCGATGGAGCGGACGGACTATCGCCTGGCGGTCGAGGACGGAGCGGCGCTGGCCTGGCTCTACGCGCATGGCGAGGTGATCGGCCGCTCCGACGCCGAGGATGCGATCACGCTGGCGGTGCGGCTGCTGCCGGCCGACCGCGCGCGCTTCGAGCGGCAGCGGGCGCACGGGGACGTCGTCCGGTCGCAGGTCGGCTGAAGCAGGGCGGGGCGGGGCATAGGCAGGGCAGGCTGCGATCGCCCGCGACTTGAAGCGTCCGCGCGCACAGCCAACATGAATGTGAACAGTCGCCAGCGACGGGCTGCTAGGATCGACGGAGACCGCGGCACCACGATGCCTGAGGAGGAGAGCCATGACGCAGATCGGCCATTACATCGCCCCGTCCCGCCGCCAGAACGCCCTGGGCGTGCATTCGCTGGACCACTTCGCGCTGGCGGTGCCGGACCTGAAGGAGGCCGAGCGCTACTACCGGTCGTTCGGCCTCGACGTGCGGGAGCGCGGAGACACGCTGGAGCTCTATACCTTCGGCCACCCGCATCGCTGGGGCGTGCTGACCGAGGGGCCGTTGAAGTCGCTGCAGCATCTGTCCTTCGGCATCTTCGCCGACGACGTCGAGAGGTTCCACGCGCACCTGCAGCGGTCCGACGTCGAGCGGCTGGACCCGCCGCCCGGCGCGGAGAGCAACGGCTTCTGGTTCCGCGATCCCGACGGGACGCTGTTGGAACTGAAGGTGGCGGAGAAGTCCTCGCCGAGCTCCAAGTCCGAGACCGGCCTGGGTGGGGTGGGGCCGAACCTGCGCGGCGCGCCTGTGCGCGGCCAGGCAGGGATCGTGCGGCCGCGGCGCATGGCGCACGTGCTGCTGTTCGCCCGCGACGTTCCGGAGATGCTGTCGTTCTACCAGCGTGTGCTGGGCCTCCGCCTGTCCGACGAGGCGGGCGGGGTGATCGCCTTCCTGCACGGCGTGCATGGCAGCGACCATCACATGGTCGCGTTTGCGAAGTCGGACGGCCCGGGCTTCCACCACTGCAGCTGGGACGTCGCCCAGGTCAACGACATCGGCGTCGGCGCGGCGCAGATGGCGGACAAGGGCTTCACCGCCGGCTGGGGCTTGGGACGGCACGTGCTAGGCTCGAACTACTTCCACTATGTGCGCGACCCGTGGGGGAGCTACTGCGAGTATTCCTGCGACATCGACTACGTGTCGGCGGAGCACGACTGGACCGGCGAGTCCCACGACGTCGAGAACAGCCTCTACCTCTGGGGCCCGGAGCCGCCGGCCGACTTCACGTTCAACTACGAGGCGTCGCCGGCGGCCCAGTTGCTGTCCCGCCGTCCATGATCGCCCGCGCTGCGCCGGGATCAGGGGTCGCGCTCGGAAACGCGGTTCAGGCGTCTAGAGCATGATCCGATCGCATAGGCTCACGGATCATGCTCTAG
>CAXTVM010000081.1:0-7864 GCA_964247725.1 uncultured Acetobacteraceae bacterium | reverse complement strand
CACGTCTCCTCGAATGCGATAGCCCTGCAGGGCATCGTCACCCCCGCTCGATCGCGATCCGCGCCGCCGTCGCCAGCCGGTCGACGCGCTCGTTCTCGACATGGCCGGCGTGGCCGCGCACCCAGTGCCAGCTCACCTCGTGGCGCTTGGCCGCGTCGAGCACGCGGCGCCACAGCTCCATGTTGGCGACCGGGTCGCCGCTGGCGTTGCGCCAGTTGCGGCGCACCCAGCCGGTGCTCCAGCGGGTGACGCCGTTGCGCACGTACTCGCTGTCGGTGTGCAGCGCGATCCGGCAGGGGCGGGTCAGCGCCTCCAGCGCCTCCGCCGCCGCAGTCAGCTCCATGCGGTTGTTGGTGGTGGCCGGATGGCCGCCGGACAGCTCGCGCTCGTGCGTGCCGAACCGCAGCAGCACCGCCCAGCCGCCGGGGCCGGGGTTGGGCCGGCAGCCGCCGTCGGTCCAGATCTCAACCAGCGGCGTGGCGCCCGGGGGGCCGCCATCGGCCGGCAGCGCGTCCTCGATCCCGGTCACAGCCCCAGCGCCTCCGGTACCGCGGCGGCCAGGAAGCGGCGCAGCCGGCGCAGGTAGTCGAGCGGGTCCTTGCGGGTGACCAGCGCGCCGTCGGGCGTGTTCACCCAGTCGTACAGCCGGGTCAGCAGGAAGCGCATCGCCGCCCCCTGCGCCAGCACTGGCAGCGCCGCGCGCTCGCCCGCCTCGAGCGGCCGCACGCTCTCGTAGCCGTCCAGCAGCAGGCGGGCCTTGGCGATGCTGAAGTCCATGTCCGGTTCGAAGCACCAGGCGTTCAGGCAGATGGCGATGTCGTAGCTGAGCAGGTCGGTGCAGGCGAAGTAGAAGTCGATCAACCCGGACACCGGGCCGGACGGCACGCCGGGCAGGAAGAACACGTTGTCCGGGAACAGGTCGGCGTGGATCTGGCCGCGCGGCAGGCCGGTCGGCCAGGCCGGCAGGATCCGCGCCAGCGCCGCGTCGAGCTCGGCGACCAGGCCCGGCTGCATGCGGTCGCCGGTGTCGCGGCAGCTGGCCAGCAGCGCCGTCCAGGCGTGCGGCCCGAGCCGGTTCGGGCGCTCCGGTGCATAGCTCGCGCCGCTCAGGTGCAGCCGGGCCAGCGCCGCGCCGAGCGGCCCACAATGATGCGGCCGCACCCGGCGCGGCCACACCCCGGGCAGGAAGGTGGTGACGGCGGCGTGCCGTCCGGCGAGGCTGCGCAGGGCCCGGCCGTCGCGCCCGTCCACGGGAAGCGGACAGCTCACGCCGCGGCGCGCCAGGTGGCGCATCAGGCCCAGGAACCAGGGCAGCTCGGCCGGGTCGACCCGCCGCTCGTAGAGCGTCAGGATGTAGTCGCCGGTGGTGGTGCGCAGCGAGAAGTTGCTGTTCTCGACCCCCTCGGCGATGCCGCGAAACGCCACCAGCTCGCCCAGAGCATAGGCGCCCAGGAACTCGGCCAGCGCCTCGTCGGTGACATCGGTATAGACCGCCACGCGGCGCGACTCCCGTTCAGAGACTGTCTGAGACTGGGCTACGCTGAGCGAGAGTGTTCCGCCGCACGAGCGGCGGAGCACGCCCTGCGTGACCATCGAGAACCGGAGCGGAGCGGCCTCGATGGCCGGGAGCCTCGGCAAGCGCAGGTGGGCGCGTCGGATCGCCGGCGTAGCGCAATCTCAGGCGATCTCACCCGAGGGGGGCGGGGAGCTTGAAGATGACGTCTTCCTGGGTGACGGTGCGCTCCTCGATCTCCAGCCGGTAGCGGCCGGCCAGCGCGTTCACCATCTCCTGCACCAGCGTCTCGGGCGCCGAGGCGCCGGCGGTGATGCCGAGCGTGCCCACGCCGTCGAGCACCGACCAGTCGAGGTCGCGCAGCCGCGGCACCAGCAGCGCCCGCGGCGCGCCGGAGCGCTCGGCCACCTCGCGCAGCCGCTGCGAGTTCGACGAGTTCGGGCTGCCGATCACGATCACCAGGTCGCAGCCGGGCGCGATCGCCTTCACCGCCTCCTGGCGGTTGGTGGTGGCGTAGCAGATGTCCTCGCGCTTCGGCCCCTCGATGCGGGGGAACCGCTCGCGCAGGATCGCCACGATCTCGGCGGTGTCGTCGACCGACAGCGTGGTCTGGGTGATGAAGGCGAGCCGGTCCGGGTCGGCCGGCATCACCCGGCGCGCCTCGCCGGCATCGTTGACCAGGGTGACGGCGCCGGGCGGCAGCTGGCCCATGGTGCCGACCACCTCGGGATGGCCGGCATGGCCGATCATCAGGATGTGCCGGCTGTTGGGGCCGCCCTCGGCGAAGTGCCGCTCGGCCTCGCGGTGCACCTTGCTGACCAGCGGGCAGGTGGCGTCGAGGTAGAGCAGGTTGCGGCGTTCGGCCTCGACCGGCACCGCCTTGGGAACCCCGTGCGCGGAGAACACCACGTGCCCGTCCGGCGGCACCTCGTCCAGCTCCTCGACGAAGATGGCGCCCTTGGTCTCGAGCGCCTCGACCACGGTACGATTGTGGACGATCTCGTGGCGCACGTAGACCGGCGCGCCGTAGCGGCGCAGCGCCTCCTCGACCACCCGGATGGCGCGGTCGACGCCGGCGCAGAAGCCGCGCGGGCCGGCCAGCAGCACCTTCAGCGACGGCAACGCCGCCGCGGCGCCGGCCCCGGCGGAGGGCGCGCGCCGGGCGGCGCCCTGGTCAAGCATCTGGTCCGGCATCCTGTTCCCCAATGCTCCGCGGCATCCTATATGGCGCCCTGCGCGGCCGGACGCCAAGCCGGGCCCCGAGGCGGACCCCAGGGCTCACCCATGCGCTGGCCCGCCGTCAACGCGCGTCCCGGCTTACAGGGACGACAGGTCGAAAGTCGAGAATGAACGTGCCGCAGACGAGCAGCGCCTCCCGGTCCCCATCCCGTCCGCGCCGTGGCCGCCGGTGCCGTGCCCGGCTGCGCCCGGCGGTGGCCGCGGCACTGGCGCAGGCATTGGCGCTGGCGCCGCTGGCCGGCTGCGGCGAGGACCTGGACGCGGACTCGTTCGCGCCGGCCTGCGCGCCGGTCGGCCTGCTGGCCGAGGCGGCCGATTACAGCGACTACGGGCCCGGCCCGGTACAGGACCTGAGCCGGCTGGTGGCGCAGGGCAGCATCCGCGGCGTGACCGGCCATTGCAGCAGTGCCGCGCACGGGACCCAGCTGCACACGGTGGTGCGGGTGCAGCTCGCCATCAACCGCGGCCCGGTGGCGCCGGGCAGCAGCCTCGCGGTGCCGTACTTCATCGCCGTCCTGCGCGACGGCGCCGTGCTCAGCAAGCAGAGCCTGGTGGCCATCGCCGAGTTCCCGGACAACGGCGACCGGGTGGCGCTGCAAACCGACCCGGTCGCGTTCGACCTGCCGGTCAGCCGCACGCATCCCGGCACCTCGTACCGGATCGAGGTCGGGTTCCAGCTGACGCCGGCGCAGCTGGCCTACAACCGCGCGCATCTTCCGCGTTGAAGCCCCGAACGTCCGAAGGAGACCCGCCGATGGCCGACATTCGCTACACGAAGGACCACGAATGGGTCCGGCTCGAGGATGACGGCACCGCCACCGTCGGCATCACCGACCATGCCCAGGAGGCGCTCGGCGACATCGTGTTCGTCGAGCTGCCGGAGGCTGACCGGGCGCTGGCCGAGGGCGAGAGCTGCGCCGTGGTGGAGAGCGTGAAGGCGGCGTCGGACATCTACGCGCCGATGGCCGGCAAGGTGCTGGAGGTGAACGAGCTGCTGACCGACGACCCGTCGCTGGTCAACCGCGACCCCGAGGACGAGGCGTGGTTCTTCCGCATGGAGCCGACCGATGCCGAGGCCTTCGCGGCCCTGATGGACGAGGACGCCTACGCGAGCTTCGTCGAGTCCCTCTGACCAAGGGGCCGGCCGGGGCCGGTCGAGACCGTGGCCTGCCGAGCGAGAGTGCCGCGCCAGCGGCACGCCCGGCGTGGCCACCCGGAACCGGAGCGGAGCGGCCTCCTGGCCGCGAGCCCACGGCCAAGCGCAGATGGCCGCGTCGGATCGCCGGCAGGGCGCATTCTCAATCGGCTCCGACAACGTAGGCGCGCAGGCTGCTGACCTCGTTGGCCTGCTGCTCCAGCCGGCCCTTGACGACGTCGCCGATGCTGACCAGCCCGACCATGACGTCGTTCTCCAGCACCGGCAGGTGCCGCACCCGCCGCTCGGTCATCAGCAGCGCCGCGTCCGCCAGCGTCGCCGACGGCGAGATCGTGTGGCGCGCCTCGGTCATGATCTGGGCGGCGGTCATGTCCAGCACGTCGCCGGCGCCGTCGGCCCGGGCCAGTGCCCGTACCACGTCGCGCTCGCTGACGATGCCCAGGATGTGCCGGGCCTGCACGTCGTAGCGGGGGGCGGCGGCGTCGATCACCAGCACCGCGCCGATGCCGTGCTCGCCGAGCCGCCGCACCACCGTGCTGACCGGATCGGCGGGCGTCACCCGCACGATGTCGCGGCCCTTTTCGTTCAGGATCGCCGAAATCGTCATCCTGGAGTCTCCTTTGCGACCGACATGGCGGCGCCGCTGGGATCTTGACGTCATGCGCGTCCCATGCAGGCTCACCATGGTCCCGTCACGGTCGCGGCGTCCAGGCGCAGTCTCGTGATCGATACGACGTGCGGGGAGCTGCCGATGCCCGAGCTGCGTCAAGGAACGCCAGGGCGCTGCCCTGGACCCGTTGGGACCGTCACGAGAAGCGTGCTTGCGCACGACGGCCCCAAACCCCGATTCGCAAGAAGATCACTCGTGTGTGGAAGTACGCCCTTAACGGATCGGGGCCTGGGGCCCGCGGCCCCAGTGGGGTCCAGGGGCAACGCCCCTGGCCTTCTCCCTGACCCGACAGCCCTGGATGACCCCGCCGATGCCTGAGCTGACCCTGCGCGGCCTGATCCTGGGCGCCCTGATCACGGTGATCTTCACGGCGTCGAACATCTATCTCGGCCTCAAGGTCGGGCTCACCTTCGCGTCCTCGATCCCGGCCGCGGTGATCTCGATGGCGGCGCTGCGGCCGTTCGGCGGCGGCATCCTGGAGAACAACATGGTGCAGACGCAGGCCTCGGCCGCCGGCGCCCTGTCCTCCATCATCTTCGTGCTGCCGGGGCTGCTGATGGTCGGCTACTGGCAGGGGTTCCCGTTCTGGCCGGCGGCGGCGGTCTGCGGCGCCGGCGGCATGCTGGGGGTGCTGTTCACCGTCCCGCTGCGCCGGGCGCTGGTGACCGGCAGCACGCTGCCCTACCCGGAGGGCACGGCGGCGGCGGAGGTGCTGCGGGTCGGCGCCGGCGACGCCGCGGACGGGGCCCATGCCGGCGGCGGCGACGGCGGCGACGGCCTGCGCGCGCTGCTGCTGGGCAGCCTGGCCTCGGCCGGGTTCAGCCTGCTGAGCGGCGGCCTCCGCCTGTTCGGCGACAGCGCCACGGTCACGCTGGCCGCGGGCCCGGCGCTGTTCCGGCTGTCGACCGGATTCTCGCTGGCGCTGGTCGGCGCCGGCTACCTGGTCGGGCTCGGCGGCGGCCTCGCCGTCCTGCTGGGGGCGGTGCTGAGCTGGCTGGTGGCGGTGCCGGTGCTGACCGCCGTCACCCCGCACCCGGCGGGGGTGGCGCCCTCGGCGGTGGCGCTCGGGATCTGGTCGCACCGGGTCCGGTACATCGGCGCCGGCACCATCGCGGTGGCCGCGGTGTGGACGCTGCTGACCCTGGTGGCGCCGGTGGCGGCGGGCCTGCGCGCCGCCTTCAGCGCCAGGGCCCGGGCGGCGCGGCTCTCCGCCGAGGGCGACCCGCGGCTGGACCAGGACCTGCCGCCGCGCGTCATGATCGGCCTCGGGGCGCTGCTGCTGCTGGCGCTGCTGGCGGCGCTCGGCGCGTTCCTGTGGCAGGGTGCGGCGCCGCTCGGCGCGTCCGCCGCCGCGATCGCCGGCATCGCCGTGGTGTGCCTGCTGTTCTGCGTGCTGTTCGGCTTCCTGGTGGCGGCGGCCTGCGGCTACATGGCCGGCATCGTCGGCTCGTCGGCCAGCCCGATCTCGGGCATCGCCATCCTCGCCGTGGTGCTGGTCTCGCTGGTGCTGCTCGGGCTCGACGCCGCCTCGCTGCTGCCGGCGGCGTTCGATGCCGGGCAGCGCGGGCTGGCGATCGCCTCGGTGCTGTTCGTCGCCTCGGCGGTGCTGGCGGCGGCCGCGATCTCCAACGACAACCTGCAGGACCTGAAGACCGGGCAGCTGGTCGGCGCCACGCCCTGGCGGCAGCAGGTGGCGCTGCTGGTCGGCTGCGCCGCCGGCGGGCTGGTGATCCCGCCGATCCTGAACCTGCTCTACCAAGCCTACGGCTTCGCCGGCGCGCTGCCGCGTCCGGACATGGACCCCGCGCGCGCGCTGGGGGCGCCGCAGGCGCTGCTGCTGTCGACGCTGGCGCGCGGCATCTTCCTGCACCGGCTCGACTGGACCATGATCCTCATCGGCGTGGCGCTGGGCGCGGTGCTGGTCGCGGCGGACGCGCTGCTGCGCCGCCGCGGCCGCACGCTGGCGGTGCTGGCGGTCGGCATCGGCTTCTACCTGCCGCCCACGGTCAGCGTGACGCTGGTGATCGGCGCGCTGCTGTCCTGGGCGATCGGCCGGGGACTGGCTGGGCGCGGCGCCGGGACGTCGGCCGGATCGGACGGCGATCCGCTGTCGGCGGCGGCGCGGCGGCGCGGCGTGATGCTGGCGTCGGGGCTGATCGTCGGCGAGAGCCTGATGGGCGTCGCGATCGCCGCCGTGATCGGCGGCACCGGCTCGGAGGACGCGCTGGCCCTGGTGGGGCCGGGCTTCGCCGACGCCGCCACCTGGCTGGGTGCCGCCGCGTTCGCGCTGGTCTGCGCCGGCTTCGCCTGGACGATCCTGCGCCGTCCGCGCGAGGGAGTCGCCGCATGATCCCGTTCCCGGTCCTCGACCCGTCGCGGATCGTCGAGGGCGACGACGCGGCGCTCGCGTTCTGGAACACGCTGGACCTGGCCCGCCACGTCGAGGTGCTGGGCACCCGGCGCTCCTGGCTGGCCGAGCACCGCACCGTGCGGGGCGTCGCCAGTGCGGCCATGGCGGTGGTGATCGGCCACGTCGCCGCCGGCACCCGCGACGC
This sequence comes from uncultured Acetobacteraceae bacterium, assembly GCA_964247725.1. Lineage (GTDB taxonomy): Bacteria > Pseudomonadota > Alphaproteobacteria > Acetobacterales > Acetobacteraceae > Lichenicola. The sequence goes on along the minus strand of CAXTVM010000081.1, from coordinate 731 downwards.
CGGCATGATCACCATGATGGTCCCGACGGCGTTGCTGATCTAGACGACACTCGACCCCGTTGGTTGGCCCGGCGACAGGTCGTACGTCGAGTTTGCATGCGCGATGACAGGCATCAGACGGGATGTTCGTGCTTCGGCCGCGTCGCGCCTCACCCCCGACGTCTGAACGGCCATGCCCGCCGCTCGAAAGATGCCGTTTGTTCGACTAGTTCCGGCCCGGACCGGACGGGGCAGGCGGGCGGTGGTGACGGCCGGCTCACGCGTGCGCCCGGGGGACGGGGCATCTCGATGGCTGGGTCGTCCGGTGGCGGCGGGTCGGCATGCGGTCGGTCTGCCTTGGTGGTGCAGGGGAGGAGACTACGCTGTCCCAACGGCGACGGTACAGCGAAATCGCGAGCTCGGGAGGCTTGGATGAGGGGCGGGGGATAGTCAGGCGTGGTGTCATGAGATGGTGTCATGAACTGGCGCTGGGAGTTCTGCGCCGAAAACTGCCGTCGGAGGGGAGGCGCTCCACCAACGCTCGTGCGAGCGGATTGACGGATGGTCGGGACGATGGGGTCCACCCGTTAGTCAGGGGGCTGGAGTGGTCCTAATCATGCCATGCACGCAGCCGCTGAATGATGGTGTCGTTCTGGGCGTAAATGGCTGCTTTGCGCCTCGGAGCGGACCTTCAAACATCTAGGCTCAGGACCCTTTACGCGGCTTGACGCGGTGTGATTCATAGGGGATCG
>CAXTVM010000080.1:0-7876 GCA_964247725.1 uncultured Acetobacteraceae bacterium | reverse complement strand
CTAGCTCTTATTCGGTATGCCGAGGCAAATCAACAAGAAGATCCCAGTAGTTATAACATCAAGAACGATGGTACGTATTTCTTCGATATGAGCCATCATCCGGGATCAAAACACAAAGGGCAACATTCATCAGCGGCAGGTGCTTATCAGATCATTTATGGAACGTATCAAGGTCTGGTCAGGGAAGGATGTCCAAGCAACTTTACCAATCAAACTCAAGATGAGATGGCATTGCGCCTTATATATGATAATGGTGCATTACCACTCATCTGGGCCGGCCATCTCCCTGGTGCTTTCTCCATGTTGAACACCCAATGGATTTCCCTACCCGGTGGAGGTGCACCTCACCTTACCGAAGATGAAGCAGAAACTTATTTCTGGAAGAAGGTTAAGGAATATGGGGATGGGAATAAGGACAACGCGCCTGCAGTTCGTCTTGATGGCGATACTTGGAGGCTCAATCACCATAACCCCCGCACGCGGTGACGAGGTCAGGACAACCACCCTAACTTGCGGCGCCACTCGCTTCACCATGACTACGCACAGCGTGCAGAACTACGTGACGAGGCAAGGGATGTGGGCCCGCCCATCCGGCGGCAGGCTGGTCCGGAAGGTCGATCTGCGGCAACCGACCTTCATGCTTCGTCGCGTCAGACCTGGCCTTGCGGTCGTCGCAGGCGAGATCAGCCTGTGGGGCTGTGCGACGACCCCGAAGGCGCATGTGCTGATCCTCTACTACGACTGCTCGCAGATACTTCCCACGAAGCCGCCTGCCCGCTTCTGCAGCAAAAGCGGCGAGTGGTATCGCTACATCGCGATGGACGGCACGTTGCTGGACAAGGGGTTTGGGCTAGGCTTTGACAGCAGCGACGCCGATCCTCGAGAGGGCAAACTGCGCTTCCGCCTCGGCCTATCCCCGGACGATGAGGATGTCGATTTCCAACAGACTTGGTGATTACTCTCCACTTGTTCTCTATCCCGAAGCATTGCAGGTGCGGAGAACACTCCCGTGACTGTCTAGTGATCGCCGTCGGCGCGCTGCGCAGGAACGAGGACCGCATCGGGGAGAACTTGATCCCCGCCTGACGTCGAATACGATAGTTATGAAACCCGGCGCCTCTCGGCCTCATGGACCGGGATTGGAGGCTGGCAATGAGGACCAAGCCGACCCAGTGGTCGGGAAGCTCGACGGCGGGAGAACTTGTTGTAAAGGTTCAAGATCTCCCGCCAAGGAGGCTCGTAAATTACGCCTAAGTCTCTCGAATTATGCGCGCCCAGACCTGAGGCTCAACCCGGTCCCTAGGAATCCCCACGGCAATGCCGAGAATGAAGTTGCGCCGGAGCTCAATAACTTCACCCATCAATCGACTATCAAAGTTTAAGCGTTTGGCTGCCAAGCTTCATTTCCGCTTACGGGAAGTGAGGCCTCCTGGCTGGCCGTCCGAGTTTGGGCGTATAGCAGCCGTAATGCTTGCTTATATTCCGCTCGACTTTGCTATCCCGGTCGCCCGATCAGCTTGAGTCGTTTAGCCTTGATAGCGGTCGCGAGCACCTGCAGGACCTGACGCATGAACGCCTCGCTGAAGTAGCCGTAGGCGTGGACCGGCGGGTCGTAGGTGATCGGCTCGACGTGGTATGACCCCGGCAGCACGTCTGTATTCCCCTCGTCGAGCAGGATCCAGCCCGGCGCCGTGCCACGCAGCTTCAACCGCCGCCGCTCCATCTCCGGCACTCGCACGGACAGTCGGTCAGGTCCTGGCTCCTGCGTGGTCAGAGGGAACAACGCAACCCTGTCGCCTTTGGCCGTGACCGGCACCACGACGCAGGCTGGGCGCGCCTTGCGGCCGTGTTCGACACCCGCCGCCTGCTCCCGGTCCCACAAGAATCGGTAGCTGATGACCAAGCCCGTCCGGATCTCGTCAGCCGTCATGCCCGTGCTCGCGCTCGTACTCGTCTGACAGGGCCAGCAATCCATCCTCGACTTCCTGCGGCATGGTCTCCAGCGTGAAGTGCGCACGTGGATCGTCCGGGCGCGCCTTCGCCAATCGCTCGTACTCGTCCACGCTCATCAGCACGAAGCGGGGCCGCCGGTGATGAGTGATGACCACGGGCTCGCGCATTGCGGCATCGGTGATCGCTCCCACCTGCCGGTTCAGGTCCGCCGTCGTAAAACGCCGCATGGCTCAATCACCTGTAATACCCAGAATATACATACTCTTCTGCGGCGCGCCGAGCCAGTGCGGGTCCGGCGCTTTGGACCTCGACTGGCGATCCGCCGCGCGCGTAGGAGGCAGTTCGCGAGACCACCGCCAGCGCGGGCAATGGCGCCCATGATCGATCCTCGGCCGGCCACGCCAGTTCCAGCTGCGACCTCCCGCGGGCCCGTTACATCTCCATCCTGAAGATCGAAGGCTCCCACCATCCTCATCCTGACGGGTGTATGTGATAATCCTCTCGAACCCGCGTGCCTTCGCAGACGAGCAGGCCCAGCCGTAGAGCATCGAGCACCCGTTCCAGCGCAGGGCATCCGGAAGATCACGACGCAGGCACAGTCGCGTCACCTCGACGACGTTGTGCTGGTCGATCGCCCGGGCCGTCGGCCTGCCGACGACGACCACGCCGATCAGGTCCGGCCCGTTCCAGAGGCCGCTGCCGTATCGCCAGGCGACCGGCGGCCGGGCGTGCTCGTGATGGGCGGCCACGAAGGCCTGCGCGTCCCGGAACGCGATGCAGCCGAGGCGGAGGTTCCAGTCCAGCACCAGGCCGCCGACCGAGTCGTCGGCGACGCGGCGCAGCGAGTGGCCGCAGATCGCCTCGACACCCAACCGCTGAAGGAGGTCTCGCGCCCAGTCGGGATCGTGCTGCAGGCCCCATTGCACCTCGTCCTGCAGCGTCTCGCAGCAGGTGGACACCATGAACTGCCGGTGGTCCCAGACCTCCAGCAGTTCGATCTCCTGCTCGCAATGCTCGCACAGCGTCATGACGCTGGCTGTCTTGACGCTGTATCCGGCAGGACGGGGTTGCTGCCGAGCGTATCGGTCAGCCATGAGTCGCAGTCCAGCGACGCAAGAACCTCCCCGCTCGCCAGGTCCAGGACTACGGCGCCGCCGCCGAAGCCATCACGGCAATCCTGTTCGCCCGTCTCCGCCCAGGTGAACCCCCAGCGTCCGCTCAGGCCAAGCGCCGGTCCGCACCGGCCTACGAAGGCCATGATCTGATCGGGATCCCCACTACCCGCGCCGCTCGACAGGATGAGCTCGGTGCCATCGCTCTCTGGGTCCAGGCGCACCTCGAAGGCGATCGGCTCTTCCTCGGCCCGCAACCGATCCGTGAACACCAGGTACAGGTCACATGCCGTCCGCGCGTTGTCCGCGCTGCCGAGCGGCAACGTGCAGGCGAACAGGGTCGTGTAGGCGGCCATCACCCTCGCTCCTTGAGCAGCTCGAACGGCGTGAGCGTGGTGGCGCTCGTCAACGGGTCGAGGCGCATGATGGTCGCCACGCCGTCGACGACACCGTGGTAGCCATGCCTCTTGTAGGACTGCAGCTCGGCCCGCGTGATCCGCGGCAGCCGGGTCTTCTCCCGGTAGTCGTCGAGCGCGGCCGTCTCGGTCCCGAAGGGCCCGCGCCAGTGGCGGGCGTTGACGGGGAAGATCTGCGGACAGCGGTAGAGCCACGATCCGTCCGTGCGGCGCACCGTCTCGAGGACGCTGCACCCGACGACGTGACGGTTGGCCGCCGGCGCCGGCGGCTCGGTCAGGAGAACGCTCATTCACCGAACTCTTCCTCGGCCAGAGCCTCGTCCGCAGCCTCGATCGGGTCGGCCCCCTCGTCGTAGAGGTCCCACCAGTTCCGGTCGGGCAGGTCCATCACCCCGACCATCGCCCGCCGGCCGATGCGAGCGTTCACCACCCGCATGAAGCCGTGGAAGCCCAGATGGCCTTCGGTGTAGCTGGCAAGAGACACATCAGCGTCGGAGCGTCCGATCGGCGGTTTCCCCACCAGCTGGAACGGCTCGGTTGCCGAGCCCCTGGAGGCGATCTTCGCGCTCGCCATCAGCCGCCTCCCTGTTCGTGATAGAGCCGGAGCGCTTCGTCCAACCGGGCGCTGTACTCGACCTTGCGCAGCTCGATCCGCATCGCCGCCCTCAGGCCGCGATGTCGGTTGCAGGCGCGGCGCCGGCCTGCTCGGGCAGCTTGTTGCCGTCGCGGTCCCGCAGCTGCAGCCACGTCTCGGTGCCGAGGGCGCCGCGGCGGTAGGCGTTGTCGAACCCGTTCGGCTTGCGGCCGCCGCGGGCGATCAGGACCGCGATGCTGAACGAGGCGTCCGGATGCTCCGCCGCGAGCTGCTTGCCGAAGCCGGCAACGGCAGCGCTGATCTCGGCGAGGTTGCGGGCCTCGATGCGCTGGCTCGTGCCCAGCTGCTGCATGGGCTGCGAGATGATCGAAGTCCCGAAAGAGTCGCGGCTGCGCCAGGCGGGGCAGGCGCATAGGGTGAAGGTGGCCATGGTCGATGCGTCCTCTAATCGTGCGCGCACGACCACGCACCGGACGCGGAATGCGTCCGGTGGGGCCGAGGGCTGCCGAATGGTGCGGAAGGGCGAGCGGAAGAAGCGATCAGGCGGCTGCCTGCTGCTCCATCACGTCGTCGGGTGGCGGGAGGGTCACGGCGCCGACGCCTTCCTCCTCGTCCTGGTCCTGCTCCTAGGGTGCGGATCCCGCGCCGTCCTCCGAACCGTCCGGATCTTCCGGATCGTGACCGGCTGGCGCGCTGTCGCCGGCGAGGTCGTCGGCACGGCGCCTGGCCAGGTCCTTCTGCTCGTCGTCGGTGAGGCCGAAGCAGGCGGCTGGATGCACGTAGATGCCCTGCCCGACATGCTCCTTCAGGGCGGCGCGCATCTCCTTGCCGGTGTTGCGCGGCAGGATCCTCTCCGCCTGCACCGTCCGGGTGATGCCGTCCTTGCTGAGCTTGGTCAGGAAGTCGTCGTGCGCCATGTTCGGCAGGTAGTCGTCGGCCCCGATAGTCGCGCCGGCGATGCGTCCGACGGTACCGCTGCCGGTCATCCCGACCTTGCAGGACAGCACCTCCGCCAGGATGCCGCGCGCGGACTCGCGCAGGGCGTCGACGTCGCCCGTGATCAGGCCGCCGTCGCTGATAGCTCGAGCGAACACCTCGCGCCGGCTGCCGACGCGATACATCCGCGCATCCTGCTCGACCCGGACGTTGCTGCCGGCCAGGGCGAGGATCAGTAGGCCAATCAGCTGATCGTCCCGGACCTCCCCCTCCGTGAGAGCCTGCTGCAGCGCCTGGGTGCGGTAGTCGCCGATCAGCTCCTGGCCCTTCCCGGAGATGTGCGGACGCGAGGCCTTCACGTCCTGGCCGCCGGCCGATTCGAGGGCGGAGGACTTCACCGGCTCCGGATAGAGGAAGTGCTTCTCGCGCACCTCGCCGGAGTGCCGGTCGACCCAGAGGCCGACATGCACGCCCTTGCGCTTCTTGTCGGAGCCCCAGGCTTCCTGGGCCTTCGGCGGAAGCTTGGGCTCGCCGTGCTGGCCGACCTCCAGGATCTCGCCATTGGGCGGCAGGTTCTGCTCCAGCCACGCGTGCTGCGTCGCCATGAACAGCTCCACCTGGTCGGTGAAGCGCGGGTCCTTATCGCCCTCTGCGAACAGGTCCTCGGTCCAGATCAGGCCGAACGACTGCGCGAACTCGTCGTCGAACTTTGCCACCGAGGCGCCGATCCGCTCCTTGCGCAGCGCGTGCTGGACCAGATGCCAGTTGGTGGTCTCGGTCCGCTTCGGCTTGTTCTTCTTCCAGGCGGCGGCCTGCTCGTCCCGGGTTGCCGACGCGATCGTGCGCAGCTGGCCCTCGTTCGGCTCGTCGCCCTGCGCCATGCGCTCCAGCATCGCCGGCAGCACCTTGGCGAACAGCCGCAGGCGACGGATCGCGCGCACCGGGAGCGACAGGGCGGTGCCGATCCCATCCTCCGTGTAGCCCTCACCGATGAACGCCTCGACCGCGCGCCAGATGTCGACCGAGCACATGCCGGTCCGGACCATGTTCTCGGCGAAGGAGGCCATGCTGTCGCCGGAGGCGTCGGCCTCGCGCACGAACACGTCGATCTCCGCCAACTCGGCCGCGATCGACGACGCGACCCGCCGATGGCCGGCGATGATCATCAGCGAGCCGTCGTCCTGCAGGCGTACGACTGGTGGCTGGATCGGCCCGTTCGTCTCACGAATGCTGGCCGTGAGCTGCTGGTCATACCCGGCAGGTGCCGCGGTCCGGCGCGGGTTGTTCGGGTTCGGAAGCAGGATGCGGGGATCCACGTGGCGAAGCTGCATGTCGGGTCGTCCTCTGGGATGGGGTGGTTCGGCCGGTGCGGTCATCCCGCTCATTCCGGCCCTCCCATCCCAGACGGCAGCGGCGGCGCCCTCTTCACCATTGCGGTCGAGCGCCCCTGCCCTGCGCGGCCGGCGGCGCGCGTAGCGCGGTGCGGGCAAGCGGGGTTGGGGTGGCGCAGACGGCGATGGAGCGGCAGCGGTGAAGAGGGCGCCGCCGATGTCAACCGTCCCCCTCTCCTTCCGCTGATCCTCATTTCTCGGCCGCTTCTCTCTTCCCGGCGGCAGCGATCGCAGCCTTCGCCTCACGGCGGGTCATCAGGCCGGTGGCGACGAGCGGATCCTCCGGCAGCGGCCAGACCTTGTGGGTTGGGCCGCGCAGGACGACGCGCGCATCCAAGCGCCAGCCAACGGTGCCGCCTGCACTGTCGGAGATGCGCCGGAGCAGGCCGACCAGCCTCGGTTCGACACCGAGGCTGCTGAAGCGGAACGTGTCGGCATCCTGCCGGGTGACGCCATACCGAGCGGACATGGTCCTGCGTCCCGCTCTCAGGCGGCTTCCCGTTCTTCTGGTCCCGTCCTACCGTCATCCTCATCGTTCGCCGTGGTGGTGGCGGCGAGTGCTGCTTCCAGCTCGGCCAGTTCCGCCAGCTTGCCCTCCAGCTCGTCGGCGAGCTCGAAGTCGCCGCTCAGCCGCTGCTCGTACGCCGGCAGCCGCTGCTCGGCCGACTTCAGGGTGCGCTGCTGGTCGAGCTTCTCCCGCTCGAGGCCGTCCAGCGCGTTCTCCAGGCGCGCGATCAGGCCGAGCGGCCCCACCTCGTCGCCGATGTCGATCGTGATATCCCGCCCGGTCAGCTCCAGCCGCACCGCGCCGTTGTGGAGCGCCTTGCCGTACCTCTTGACCTCCATCACCAGATCGAAGCCGCCGATCTGTCCCAGCAGGCGTTCGCCCGCCTGCTGATCGACCATGGCCAGCCGCACCTGCGACAGGATCGAGCCGCCGGCGCTCTTGCGCTCGGTCGTCGTGCGATCTCCAAGCGTCATGGTGAAGTCGTCGCCACGGGTGGACGCCCGGCGGGCGATATCAGCCTCCACCTGTTCCAGCGCTCGCGTCGCCGCACCGATCTCGAACCGTGCATTGGCGATCTGCCGCCGCACCGCCTGCTGGTCGTCGAAGTGGGCGGCACGCTGCCGGTCCAGCCGCGCGATCTCGGCCTCCAGCCCGGCCTTCTGCATCAGCCGGACGTCGCCAGATGCCAGGGCCTTGGCCATGGCAAACTGGTTGGCCTCGCTGCCCACGTCCTCCAGCCGTCGGATCGAGCGGTCGCCGCTCATCGCCAGCGCGATGAAGCGGATCTTGCGCTCGAGCAGCTGCCAGTTGGTGGCGTCGACGCTGCCCTGCAGCGCGTAGGCATACAGGCCGATCTCCTCGTTCTGGTTGCCCTGGCGCTCGATCCGCCCCTCGCGCTGCTTGATGTCGGCCACCAGCCACGGCACGTCGAGGTGGTGCAGCGCCACCAGCCGCTGCTGCGCGTT
>CAXTVM010000079.1:0-7901 GCA_964247725.1 uncultured Acetobacteraceae bacterium | reverse complement strand
GGGTTCCAAGGGCCGCCGGCCCTTGGCGGGTCCAGGGCAGAGCCCTGGCCTTCCGCTTGCATCGAGCCCCGCCATGGACCTGCACACGATCGAGTCCGTCCTCTGCCCGGAGAGCCGGGGCGCCCTGCCCGCCAACGCCGCCGGCGACGCGTTCCTCGCCGGTGGCACCTGGCTGTTCTCCGAGCCGCAGCGCGGCCTGCGCCGGCTGATCGACCTGCGCGCGCTCGGCTGGCCGCCGCTGGCCGAGGACGCCACCCACCTGCGGATCGGCGCCACCTGCACGCTGGCCGAGCTCGACGCCCGGGCGGCGGCGGCGCCCTGGGCGGCGGCGGCGCTGGTGCGGGCCTGCTGCCGCGCGCTGTGGGGCTCGTTCAAGATCGGCAACGCCGCCACCGTCGGCGGCAACCTCTGCCTGGCGCTGCCGGCGGCGCCGATGGCGGCGCTGGCGGTGGCGCTGGAGGCCGGGTGCGTGGTGTGGGAGCCAGGCGGCGGCGAGCGGGTCGTTCCGGCGGCGTCGTTCGTCGCCGGGCCGGGGCTCACCTGCCTGCGGGAGGGCGAGATCCTGCGCCGGCTGGACGTGCCGCTGGCGATGCTGCGGCAGCGGTTTGCGGTGCGGCAGGCGTCGCTGACCGAAGAGGGGCGCTCGGCCGCGCTGCTGGCCGGGCGGCTGGGGGAGGATGGGCTGGTGCTGACGGTGACGGCCGCCACGCCGCGGCCTCTGCGGCTCGCCTTCGCGGGCGTGCCGGAGCGGGCGGCGCTGCGGGACGCGCTGGATCGCGCCGCCGCCGCCGTCGGCTGGTTCGACGATGTGCACGGGGCGCCCGACTGGCGCCGGCACATGACGCTGCTTCTGGCGGCCGAGATCCGGGCGGAGCTGCTCGCATGCGGCTGACCGTCGATGGGACTGCGCGAGAGATCGACGTGCGGCCCGGCCAGTGCCTGCGCACCGCGCTGCGTGCGGACGGGCACCACGGCGTGAAGAAGGGCTGCGACACCGGGGACTGCGGCGCCTGCACCGTGCTGCTGGACGGGACGGCGGTGCATTCCTGCCTCACCCCGGCGCACCGCGCCGCCGGCGCCAGCGTCACCACCGTGCGCGGGCTGGCCTCGGCGGACGGGCCGCACCCGGCGCAGCGCGCGTTCCTGGAGCACACCGCGTTCCAGTGCGGCTTCTGTACGCCCGGCCTGATCGTGACCGCCGCCAGCCTCGACCAGGCGCAGCGCCAGGAGCTCGGGCGGGCGATGAAGGGCAACATCTGCCGGTGCACCGGCTACGGCCCGATCGCCGACGCGATCCGGAGCCTCGACCGGCCCTCCGAGGGTCCCGGGGCGCGCGACCCGCGCAGCCCGCTGGCGCCGGCGGCGGCGGCGATCGTCGCCGGGGTCGCCGCCTATACGCTCGACGTGCCGACCGAGGGCGTGCTGCAGCTGCGGCTGCTGCGCTCGCCGCACGCGCACGCCCGGATCGTGTCGATCGACGCGCGGGCGGCGCTGGCGGTGCCGGGGGTCCGGCTGGTGCTGACCCATGCCGACAGCCCGGCGCAGCTCTACTCGACCGCGCGGCACCAGAACCACGCCGACAGCCCGGACGACACCGCCCTGCTCGACGAGGTGGTGCGCCATGTCGGCCAGCGGGTGGCGGCGGTGGTGGCGGACGATCTGGCCGCGGCCGAGCTCGGCTGCGAGCGGCTGGTGGTGCGCTATCGGCTGCTGCCGGCGGTGCTGACGCCGGAGGCGGCGCTGGCGCCGGGGGCGCCGGCGATCCACGACAAGGACCGCGCGCGGTCGCGGATCGAGGACCCGGCGCGCAACGTGGTGGCCTCGGTGCACGACGAGATCGGCGACGCGGCGGCCGGCTTCGCCGAGGCCGCGATCGTGCGCGAGGGCGAGTACGCGACGCAGCGGGTGCAGCACGCGCACCTGGAGACGCACGGCTCGATCGCCTGGGTGGCGGAGGGCGGGGTGCTGACGGTGCGCACCAGCAGCCAGGTGCCGTTCCTGGCCTGCGAGGCGCTGATGCGGCTGTTCGCGCTGCCGCGGGAGCGGGTGCGGGTGTTCTGCGAGCGGGTCGGCGGCGGCTTCGGCGGCAAGCAGGAGATGCTGACCGAGGACATCGCGTCGCTGGCGGCACTGCGCACCGGCCGGCCGGTGCAGGTCGAATTCACCCGCGAGGAGCAGTTCACCGGCGCCACCTGCCGGCACCCGATGCGGGTGCGGGCCAAGGTCGGCGCCCGGCGGGACGGCACGCTGGCCGCGATCGCGCTGGAGATCCTGTCCGACACCGGCGCCTACGGCAATTTCGGCCCCGCGGTGCTGTTCCACGCCACCAACGAGTCGATCGCGCTGTACCGCTGCCCGAACAAGAAGGTGGACGCCACCGTGGTCTACACCACGACGCCGCCGGCGGGCGCGTTCCGCGGCTTCGGGCTGGGCCAGGTGGCGTTCGCGCTGGAGCAGACGCTGGACGAGGTGGCGCAGGGGCTCGGGCTGTCGCCGATCGCGTTCCGCGCGCTGAACGCGATCCGTCCCGGCGACGCCATGACCTCGACCCGGCTCGCGTTCCACGACGTCGAGTTCGGCAGCTACGGGCTCGACCAGTGCCTGGCGCACGTGGAGGGCGCGCTGGCCCGGGACGGGGTGCCGGCGGAGCTCGCCGCCGATCCGGACTGGTGCGTCGGCAGCGGCGTCGCCGCCTCGATGCTCGACAGCGCGCCGCCGGCCGGGCACGCGGCGCAGGCCCGGATCGCGCTGACCGGCGAGGCAGGCTGCTTGTATGAGCTCACGATCGGCACGGCGGAGTTCGGCAACGGCTCGACCACCACGCACGTGCAGATCGCCGCCGCCCGGCTCGGCACGGCGCCGGAGCGGATCCGGGTGCGGCAGTCGGACTCGGGCCTGCTCGACCGCGACACCGGCGCCTTCGGCAGCACCGGCACGGCGGTCGCCGGGCTCGCGACCGAGCGCGCCGCCGACGCGCTGCTGGCGGCGCTGGCTGCTGCGGCGGCGCGGCTGACCGGGCTCGACGCGGCCGGCTGGGTCGGCGACGGCGATGCGCTGGCGCGGGGGGACGCGCGGGTGGCGCTGGACGCGCTGGCGCCGCTGTCGGCCACGGGCGAGAGTGTGGGCACGCCGCGCACGGTGTGCTTCAACGTGCACGGCTTCCGGGTCGCGGTGCACCGGCCGACCGGCCGGCTCCGTATCCTGCAGAGCGTGCAGGCGGCGGATGCCGGGCACGTCATCAACCCGGTGCAGTGCCGCGGCCAGGTCGAGGGCGGGGTCGCGCAAGGCATCGGCGCCGTGCTGTTCGAGGAGGTCCGGCTCGACGCTTCGGGCGGGGTCGCCAACCCGTCGTTCCGCTCCTACCACGTGCCGCGGCTGGCCGACCTGCCGCGCACGGAGGTGTTCTTCGCCGATACGCACGACCGGCTGGGGCCGCTGGGGGCCAAGCCGATGAGCGAGAGCCCGTTCAACCCGGTGCCGGCGGCACTCGCCAACGCGCTGGCCGACGCCACCGGCCACCGGTTCCGGCAGACGCCGTTCACCCGCGACCGCATCTGGCGCGCCCTCAACCCGGGCGGGTAGACAGACGCCGATGCCCCGCCCGCCCGCGTCCCGTCCGCCCCCATCTCCCCTGCCCCCGCGCATCGGCACCCGGCCGCGGCTGAGTGCGCGCGGCCGGGCGCTGCGCCGCATCCTGCTGGCGGGGCTGGTCGGGCTGTCGCTGCTGCTGCTCGACCGCAGCGGCCTGCTCGAGCAGTGGCTCGGGCGCGGGCTCACGGCGCCGCGGATCGACTGGGCCAACGACTATTCGGTGGTCGAGTACCTGCGCCCGCTGGTGGTGCGGCGCGGGCTGACCCGGGACCCGGAGGGCTGCCTGCTGTTCATCATCAACGGCAACGACCCGCCGAACGCCAGCCGGTTCGACGTGATGGAGAAGCATTCCGGCGCCTGCACCGGCGCCCGCGGCACGCTGCCGAAGCTGTTCACGATCAAGGTCGACCGCATCGGCCACCGCCTCACCACCGATGCCGGCACGCCCGGCCAGTTCCACCCCCTCTGAGAGCCCGTCCGAGAATGCGGTCTGCCGGCGATCCGACGCGCCCCTTGCGCTTGCCGAGGCCCACGGCCTTTGCGGCCGCTCCGCTCCGGTTCCGGTTGGACACGCCGGGCGTGCCGCGGCGCGGCACTCCCATCCGGCATACCCCATTCTCGAACGGGCTCCGACATGACCGATGAGACGGACGCATCGCCGCCACCGGTGCGGCGCGATTTCCTGACGCTGCTGACGCTGGCGACCGCCTCGCTCGGCGGCGCCGCGTTCGCCTGGCCGTTCCTCGACAGCCTGAACGGCGCCGGCGGCGACGACGTCGCCGACAGCGCCGTCGAGGTCGACCTGTCGCACCTGGCGCCGGGGCAGCAGATCGTCGTGGTGTGGCGCGGCGACCCGGTGTTCGTGCTGCGGCGGACCCCGGAGGCCCTGCTGCGGCTGCAGGACCCGGCGCTGCAGGCACTGCTGCGCGACCCGCTGTCGGTGCAGCGCCAGCAGCCGGACTACGCCGCCAACTGGCACCGCTCGGCGGTGCCGGAGTTCGCGGTGATGGTCGGCATCTGCACCCATCTCGGCTGCGTGCCGCGGTTCCGGCCGCGGGCGGGGACGGGAGAGGGCTACGTGTGCCCGTGCCACGGCTCGCGGTTCGACCTGGCCGGCCGCGTGCTGGCCGGGTCGCCCGCCCTCTACAACCTGCCAGTGCCGCCGTACCTCGTCGCCGGGACCAAGCTGCGGATCGGCCAGGGGCCGCCGGGGTCGCGGTTCTCGTTCGGGGAGATCGTGAAAGTGTAAGGCCAGGGGCTCTGCCCCTGGACCCCGCCAGAGGCGAGCCTCTGGACGCCATTCCTTGAGTAACGGGTTCCAAGCGCCGCGGTCCTTGGCGGGTCCAGGGCAGAGCCCTGGCCTTGGCTTGACCTTGCCCGCGGCCCCGCCCAAGGTCCGGTTGCCAGACGGCTGGACGGTCGCTGTCGCATCGCTGCGATGGAGGAAAGTCCGGGCTCCACGGAAGAACGGTGCCGGCTAACGGCCGGCGGGGGCGACCCCAGGGAAAGTGCCACAGAAAACAGACCGCCCGCACGGCGTGACGGCCTTCGGGCCGGCATGTTGCGGGCAAGGGCGAAACGGTGCGGCAAGAGCGCACCGCGCGGCCGGCAACGGCGGCGGCAGGGCAAACCCCACCGGGAGCAAGACCGAATAGGGACGGCGGGTCGCCGGCCGCGCTCAAGGCGGGGTCGGCATCGGGGGCGCTTTCGCCTTGTCGTCCGGGTTGGTCGCGCGAGGCGCGCAGCGATGCGCGTCCCAGAGGAATGACCGTCCCGCGGCGCGCAGGCGCCGCGGACAGAACCCGGCTTACAGGCCGTCTGGCACCCATCCCCGGAACCCATCCCTGGCCCCCGGTCCCCGGGCGGTTCGTGCGACTCGACCCTACCGCCAAGGCAACATGAACAAATCGCGAACAGTATAGTTTATTAACTGTTGCAACAGCGCATCGTCCGCTCGTTGTATTGGACGCGCCTCATGCTGCGAAACCTTGATTTGGCGAGGTTTTGACAGCCGTTTTGTTTGACCGCCCACGAATGCCCATGATATCCCATGGACACCCAAAAGCGGGGGCGCCGTCCCGATCTGGTCCGGAACGCCACGTCCCCGAATCAGGGCAATCGATGCGTCTCCGCCACGTCTCCCGCGAGGCGCGGGAGGCTTCAGGCGGCAGGTCGGGATGCGGGAGGCGAGGATCGATGAGCGTCTTCCTCGGCACGCACCAGAACCGCCTGGATGCCAAGAAGCGGGTCTCGATCCCGGCGGGATTCCGCACCGTGCTGCGGGCTCGCGCCGGCGATGCGCACGCCGACGCGCCCCTGATGGTGCTAATCCCGTCTCTGAAGCACGCCTGCATCGACGTCTGGCCGATGCCGGCGTTCCTGGCGCTGGGCGCGCCGCTGAACCGGCTCGACACCTTCAGCGACGACCGGGACGACATGGCGATCGCACTCTACGGCGACGCGCAGCCGGTCGACGCCGACCGGGAGGGCCGGATCGTGCTGCCGGATTCGATGGCGGCGCATGCCGGCCTCGGCGACTCGGTCGCCTTCGTCGGGCTCGGCAACATCTTCCAGATCTGGGAGCCGGCGGCGGCGGAGCGGCGCCGCACGGAGGCGCGCGAGCGCGCGCGGGGCGTCACCCTGCCGGCCGCGACGGCCCGGGCGGCGTCGTGATGCGGGCGGCCCCGGACGACACGTTCATCGAGGATTCGGGCATCGAGGATGCGGGCGTCGAGGATGCGGGCGTCGAGGATGCGGGCGTCGAGGTTGGCGGCCACGTGCCGGTCATGCTGGACGAGATGCTCCACGCGCTGCGTCCGGTCGATGACGGGCTCTACCTCGACGGCACCTTTGGCGGCGGCGGCTATGCGCGGGCGATCCTGTCCCGGGCGCGCTGCACGCTGTGGGCGATCGACCGCGATCCGGCCGCGATCGCCCGCGGGCTGGCGCTGGCGGCGGGTGCCCGCGACCGGGACGGCGCGCCGCGGCTGCACCTGGTGCAGGGCGGCTTCGGCGACATGCTGTCGCTGCTGGCCGACCGCGGCGTCCCGGAGCTCGACGGGGTGGTGCTCGACCTCGGCGTGTCGTCGTTCCAGATCGACCAGGCCGAGCGCGGCTTCTCGTTCCGCCAGGACGGCCCGCTCGACATGCGGATGGACCGCGCGGGCCCGAGTGCCGCCGACCTCGTAAACACGCTGCCCGAGGCCGAGCTCGCCGACGTGCTCTACCGGTTCGGCGAGGAGCGGCTATCGCGCCGGATCGCCCGCGTGGTGGTGGCCGAGCGCGCGCGGGCGCCGATCGAGACCACGCTGCAGCTGGCCGGCCTGATCCGCCGCGTGGTGCCCAAGGAGCGCTCCGGCCTCGACCCGGCGACCCGCTCGTTCCAGGCGCTGCGGATCCGGGTCAACGACGAGCTGGGCCAGATCGAGGACGGGCTGGCGCAGGCGGCCCGGCTGCTGCGGCCGGGCGGCCGGCTGGTGGTGGTGTCGTTCCACTCGCTCGAGGACCGCATCGTCAAGCGCTTCATGACCCGGGCGGCCGGGCGGGCGCCGGCGCCGTCGCGGCACGATCCGCGCGGCCTCGCGTGGCAGGACGGGGCGCGGCAGGACGGGGCCCGGTCCGACGGCGACGCCGGGTTCCGCCTGCTGGCCCACCGCCCGCTGACCCCAGGCGAGGCCGAATGCCGCGCCAACCCCCGCGCCCGCAGCGCTAAGCTGCGCGCGCTGGAACGCCTGCCGACGCCTCCGACCCCATCCCGCACCCCCGGAGCAGACCGATGATCCGCCCCTTCACCTGCGTCTGCGCCCTGCTGGCCGGCGCGTCGGGTCTCTATCTCTATTCCGAGAAGCACCGGACCACCCTGCTCGACCAGCAGATCTCGAAGGTCGTCGAGGACACCCAGGCGATCCGCCAGCGCACCGCGATGCTGCGCGCCGAGTGGGCGCTGCTGAACCAGCCCGACCGGCTGCAGGGCCTGTCCACCCGCTTCCTGCCGCAGCTGCAGCCGATGGCGCCGACCCAGTTCGTGCAGCTGGCGTCGCTCGCCGGCCGGCTGCCGGGGCCCGGTCCAGAGACGCCGCCGCACCCGATCGCGACCCCGCAGACCGCCCCCGGCCTGGTCGGCCTGAAGCCGGCGGCGCCCGGCCCGGCGCCGGACGCGGCACCCGCCGGGGACGGCGTCGCGATCGCCGCCACCGCCGCCCCCGCCTTGGCGCCAGCGCATCCGGCCGTCCGCCTCGCCGACGCCGCCGCCGCCCTGGCGCCGCACGGCGCCCGCGCCGCCGCCGCCCGCGCCGCCATCCAGCTCGCCG
>CAXTVM010000078.1:0-7954 GCA_964247725.1 uncultured Acetobacteraceae bacterium | reverse complement strand
TGGCCGCCGTCCGCCGGCCCGTAGCTGACGTGCGCCTCCATCTGGAACGGGATGCGCACGCCGCCCGCGATCAGGCTGGGCTCCTCGCCCTCGCCGTCCGACCCGAAGATCATCCCTACCCCTCCGCCCGAGGCGCGGCAGGATATTTGTCCCTATCGGGGGAGTCGCGAAACCGGTTACAATCTCAGAACAAGCGGTGGCGGCAGGTTAGCCTTAACCACCTATGCAAGCATGTCGGACGTTTCGCGTGATCGCCCGCCTTGTTCGTCACCAGTCCGTCGAGGAGCAGTGAGTGCCACATCCCTGCGACGACGCTATCAGGCCCTGAGTGGAAACATCTCGGCACCCGGAGATTCATGCTAAGACAACGGCCGGTCACCGGCGCCGCAGCCGGCCCAGTCGGGCCACCGCGGCCAGCCTCCTGTCCAGGAACCCCTCGGTGTCCGGCCCGCCGCCGCGTTGCAGCCAGAACAGCAGCGTCGCCGAATAGACCCCGGCCAGCAGCGCCCGCTTGCTGTACCAGCTCATGTCAGCCGAGCGGTCACCGGCCGCATGCCAGATCGTGTCCACCGTGCGCGCCAGCGCCCGTGTCCCAGCACCCCGGTTGCCGGGCAGCGACAGCACCGCCAGCCCGCGCCGGATCGCCTCGCGGTCCGGCGCCGACTGCTCCAGCCGCAGCAGGATCAGCCCCCGCACCCGCCGGCTCACCCGGTCCTCGCCCTGGGCGACGCCCGCCGCCTCCATCTCGCGGTCGCCGAGGTCGCTGTGCGCCTCGACCATCTCCGACGGACCCCCCGGGAACAGCAGGTCGGCGTCGCGGCCGGCGCCGAGCCGCAGGGCCCGCACGCTCCAGCCGTGCTCCGGCACCAGCGGCAGCATCGCCCGCAGCGCCTCGTCCCGCGCCGGGTCGGGCTCGAGCGGCGGCGCGAAGCCGGCCCCGCCCGCCTCCACCAGGCCGGACAGGCCGGCGACCAGCGGCCGCGCCGCCAGCACCGTCCGCGGCAGGTTCATACCGCGGCGCCCATGCCGAAGCGGGCGTACTCCGTCTCGAACCCGAGCCGGGTGAGGTCGGTCATGCGCATCGGGTAGAGCACGCCGTCGAGGTGGTCGTTCTCGTGCTGCAGCACCAGCGCCAGGAAGCCGGTGGCCTCGCCCGACACCGCGGCGCCGTGCTGGTCGACCCCCTCGTAGCGGATCCGCGCCGGCCGCGGCACCGCGCCGCGGAGGCCCGGGATCGACAGGCAGCCCTCGGTCTGGGTGGCGATCTCGTCGCCGACCGGCGTCAGCACCGGGTTGATCAGCGCCGCCACCGCGCGCGGCGGATCGTCAGGCCCGGTGCTGCGCAGCTCCGGCACCATGTAGACGAACAGCCGCAGCGGCACGTGCACCTGCGGCGCCGCCAGCCCGGCGCCGCTGGCATCCACCATGGTCTCGATCATGTCCTCCACCAGCCGCGCGATCGCCGGCGCGCCGGGATCGTCCACCGGCTCGGCGCGGCCAAGCAGCACCGGATGACCCATGCGGGCGATCTTCAACAAAGCCATGGTTCGCGCGTCCTCGCTCCGTGTGTGCGAGCGCAACGCCACGGCCGGGCGATCGACGCCACCTTCGGCCGGCAAAAGTAGCAAGGCCAGGGGCCTTGCCCCTGGACCCCGCTGGGGCCGCCACGCGGAGCGTGCTGGCGCACGACGGCCCCATTTCGTTAAGGAAATTCTTCTTACGAATCGGGGTTTGGGGCCATCACGCGAAGCGTGCTGCGCACGACGGCCCCAACGGGTCCAGGGCATAGCCCGGGCCTTTCCTTCCTCGACGCGCACGACCGGAAGCATTTGTGCCGCGCCGCGGCCGCATGCTATAGCGCCAGCCTCTTCGGGACTCCGCGCTTGGCGGCGCCCGCAGTGCATCCAGATGCCTCGACGCCCCCCAATGCGGCGCCCGACGCCAGCAGGAGATGACGGCCCAGTGCAGGTTCTTGTCCGTGACAACAATGTCGACCAGGCGCTCAAGGCGCTCAAGAAGAAGATGCAGCGCGAGGGCATCTTCCGCGAGATGAAGCTGCGCCGGCACTACGAGAAGCCGTCCGAGCGCCGCGCCCGCGAGGCCGCGGAGGCCGTCCGCCGCGCCCGCAAGATGGAGCGCAAGCGCCTGGAGCGCGAGGGCTTCTAGCCCTCGATCCAGCCGCCGCCCGGCCCGGCCGGACAGACCGTCGCGTGACCCGGGCCGCGGCGAGCTCCATGCTCCGCCGCGCGCTCGCCGCGCTGCTCGCGATCGCCGGCGCGGGCTTCGTCATCGATGCCAGCTACCCCGGCTACCTGAACCCGGACTCCGTCGGTCAGCTCGAGCAGGCGGTCACCGGCCGCTACGACGACTGGCACTCCCCGTTCATGGCCCTGCTCTGGCGGGGCCTGCTGGCGTTGGCACCCGGCCCGGTCGGTCCGCTGCTGCTCGAAGGCGCGCTGATCTGGGGCAGCCTGACGGCCCTGGCCATCGGGGCGCAGCGGCGCCTGGGTGTGGCCGCACTTCTCCTGCTCGGCGTGCCGCTGCTGCCGGGCAGCTTCAACTACCTCGGCAACATCCACGTCGACACGCTGCTGGCCGGCTGGCTGCTCGCCTCCCTGCCCTGCATCCTGGCCGCCGATCGCGACGGCGCCGGCCGGGCGGGAGCCGTCCTCGCGGCCAGGATCGCCGCCAACGCGCTGCTGCTGTGCGGCTTCCTCACCCGCCCGAACGCGATCCTCGCCCTGGTGCCGCTGCTGCTGCTGGCCAATCGCCGCCTCGGCGGCCGCCGCATGGCGCTGGCGACCGGCACGATGCTGCTGGCGATGCCGCTCCTGCTGGCGCTGCAGGACCGGGTGCTGCACGCGACGCCCCTGCACCTGGCGGACGCGGTCAAGACCTACGACCTGCTGGCCCTGTCCGACCACGAGCGGCAGAACCTGTTCCCCGGCCGCTGGACGGCGGTGCAGGCGCATGACATCACCAGCGCCTGCTACACCCCGATCCAGTGGGACCCGGCCTGGGGCGGCCACTGCCGCTTCATCTTCGACACGCTGCATCGGCAGCGCCTGTGGGGCTCGCCGAGCCTGACCGCCGCCTGGGCCCGCGCCATGCTCCACCACCCGCTCGGTGCCGTCACCATGATGCTGCCGACCTTCCGGCTAGCGCTGTTCGACCCCAACTCGCCCTCGATGTTCTACCCTGCCGACAACCGCTGGGGCTGGCGGGTCGCCGACGACCCGCCGCGGGCGGCCAGCGCGCTGTCGCGGCGCTACGTCGACTGGCCGGTGGCCCGCTTCCTCGGCCGGCCGGCCTGCTTCGCGCTGCTGTCCGTGGCCAGCCTGCTGCTGCTGCTCCGCTCCGGCGCCGCCACCACCGGAGAGGGCCGGCTGGCGCTCGCCGTGCTGTGCTCCGGACTGGCCTACCTGCTGAGCTATTTCCCCATCATCGTCTCGGCGGAATACCGCTACTTCTACTGGTGCGCGTTCGCCGCCTATGTCGGCACCGTCCTGGCCGCCCTGGCGATCCGCCGCCACCGCCTGCTCCGCCTGCCGGCGCGCCAGGCGGCCGCCCGGCTCGGACCGGCCGGCGAGGCGGGCGTGGCGCTGGCGGCGGCGAGCCTCGCCCTGCTGGCCGCCTGCGCCGTCTCCACCCTGCCGGAGACGCGCCGGATCGTCGCGGTCTCGCCGCAGGGCGGCCCGCTGCGGGTCGCCGCCATCCGCGACGCCAACGTGCTGTTCTGGCGCCGGCGCGACTTCCCCGGCCAGATGGAGGACACCGGCTGGCACCGCGACGCCGGCGGCTATGTCGCAGACGGCGGCGGCGCCCCCCTGATCGCGGCGATCGACGGCCGCAACCAGGACCTCGAGGTGCTGCTGGCGGCGCCGGCACCGGGCCGCGCGCTGGTCTCCAGCGACGGCTTCAGCCGCCTGGTCGAGGCCCCGCCAGGCGGCGGCGAGCTCAGCGTGATCATCCGGGCGCGCCCGGCCGCACCGCCGGCGATCGGCCTCCCGCTCGGCTGCACGGCCGGCCTGGCCGCCTCCTTCCTGGTCTCGCTGGCGCTGCTGCGGCGGTGGACCGGGCCGCGATCGCGGATCCGGCGAGCCGCATGACCGCCGATACCCCAGCCGACCCGCTGCTCGAGGCGATGAACGGCACCGACCAAGACGGCTTCGCCGCCCGCCTCGGCAGCCTCTACGAGCATTCGCCCTGGGTCGCGGCGGAGGCGTGGCTGCGGCGCCCGTTCGCCGACCGGACGAGCCTGCACGCGGCGCTGCAGCAGGCGGTCGAGCAGGCGCCGCCGGCGCGGCAGCTGGCGCTGATCCGCGCCCATCCCGACCTTGCCGGCCGGCTCGCCCGCGCCGGCGCGCTGCAGGCGCACTCGGCCGGCGAGCAACGCGGCCTCGGCCTCGACCGGCTGTCCGACGACGAGTACGACCGCTTCGACCGCCTCAACACCGCCTACCGGAGCCGGCACGGCTTCCCGTTCATCGTCGCCGCGCGCGCCCACACCCGGGCCAGCGTGCTCGATGCCTTCGCCCGCCGCCTGGAGAACGGTCCGGACGCGGAGCGATGGACCGCCCTGGCCGAGATCGGCCGCATCGCCTGGTTCCGGCTGCAGGACCTCGCCTGAGCGGACGCGGCTGTCGCATGAGGAAGAAGGCCAAGGGCTTTGCCCCTGGACCCCACTGGGGCCGCGGGCCCCAACGGGTCCAGGGCAGCGCCCTGGCCTTCTCCTTCCACGTCTCCTCAACTGCGACAGCCCTGCATGACCGGATGACCGCGCGATCCGGTTCTGGGTGGAGTCGCCCCTACTCGAGCCCGTAACCGACCCGCACGGCATGCAGCAGCTGGCTCGCCGCGTCGTCCGACCACGCCGGCATGCGCCAGAGCACGACCTGGTCGGGACGCACCGCCACCGCTCCCCCGCCGCCGATGCCGAGCAGGCCGGTCACGGTGTCCTCGGTGTCGGCGGTGTCGGAGCCGACGATCAGCGTCCGGATGGCGATGCCGGTCTGGCCGGCGACCCCGACGGCGACCTCCGACCACCGCGGGTCGGAGGCGAACAGGGTGATGCCGTCGGGCGACACCAGCCGCAGCGTCGATCGGCCCGAGCCCGCGACCGTGGCGTAGGGCAGGCGAGCACCCGGATGCGCATCCGGACGATAGTGGGACGGGCCGGACGACGGCGGCGCCGACCCGTCCGGCACGAGGGCGCCCTCGGCATAGGAGTAGCCGAGGTCCAGCCCGGACCCTTGCGCGAAATGCTCGAGCTGCTCGTCGATGGCGTCCTGGATCAGCGCCCGCCGCGCCACCGCGTCCGGACCGTCGCCGTCGATCCCCAGCACGTCGGCCGGATAGGCCGCGATCGGCCCGCTGCCCGCGTCGGCCCTGATCGGCGCCAGCGTCTGCACGCCGAGCGCGTCGTCGATCCTGCCCATCTTCATCAGGTTGCCGACGCTCTGATCGGTATTGCGCCGGGCGATCGGCTTGCGCTCGATCTCGTAGCTGTCGATCAGGCTGGCGCCGGCCTCCCGCCGGAGCACGGCGGCGAGCTTCCAGGCCAGGTTGTGGGCGTCCTGGATCCCGGTGTTCATGCCGAGGCCGCCGGTGGGCGGGAAGCGGTGGCAGGCGTCGCCGGCCAGCAGCACCGGCCCGATCCGGAACAGGTCGGCCACCTGCGCGCTCATGTTCCAGGTGCTCAAGCCCTGCAGGGTCACCTCGACGTCCCGGCTGCCGATCGCCTTGTGCACGATCGCGCGCGCGGCATCGTCGTCGAAGGTCTCGAGCGGAAGGTCGCCGATCGGGACCAGCATCGCCCAGCTGCGGCCGACCCGGTCGAAGCTGATGAAGACGCCGCGCACCTCGCTGCCGCCGATCCAGTACAGCACGCCCTCGCGTCCCTCGCGGTAGCGGTCGATGTCGGCGCGGAAGTAGATCGTCATGAAGCGGGCGATCGTGCGCGGGCCGACCATCTCGATGCCGACCGAGCGCCTGACGACGCTGCCGGCCCCGTCGCAGCCCAGGACCCATTCGCAGTCGAGCTGCTCGGGATCGTCGTCCTGTCCGGTCGACCGGACCGTCAGCCGCGCCCGATCTCCCCGGATCTCGACCCCGGTGACGTCCGCACCGAACCGTACCGTGCCGCCCAGCTCCACCAGCCGCTCGAGCAGGATCGGCTCGAGCTCCGTCTGCGGGATGTTGACCGCCGTGAAGGCGCTGATCGGGCCGCCTTCCCGCTTCGGCGTCCGGATCGGCAGGATGCCGTATTCCCGCCCCGCCATGCTCTCGACCCAGGCGACCAGGCTGCTCATCGCGGCAGGGTCGCCCTTGCGGTTCACGATGTCGGCCACGCCCATCTCGTCGAAGACCTCGAGCGTTCGGGTGTTCGCGACATGGGCGGCCGGCAGATGCCCGAGGCCGGGCCGCCGGTCGAGCACGATCGGGCTGAAGCCCCGCTGCCGCAACAGCACGGCCGCCGACAGGCCGGTCGGCCCCGCCCCCACGATGACGATGTTCGCCGTCTCGCTCACGGCATCGTGCCGTCCCGCTTGTCGAGCTCGCCCCGCTTGTCGAGCTCGCGTAGCACCGCCTCGCCCATCACCTGGGTGCCGACCCGGGCCTTGCCCGGGCTCATGATGTCGGCGGTGCGCAGCCCGCTCGCCAGCACCCGGCCGCAGGCGCCCTCGACCAGCGCCGCCTCCTCCTCCAGCCCGAACGAGTGGCGCAGCAGCATCGCCAGGCTGAGGATCTGCGCCAGCGGGTTGGCCTGGCCGGTGCCGGCGATGTCGGGGGCGCTGCCGTGGATCGGCTCGTACAGCGCCGGCCGCCGGCCGTCCGGCCCGGGCTGGCCCAGGGTCGCCGAGGGCAGCATGCCGAGGCTGCCGGTCAGCATCGAGGCCAGGTCGGACAGGATGTCGCCGAACAGGTTGCCGGTGACGATCACGTCGAACTGGCGCGGGTTGCGCACCAGCTGCATGGCGCAGCTGTCGGCCAGCATGTGGCCGAGCGCCACGTCCGGATAGTCGCGGGCGCCGAGCGCCGTTACCACCTCCCGCCACAGCAGGCCGGACTCCATCACGTTGCACTTGTCGACCGAGCACAGCCGCCCGCCGCGTCCGCGCGCCAGCTCGAACGCCACCCGCGCCACCCGCTCGATCTCGTGGGTGGTGTAGACCTCCGTGTTGACGCCGCGCCGGCTGCCGTCAGGCAGCGTCTCGATGCCGCGCGGCTCGCCGAAATAGATGCCGCCCACGGTCTCGCGCACGATCATGATGTCGAGCCCGCGCACCACGTCGGCTTTGAGCGTGCTGGCGTCGACCAGAGGGTCCAGCACCACCGCCGGCCGCAGGTTGGCGAACAGCCCGAGCTCGCGGCGCAGGCGCAGGATCGCCACCTCGGGCCGGAGCGCGAAGTCGATGCCGTCCCATTTCGGTCCGCCGACCGAGCCGAACAGCACCGCGTCGGCCTCCCGCGCCGCCGTCACCACCGCGTCGCGGATCGGCACGCCGTGCGCGTCGATCGAGGCGCCGCCGACCAGCTCCTCGCTGATGTCGAAGCTGATGCCGCGCCGCCGCGCCAGCCAGCCGACCACGCGGCCGGCCTCGCGCATCACCTCGGGACCGATGCCGTCGCCCGGCAACACCAGGAGCTTCTTGTTCATGCGGCGATCCTAGGACATGGCGGATATCCGCGGAACCGGAGCCGCGGCATGACCGGCATGTGGCACCGGGGGTACGGCCGCGGGGGCGGGCATCCGGCAGGGCCATCGCATTCGAGGAGACGTGGAAGGAGAAGGCCAGGGCTCTGCCCTGGACCCGTTGGGGCCGTCACGCGAAGCGTGCTGCGCACGATGGCCCCAAACCCCGATTCGTAAGAAGGTCATCCGTGCATGGAAGTATTCGCTTAACGAATCGGGGCCTGGGGCCCGCGGCCCCAGTGGGGTCCAGGGGCAAAG
>CAXTVM010000077.1:0-8384 GCA_964247725.1 uncultured Acetobacteraceae bacterium | reverse complement strand
CCAACGACGACAACGTCAAACTCAGTCTCAGACATCTCAGACCACCAGGCTCAGCAGATCCGACCCGGCCCCCGGCAAAAACCGGTGCCGCGCCCATCGTCGTCTTCATTTGGTATCGCGCCGACGGCCGCGCCATGCCGAGGCCACAGCCGCGTCAGCCGCGTTGCGGCACGCCTTCCGGAATCACAGTCCGCACGATCGAGGCGTCGAGCGCCTCGTAGTCATGCAGGCCGATGGTGTCATAGAGCTCCTTGCGGGTCTGCATGCGCTCGACCATGCCGTGGGTGCCGCCGTCGCGCCGGATCGCGCGGAACAGCTCCTCCTGCGCCTTGTTGGCGACGCGCAGCGAGCTCACCGGCCAGATCACCATGTGGTAGCCGAACTGCTCGAACTCGGCGGCGGTGAAGAACGGCGTGCGGCCGAACTCGGTCATGTTCGCCAGCAGCCTCGTGCCAGGCATGCGGGACGCGAACTCGCGGAACATCTCCGGCGTGTTCAGCGCCTCCGGGAAGATCGCGTCGGCGCCGGCCTCCATGTAGAGCTTGGCGCGCGCCACCGCGCCCTCCATGCCCTCGGAGGCGGCGGCGTCGGTGCGGGCGATCACGAACAGCGAGCGGCGGGCCCGCGCGGCCGCGGCCACCTTGGCGGCCATGTCGGCCGGCGTGGCCAGCCGCTTGTCGTTGAGGTGGCCGCACTTCTTGGGCAGCAGCTGGTCCTCAAGATGCACCGCGGCGGCCCCCGCCTCCTCGAACGTGCGCACCATGTGCATCACGTTCAGTGCCTCGCCGTAGCCGGTATCGCCGTCCACCAGCACCGGCAGCATCGAGGAGCGCGCCACCTGGCGGATGAAGAACGCCACCTCGTCGACGGTGATGATGCCGAGGTCCGGCAGTCCCATCGAGGCGGTCATCGCCGCCCCCGACAGGTAGCAGGCCTCGAACCCGGCCGCCTTGGCCTGCAGCGACGCCTGGCCGTTGTGGGTGCCCGGGATCTGCAGGATCCCGGGGCGGTCGAGCAGCCGGCGGAAGCGCAGGCCGGCGGCTTCGGTGGGCAGGTCTGCGGCGTCGAGGTAGGGCATGGTCAGGACCGCTCCGCCAGCGGCACGAAGGCCAGGTTCTCAGGACCGACATAATTGGCAGTGGGCCGGATGATCTTGCCGTCCTCGCGCTGTTCGATCACGTGCGCCGACCAGCCGGCGGCGCGCGCGATCACGAACAGGGGCGTGAACATCGCCGTCGGCACGCCCATCGCCTCGTACGACACCGCCGAGAACCAGTCGAGGTTGGGGAACATCTTCTTGGCGTCCGCCATCACGCTCTCGATGCGCTCGGCCACCGCGAATTTGGCCAAGGAGCCGCGCTCGGCCGACAGCTCGCGGGCAATCTCCTTGATCACCACGTTGCGCGGGTCGGAGATCGTGTAGACCGGGTGGCCGAAGCCGATCACCACCTCCCGGCGCTCCACGCGTGCGCGGATATCGGCCTCGGCCTGCTCCGGCGTCGCGTAGCGCTGCTGGATTTCCAACGCCACCTCGTTGGCGCCGCCGTGCTTGGGGCCGCGCAGCGCGCCGATGCCGCCGGCGATGCAGGAGTACATGTCGGACCCGGTGCCGGCGACGACGCGCGCGGTGAAGGTCGACGCGTTGAACTCGTGCTCGGCATACAGCACCAGCGAGGCGTGCATCGCCTGGACCCAGTTCTCGGGCGCCGGCTCGCCGTGCAGCAGGTGCAGGAAGTGGCCGCCGATGCTGCCGTCCTCGGTCTCGACGTCGAGCGTCACGCCGTTGTGGCTGTACTGGTACCAGACCATCAGCATCGAGCCGAGCGAGGCCATCAGCCGGTCGGCGATGTCGCGGGCGCCGGCCGGGTTGTGATCGTCCTTCTCCGGCAGCACGCAGCCCAGCGCCGAGACGCCGGTGCGCATCACGTCCATCGGGTGCGCCGCCGCCGGCAGACTCTCCAGCACCGCGCGCACCGAGGCCGGCACGCCGCGCAGGCGCTTCAGCTTCAGCTTGTAGGCGGCGAGCTCGGCGGCGTTCGGCAGGTGGCCGTGCACCAGCAGGTGCGCGATCTCCTCGAACTCGCAGGTACGGGCGATGTCGATGATGTCGTAGCCGCGATAGTGCAGGTCGTTGCCGGAACGCCCGACCGTGCAGAGCGCGGTGTTGCCGGCGACGACGCCGGACAGGGCGACGGACTTCTTGGGCTTCGGGCCGGTGGTCTCGCTCATGGTGCTGTCCCTCAGAAGTTAAGGCCAGGGGCTCTGCCCCTGGACCCCGCCAAAGGCTCGCCTTTGGAAACCGCTACTTAAAGAATTGGGTTCCAAGGGCCGTCGTGCGAAGCACGCTGCGCATGACGGCCCCTTGGACGCGGTCCAGGGCAGAGCCCTGGCCTTTAGAAGATCCCCTTCGCCCCGACGCCCAACTTCCCTTGAGGTAATGCCACGGTAAGCTCCGAAAGCTCGTCCGCGGAGAGCTCCGGCAGCCGCTGCACCACGGCGAGGAAGCGCTCGGCCTCGGCGTCGTCCAGGATGCCCTCGGTCAGGATCCTGAACTTGTTGACGTAGGCCGGCCGCGTCCACGGCGTGGCGCCCAGCGTGTGCGCGTTGGCGACCGCCAGCTCGTCGGCGATCACCCGGCCGTTCTTCAGCTTGATGATCACCTTGCCGCCGAACGCCTTCACGTCCGCGTCCTCGGAATGGTAGCGCGCGGTCCATCTCGGGTCCTCGACCGTGCTGATCTTGCGCCACAGCGCCACCGTGTCCGGACGCTGCGCCCGCGCCGGGTCGTAGGACCGCACATGGTGCCACTCGCCGTCCTGCAGCGCGACGGCGACGATGTACATGATCGAGTGGTCGAGCGTCTCGCGCGACGCGGTCGGGTCGAACTTCTGCGGATCGTTGGAGCCGGTGCCGATCACGTAGTGGGTGTGGTGCGAGGTCTCGATCAGGATGCTCTCGACGTCGTCCCAGTTGTCGACCTGCTTGCCCAGCCTGAAGGACAGGTCGATCAGCGCCTGGCTCTGGTACTCGGCCGAGTGCTCCTTGGTATAGGTGTCGAGGATGCCGCGCTTGGCCTCGCCGGGTGCGGGCAGCGGCACCTGGTAGCGGGCGTCCCGGCCGTCGAGCATCCAGGCGATGACGCCGTCCTCGCCCTCGTAGATCGGGCTGGGCGCGCCCTCGCCGCGCATGGCGCGGTCGACCGCCTCGATCGCCAGCTTGCCGGCATGGCTGGGCGCGAACGCCTTCCAGGACGAGATCTCGCCCTTGCGCGACTGCCGCGTCGCCGTCGTGACGTGCAGCGCCTGCTGCACCGACTGGTAGATGATCTCGGCCGGCAGGCCCAGCATGGTGCCGATGCCGGCGGCGGCCGACGGCCCCAGATGCGCCACGTGGTCGATCTTGTGCTTGTGCAGACTGATCGCGCGCACGAGGTCGACCTGGATCTCGTAGCCGGTGGCGAGCCCGCGCACGAGGGCGGCGCCGGTCATGCCGCGCTGCTGCGCCACCGCCAGGATCGGCGGGATGTTGTCGCCGGGATGGGAGTACTCCGCGGCCAGGAAGGTGTCGTGGTAGTCTAGCTCGCGGACCGCGGTGCCGTTGGCCCAGGCCGCCCACTCGGCGTGCACCCGCACGTCGGGCCCGAGCCCGAACACTGTGGCGCCGCCCGGGCGCGCGTGCGCCAGCGCCTGGTCGCGGGCGGTGACCACGGGATGGCGGTTGACCGAGGCGATCGCCACCGCGGCGTTGTCGATCAGCCGGTTGGCGATCATCTCGGCGACCGCGTCGTCGACCGGCACCGGATCGACCGCCACCTGCGCGATCTTCCACGCCAGCTGCTCCTCGCGCGGCAGGCGATCGGTCTCGGGATGAACGCGGACATCATGAAGGATCATCGGAGTGTTCTCTACGCCAGGCGGCCAGGTCGTCGCGGGGCCGCACTATCGTCCTGTCGTCGGGCGGGATAAAGCCGCGTATTGCAGATTTTTGCGTATGGATCACGGAGCGGGTTGCGGATGTTGCGAACGGGTGCGGCGCCGAGGCTGTTCGTCGGCGGGCGCCTGCGCCGCCTACGCGAGCAGCACCGCATCAGCCAGGCCGCCCTGGCCCGCTCGATCGGCCTGTCGCCCAGCTACCTGAGCCAGATCGAGTGCGACCAGCGGCCGCTGCCGCGCCGGGTCATGCACCGCCTGGCCGAGCGTCTCGGCATCTCGGTCTCCGCCTTCGAGGACAGCGAGACGCTGCGGCTGGCGCACGACCTGCGCCAGGCCACCGCCGATCCACTGTTCGGCGGCGGCATCGTCAGCCTGGCCGAGGCGGAGGCCAGCATCCAGGCCGCCCCGGTGGTGGCGGAGCGCTTCCTGGCCCTCTATCGCGCGTTCCAGGCCCGCCGCGAGCAGGCCGGACCGGCGGGCCGGGACGCGCCGCAGGATCATGGGGCCGGCTCGACCTACGAGGAGGTGCGCGACTGGGTGCAGGACCACCGCAACCATTTCGCCGGGCTCGACCGCGCCGCCGAGAGCCTGGTCGGGGCCCAAGGGTTCAGCCGCGAGCGCCTGGGCGACGACCTGGTGCGCTATCTCCGCGACCGGCACGGCATCATCGTCGACACCGACGCGGCGCTGCTGGGGACCGGAACGGTCTGGAGGCTGAACCGCGCGACCCGCCGCTTGGCGCTGGCGGAGGAGGCCTCGACCGAGAGCCGCGTGTTCTGGATGGCCCATGCGGTGGCGCAGCTGGAGCAGCGGCGCGAGATCGAGCGGGTGCTGCGCTGCACCCCGTTGTCGGGCGCGGAGGCGACGGCGCTGGCCCGGGTCGGGCTTGCCAACTACTTCGCCGGCGCGCTGATGATGCCCTACGCGCGGTTCCTGGAGGAGGCGCGCGCGGTCCGCTACGACGTGGCCCGGCTGCAGCGGCGGTTCGGCGCCAGCTTCGAGCAGGTCTGCCACCGGCTCAGCACCATGCAGCGCCCCGGCACGCCCGGGCTGCCGTTCTTCTTCCTCAAGACCGACATCGCCGGCAACGTGCTGAAGAGGTCCTCGGCGACGCGGTTCCAGTTTGCCCGCTTCGGCGGCCCCTGCCCGCTCTGGAACGTCTACGGCGCGTTCGCCCGCCCTGGCGAGACCCTGGTGCAGCTGGCGCGCACCCCGGACGACGTGACCTACCTCAACATCGCCCGGACCGTGGGCCGCAGCGACAGCGCCTACCTGAGCCGGCCGCGCTCGGTCGCCGTGGTGCTGGGCTGCGAGATCGAATATGCGCCGCTCACCGTCTATGCCGCCGGCCTCGACCTCGGCAGCCCGGCGGCGGCGGTGCCGATCGGGCCCGGCTGCCGCGCCTGCGAGCGCGCCCTGTGCCGGCACCGCGCGGTGCCGCCGGTCGGCCGCGCCCTGGACGTCGGCTCCGGCGAGCGCGGCGTGGTGCCCTACCGGATCCTGGCCTGACCGCAGACCCGGTCAGGCGCCGCCGAATGCCGGCGTCATGCGGCGCTCGGCGATCCGCCAGGCGCCGTCCGCGCCGCGGCGGAAGACGTCCTCGCAGTCGCCGACCATGAACGGCACCGTCGGGCGCGCACCGGGGCCGTCATGCCGGAACACCGCCAGGATCGAGGTGCCGTGCACCTCGTCCTCGGAGACCGGCACCAGGCGGAGGTTGGTGCAAACATGCCGCGACACGCGGTCGCGCATGGCGGCGCGGCTCAGGCTCCAGGCGGCGATCGCGTCGCGACCGATCAGGTCGGGACCGACGCCGTACATCTTCCCGTCCTCGGCATAAAGCTCGGAGATCCGGTCCGCCTGTCCGTGGTCGATGAGCCAGGCATGCTCCGCCACCAAGGCCTCCACGGCCTCGCGAACCCCGGGCGCCAGCCTGCCATCTCGATCGGTGCTCATCGTCCGCCCTCCCTCACCGCTCGCCCGGTCCATCCGCCAGCGCGCCCTCAGAGCGCGCCGGTGGCCGCCGCCGGCGCCTGCGGCGGCAGGCCCATCGGGTGGTGCTCGGTCGGCAGGTAGTCGCCCCTGCGCACCGCCGCCTGCAGGACCTTGAAGTCCATGCCGGTCTTGTGGGCCTGGTAGACCTTCTCGGGGTCGAACTGGGTTCCGGTGGGGTTGGACTGGAAGTCCGTCGAGGTCCGCATGAACTCGACGGACAGGTTCCAGTCGCCGAAGTTATCGCTCTGCAGCTCGACGAAGTTGCCCTCCGGGTCCTCGTAGTAGAGCGAGATCGTCAGGCCGTGGTCCAGGCAGAAGGCGGGCGCGATGCCGAGGTCGGCCATGCGCCGATACGACGCCATCAGGTCGTCGAAGCTGTCGTACTCGAACGCGCTGTGGTGCATGCCGTTGTGGAAGCTCTTCTTCTCGTCTTCGCCGAGGCCCGGCGCCGCCAGGAAGGCGACGCGGTGGTTGGCATCGTCGTTCGAGGTCCAGGCGTTGAACTTGTCCTTGAAGTTCACGTGCGCGCCCAGCACCACGCTGTACCACTCCACCATCTCGTCCAGGCGATTGGTCTTCAGGGTGACGTGGTGGAACTTGGGCTTGATGATCGGCATGTCGCTGTCCACGGCAGAAGGTCCTTCTCGCTGGGGTGGTCGATGGGGTCGGGGTTCGTCCGGAAGCGGTCCGCGCGGGCCAGCGCCCGCGGAACCGCCGCCAGGACGGGCGTCAGGATCACGCCAGCCTACATGCCGTTCCCGCACGGCAACGTCGAGTGGCCGCAGGGTCCGGTCTTTCGAGGTCCGGACGTCCGGCACGCCCGCCACCGCTAGGTCAGGATGTCGAGAGGCTGTTCCACCAGCCTCTTGAAGCCGCGCATGAACTCGGCGCCCACCGCGCCGTCGATCGCGCGGTGGTCGAAGCTGCCGGTCGCCGTCATGACGGTCGCGATCCCGACGGCGCCGTCCCGCACCCACGGCTTCTCGACGCCGGCGCCGACGCCCAGGATCAGCGCCTGCGGCGGGTTCAGGATCGGCGTGATCGAGCTCATGCCGAACATGCCAAGGTTGGAGATCGACGCGGTGCCGCCCCGATACTCCTCCGGCGTGAGCTGGCCGGTGCGGGCGCGGGCGGCGAGGTCCCTCGCCTCGGCGGCCAGGCGGGTCAGGCGCTTGTTCGCGGCGTCGACGATGACCGGGGTGACCAGCCCGCCGGGGATCGCCACCGCCATGGCCACGTCCGCCCGGCGGAAGCGGTAGAGCTGGTCGCCGCCGAACTGCACGTTGGCGTCCGGAACCTCCTCCAGCGCGATCGCCAGCGCCTTGATCAGGAAGTCGTTGACCGAGAGCTTGAGCCCGCCATTGCCGGCGGCGGCGTTGAGCTCGCGCCGCAGATCCAGCAGCGCGTCCAGCCGGATGTCGACGTTGAGGTAGAAGTGCGGCACGGTCTGCTTGGCTTCGGTCAGCCGGGCGGCAATGGTCCGGCGCATCCCCGACAGCTTGACCGCCTCGTGCGGGATGCCGACTGGCGGCGGATAGACCGGCGCCGCCGGTGCGGCCGGGGCGGAGGCCGGCGCCGCGGCCGCCACCGAGGCGGGGTCCGGCAGCACGTCGATCCGCAGGATCTTGCCGCCGCGGCCGGAGCCGCGGACCTGGCCGAGGTCGATGCCCTTGGCGGCGGCGATCCGCCGCGCCAGCGGGCTCGCCCGGCTGGCGGACGGAACGGCCGGCGGCGGCGCGGACGAATTGGTGTCGAGCACCTCGGCCGGCGGCGCGTGCGGCACGGGGGCGGGCGTCGCGGGCGATGCCGCGGGCGCCACGGGCAGCGACGGGGCGGCGGCGACCGGAGCCGGGGCCGCGGTCTTGGCGGGAGCGGGTCCCGCCGGTGCCGCATCGGGTCGCGCGTCCGCGGCCGCCGCATCGTTGATCAGTGCGATCACGGTGCCGACCGGCACGTCTTCGGTGCCGGCGGCGACCATGATCCGGCTGAGCACGCCGTCGCTGGCGGCCTCGAACTCCATGCTGGCCTTGTCGGTCTCGATCTCGGCCAGCACGTCACCCGCCCGGACCGGGTCGCCCTCGCGCACCAGCCACCGCGCCAGGTTGCCCTTCTCCATGGTGGGGGACAGGGCCGGCATCGTCACTTCGACCGACATGGTCATCCCTCCAGGAACAGCTCGGCGGCTGCCTCGACGATGGCGTCGGCGTCCAGGCGATAGGTCTGGTAGAGGTCCGGCAAGTCGCCGGTCTGGCCGAAGCGGTCCACGCCGAGCGGGCTGGTGCGCATGCCGCGCACCGCCCCCAGCCAGGACAGGGTGGAGGGTGCGCCGTCCAGCACCGTCACCAGTCCGGCTGCCGGCGACAGCGCGCCCAGCAGCGTCTCGACGTGGCTAGGCGAGGAGGCGCGGCCGGTCCAGCGGCCGGCCTGGCGGGCGCTCCAGCCGCGATGCAGCAGGTC
>CAXTVM010000076.1:0-8603 GCA_964247725.1 uncultured Acetobacteraceae bacterium | reverse complement strand
AGGGTCCAGAGTTCGGCCAGCTCGTGCACCGGGCCGGTGCCGCCGACCGAGCGGAACACGGCGATCGCCTGCGGCTTCTGGCCGGCGGCCAGCGTCGCCAGGCCGTAATGCAGGCGGTCGTCGTCGGGCAGCAGCAGCTTGGGGCTAGCCAGGCCCTGGCGCATCATAGCCAGCCCCGCCGCCGGCTGGCCGCCGTCGACCAGGTTGGTGCCGAGGCGGACCAGGTCGTCGCCGTAGGGTGCGGCCGCGGCCGCCTTCTGCTGGGCGGCGAAGTTCGCCTTCATGTCGGCGACGGCCTGGTCGA
Source organism: uncultured Acetobacteraceae bacterium (assembly GCA_964247725.1). GTDB lineage: Bacteria > Pseudomonadota > Alphaproteobacteria > Acetobacterales > Acetobacteraceae > Lichenicola. The sequence goes on along the minus strand of CAXTVM010000076.1, from coordinate 8,299 downwards.
CCAGCGCCTTCAGGCGGGCCTCGCGGGCGGCGCCGGCGTCGCGGCCGAGCGCGCCGCCGGCATAGCCCTGCGCCATGATCCGCTGCGCCTGCACCGGGTAGCCCTGCTGCACGGCGAGCTCGGTCATGTCCATGAAGTCGGACGTGGTGCCGAGCAGGCCGACGGCCAGGCGGATGCGGTCGATGTCGTACTGCAGCCGGTCGGGGATGTCCGGGTTGGTCTGCAGCCCGTGCACCAGCTGGGCCCAGTAGAGCGGCTTCGGGTAGTAGCGCACCAGCTCGACCATGGTCTCGTTGAAGCCGTTGCGGTCCTGCGACTGCATCTGCACCGAGGCCAGCAGGTTGAGCTGGTTCTCGGGCGGCCGGCCGCCGGCCCGCACCTCGGCGGCGATCTGGCGCTGCTGCGCGCGGGCGGCGTTGGGGAAGTCCTTCTGCAGGTAGTAGGACTGGATCAGCAGCGTGTGCATCTGCGGGTCGTTGCCGCCGGCCTTGAAGTAGCGCTCCAGCGCGGTGATGGCGCGGGGGTAGTCCTTGGCAGTGTAGGCGAGGCCGGATTCGGCCATCAGCAGCCTGGTCTTTTCCGCGGCCGGCGTGCGCGGCGAGGCGATCAGCGCGTCGTCGGCGGCGATCGCCTCGCCGAGGTTGCCGGAGCCCTGCGCGATCGCCGCGCGCAGCTGGGCGATCACGTAGGCCTCGTAGGGGGTCTTGTCGCGCACGGCGTCGGCGGCGTTCACCTCGGCCATCGCCCGCGGGTAGGCGCGGCGGCGCAGGTCGCCCTCCGCCTGCTGCAGCGGGCGGCCGACCGCCGGCCGCAGCGTCTCCTGCGCCTGCGCGGGCGCCGGGGACAGCACGGACAGGGCGGACAGCGCGGCGCCGGCCAGGATGGAGCCGCCCAGCAGGGCCGAGCGAAGGAGGGCCGGGCGCAGGAGGCGGGGCGTCATGTGATCAGTTCTGTCCCATGAATTGTTCGTTGCCGACGATGCCGAGCTTGGTCATGCCGAGGCGCTGCGCGTCGGCCAGCACGTGGGCGACGTACTTGTAGTCGGCGAGCTTGTTCGGGCGCAGGTGGATCTCGGGCTGGTCCGGCAGCGCTGCCGCGGTGGCGAAGTGCGACAGCAGCGAGGGCTCGTCGGGGATCGGCTCGCCGTTCCACGAGACGGCGCCGTCGAAGTCGACGTCGATGGTGACCACGGTGGGCGGCACCGGCGGCGGCGGCGGGTTGCCCTGCGGCAGGTCGAGCTTCACCGCATGGGTCTGGATCGGGATGGTGATGATCAGCATGATCAGCAGCACCAGCATCACGTCGATCAGCGGCGTCGTGTTGACGTCGACCATCACCTCCGGATCGGCATCCGGCGAGCTCGAGGATCCCACGTTCATGGACATGATACGGCGTTCCTGAGTTGCTGCGGGGGGACGATGGATTGGGGGCCGGACCCGGCGCGCGCCGGGTCCGGCCGGCTCAGCCGCCGTGCGGCGGCGGCTGGGTGATGAAGCCGACCTTGGAGATGCCGGCCTGCTGGCAGGCGAACACCACCTTGCCGACGCTCTCGTAGCGCGACAGCGCGTCGCCGCGGATCTGCACCTCGGGCTGCGGCTGCTCGACCGCCACCGTCTCGAGGCGGTGCAGCAGGTCGTGGCTGTCGCGGATCGGGATCGCGTCCCAGAAGATCTGGCCGTTCTCGGTCACCGCGATGGTGACGTTGTGGGGCTTGGTCTGGGCCTCCTGGTTGGCGTCCTTGGGCAGGTTCACCTTCACCGTGTGGGTCACCACCGGGATGGTGATGAGGAAGATGATCAGCAGCACCAGCATCACGTCGACCAGCGGCGTGGTGTTGATGGCCGAGACGACCTCGTCCTCGTCGCCGTCCGACGAGCCGACGTTCATGCTCATGGGTCAGGCGACCCGGGTCACGCCGGCAGTCGCCGTCATCGGCGCCGACGGCGAGGCGACCGACTGGGCGCCAACGCGCACGCCGCCGAGCAGGATCGAGTGCAGGTCGGACGAGAAGTTGCGCACCCGCTCGGTGGCGCCCTTGTTGCGGCGCACGAGCCAGTTGTAGCCGAGCACGGCCGGGACCGCGGTGGCCAGGCCGATCGCGGTCATGATCAGCGCCTCGCCGACGGGGCCGGCGACCTTGTCGATCGAGGCCTGGCCGGCGATGCCGATGGCGGTCAGCGCGTGGTAGATGCCCCAGACGGTGCCGAACAGGCCGACGAACGGCGCGGTGGAGCCGACCGTGGCCAGGAACGCCAACCCGCCCTGCAGGCGGGACGTGATGGTCTCGACCGAGCGCTGGATCGACATCGTGACCCACTCGTTGAGGTCGATGCTCTCGGTGAGCGTGCCCTCGTGGTGCTCGGTGGCGGCGATGCCGGTGTCGGCGATGTAGCGGAACGGCGAGGTGGACTTCAGCGACTGAGCGCCCTCGCTGACGGTCGGCTTGGTCCAGAAGTCGCGGGTGGCGGCGCGGTTGGCGGCGAACAGGCGGGCCTGCTCGAAGTACTTGGTGATCATGATGTACCAAGTGCCCAGCGACATGATCACCAGGATGATCAGCACGCTGCGCGAGATGAAGTCGCCGCCCAGCCAGAGCGCGTTCAGGCCGTACGGGTTGGCGACGGTGGCGGTGGCCGGCGGCGCGTCGACCGCGGCCGCGGCGGGCGGCACGCCGGCGGCGGTGGCGCCCTCGGGGGCCGGCGAGCCGGGTGCGCCGGGTGCGGTCGGCGAGACCGCGGGCGCGCCGGCGTCAGGGGGGGCGCCGGGAGCCGTGGCGCCGGGGGCGGCAGCGCCCGGAGCTGCCGCATCCGGGGCGCCAGGGGTGCCGGCCGGGGTGCCCGGCGCCGCGGTCATCGCCGGTCCGCCGGGCGGCGGCGCCGCGGGAGCGGGCGCCGCGGCCGGCGCGGTGCCTGGCGCGGTCTGGGCGAGGGCCGGAGCCGCCATGCCCAGAGCCATCGCCAGGGCCGGGACAGCGAGAACGGGAAGGCGGTGCAGTCTGGTCATCGCAAGTTCCTCTGGTGGCCGGAAGGCGGACAAGGCCCGTATCGGCACGATGTTCGGTGGTGGGCGCGGCCGGTTCGGACCTTATTCGTCGGAGTCGGGCAGCTTGTAGTTGATGCTCCAGGTATGGTGGGCCTGCGGCACCGCGACGCCGTTCCGGATCGCGGGCGAGTAGCGGGCCCTCTGGACGAACTCGAGCGCCGAGCGGGCGAAGGCCTGGCCGCCGCTGACGTTAACGACCTGGCAGTTGCTGGTGGTGCCCTGGGCGCTGATGTCGCACGACATCGTCACGTTGCCGGAACGGCCGGCCTCCTGCATGTCGGCTGGGAACACCGGGCTCACGTTGTTCAGCGGCCGCACGCCGGCGGTACGGTCCGGAGTCACCGGGCCGGGCGGGGCGGGCTTGGCGGCGGTGAACGGCGCCGGGTTCACCACCGGCGGCGGCGTGTGGGTGACGGTCTGGATCGCGTGCGGCGGCGGCGGCTGCTGGATCACGATGTCCGGCGGCGGGATGTAGGGCGGCGGCGGCGACGTCAGCACCGGCGGCGGCGGCGGGGGCGGCGGCGGCGGCGGCGGCGGCACCTCCTTCACGATCTTGGTGGTGATCGGCGGCTTGATGACGTCGATCACCGCGCGGCCGAGCCCGTTCAGCAGCGCGTAGATCAGCAGCACGTGCAGCAGGACGACGATGCCGATGCCGACCACATGGCGCATCGGGCTTCGTTGCTGTTCCACGTAGTTCATTCAGCCAAGCTCCCTGTCTCCCGCCGGCGATGCCCGACGGGATCGCCAAACTCCGTTCCCCGGCACGCATGCTGGACGCGGTCGATCGTCAGCCTCGAGCGGGGGTCGATGGGCGACAGAGAAGGTTCCCGCCGCCGTCATGTCAAGAACGTTCGCCAGCCATTCGCAGGCGGCCGCTCTTGCGGCAGCCTGCCGCTTTCGCAGGCACCGCACGGCGAGATTTTTTGCGTGCGATCGAAACGGCTTAGCTTCGGCGGGCAGGGTCATGGCACGCCGGATGCCCGATCCGGATGCAGGCGGACACGCGGCCGCCACCCGGTGCCGGATCAAAAAACGACGGACGGATCGTGCGCGGGGACGGTCGCGCCCGCGACCGGCCACTGCCCGGCTACTGGGCGGAGGCGCTGGCCTCGCTGCGGGTGGCGCCGACGCGCGACGCGAGCGAGGCCGCCATGAAGGCGTCGAGGCCGCCGTCGAGCACGGCCGCCGGGTTGCCGGTCTCGACGCCGGTGCGGAGGTCCTTCACCAGCTGGTAGGGGGCCAGCACGTAGGAGCGGATCTGGTGGCCCCAGCCGATGTCGGTCTTGGCGCCCTCGACCACGGCGGCGGCCTCCTCGCGGCGGCGCAGCTCGGCCTCGTACAGCCGCGCCTTCAGCATGCCCATGGCGGTGGCGCGGTTGCGGTGCTGCGAGCGGTCGGTCTGGCAGGCGACGACGATGCCGGACGGCACGTGGGTGATGCGGATCGCGGATTCGGTCTTGTTGACGTGCTGCCCGCCGGCGCCCGAGGCGCGGAAGGTGTCGACCTTGAGGTCGCTGTCGCTGATCTCGATCTCGATGCTGTCGTCCACCACCGGGTACACCCAGACGCTGGCGAACGAGGTCTGCCGGCGGGCGGCGGAGTCGAACGGACTGATCCGCACCAGCCGGTGCACGCCGGCCTCGGTCTTGAGCCAGCCATAGGCGTTCGGGCCCGAGACCTGCAGCGTCGCCGACTTCAGCCCGGCCTGCTCGCCCTCGGAGCTCTCCATCAGCTGGATGCGGTAGCCGTGCGCCTCCGACCAGCGCGAGTACATGCGCAGCAGCATCTCGGCCCAGTCCTGCGCCTCGGTGCCGCCGGCGCCGGCGTTGACCTCGAGGAAGGCGTCGTTGGCGTCCGCCTCGCCCGACAGCAGGCTCTCGATCTCGCGCCGCTTGGCCTCGTCCGCCAGCGCGTGGAGCGTCGCCACCGCGTCGGCGACCATGGCGGCGTCGCCCTCGGCCTCGGCGAGCTCGGCCAGCTCGAGCGCGTCGCGCACGTCGCCCTCCAGCCGCAGCACCCCCTCGATCCGGCCGGCCAGGGTGGTGCGCTCGCGCATCAGCGCCTGCGCGGCGGCGGCGTCGGTCCAGAGGCCCGGGTCCTCGACCCGGTTGTTCAGGTCGGCCAGGCGCTCCTGGGCGGCATCCCAGTCAAAGATGCCTCCTCAGCAGCGCCACCGACTGCTTGATCTGCTCGTTGAGGGACGCGGTCTCGGCGGACATGGCTCGGTGACCTTCAGGTTGGAACCGGTGGACGGCGGGGAGAAGGCCAGAGCGCCGCCCTGGACCCGTTGGGGCCGCGGGCCCCAAATCCCGATCCGTAAGAAGGTCATCCGTGTGTGGAGGTATGACCTTAACGAAATGGGGCCTGGGGCCCGCGGCCCCAGTGGGGTCCAGGGGCAAAGCCCCTGGCCTTCTTCCTGATGCGACAGCCGTGCTCAGTAGAGGCCGCCCATGCCGATGTCACCCCCGGCGGGCTGCTTGGGCGGCGGCGCCGAGGCGAGCACGCCGGGGGTGGCCAGCGGCGCGCCCGGATGCGCGGGGTTGGCGGGCGAGGCCACGCCGGGGCTGGCCGCATCCACCGACGTGCCCGGCAGCGGCGCCGGCCCGCCGCCCTCGCCCATCTCTGTCTCGGCGTCCGGCACGTTCTCGGCGCCGGTGTCGGCCGCGCCGAGCTCCTGGTCGGACTGCCGCGAGGCGTACAGGCTGTGGCTGATGCCCGGCTCCTGGCCCGGCTTGAAGGCGTCGACCGTATCGCCGTCGTAGCGCACCACCGCGACGCCGTCCGGCACCCGGAACGCCACCCGCGGCCGGTCGGCCATGGCGTCCTTCATGAAGCGGTTCCAGATCGGCCCTGCCACGGTGTCGCCGTCCTGCTTGCTGCCCAGCGTCTGCGGGTTGTCGAAGCCCACCCACACCACGGTGAGCAGGTTGGGCGCGAAGCCGGCGAACCAGGCGTCGCGGAAGTCCTGGCTGGTGCCGGTCTTGCCGGCGATGGGGAAGTCGATGCCCGCCCCCGCCTGCCGGCCGGTGCCGCCCGGCTTCAGCACCGCCTGCATCATCTGCACCACCTGGAACGCCGAGGCCGGGTCGGCGACCTGCGCGCGGGTGTCGGTCAGCACCGGGGGCGTCGCCGGGTCCGAGCCCTGCACGCCGAGCCCGGCCGGGCGCCAGATCACGCGGCCGTCGCGGTCCTCGACGTCGTCGATCAGGCTGGGCAGCACCTCCTTGCCGCCGCTGGCGATCGAGGCGTAGGCGCCGGCCTCGCGCAGCACCGTGGTCTCGACCGCGCCGAGCGCGGCCGGCAGCACCTTGGGCATGGCGTCGACCTCGTGCAGCGCGATCGCGAGCTTCGCCACGTTGCTCATGCCGATATGCGCGGCCAGCCGGATCGTCACCAGGTTGAGCGACTTGCGCAGCGCATCGTGCAGGCTGGTCGGGCCGCCGAAGGTCAGCTCGTAGTTCTGCGGGTGCCAGCTGCCGTTGGAATAGGGCTCGTCCTCGAACTTCTGGCTGGGCGAGATGCCCTGCATCATGCCGGCCAGGTAGACGATCGGCTTGAACGAGGAGCCGGGCTGGCGCAGCGCCTGGGTGGCGCGGTTGAACTGGCTGCTGTCGAAGCTCCAGCCGCCGACCAGCGCCAGCACCCGGCCGGTCGCCGGCTCCAGGCTGACGATGGCGCCCTCGACCTGCGGGATCTGGCGGAGGCTGACCGGGCCGACCAGCCGGCCGTCCGCGGTCCGGTCCGGCTCGACCATCAGCACGTCGCCCGGCCGGATCGCCTTATAGGTCCGCATCCAGGCGAGGTCGTCGCCCTTCAGCGTGCCGTCGTGGGGGGTGCCGGGGACGCCTGCCGAGCCGTCGTCGTCGAGCCAGCCGACCGTGCCCAGCGCCGGCGACAGCACCACCGCGAGCCGCCAGTCCGGCAGCAGGCCGGGCGGCCGCGGCACCGCCGCCAGCGCGTCCTGCCAGCTCGGCGCGGGGGGGGGCGGCGCCTGGCCGCGGGCGGGGCGCGCGCGGTGGACGTTGCCGATGCCGGCCAGGTGCGTCACCGCGCCGCGCCAGCCGCCGTGCGCGCGGTCGTACCTCATCAGGCCCTGGCGCAGGTCGCGGGTGGCCTCGTCCTGCAGCTTGGGGTCCAGGCTGGTCTGCACCACCAGCCCGCCCTGCATGGTCTGGCCCTGGCCGTAGCGCTCGATCAGCTCGCGGCGCACCTCCTCGGAGAACCATTCCGAGCCCGGCACCGGCCCTGGGCGGTTGAAGGTGGTGGGGACCAGCGGCTCCGCCTTGGCATCCTGCGCCTCGGCCGCGGTGATCGAGTGGGTCTCGACCATGCGGTCCAGCACGTAGTCGCGGCGGGCGCGGGCGGCGTCGGGGTAGCGGTACGGGTTGTAGTTGGTGGGCGAGCGCGGCAGGGCGGCGAGGAAGGCGGCCTCGGCGGCGTCGAGCCGATCGAGCGGCTTGTCGAAGTAGGTCTGCGCCGCGGCGACGATGCCGTAGGCGCCGGCGCCGAGGTAGATCTCGTTCAGGTAGATCTCGAGGATGCGCTGCTTGGTGAGCGTCTGCTCGATGCGGATCGCGAGCACCGCCTCCTTGGCCTTGCGCTCGAAGGTGCGCGCGTTGGAGCCCAGCAGCATGATCCGCGCCACCTGCTGGGTGATGGTCGACGCCCCCTTGGCGCGGCGCTTGTGCAGGGTCTCGAGGTCGGTGACCGAGGCGCGCAGGATCGCCAGCGGGTCGACGCCGCCATGGTTGAAGAAGTTCTGGTCCTCGGCCGACAGGAACGCCTGCCGGACCACGTCCGGGATCGCGTCGTAGGGCACGAACAGCCGCCGCTCGGCGGCGAGCTCGGCGATCACCCGCCCGTCGCCGGCATAGATCCGGCTCATCACCGGCGGCTGGTAGGTGCGCAGCACGCCGACCGTCGGCAGGTCGGCGATGATCTGCTCGTACTTGCGCCAGACGATCAGCGAGCCGGTGCCGCCGAGCAGCAGCAGCACCGCCATGCCGCCGCCGGCGATCGTCCGGATGAACCTGTATCGGGGGCGGCGCGGGGCGGGGCCGCCGGGACCGAACCGGGCGTGCAGGAGCCGGTCCGCCCGGCGATCAAAGGGACCGTTCATGCCCGGGTCCTTACCACCGGGCGGCGGGATCGTCGCCTGTGAAAAGGGAGGAAGGCCAGGGGCGTTGCCCCTGGACCCCGCTGGGGCCGTCACGCGAAGCGTGCTGGCGCACGACGGCCCCAGGCCCCGTTCATT
>CAXTVM010000075.1:0-9182 GCA_964247725.1 uncultured Acetobacteraceae bacterium | reverse complement strand
AGGGGATACCTTCACCCACGGACCATCTTCTTACGGATCGGGGTTTGGGGCCGTCACGCGCCAGCGTGCTCCGCACGACGGCCCCAACGGGTCCAGGGCAGCGCCCTGGCCTTCCCCGAGGGCTGCGCTACTGGAACGGATAGTAGCGCAGCGATGCGAACAGCATGTTGTCGTCGGTGGTGGGGCTGCCGCCGACGCCGCGGAAGGTGAACTTCCGGGTGTAGGAATATTGCAGGCCGGTCTGCATGGTGCCGAAGTCGCCCTTGAGGAGCTTCCACCAGAAGCCGCCGACGCCCTGGATGACGCTGCGGGTGTTGGCGGTGCAGGTGGCGGCGCTGAGCTCGACGTTGCAGCCGGTGTTGACGTAGTTCGGGTTGCCGTAGCCGAAGTTGGTGACGGCCTTGCCGTTCACGATCGAGTAGGATTCGCGGTGCAGGATCGTCTCGGTGCCGACCAGGCCGTAGAGGTCGAGCACCTTGGTGGCGTGCAGCGTGAGGCCGGCCAGGGCGATCACCTCGGGCAGCGGCTGCGGGCCGCCGTTGCGGCCGATGGTGGCGTCGTTCAGCTGGGCGGCGCCGTAGCGGCCGATGCCGTCGCCGATCAGGGTGGAGGCGCGGAAGTCGATCAGCTTGGGCACCACCGGCAGGGAGAGGCCGGCGCCGCCGCCGCCGGCCAGCTTGGTCTTGCTGGTGCCGGAGCCCACGGTCTCGACGCGGTCGTGCAGGAAGCGGGCGACGCCGAAGGCCTCGTAATGGCCGTAGCCCGGATCGGCGGTCGCCTTGACGATGATGTCGGGCGCGAACTCGGTCGAGTAGGTGGCGCTGGAGTTGAGGGTGGCGCCGCCGCCGTTGGTGCCGGGGTTGGTCACGTTGATCGTGGGGCCGCCCGGGTAGCCGGTCTGCCCGTAGGTGTCCTGCGGGCTCTCGACCGACAGGCCGACGTCGAACCTGTCGTGGTCGAAGCCCTTGACGACGCGCACGCCGACGTTGCGGGTCCAGACGAAGCCGACCGCGTACTGCGCGTCGATCGTGGCGGGCAGGTCCTCGGTGCGCGGCGTCATGCCGAGCCTGGTCTGGGTGAGCAGGCTCCAGGTCTGGCCGGCCAGGACGAAGAGGTCGAGGTCCTTGCGGTTGTACTCGGCGTTCAGCACCCGGGTGCGCAGCGTGTAGCTGTTGCTCTCGACCGAGTTCGAGGTGACGCCGGCGCTGTTGAAGTCGGTCTCGTAGTAGCCCGCGAGCTGGGTCGCCGAGTTCGGCGAGCCCTCGACCAGCAGCGAGATGCGGCTCTGGCGCGCGCTGCCGCGGAACTCGTCCTGGTGGTAGTTGGGGCTCTGCGGGAACGGGATGCCGGCGTTGAAGCTCGACGAGATGTCGGCGACCTCGTTGCGGCTGCGCAGGATGCCGGCGGCCTCGATGAAGCCGCCCAGCGTGACGCGGACGCCGCCGACCGCGAACTGGCCCTGCTTCAGCTTCGGCCCGCTCGGCACGTAGCCGCCGGCATAGCCGCCGACGTTCTGGTACGGCGAGCCGGGGCCGGCATAGCCGTAGCCGGGCGGCGCCGACAGCGGCTGCGGCGCCATCGGCCGGCCGTTCACGTCGTAGCGCACCGGGCCCAGGCGCTCCTCGGTCTCGCGCGCCTGGCGGCTGGCGGTGGCGGCCTCGTCGCGGGCCGCCTTCACCTCGGCGTTCCGCGACGACAGGTCGCGCTTCATGTGGTTGAGCTGGCCCTCGAGCGCCCGGATCTGCTTCTCGATCGACCCGATCTGCGAGGAGGTCGGGTCGGCCAGGGCGCCGTGGGGTGCCAGGCCGATGCCGCACAGGGCGGTGGCGGCCAGCAGGCCGGTCTTGGCGGATCGTCGTGTCATCGGTTCCAGTCCCGTGCCCGACGGGAAACCTCCCCATCAGCCGGCGGCGAAACGAATAGCCAAAACCGCGGCCGCGATGGTGTCGGTTCGACGAAGCTGTCATGACGGTTTCATGACCACGTGGATGTGATCGAAGTCGGAAAGACCGGCTCGACCTGTGGCCGAAACGACACCGGTTCCGGATCAGCCTGGATCAGTCCCGGGGGCTCCGCCGGCGGTCGGCATGGACCGGCAGCCAGACGCTGAAGCAGGCGCCGTGGCCGGGCTCGCTCCGCACCGAGAGCCGGCCGCCATGGCGGCCGACGATGTGCTTGACGATGGCGAGCCCCAGCCCGCTGCCGGTCTTGGGGCCCTCGTCGACGCGGTAGAAGCGCTCGGTCAGCCGCGGCAGGTGGCGCGCCGCGATGCCCGGGCCGTCGTCCGAGACCTGCAGCACCACGCCGTCGGCGGACGGGTCGCGACCCGGCTGCGCCGCCTGCGCCGACAGCAGCAGCCGCGCCGACGTCGCCCCAGGCGGTCCCCCCGGGGTTCCTGGCCGGACGCCGTACTTGAGCGCGTTGTCGAGCAGGTTCTGCAGCACCTGCGCCAGCTGGTCGGCATCGCCGGCGATGGCGGGCAGGTCGGGTGCCACCTCGACCGCCAGCGTGGCGCGGGCGGCGGCGACCTGCGGCTCGTGCTCGTCGGCGATCCGGGCCAGCAGGTCGGCCAGGACCACCCGGCCGTCCGGCCGCTCGTGCTCCTGCATCTGGATCCGCGACAGGCTGAGCAGGTTGTCGATCAGCCGGCGCATGCGCGCCGCCTGCCCCGACATGATGGCGAGGAAGCGCACCCGCGCCGGCGCGTCGTCGGCGGCCGGGCCCTGCAGGGTCTCGATGAAGCCGATCAGGCTGGCCAGCGGCGTGCGCAGCTCGTGGCTGGCGTTGGCCACGAAGTCGATCCGCATGCGCTCGATCGCCGCCTGCTCGGTGCGGTCGGTGAGCGACAGCAGGATCAGGCCGGGGGGCGTGGGCGAGGTGCCGACGGGCGGGCCGCGATCCAGCCGCAGCGCGGCCCGCACCACGCGGCGCACCGGCACGTCCATGGCGATCTCGACCGTGGCGATGGTCTCGGCGTCGAGCAGGGCGATCGCGTCGGCCAGGCGCTTGTGCCGCAGCAGGGCGGCCAGCGCGTCGCCGAACTCGGCCCGCGCGGCCGGGTTGGCGTGCAGCGGGCTGCCGTCGGGCTCGAGTGCCACCACCGAGTGCGGGACCAGGTCGATCAGGCGCTCGATCGTCCAGGGCCGGTCGAACCGGCTGCCGGGCGCCGCCGCCTGGATGGCCAGGACCGGGGGCGACGGCCGGCGGCCGGCGCGCGCCAGGGCCGACAGCAGCGGCCCGATCCCCCTCGCCCGCTCCCTCACGGGCACCGTGTAGCCGACGGGACCATCAAAGATTCCGGCTCGGAGCCCGTTCGAGGATGGGGTGTGCCGGATGAGAGTGCCGCGTCAGCGGCACGGCCGGCGTGACCGTCGGGAACCGGAGCGGAGCGGCGTCGATGGCCGTGAGCACCGGAAGCGCAGACGGGCGCGTCGGATCGCCGGCACACGCCATCCTCGAACGGGCCTAGACGGGGTCGAGGTCTAGGGCGTAGCCCGCGGTCCGCACCGTGCGCACGACGTCGATCTCGTTCGGGCCGTTCAGCGCCTTGCGCAGCCGGCGGATGTGCACGTCGACGGTGCGCGCCTCGACGTGGATGTCGGCGCCCCAGACCGCGTTCAGCAGGTCCTCGCGCGAGAACACCCGGCGCGGGTGCTGCATCAGGAACTCGAGCAGGCGGTATTCGGTCGGCCCCAGATGCACCGGGCGGCCGCCGCGCTGCACGCGGTGCTCGGCGCCGTCCAGCGCGATGTCGTGGAAGCGGAGCGTGCGCCCGGCCGCCTGCGGCTGCGCCCGGCGCAGCAGGGCGCGCACGCGGGCGGCCAGGGTCTCCATGCTGAACGGCTTGGTGATGTAGTCGTCGGCGCCGGTGTTGAGGCCGCGGACCCCGTCCTGCTCCTCGACGCGCGCGGTCAGCATGATGATCGGCAGGTCGCGGGTCTGCGGGCGGCGGCGGACCTGGCGGCAGACCTCGATGCCCGACAGGCTCGGCAGCATCCAGTCCAGCAGCACGATGTCGGGTGCGGTTTCGGCCACGCGCAGCAGCGCCTCCTGCCCGTCGGCGGCCTCGTCCACCAGGTAGCCCAGCTTCTCCAGGTTGTAGCGCAGCATCACCGCCAGCGAGGGGTCGTCCTCGACCACCAGCACGCGCGCGCGCGTCTCCTCGCGGGCGGTGGCCGGGCGGCGCGCGGCCGGGGGCTCGCGGGAGGCCATGGCGTTCGGGAAGCCGCCGGCCTGGCTCATTCCGCCACTCCCTCGGGGCTGGGCATGCCGACGCCGGCGCCGCTGCCGCCGCGCGGGCGGGCGGCGGGCAGCATCTCGCCGGTGACGGAGTAGTGCACGCGCTCGGCGATGTTGGTGGCGTGGTCGCCGATGCGCTCCAGGTTCTTGGCGATGAACAGCAGGTGCGTGCAGGGCCCGATGTTGCGCGGGTCCTCCATCATGTAGGTGACGAGCTCGCGGAACATGGCGGTGTAGATCTCGTCGACCGCCTTGTCGGAGCGCCACACGTCGAGCGCCTTGTCCTTGTCGTTCTGGCCGAGCGCGTCGATCGCCAGCCGCAGGCTCTCCTGCACCAGCCGACCCATGTGGCGCAGGCCTCCCAGCGAGATGTCGAGGCTGGCCGGCCCCAGCCGCAGCGAGCGCTTGGCGACGTTGGCGGCGTAGTCGCCGATGCGCTCGATGTCGCTGGTGACCTTGAGCGCCGAGACGATCTCGCGCAGGTCCTGGGCCATCGGCGCGCGGAGTGCGAGCAGCTTGATGGCGCGGCCCTCGACCTCGCGCTCGAGCGCGTCGACCTCCGGGTCCTGCTCCATCGCCGCCTGCGCGCTCTCGGCGTCGTGGTCGACGATGGCGGCGATCGCGTGCGCGGTCTGGCTCTCCACCAGCCCGCCCATGCGCGCCATCAGCGCGCGGAGCTGGTTCAGCTCCTGCTCGTAGCTCTTGACGATGTGGCCGGGCTCGCTGGGCATGCGCTGGGGTCCTAAAGGCTGGAAAGGCAGCCAAAGTCGGTCCGAGAATGGGCTCTGCCGGATGACAGTGCCGCGCAGCGGCACGCCCGGCGTGACCGTCGAGAACCGGAGCGGAGCGGCCTCGATGGCCGTGAGCACCGGAAGCGGAGACGGGCGCGTCGGATCGCCGGCAGAGCCCATTCTCGGACCGACTTTCAGCCGAAGCGGCCGGTTATGTAGTCTTGCGTCCGCTTCTGCTTCGGCGCGGTGAAGATGCGGTCGGCGCTGTCGACCTCGATCAGCTCGCCCAGGAAGAAGAAGGCCACCCGGTCGGCGCAGCGGGCCGCCTGCTGCAGGTTGTGGGTGACGATGGCGATGGTGAAGTCCCGCTTCAGCTCGTCGAGCAGCTCCTCGATGCGGGCGGTGCTGATCGGGTCCAGCGCGCTGGTCGGCTCGTCGAGCAGGATCACCTCCGGCCGGGTGGCGATCGTGCGCGCGATGCACAGCCGCTGCTGCTGGCCGCCGGACAGCGCCGTGGCGCCCGACTTCAGGCGGTCCTTGACCTCGTTCCACAGCGCCACGCGGCGCAGCGCGTCCTCGATGCGGTCGGCCATGTCGGCGCGCGACAGGCGCTCGTGCAGCCGGACGCCGAAGGCGATGTTGTCCGCGATCGACATCGGGAACGGCGTCGGCTTCTGGAACACCATGCCGATGCGCGAGCGCAGCTGGTTGCTGTCGACGTGCGGGCCGATGATGTTCTCGCCGTCCAGCATCACCTCGCCGGTGGCGCGCTGGCCGGGATAGAGGTCGTACATCCGGTTCAGCACGCGCAGCAGCGTCGACTTGCCGCAGCCCGACGGGCCGATCATGCCGGTCACCTGGCGCGCGGGCAAGTCGATCGAGATGTCCTTCAGCGCGTGCGTGGCGCCGTAGTGGAAGTCGAGGTTGCGGATGGAGATCAGCGTCGGGTGCGCGACGCCGGGCGCGGACGCGGACGCGGCCTGGAACGCGGTGGCCAGCGGCGGCGCCTGCACGGCCGGCTTGGGGATCGGGCCGTTGCTGGCGTTCATCGGCTGTCCTGTCTGGCCAGGCCCACGCGGGCGATGATGTTGATCAGCAGCACGCCGGCGGTGATCAGCAGCGCCGCGGTCCAGGCCAGCTGCACCCAGTCGTCGTAGGCCGACCCGGCATATTGATAGATGGTCACGGGCAGGCTGGCCATCGGCTGGCCCAGCGAGACCGACCAGTTGAGGTTGCCGAGCGAGGTGAACAGCAGCGGCGCGGTCTCGCCCGAGATCCGCGCCAGCGCCAGCAGCACCCCGGTCAGCAGGCCGCTGCGGGCGGCGCGCACGCAGATCAGCAGCACCACCTTCCAGTTCGGGCAGCCCAGCGCGGCGGCCGCCTCGCGCATCGAGACCGGCACCAGCCGCAGCATGTCCTCGGTGGTGCGCACCACGATCGGGATCACCAGCACCACCAGGGCGGCGATGCCGGCATAGCCGGAGAAGTGGCCGACCGGCTCGACCAGGATCAGGTAGACGAACAGCCCGACCAGGATCGAAGGCGCCGACAGCAGCATGTCGGACACGAAGCGCACCGCGTTCGCCACCACCGATCCGGCGCCGTACTCGGCCAGGTAGATGCCGGCCAGCATGCCCACCGGCGTGCCGATCGCGGTCGCCAACAGCACCTGGATCAGGCTGCCGACGATCGGGTTGAGCAGCCCGCCGCCGCCGTCGGGCGGCGCCGTCACGTGGCTCAGCGTGTGCCAGCCGAGGCCGCGGATGCCCCGGGCGACCAGCGTCCACAGGATCGAGACCAGGATCGCCAGCACGATGGCGGTGGCGAGCCCGCACAGGGCGGTGACCACGCGGTCGGCCAGGCGGCGGCGGCGCAGGAGGGCGTCGTCGTGGGTGCGGGCGGACATCAGGCTTTTCCCTGATCGGTAAGGAAGGCCAGGGCTCTGCCCTGGACCCGCCAAGGGCCGGGGGGCCTTGGAACCCGATTCATTAAATAAAGGAGTTCAAAGGCTCCGCCTTCGGCGGGGTCCAGGGGCAGAGCCCTTGGCCCTTCCGTCACCGCCGCACCGCCTGACCGCTCCGCAGCAGCAGCCGCGAGCAGGCCAGCGTGATCAGCGAGATCACCATCAGGATGAAGCCCAGCCCCAGCAGCGAAGACAGCTTCAGGCTGCCGGCCGGGCTTTCCGGGAACTCCAGCGCGATCAGCGAGGCGATGGTGTTGCCGGGCGAGAACAGGCTCGGGCTGATGCGGTTGCTGTTGCCGATCACGAAGGTGATGGCCATGGTCTCGCCCAGCGCGCGGCCCAGCCCCAGCATGATGCCGCCGATCACGGCGGTGCGCGACCACGGCAGCACCACCCGGCGCATCACGTCCCAGCGGGTGGAGCCGAGCCCGTAGGCGCTCTCCTTGAACACCGGCGGCATGGCGTTGAACACGTCGCGCATCACGGCGGCGATGAACGGCGTGATCATCACCGCCAGGATCAGCCCGCCGGTGAGCAGGCCGGTGCCGAACGGGGCGCCGGAGAAGAACGGGTGCAGCAGCGGCACGTGGCCGAGGCTGTGGATCAGCGCCGGCTGCACGTCGCGCGCCATGATCGGCACCACCACGAAGAAGCCCCACATGCCGAAGATGATGGAGGGCACCGCCGCCAGCAGCTCGACCGCGGTGCCGAGCGGGCCGGACAGCCAGGCCGGCGCCATCTCGGTCAGGAAGAACGCCACCCCGAACGCCAGCGGCACCGCGACCAGCACGCCGATCGCCGCGGTGACCAGGGTGCCGTAGACCGGGGCCAGCGCCGCGTAGTGGTCCAGCACCGGGTTCCACACCGAGCGGGTGAGGAAGCCGATGCCGAAGGTCGAGAACGCCAGCCGCCCGCCGATCAGCATCACCACGACGATGCCGCCCATCAGCAGCAGCACCGCGAGGCCGCACAGCCGCGTCAGCGTGGCGAACGCCGGATCGCCCCATCCCGCCCGCGTAGGGGCGGGCGATCCGGCGATGCCGCCGACGAGGCCGGTGGCGTCGGCGCTCATGCGAGGGACCCGTCCGGTGCCGCGCCGCTACTGGCCGAAGGCCGGCGCGCCGGCGACGTTGGTCCAGGCGTGGCGCACGTTCTGCTGCACGGACGCCGGCAGCGGCACGTATTGCAGCGACCGCGCGACGCCGGCGCCATTGGTGAAGGCCCAGTCGAAGAACTTCAGCACGGCGGCGCTGCGCGCGGTGTCCTTGGGGTCCATCGGCAGCAGCACGAAGGTGGCCGAGACGATCGGCCAGGCGCCCGGGGCGGGCGTGTCGAGCAGGTCGACGGCGAAGTTCTGGGCGGTGTCCCAGTCGGCGCCGGCGGCGGCCTTGGTGAAGCTGGCGAGGTTCGGCACCACGTAGGCGCCGGCCTTGTCCTTCAGCTCCACCGTGGTGAGGCCGTTCTTGCTGGCATAGGCGTACTCGACGTAGCCGAGGCCGCCCTCGGTGTTGCGCACGGTGGCGGCGACGCCGTCGTTGCCCTTGGCGCCGGCGCCGAGCGGCCAGGCGATCGAGCTGGCGGCGCCGATCCTGGACTTCCAGTCGGGGCTGACCTTGGCGAGGTACGAGGTGAACACGAAGGTGGTGCCGGAGCCGTCGGCGCGGTGCACCGGCGCCACCGCGGTGCCGGGCAGGGTGACGCCCGGGTTCAGGGCGGCGATCCTGGGGTCGTTCCAGGTGGCGATGTCGCCGGAGAACAGGCCGGCCAGGACCTCGCCGGTGAGGTGGAGCTGGTTCGGCTTGACGCCGGGCAGGTTGATGATCGGCACGACGCCGCCCATCACGGTCGGGAACTGCAGCAGGTGGTTGGCGGCGAGCTTGTCGGTCTTCATCGGCGCGTCGGAGGCGCCGAAATCGACCGTGCGGGCGATCACCTGGTTCTGGCCGGCGCCGGAGCCCAGCGCCTGGTAGTTCAGCGCGATGGCCAGCGTGGGCCGCTCGGCGGCACCCCAGGCGCTGTAGATGGGTGCCGCGAAGGTCGAGCCGGCGCCGGTGATGTCGGCGGCCACGGCCGGGACGGCAGCGCCCAGCGACAGCGCCGACGCGCCTGCCGCAGCCATGAGCCGGAACCGGATCGGAGAACGCATCTGCAGTTTCCTCGGGCGAAGGTCGGACCGCCCGATGAGCCGGCGGACGCCGCGGCTTCTAGCCCTGCCCGGTGGCGGGGATGTTACAGAAAAGTGACCGTTG
>CAXTVM010000074.1:0-9329 GCA_964247725.1 uncultured Acetobacteraceae bacterium | reverse complement strand
CAGGCGCAGGGTCGCTGACCGATGGTCGTGAAGGGCGCAAATGGCTGCTTTGCGCCACATGTCGGACGTTCAGGCAGTTGGGCTAGCTTCCCGATAGCGGACGCTGTTCCGCCACCTTCATCAGCGAAGCTGGCCCATGATCACGGGATTCGATGCTCAATCTCCTGCCGCTCTTCCGCGACCCAGGAGATTATCATGCGGCCTTCGAGGTCGAAATCTGTGCACCCGATTACCCTACCCGTGGTGCCTTGGAACGAAGTGCCTTCGTGGCTCTCAAGCCGCTCCTCAAGCTCAAGCAGGTCTGGTCGATTCGCCTCACCCTTCAACGCGAGGGCCGCATTCGCGACTTGCCGCGCCACATAGTTACGCGCGAGGGTAGCTGCCCGGCCTGCGCTGCCTCGGCAGGCGGTGGTTGTATGGTATTCAAGGTGGGCACGAAGGGGGCCCGAGTTCATTCCAACGACGCGGGTCGCAGGCAGTTGAGGACATCGGTTTCATGTTGTGGAACGAGGAGTTGCTAAGGCGGCCGCTGATCGCCGAATTGACCGCGGAGGCCGAGCGGGCAGACGAATGGTCGGAGCCCAAGGGTTTCCTGATCGGCGGAATGGCGCTGCAGCAGGATCTGTCCGAGCAGTTTTATGTCGCGGCCCGGGGACTCGTTTCTGCCATCAAGGACGGGAACGCCGCTGACTTTATGGTTGCCAATCCCGTGCTCTACCTCTACCGGCACGCGCTGGAGCTTCAACTCAAGACCGTTACAGGTGTCGGGGGAAAGCGGCACGACCTCCATCTCCTCTTGGCCGAACTGGACCTCATGGCGCAGGCGAAGTATGGCCGGCCGCTGCCGGGGTGGATGGTGGACAGGCTGCGGGAGATCGCCGACATAGATCCCGCGTCGACGGCTTTCCGATACGGCGAGACCTATGACCGCAACAGCGGGCGGATAACCTACATACCCGGCGAACTCTACATCGACCTGCTGCAACTGGAGGAGACGATGGCCGCTTTGCGCTGGGCCATCGGCGAGATCGCCTCAAAGGCGCCAGTTGGCGCTTGCTAGCGCAGATCTACCCAGAAGTGCCGCAGGAAGAAGGGAGACCGCGCCGCAGTCCGGGACAGAACGTGCTCCGAAGCGTGGATGAAACCTGACGATCCATGTGCCCGTGGGATGGGCAACGCCGGCAAGGGCACGCTGGCGAGGTGCATGTTGACCTCTGTCGAAATCGTAGCGACGTCCATGGACTGCACGTAGCCGATCATGCCTCCAGCCATATCGTCCTTACCATACAGGTGTGATGCCTCGACGAACCGGCGCGTGCCGTGCTCGACGTAGTTGCGGTTCAGCACCCAGCTGCTACTCGACGGCTTCCCCAGCCTTTTGCATTCGACGACGTAGGTGCGTCTGGCTCGATAGAGGTCTTCTGCTTGGTCGTCTTGGAAGCTCCATTGGAAGTCGGGCCTCTTCTCTTCGCGGGGCGCGGCTTGTGCGTCCTCTGGGCTGGGCTGATTGTTCGCGTCGATCGTTGGGGCAAGATCCCAGGTATGCTCCCGTGCGAGCGGAGGTGCTGGGACGATCAGATGAAGTTCCTGCTTGGCCTTCGTCGCCACGCGGCACATGCGGAAGAATAGCTCCCGATTAAGGTCCTTCTCGGCCGCGCTGGTGAACCCGCTTGTGCCTGTATCAGCCGCCAGCGACGTAAGGCCGTCCTGGATAACTCCGTGGACCCTCGCGACGAAGGACGGCCACGGATCTTGCCCAGGCCCGCTTGGCCCCGACACTACGCTTCAGCTCCTGGGCGCCGGGGCAAGTTGGACGAGCCAAGCCTCCGCATCCTCGAGTGCCGCGCTGGCCGTCCATCGGCGGCGAGTATTCTCCTTCAGGACCACGAAGCTATCTCCCGCAACTGCGCGCACCACACGCTCGGCGGGTAGCGTCGAAGCGGCCGGCTTGACGAGCGTTGCCGAGCAGCGGGCCATGGCTGACTTCCACTCGTCATCCGCCGGTTCGGGCAGCGCAGCGCCACGCGCGACCGGCACGAACGCGACTGCGATGGCGTTGCGGTCTGGCGACTCCAGGACTTCCCACGCGAGTTCACGACCTTCCTCCTGGTGTGGATCCCAGGCATCTAGGAAGGCTGCGAGGTACCGCTGAAGGTCGCCACGGCTCGGATTTTCGGGTATGTCGCTGCGCCTGCCGCGCAACGATTTTGGAAGGGTAACGGGCTTCAGGGCAGCCGAGGCTGCTCCCTTCCAGTAGAGGTCGTGACTCTCGGCCCAGAAATCTGCGACTAGGTCGCGCTCGGCTGGCGAGATCTCAAAGAGGTCGAACACGGCTTCGTCGAGTGCCAGAAGCGGCTCGTACTCAGGCGCGTCAGACTCGTATATCTCTGGAGTTGCGGGTTGCAGGAGAGCCTTGACTGTGGCGAGGCCCTTGCTTCGAAGGTGATCTACCGCCTCAACGATGCGGGTGACCGCCGCGTTGTGTTCCGCCCTTGGCATGCCCCAAGAGGGAGATAGGCGCAACGGGATGCCGAGCAGGTCTCGTGCCGTGACCTTGTCGTGCCACCCTCCCCAGCTGCCGGACGTCATGAACAGCTTGTAGCGCCCGAGCGACGACCATAGGACGCCGAGAATCACCTTCGCCTGATCCTCGTCCACGTCCGGCAACGGGACGCTGTAGAAGCTATGGCGGAAGGTGAAGGCTTCCGTCTCCAGGCGGGCCACAGGCCCAATGGGCTCTCTGACCCCGTGTGTGATGACCAGTCGCCGGCCCTCGTAGATGCGCTGGTCAGGATTCCTCCCCACACCGGTTGGAGGAGGAAGGAACCACCCCTTTCTTAGCGGGCCGAAGGGCTGGACGGCCTTGTTGTCCAGTTCGGGTAGTGTCGCGACCAAACCGGTCGGCTGCTTGTCGCCGCGCTGCCAGCCGTAACCCGGGGCGGGGATCTTTTTTTCTACCGCATCGTCGAGGGTCCGTTCAAGGCAGAGCCTGGAGGCGAGCGCAGCGTCGCGATGACTGCCCCACCAGTAGGCCTTCCAGAGATGGTCCGCGTCGGCGACGTCTCGTTGCGCCACGATCCGGCGGTCAAGCGAGACGGCGGCCATCGACCTCACCCGGTTGACCGCTCTTGTCCGCCTTGCGTTCCAGATCACGAAGCGTGCATCCGGGTCCGGCGGCTTATTCTCGGCCAGGATGAACGCAAATGGTGCGACGGCCTTGGCGAAGAATACGCGGCGCACGTGCGTCATGTTCACGAGTTGCTTAAGCGTCGCACGTTCCAGGATATGGGCGCGGAACGCCCGGCTCGTGTCTCGATCGTTCCAGAACACCTTGATGTTTACGAGCAGGCCCAAGATCCCGCCCTGGCGAAGCAACGCGAGGGCTCGGTGGATAAAGAGTTGCGAGAAGGATCCCTCGCCTGCAGGCAACCGGAAGGAGGCCGCCCACAGCCGCGGCACGGATTTCTCGGACGGCGCCTCCTGCCACGGCGGGTTACCGACCACCACGTCGAAGCCACCCGACGGCAGTTCGAGGTTCCGGGCAGCTGCCAGCAGGCGCTTGTCGGTTGCTCGCCCGTCGTACACCTTCCTCGCCCCGATGCGGTCTTCGATGATCTGCCGCTCTTCGGGGGTCAGCGCGAACGCATCCTCAATGACGACGGTCCCATAGTGCCGGTCATCGCGAACCCCTGAATGAAGCAGGTGAGGCAGGGAGCCGGCGGCGAGAATGTCGGGTGGCTCCTGCTGGTCGAGTAGCGCGAGATAGAGGCTGAATGCAGCTACGCGTGCCGCTTCAGCGTTTTTCTCCACCCCAGCAATCCGGTGCTGGAGGATGGCGCGTAACTCCGAGGCGGGCAGCTTACCACGACGCTCGTGTGCTTCGAACCGCACCACGCGGCGGAAAGCCTCGACGAGGAAGATGCCGGAACCGCACGCAAGGTCTAGCACCTTGGGCCTGAGGCCCAAGACCTGCGCGCTGAGCGTGCGCCGCAGCGCGTCGTGCACCAAGGTGGCCGGTGTGTAGTGGGTCCCAGCGCCGCTGTTGGCCTGCGGTACGTAGGCTACCGCATTGTCGGTGCCGCCTCCGTCATCGTCGTCCGCTTCCGCTCCCCTATCCTCTTCGGCGTCGGCTGACTTGGGCGCAACTGCCTTCGACCTCTCCGAATCGTGATAGAACTGCTCGTAGATGCTGCTGATGAGCGACAGCGGGACCACCTCGAAGTCGTAGGCCCAGAAGAACAGGGGAGGCTCGTTGGTCTGGGCCTCACCGAGTAGGAAGTTCCTGAGCAGCTTTAGGGCATTTTCGCTGAATCGTTCCTCCCATGCGTCTCCGAGTGCGAATAAGTCGCCATTGAAGTGGGACGCGAGCGTGGCGAAGAGCGCGTGCGTGAAGCCCGGATCGCAAAGGACCCGGTCGTAGAACCGGTCCTTGCGCGTCGTTCCAAAGATGGGCGTGGGACCCTCGTCGTCGAGAACGCACTTCCACGCTCGGTTGTCCGCCGCCACGCGCTCGAAGTATTCCCTATTCAGAACGCCTCGATCCTCGAGGTAACGTATGAGTATCGATCGGCCAATCAAGGCGTGAGCTTGGGCCATAGTCAGGCCTGCTCCTTCGAGGTGCGACCGCACGTGCCTCAAGTCGTCGATGAGGCGCCGGTCGGCACTGGCCCGCGGCCCGTCGGTGAGGTCAGGCCCAAACCGGTCGACGGCATCTGCGAAGCCGAGCACATCGGCGACCGTTGCCAGCACCCTCCAGGGTTCGCCCGGCGGCGCATCGCGCCCGGGAGGCCGATCCAGCGCGTAAACGCGCACCTCGCCCGGCATGGCCACGAACAGGTAGCGCGGCTGCGACATGCACCACGCCCGCCGGTATAGGTCGCCCAGAGCCGCGGCGTCGGGGGTGGCGCCGAGATCGCTGAACACGATCACCGGCTCGCCGCGCACGAACAGGACCTTTTCCGCTCCGAGCCTGGCTGCAAGCCCGAGCCAGTCTCCGAGATCGGTCCAAATCTCTTGTGTCCCACCTCGATCCGCGAACACCTCCGGACTGGCGTCCGCATCAAGTAGCTGCGCACGATACTCGCTGAGGGTGGAGTAGGCTTGGTTGAGCAACGCCCTGCCTAGGTCAGCCAAGACATACCCCAAGCAACGAATGCTCACGGTTGGCGACTAGGAGGTTCGGACGGTACAGTGAAGAGTCAGTTCGAGTCACGGTTTCCCCTAGCAGAGTCAATGGTTGATTGCACTAGCGAAGCTCAGGATTTTGTGCCGGCCGAGCTCATTGGTAGCTCGTCCGACCAGCCCCACGTTCTTTTCGCCGGAGCTGTGCCGTGAGCGACCAGACGCTGGAGGTCATACATGGTGGTCCAGTGCGGCCGCGGATAACGGCTAGACGGCGTTCCGGTCGGGGAACGCGTATGCGCCTCGCCGCGCCCCAAGTCGCGCGAAGCCGTCCGCCAAGGGACCCGTGAGCACCACCTGCCTCTTGCCGTGCCAGAGCAGCGCCGCCTGCCTGCCAATTGTCGTTGCCGGCGCGCGCAGCGCGAGTACGCGCGTTGCAGGCGAGAGATGGAGAACGACGAGCTCCTCTGGGAGTGGCGAGCCCTGATCGTGAGACCGGGCCGCAGCCTACTCAACCTCAATCCGTGAGGGTGATGAGACACCACCGCACGTCACGCACAGAAGCGCAACTCCCGCGCTAGCGGGTTCGTCCAACTGCTGAATTGGGCGATAGCCCCGTCACGCACTTCCCTACTCAGCGCTAGTGCCTCTTCCAGTGCGACATGTTGACGCCGAACGCCAAATCATGAGGCATGCGTCATGCCAAGAAGAGACTCGCTCGACCTGTTTCTTGATTCCGTAGCCGACGCCAACTCCACGGGGGCGGCGATGCCAGAGACGTCCTACTACCCCGCGATCTCGGCCGCGCTTGCCGCCGCGGGCGAGATGTTGTCGCCGAAGGTGTTGTGCCTACAGCATCCCAGCGGCGGGACAGGCATCCCGGACTTCGGCTTGTTCGAGAAGTCGGTCTTCGCGAGGGGCGATGCGCCCGCCTGGATCGGTGGCGTTAGGCCGAGCCGGGGCGTCGTGGAGGTGAAGGGGCTGGCGCAGGACATCGCCTCGTTGCTGGCCAGCGCGCAAGTCCGGCAAACCTACCTCCCGGCCTACGGCCTCGTCCTTGCCACCAACCTCAGGCAGTGGCGCCTAGTGGACGAGACCGGGACCAGGGAGTCCCTCGACCTCGCGGGAACCACCGCGGCTTTCTGGGCCCTGGCCCGCAGCACCAGGCCAGATGCCCTCCGCCAGCAGTTCTCGGAGTTCCTGCAACGGTGCCTGCTCTGGCGCGCCCCGCTGTCGCGGCCCCAGGACCTTGCATTCTTCTTGGCTTCCTATGCCAGGGACGCGCTCCTGCGGCTTGACGCGCGGGCCGACCTTCCCGCCCTCGGCACGCTCCGGTCCGCCCTGGAACGGTCGCTCGGCATCGCCTTCGACGCGCGGGACGGGGAGCACCTGTTCCGCTCCACCCTCGTCCAGACCCTTTTCTACGGCCTGTTCTCGGCGTGGGCCGCCCACGACCACACCCGCCCGTTCGATTGGCGGGCGGCCGACTACGACCTGAACCTCCCGGTCATTAGACTGCTCTACAACCTGATCCGTGCCCCCCAGGCGCTACGACCGCTCGGCCTCGAAACCCTGCTCGACGCCGCCACCACCACGCTGGCGCGCGTCGAGCGCGAACCCTTCTTCCTGGGCTTCGACGCGGCGCATGCCGTCCAATACTTCTACGAGCCCTTCCTGGAGTTCTTCGACCCGAAGCTCCGCAAGCAGCTCGGGGTCTGGTACACACCGCCGGAGGTCGTGGAATACATGGTCGAGCGGGTCGACCGGGTGCTCCGTGAGGAGCTGGGGCGGCCGGAAGGGCTTGCCGACGCCGACGTGTGGGTCCTCGACCCCTGTTGCGGCACGGGCAGCTACGTGATCGAGGTGCTGAAGCGCATCCGCAAGACGCTGGAAGACCGGGGCCTGGGCGACCTCGTCGCCGAACGGCTGAAGCAGGCCGCGACCACCAGGATCATCGGTTTTGAGATCATGACGGCACCCCTGATCATTGCGCACTGGCAGATCGGGCAGTTGCTCCGAGAAGCGCCGCTGGCGGAAAACGAACGCGCCGCGGTCTATCTGACGAACGCGCTGACGAGATGGTCGGAAGACGCGCCTCAGCAGCCGATACACGGCTTCGACGAGCTGCTGAACGAGCGGACCGGCGCGGACACCGTGAAACGCCACCCGCGGATCCTCGTGGTGCTCGGCAACCCTCCCTACAACGCCTACGCGGGCGTGGCGCCGCAGGACGAGGGCGGCCTGATCGACGACTACAAGATAGGTCTCCAATCGCGCTGGGGCGTCGGGAAATATAACCTCGACGACCCGTTCGTGCGCTTCTTCCGCGTCGCCGAGCAGCGCATCGCCCAGACCTCGGGCGAGGGCATCGTCTGTTTCGTCAGCAACTTCTCATGGCTGTCCCGCGCGTCCTACGTCGTCATGCGGGAACGCCTCCTGAGGGAATTCGACAAGATCTGGGTGGACAACCTGAACGGCGACAGCCGCGAGACCGGGAAGCAGACGCCGGACGGGAATCCCGATCCGTCCGTCTTCTCCACCGCGATGAACCGGGCGGGCATCAGGGTCGGCACTTCGATCGTCTTGATGGTCCGGCAGCGGGAACGCGCCACCGGGACGGCTGCTGCCATGTTCCGCGAGTTCTGGGGAACGTCTAAGCGGGACGATCTCGTGGCGACGCTCGCCGAGGCGGATCTATATGCGGGATATGCCGCCTTGAGGTCGACGCCGCAGAACCGTTTCAGCCTGCGGCCATCCTCGACGACGCCGCGCGCCGAAGTATGGGCGCCGCTGCCGTCCATGTCTCGACTGCCCCCGATCCCGACCCTGTTGGAGAAGCGGGGCGGCAGCCTCTTCGGCCTGGACAAGGCGGCCCTCGAGCAAAGGATGGCCGCCTACTTCGACCCAGCGAAGTCCATCGACGAGCTTCGCACCGTCGTACCCGGCCTTACCCAGCCGATGGACGGCAGGGATCCCACGAGGATCCGCAACCGTGCCCTTCATGTCGAGATGGAGCGGTTCGAACCCGGCAGGCTGGTGCCGCTCGCGCTGCGGCCGTTCGATTCAGGCTGGGCCTACCTCGCCCAGACCCCTGGTATCTGGAACAGGAATAGGCCCGAGCTGCAACACGTTCTCCCGGACGCCGGCGGCTTCCTCCTGACCAGGAACGCCGAAGTCAGCCTGCCCCATGGCATCCCGACCTACTGGACGGGCCTCTTCGCGGCGGACCGGGCTATGGACGAGCATGCTTATGCCATCCCGGTCGTCGATAACCTGTCCGGTGCGCCCCGGCCTAACCTCTCGGCCGCCGTCGAAGGCTGGCTCAAGGGTATCGGCCTCCCTGCCACGATTGAGACGGCCCGCCTGATCTGGAGCCATGCGCTTGCCATGACCTATAGCCCGGCATGGCTGGATGAAGCGCGGGACGCGATCCGGCAAAACTGGCCGCTGATCCCCCTGCCCGGCGATGCCGAGAAACTGGCGGCATCCGCGGCCCTCGGGGAGCGGGTGGCGGCACTTCTTGATCTTGACATGCCGGTCATGGGCGTCACCACCGGAAGGCTCCTGCCGGAGCTGACCACCATCGCCGTGCCGGCGACCGAGCCGGGAGCCTCGCGGGACTGGACTCTATCAGGATGGGGGAGCCGCACCGCCGCGGGCGTCACGATGCCCGGTCGGGGGCGCGCCGACGAGCGGGCATGGAGCCCCTCGGAGACCGCCTGTGAACGCCAATCCGTCCTTCTCGGCACCGTCACGCGGGACGTCTGGATGAGCGGCGCCAGCTACTGGCGGAACGTGCCGGATGTCGTCTGGGAGACGCACATCGGCGGCTACCAGGTGCTCAAGAAGTGGCTCTCGTACCGAGATGGCTCGATCGTCGGCCGTCCCCTCTCCGAGGATGAGGTCACGCGGGTCCAGGGCATGGTGCGCCGCCTGGCCGCCCTGAAGCTGCTCGGCCCCGCACTGGACGGGAACTTTGAGGCTTGTGCCGAAACCCACGTCCCGCTGGCGGCCGCCGCGACCAGAAACGCCTGACAGGCGCCCTGCTCCGTCCACGACCCAATTACCATTCAGCTTCCGTGACGGGCAAAAACAGGCGAGACACGAGCGTCCGCTCTCCCCACCTACTCGCTCCAGAGCGGACCGTCGGCTTCCGGCCAAGAACGTCTTGCCAGATCCTGGTGACGATGTCGTCGAAGACCGGGTCA
>CAXTVM010000073.1:0-9358 GCA_964247725.1 uncultured Acetobacteraceae bacterium | reverse complement strand
CTAGAGGATGCGTGGGCCGTGACCCGCAGCCCGGACCGGAACCAGGCGGTCGACGCGCTCCGGCTCTGCGTGATCCTGCTGGTCCTGCTGCATCACAGCGTCCCCGCCTATTGCCGACATGGTCGGCTCGACCACGAGCATTACCTTCGGTCGAGTGCCCCAATCCTCGATCGACAGCGCTGGATCGGCTTCGACGTCATCGTGGACTACGACGACACCTATTCATGTCCCTGATGTTCCTCGTGTCGGGCCTGTTCGTCCTGCCCGGTCTTCGGCGAAAGGGGGCCTTGCGATACGCGAGGGACCGGATCTGGCGGCTCGGGCTGCCGTTCGCCGCCTGCGTGACGCTGATCATGCCGCTAGCCTACTATCCGTTCGTGAGGCAGACCGGTGCAGATCTTTCCCTTGGGCGATTCCGGCTCGGTTCCTTCACCACCTACGGATGGCCAGCCGGGCCGGCTTGGTTCATCTGGGTCCTGCTGGCTCTCGACCTGCTCTGCAGCGCCTTGATCTGGCGGTGGCCGAACCTGCCCGCGAAGGCCGCGGTGGTCCCGGACCCGGTCCTGGCGCATCCCGTCCGCAACTCCCTCCTGCTTCTCGCCGCCGGATTCGCCGCCTATCTTCCCGTGGAGGCACTCGTCGGACCCTGGCGCTGGTTCAGCCTAGGGCCGTTCGCCGCGCAGAAAAGCCGTGTCGGCCTCTATGCGCTGTTCTTCGTCGCCGGCACGGTGGTCGGCGCGGCGGGGATCCATTACCGGCTGCTCACGCGCGACGGCCCGTTCGCCCGCGGGTGGGTCGGCTGCGCCGCGCTCGCCGCCGCTGCCTTCGGTCTGCTCGTCACGATGCAGCTCGCGAAGCTGCATCATCTGATGCCGTGGGCCGGGTCCCGTGGCAAGCGTTCGAGCCGATCCTCTTCGTGCTGTGCTGCGTGTCGTCCAGCCTGGCCGTGACCGGGCTGTTCATGCGTTCCGTCACGCGGAACCGGCGCTGGGTGGACCGCATGGCCGGCGATGCCTACGGCAACTACCTCGTTCACTACGTCTTTCTGACCTGGTCGCAGACGGCACTGCTTCAGCTTCGGTGGGGTGCGGTGCCGAAGGCGGCGACCGTCTTCGTAACGGTCCTGGCATCAAGCTGGGCCCTCACGGCCCTGTTGCGGCTCAATCCCGCGGTCCGGCCTGCGCTGTGATTGATCCTTAAAGCGGATCGATTGAATGGGCAGGACCGACTGTTCATCAGGCAGACCGGAGCAGATCCCTTGGCGGAGCGGCGTCCGCGTCCCCACGAATCTGGTCCTCGTCGTGCCCGTCACGCAGGTAACGGCAATCGTCTCAGCCGGAAGGCGCGTTCCGGCGATGACGGCAACCCCGCCGAGCGTGTCCCGGCGCGATACGATCTTCGGCATCGGCGTCGACGAAATCGTGGACATGAAGCTGTATGCCGTCATCAAAGGACCATGCGGTGGTCGCTGTCCGGGCTCAACGACGGCGTGACGCGTGTAGAATGGAGGCGGGTCCGCGGCAGCCGCTTCGTCAGGGTAGCCGGGACCGGGCCGGAGGCTGACGTCCGAAGGTCGGCGCGCCCGTCAGCCGCTTGCCCATCCGCAGCATCGGCACGCCGCCGGCGGTGAACGGCGCGATCGCCGTCCAGCCGCAGGCTGCGTAGAGTGGCACGCCGGCGAGCGTGGCGGCGAGCTCGGCGTGCGCGAAGCCGGCCGACGCGGCCTCGGCCTCGGCCCAGCCCAGCACCCGTCGGCCGATGCCGCGGCGGGCGTGGTCGGGATGGGTGTACATCGCCCGCACCCGGGCTGGATCGCACACCGGGTCGAGCGGGCTGTCGTCGCGGGCGGCGGTGTGGTCGGCTCCGAACAACGTGGCGCGCCGGCTCCAGCCGCCGCAGCCGACCAGGCGGCCTCCGTCTTCCACGAGGACGTAGGTGCGGTCGGCGATCAGCCGCGTGTCCAGCCCCATCACCGCGCGGCTGGCGGCGATCAGCTCGGGCGATAGGACGTCCCGCTGCAGCCGGTCGATGGCGAGCGCCATCAGCGCGGCAATCGCCGGGATGTCGTCCGCGGTGGCCACACGGTGGGCGAGCTTGGCCGTCACCACCGGGCCGTCACCAGCGGGCGAGGCGCGGCAGCAGCAGCCGGGCGGAGCCGGCCACCGGCAGGCAGGCGGCGCCATACCAGACCGCGACGTAGAGTGGGTCGTCGGACGGGCAGGCGAACACGAACACGAACCCGCCCCAGGCGGCGGCGGCGATGCCGACCGCCCACGCCGTGCCGCGCACGCTGGTGGGCGCGCCCCGCCGCATCAGCACGCCCAGCCCGAGTGCGGCCGGGATCGACAGCAGCACCATCTTGAGCATGCACCGCACGCCCTGGTGCCAGTCGAGCCGGGCCAGCAGGGCGGTCCAGCCGTCACGGCCGGCATCGAGCCCCCAGCCGACCGCGAGGCAGGCGGCGGCGATCGCCACCACCCCGCGCAGGCCGCGGTGCGGCGAGCGCGCCGGGTCGAACGACAGCAGCGCCACCAGGCCGCTGGCGACCGCGATCAGGGCGAGGGCGGCCAGCTTCCACCAGAAGCTCGGGTGCCGCATCGCCACCGGCATGTCCGGCCGCATCGCGCCCAGGCCCGGGAACCCGAGCCCCAGGAACAGGGCGAGCTCGGCCAGGCAGATGGCGCCGACGACCGCGGCGTCGACGCCCACGGTGCGGCGGCGCACCGGCTTCAGCCCGACGGACAGCCGGTCGATGAGCAGGTCAATCGGCATCGGCTTGCCTCTGCACCAGGGCCGAGAGACGGCCGAGGCCACGATGGATGTTGACCTTGACCAGCGACACCGTCTGGCCGGTGCGGGACGAGGCCTCGACGACGCTCAGGCCCTGCAGCTTGACCAGCCGGATCACCTCGGCCTGCGCCGGCTTCAGCTCGCCCAGCAGCCGGTTCAGCGAGTGGCTGCTGGTGACCGCCGCCTCGTGGTCGCCGACGGCGATGTCGTCGGTCAGCGCCTCGGTGGTCGACGCCTTCATGGCGCGCAGCCGGTCGATCCACTTGTAGCGTGCGATCGCCGCCAGCCAGGGCGGGAACGGCCGCGTCGGATCGTAGGTGTGGCGCTTCTCGTGCATCGCCAGCAGCGTGTCCTGGATCGCGTCGTCGAGCTGGGCCGGCGGCAGCCGGCGATGGTAGTAGCGCCGCAGCCAGAGTCCGACCTCGCCCAGCAGCGTGCGGTAGGCGGCGGCGTCGCCGGACTGCGCCGCCGCCATCAGGCCGCCCCAGTCAGCATCGGCCACGAGGCTCTCCGTCGGTCGGGCGGAACGCCGCACACTCGTGCGGCGGTCCTGGGCCGCATCGTAACCGCCGCGTATCGCCAAGGCGAGGTCGAAGCGGTCCGAGGCGAGGGTCGCGGACACCGGTCAGCTGGCGGCGGCGGCCAGGACGGCGCCGCCCGGACCGGACCGCACCGGAACCGCGTCCCGAGCCTGGTCGAGCGCAGGGTCATGGCGGATCTCCCCGATTGGCGCCGGTGGTGCCGGGCGCCGTCCGATCCGTAATCGCGTCCGGACCGTTCCGGTTACCGGCCGGCGCGCGGCACTGGGCGAGCAGGCCGGGTGCGCCGCGACCGGCATCCGCGAAGGACCGCCGCGAATCGGGTGACGCGACTCGTGCTGCGACTCGGGCGCGGCTGCTAGGCCTGGCGGCATGGTGTTCGATCCGATTGGTCTGTTAGGTGCTGCGGCGTCGGTGGCGTCGCTGGTGGTGGCGCTGCTGGTGCTGCGGCTGGTGCTGCTGGCGGACGCTCGCGAGGATGCGTCGGCGCGCGGACGCGAGGACGCGATGGCGCAGTCGCTGGCGCGGCTGGAGCACGGGCTCGCCGACCGGCTGGGCCTGCTCCGGCTGGAGCTGGAGCAGCGGCTGGGCCACCTCACCACGCTGATCGCGCGCGAGCAGGGCGAGGCGCGGCTCGCCTTGTCTGCCGGCCTCCGCGAGATGGCTGCCGAGAACGTGCAGCGCCTGTCGGCGGTGCAGGCCTCGGTCAACGAGCAGCTGCACGCCAGCGTCGAGCGGCAGATGCAGACCAGCTTCCAGCGCGTGCTGGAGCAGTTCGCCTCGGTGCAGAAAGCGATGGGCGAGGTGTCGTCGATGACCGCGCAGATCGGCGACCTGAAGCGGCTGTTCTCCAACGTCAAGACGCGCGGCGGCTGGGGCGAGTCGCAGCTCCGCGCGATCCTCGACGACGTGCTGCCGGCCGGCGCCTACGAAGCCAACGCGCGGCTGCGCCCGGGCAGCGGCGAGGTGGTGGAGTTCGCGATCCGCATGCCGATGCGGATGCCGGGGCATGGCTCCGGAGCCGGCACGCCGGTGCCGCTGCTGGCGATCGACGCCAAGTTCCCGACCGAGGCCTACGAGCGGCTGCTGAACGCGGTCGATGCGGTCGACGTCGAGGCCGAGCGCGCGGCGCGGCGGTCGCTGGAGGCGGTGATCCGGATGGAGGCGCGCAAGATCGCGTCGAAATACATCCTGCCGCCGGTGACGGTGGAGTTCGCGATCCTCTATCTGCCGACCGACGGGCTCTACGCCGAGGTGGCGCGCATCCCGGGGCTGATCGACGAGCTCGGTCGCGTCTCTCGCGTGCTGGTGATGGGGCCGAGCCTGATCCCGGCGCTGCTGCGCACGATCCATCTTGGCTACGTGACGCTGGCGCTGGAGGAGAAGACCGACGTGATCCGTCACCTGCTCGGCGCCACCCGCCAGGAGATGATCCGCATGGACCAGGTGCTGGAGCGGCTCGCCCGCAACGCGTCGACGATGTCGAACACGATCGAGGAGGCGCGGCGGCGCACCCGCGTGGTGGCGCGCAAGCTGCGGCGGGTGGAGGGGTCCGACGAGCCGGTGGCCGCACCGGCCGCAATCGGCCGCGACGAGGAGCCGGACGACGGACCGGAGGGGGAGCCAGGGGGCGAGCCGGAGCCGGCGCTGCCGCTGGTGGCGTCGATTTGACTGGTTTGCGGCGCAAGCTGAACCCACGTCCGCAATGCCATGAATTGCGACGATCCCGCGCCCGACCCTGAGCCGCCGGCCGCGCACCCGCGGCGGGTGCTGGTGGCCGAGGACGACGAGGGCGTCGCCCGCGACATCGCCGACGGGCTGGTCGCGCAGGGTCTGCGGGTGATCCGGTCGTCGACCGGGCCGGACGGGCTCGACCACGCGATGAGCGGCGGCTTCGACCTGCTGGTGCTGGACCGGCTGCTGCCCGGGCTGGACGGGCTGGCCCTGCTGGAGCGGCTCCGCGCGGAGGCGGTGCGCACCCCGGCGCTGATGCTGAGCGCGCCGGCGGCGGCCGACGAGCGGGTCGTGGCGCTCCGGGCCCGCGGCGACGACTACCTCGTGAAGCCGTTCGCGATGGACGAGCTGCTGGCGCGCGTCGGCGCGCTGCTGCTCCGGCCGCGCGAGGCGCGCGAGACCGTGCTGCGGGCGGGTCCGCTGGAGATGGACCTGACGCTCCGCACCGCGCGCCGCGGCGGGCGCAGCCTGGAGCTGCTGCCGCGCGAGTTCAGGCTGCTCGAGTACATGCTGCGGCGGCCGAACCAGGTGCTCACCCGCGACATGATGCTGGAGGATGTCTGGCACTACCGCTTTATCCCGCAGACCAACCTGGTCGACGTACATATCGGCAAGCTGCGCCGCAAGGTCGACCCGCCCGGCGAGGAGCCGCTGATCCAGAGCATCCGCGGGGTAGGGTTCGTGCTGCGCCTCGGCGAGTGAGCGGCCGGTTGGGAGCTGGGCGGGCCCGATCCGTTGGCGGTGACAATCGGTCACGTGGACGGGGCCTGGCCCGGATCATCCGGCCGCCACATCTAGGCGTTAGACCCGGTCGGGTGACCGGGCGCGGAGAGAGCAGGAACCATGTTGACGTCGATGACGAAACCGATGCGTCTCGCGGCCGCGATGGCCGCTGCGGTGGCGCTGTCGAGCTGTGACTACTACCCGTACGGCTATCCCGGCTACGGCTACGGTGCGTACGGTGGCTATCCCGTCTACGCCGGCTATCCCTACGGATATGGCTATGGGTATGGCTACGGATATCCGGGGCTGTACGGGTTCGGCTACTCGGGATTCTACGGCTTTGGCTATCCTGGCTTCTTCGGCTTTGGCTACGGCTTCGAGCGCTTCGGCTTCGGCTACGGGTTCGGCCGCTACGGCTACGGCTATGGCGGGTATCGGGGCGGGTTTGGCGGCGGCTACGGTGGCGGCTTCCATGGCGGCGGTTATGGCGGTGGCGGGGGCTTCCGCGGCGGCGGGGGCGGCGGGCATGGCCGCTGATCCCCGCGCGTGACGTGCGTCAGCGGTCGGTGAGGCGCAGCTCGATCCGGCGGTTGCGGGCCAGCGCCTCCGGGCTGTTGCCGCCATCCAGCGGCTGGAACTGCGAGAACGCCGTCGCCGCCAGGTTCTGCGGCCGGACGCCCTCGGCGGTCAGCAGCTTGACCACGGTGACGGCCCGCGCCGACGACAGCTCCCAGTTGGTGGGGAACACCGTGCTGGCGATCGGCTGGCGGTCGGCGTGGCCGTCGACCCGCAGGATCCAGGGCAGGTCGGCCGGGATCTCGGCGGCGATCTGCCGCAGCGTGCGGGCCAGCGTGCGCATCTGCTCGCGGCCGGCCTGGGAAAGCTCGGCGCTGCCGGGCGGGAACAGCACCTCGCTCTGGAACACGAAGCGGTCGCCGACCACGCGGATGCCGGGCCGGCCCGCCAGCAGCGCGGACAGCCGCCCGAAGAACTCGCTGCGGTAGCGCTTCAGCTCGTTGACCTTGTCGGCCAGCGCGATGTTGAGCCGGTTGCCGAGGTCGGTGATGCGCGCGTCGCGCTCCTTCAGGTCTTTCTGCGACAGGTCAAGCGCCTGCGCGATCGCCGCCAGCTGCTGCTGCAGCTCGGCCAGCTGCCGGTTCAGCAGCCCCACCTGCGCCTGCGCGTCGCTGCCGAGCTTGTCGGCGGCGGCGAGTTTACCGGCATCGGCGGCGACCTCGCCCGACAACGCCGCCGCCGCCGCCTCCTCCCGTCCGTGCTGCAGCCGCAGCGTCGCCACCGACAGCTCCAGCGCATGGCTGTGGCCCCGCTCCAGCGACAGCAGTTGGGTCAGCTGCGCCATCTCCCGCGACAGCCGGTCTAGTGCCGTCTGCCGGCCGTTCAGCGCCACCGACAGGAACGCTTGCGCCAGCACGAACACCAGCAGCACGAAGATGACGACCATCAGCAGCGTCGACAGCGCGTCGACGTAGCCGGGCCATGCGTCGAGTCCGTTGCCGCGGACGCCGCGGCGTCTCATCGGGTGCGCCTCATCGAGCGCGTCCGGGCGGTTCCGGCACGGTGAAGCTCGGTCCCGCCGCGGACGGGCTGCCGGACATACCCACCTGCGTCGCGGCGACCGTGCGGGTCAGCACGCGCAGCTCGTTGCGCAGCTCGGCGGTGGCCTGGGCGCGGCCCTGTTCGCCCTCGCTCAGCAGCCGCTGCAGCAGCCGCTCGATGCTGCGCAGCTCGGCGATCCCGCCGGAGTCCAGCCCGGCCGGGTCGGCCAGCCGCTTCAGCGCCGGCGCCATCGCCGCCTGGCTCTCGGCCACGCGCAGCATCAGTTGCTGGTTGGTGCGCATCAGCTCGGTGAGCCCGCCCAGCCGGTCGGCCAGGTTGGCCATGGTCTGGTTGTGCCCGAGCCGGCCGTCCTCGCCGCGCGCCAGCACCGCTTGCAGCCCGTCCAGGTTCTCCGCCGTCTGCTCCAGCAGCGCCTGCACGTAGGCCGGGATCGGCGCCTCGCCCTCGCCGGCACCGTAGCCGGATGAGAACCGGGTGATGCCGGCCAGCCACTCCTCGAGCTCGTTGAAGAACCGGTTCTGCGCCTGGCCCGCCGTGAGGTCGAGGAAGCCCAGCACCAGCGACCCGGCCAGGCCGAACAGCGAGGCCGAGAAGGCGGTGCCCATGCCGGCCAGCGGCGCCGCGAGGCCGGCCTTCAGCTGGTCGAACATCTGGGTGACGTCGCCGGAGCCGACGCCGAGGCCCGCGATCACGCCGCCGATCGCGTGCACGGTGCGCAGCAGCCCCCAGAAGGTGCCGAGCAGGCCCAGGAAGATCAGCAGCCCGGTCATGTAGCGCGACAGCTCGCGGCTCTCGTCCAGCCGCGACGACAGGCTGTCCAGCAGCGAGCGGGTCGCCGGCGTCGACAGCACCAGCCGGTCGGCGCGGTTGCGGGTGGCCAGCATGGAGGCCATCGGCGCCAGTAGCCGCGGCGGCCGCGGCGGCGCCAGCCCGGCGCGCGGCAGCCGCAGCGTCTCGATCCAGCGCACCTCGGGCGCTAGCCGCAGCACCATCGAGAGGTTCCACAGCACGCCCAGCAGCAGCACCGCTAGGATCAGCCCGTCCAGCGCCGGGTTGTTGCGGAACGCCGCCAGCAGGATCGGGAACAGCGCCGCCGCCACCGCCGCCACGACGCCCAGGAACAGCAGCATGCGCAGGAGATAGGTGGTGGGGCGGGTCATGGCGCGGCGCGTCCGGGGGAGGGGTGTCCCAGCCCGGCGGGGGACGGCCTGGGTGCCGTCGGCGACGGGCCCGATGGCGACGCCCCCACCTTGAGCGGCACCGCGGACGCAGCGCCCGGTGCCGTGCCGGCGCTGGAGGTCGCGCGCGTGGGAGCGCTGGACGGGGCGACCGACGGCGCGCCTGGAGTCGCGGCCGACAGCAGCAGGTCGATGCGGTCCGCGGTCACGCCGACCGCGCCGGCGGCGGCCGGAGCGGCGCCGATCACCCGCAGGTAGATCCGGGTGGAGGCGATGCCGTCGTTGATCAGCACCGCGCGCGCCGCGATGCCGCGCTCGAACGACAGCCGGCGCGGCGTCGACGGATCGTCCTCGGTGACGCTGCCGAAGGCGTCGAGGTCGATGCGCACGGCCGGGTTGGCCTTCAGCTGCGTGGCGACCGTGTGCAGCGCCTGCATCGTCGCGGGGTTGAGGTCGGCGCTGCCGGGACCGAAGCTGATCCGCATGCCGCCCGCCAGCGGCGTCGCCTGCCCGACCGCGGTCTGCACCACCGGCACCGGCGGCGGTGGCGGCGGCGGGTGCAGCGGCACGTTGATGACCGGCGCCCGGAACACCGGCGGCGGCGGCGGTGCCCCGGGGATGGTCGCCGCCGGCGGATGCGCGGAGGCGACCCGCGCCGGCTTGCCCGCGCGCGGTGCCGGCCGCGGCGCCGCCTGGGCCACGGCGCGATGCCGCTTGGGTGCGGGCGCCGGGTGCGCCGGCGCCGCCGGCCGGCCGGACCCGAGCGCGTCCAGCGCCTGCTGGCTGGTGGTCACCTGCGCCGCCGCCGGCGACGTC
>CAXTVM010000072.1:7357-10110 GCA_964247725.1 uncultured Acetobacteraceae bacterium | reverse complement strand
CGGGGTTTGGGGCCCGCGGCCCCAACGGGTCCAGGGCAGCGCCCTGGCCTTCCCCAACCGCACCGCCCTCGACAGCGAACACCCTCCGGCGCAGCCTGTCCGAGCCCAAGACCGCCTCCGGTCGCGGTTCCGGAACCGCCGCATGACCCTGCTGCTGGGCTTATCGCGATCGTCGCCCTGATCGCGATGAGCGTGCTGATCTCGATGTCGGAGATCTCGTTCGCCGCCGCCCGCGAGGTCAGGCTCCGCGCCCGCACCGATGCCGGCGACACCCGCGCCACCCGGTTCCTGGCGCTGCGCCGCAACGGCGGCCAGGTCATCACCGTGCTGCAGATCTGCCTGAACGCGGTCGGCGTGCTCGGCGGCATCGCCAGCGACGGGCTGATCGCGCCGCCGGTGGCGGCCCTGCTGCTGCGGCTCGGCCTGCCGGCGCAGGCGGCGCTGAACCTGGCCGCGGTGCTGGGCTTCTGCCTGGTCACCGGCCTGTTCGTGCTGTTCGGCGACCTGCTGCCCAAGCGGATCGCGATGCTGTCGCCGGACCGCGTGGCGCTGGCGGTGGGCTGGTTCCCGGAGCTGGCGCTGCGGCTGCTCTACCCGCTGGTCTGGGTGTTCAACCGCATCTCGGACGCGCTGCTGCGGGCGCTGGGCATCCCGGCGACCGCCGGCGCCGACCCGGTGACGCCGGAGGACCTGCGCGCGATCCCGGCCGCCGGCACCGCGTCGGGCGTGCTGCTGGAGCAGGAGCACCGGCTGATCCAAAACGTGCTCGGGCTGCAGGACCGCTCCATCACCTCGGCGATGACGCCGCGCGACGAGATCGTGTTCCTCGACCTGCAGGAGAGCCTGGAGAGCCAGCGCGAGAAGGTGCGGGCCGAGCCCTACTCGCGCTACCCGCTGTGCGACGACGGCCTCGACACCGTGGTCGGCAGCATCCGCGCCGAGGACGTGCTGGCGGTGGTGGTGGGCGAGGCGCTGCCGGGCCTGGACCCCTCGGCGCCGGAGACGCCCGGCAGCATCATGGGCCGGATGCGCCGCGACGTGCTGTCGCCGCCCGACACGCTCAACCTGTGGGAGGCGCTGGCGCAGTTCGAGAGCCACGGCGCCGGCCTCGCGCTGATCGTCAGCGAGTATGCGATCGTGGTCGGCGTGATCACCTTCAAGGACATCATGGGCGCGCTGATGGACGGGCTCGCCAACCCGTTCGAGGAGCAGGCGATCGTGCGCCGCGACGACAGCAGCTGGCTGGTCGACGGCATCGCCGACCTCGGCGACGTGATCCGGGCGCTGGCGGTGGAGCGTCCGGGCGAGCTGGTCCCGGCGCCGGGCTCGTACGAGACCGTGGGCGGCTTCGTGATGCACCGGCTGCGCCGGGTCGCCCGCAAGGCCGACCGCATCGAGGCCGCCGGCTTCACCTTCGAGGTGGTCGACGTCGAGGGGTTCCGGATCAACCAGCTGCTGGTGACGCGCCAGAAGGGCGTGCCGGCCCAGAAGGACCTGGGCCTGAAGGTGCCGTGAGCGACGACGCCGGCGGCCTGCTGCGCCAGGCGCGCGCGAGCCTCGACGACGCGCGGCTGCTGGCCGAGCACCGGCGGCCGAACGAGGCGGTGCTGACCCGCCTGGCGCTGTGCCAGGCGCTGCGCGCGATCAGCGTGTCGGAGGGGCTGGAGGCCGACGACACGCTGCGGCTGGACACGCTGCTGCGGCGGGTGCCGCCGGACCATCCGCAGGCGGCCCTGGTGTCGGGCCTCCGGGACGACGCGGCGCCGACCATCGCCGCCGTGGCCGGGCTGGTGGAGGCGCTCGCGCGGCCGCCCGTCCGCCCGGAGCGGCAGCCATCCCGGGCGCCGCGCCGGCGGGAGGCCGATGCCGGGCCGGGCGCCGGGGCGGACGCCGATCCTGAGTCGGATCCTTCCGCGGCCACCGCGCTCGAAGCGTCGCCGCGGGGCGAGGGCCGCCACGACGCCGCGGCGAGCTATCCGTCCGCCGCCTTCTGGACCCTGATGGACCGCTGGCGGGTCCCGGACCTGGAGGCGCTGGCCCTGATCGGACACGAGGGCGGGCTGACCAGGAAGGGCACCCGCCCGCGCTTCCGCCTGCAGGGCGACGAGGCCGGCCGCTATGCCGGGCTGCGCGCCCTCGACCAGGCGCTGCAGGGGCTGGGCCTCGACCCGGGCCGATGGCTGGAGACGCCGCTCGCGTCCGGGCGCTTCGACGGCGGCTCACCGCTCGCGGCGCTGCGGCGCGACCCCGACGCCGCCCCGGGGCTGCTGCGCCTGCTGCGCCGCCAGGGCCTGCGGACGACGCTCGGTGGCGGCTGAAGCCCCGGGCGCCTAATGCCCGCGCTGCGCCCACGAGGCGATCAGGTCGACGACCGCCTGCGGCTCCATCCCGCGCGCGTTGCCGAGCGCCAGGGAGCCGTCGGGGTTGAGCAGCCTGCCGTCCCTGGTCAGGATCAGGACCGTCGGGATCTGCTTGACCGTGACGCCGTAGCGCCTGGCCAGGTCCATGTTGACGTTGAAGCGGTCGACGTTGACCATCGCGGTCTCGAAATGGTCGTCCTTCCACGCCCGGACCTGCGGCATCTTCAGGTCGCCGTCGAGCATGCGGCAGTCCGGGCACCAGTTGGCGCCGAAATCGATCAGCACCAGCTTGCCGGTCGTCCTCGCCCTGGCGAACGCCGCGTCGACCTGCGCGTGCGCATCGGCCGTCGTGTCGTAGGGATGCGCATCGGGCATCGGCTGCTGCGACGGCGG
>CAXTVM010000072.1:0-7257 GCA_964247725.1 uncultured Acetobacteraceae bacterium | reverse complement strand
CATCGGCCGTCGTGTCGTAGGGATGCGCATCGGGCATCGGCTGCTGCGACGGCGGCCGCGGGCAGCGCGCCGGCCGCGAACAGCGAGATGCCGAGCAGCATCGGGCGAAGGCTACGCATGGTCACGTCTCCACGAGAGGGCAGGGTCGCCGCAGCAGGTTCATCGCCCGAGGGCGGGTGACGTTCCTGCTGGCGGCCAGCGCGGCTTCGTCCCCCCAGCAACGGGCCATGGCAGTGCTTGAACCGCCGGTCCGATCCGCACGGGCACGACTCGCTGCGGGGCCGCGCCGGGTTCCCGGCGATCATCCGGTCGAGGGCGGCGTCGAAGAGACCCTGCAGGTGCTGGCGGCCCATCGGGCCCGGCCGCGGCGGACCCTGAGGTGCGGCACCCCGCGCGGCACCGGCGCCCAGCCTCGACACCCCGCTCCAGCGCGCGTCCGGCCTGCACGCGGTCCGGTCGCCGTGCTCGCGAGGGCCCGGAGCATCGCCTGGATCGGCCACGATGAACTCGTCCGCGTCGGTGTAGAGGACGACCCAGGTTCACGATCCTCGGACCTTCGGTGGAGCCGTCGTCGATGACGAGGAGGTTCTCCGATCCGAACTGGCCCCCGTAATGGTCGAGCCACAGCGGCAGGAACACGGCCTTGGCACGGAACATGGTGATGGCGGCGATCGTCACGCCTTCAGCACGCGCCCGAACAGCGCCAGCACCCAGCCGACCACCTGCAGGAACAGCGCCGGGTCGTAGCGCGGCCCCTCGTCGCGCAGGAAGGCGTGCGCGGCCTCGACCTCGTGCCACTCGTAGCGGGCGCCGACCTCTTCCAGGCGCTCGCGGATCCGCTGGCGGCCGGCGAACGGCACGTGCGGGTCCTGTCGGCCGAACACGAACAGCGCCTGCGCCCGCAGCTCGGCCGCGCGCGCCAGGCTATCGTCGGACCGGCCCGCGCCCAGCGTCCCGGAATGGAGGTCGGTCGGGTAGAGGCAGCAGGCGGCGTCCACCCGCGGGTCGAGGGCGGCCCGATAGGCCAGGTGGCCGCCGAGGCAGACGCCCAGCACGCCGAGCCGGCCGCTGCAGTCCGGATGCGCGTGGAGGAAGTCCAGCGCCGCGGCGGCGTCGGCGTCGAACGCCGCCACCGGCTTGGCCGCCTTGAGCGCGTTGCCGCGGTCGGTGCCGGCGGGATCGTAGCGCAGCACGGTCCCCGGCGGCTCGTACTCGTGATAGACCTCCGGCACCGCCACCAGGTAGCCCTGGCCGGCCAGCAGGGCCGCCAGCCGGCGGATCGGGTCCGTCGCCTGGTAGATCTCGGAGAACAGCAGCAGGCCGGGATGGCGCCCGGGCACCGCCGGGCGGAACAGGTGCAGCCGCATCGCGCCGGCCCCGGCGACATCCAGATCGGCGGTCTCGTCGCTGCGGATGATCATCGTCGGCAGTCTGGCGGCGGGGGGGAAGGAAGGCCAGGGCTCTGCCCTGGACCCGCCAAGGGCCGGCGGCCCTTGGAACCCGATTCGCAAGAAGAAGGTGCACCTTGATGAATCGGGGCCTGGGGTCGTCGTGCGTCAGCACGCTTCGCGTGACGGCCCCAGTGGGGTCCAGGGGCAAAGCCCCTGGCCTTCCCTACCAAGTGGACAGCCCCGCCGGGATGCCGTCTCGTGCCCTCCCACCGTTCCGGACCGCTCCATGGCGCCGCCGCACTCGCTGTCGCTCGCCTACGTGGCCTCCGGGATGCTGGTCGGCGTGCTGGTCGGGCTGACCGGGGTCGGCGGCGGCTCGCTGATGACGCCGCTGCTGGTGCTGCTGTTCCGCTTCCATCCGGCCACCGCGATCGGCACCGACCTGCTCTACGCCGCCACCACCAAGACGGCCGGCACGCTGGTGCACGGCATGATGCGGACGGTCGCCTGGCGGATCGTCGGCCTGCTGGCGCTGGGCAGCCTGCCCGGCACGATGGCGACGCTGGTGGTGCTGGCCCGGCTGGGGCCGCCGGCCGCCGGCACCAGCCGCATCCTGTCGGCGGTGCTGGGCCTGGCGCTGCTGCTGACTGCGGCCAGCCTGTTCCTGCGCGACCGGCTGGTGCGGTGGGCGCAGGCGCGCGGCGTCGCCCCCGGCGAACGGCGGGCCGCCCTGCTCACCGTGGTGCTGGGTCTCTATCTCGGCGTGTTCGTGACGATCTCCTCGGTCGGCGCCGGCGCGATCGGGGTCACCGCCCTGATCCTGCTTCACCCGACCCTGCCGACCGCCCGCGTGGTCGGCTCCGACATCGCCCACGCGGTGCCGCTGACGCTGCTGGCCGGCATCGGCCACTGGATGATCGGCTCGGTCGACTGGACGCTGTTCGCCTTCCTCGTCACCGGCTCGATTCCGGGCGTGATCGTCGGCAGCCTGATCGGCACCCGGGTGTCGGAGCGGGCGCTGCGGCCGGCGCTGGCGCTGGTCCTGGTGCTCGTCGGCGTGCGCCTGCTCGGCTGAGCCCGGCTGCCCCGGCCGTCCCGGGACGGCCGGGGGCGAGGCTCAGCCCGGCTGGTCGCCGCCCTGGCCGTTGGATCCGTCGCCGCCGTTGTCGCCATCGCCGCTGTCGCCGCTGCCGCTGCTGGCGGAACCGGTGTCGGGCGCCACCGCCACGAACAGCATCTGGCCGTTGCGCACGATGCGCAGCGCCACGTCGCCCTTGCGCAGCGCCGCGTGCACCGCGTCGACGGCGTCCTTCGGGCCGGCCACCGTCCTGTTGCCGACGCCGACCAGGATGTCGCCGGGCTGGATCCCGGCCTGGTCCGCCGGCGAGCCGGGCTTCACCGAGCGCACCACCGCGCCGCGGGTGGAGTCGTCGACGTTGAGCTGCTGGCGCAGGTCGGGCGTGAGGGCGGTCAGCCCGACGCCGATCGAGCCGCCGCCGCCGCCGGTGCCGCCGCCGCCGCCGCCGGGCCTGCTCTCGCGGTTGGCGAGGTTGGACACCGCCGCCTCGGCGGTCTGCGCCTCGCCGTTGCGCAGGTAGGCGATCGTCACCCGGCCGCCCGGGACGACGCCCGAGACCTTGATCGCCAGCTCGCGCGGGTTGGCGATCTTCTGGCCGTTCAGCGTGGTGATGACGTCGCCGGCCTTGAGGCCGGCCTTCTCGGCCGGGCTGTCGGCCTGCACGCTGGCGACCAGCGCGCCGGCGTCGGCGCCGCGGTCGGCGGCGGGGAGGTTCAGCGCCCGGGCCATGGTCGGCGACACCGCCTGCGCGGTGACCCCCAGGTAGCCGCGCACCACGTGGCCGGTCTTCTCGAGCTGGTCCACCACGTTGCGCACGACGTCGGAGGGGATCGCGAAGCCGATGCCGATCGAGCCGCCGGACGGCGAGTAGATCGCGGTGTTGACGCCGATCACCTTGCCGTCCTGGGTGAACAGCGGGCCGCCCGAGTTGCCGCGGTTGATGGGCGCGTCGATCTGGATGAAGCTGTCGTACGGCCCGTCGCCGATGTCGCGGCCGCGTGCCGACACGATGCCGGCGGTCACCGTGCCGCCCAGCCCGTACGGGTTGCCGACCGCCACCACCCACTGGCCGGGCTCGACGTTGTCGCTCTCGCCCAGCTGGATGAAGGACAGCTTGGCCGACGGCTTCACCTTGAGCAGGGCGAGGTCGGTGCCGGCGTCGCGGCCGACCACCTTCGCCTTCAGCGTGGTGTCGTCGTCCAGCGTGACGCTGACCGAGGTGGCGCCCTTCACCACGTGGTTGTTGGTGACGATGTAGCCGTCCGGCGAGATCACGAAGCCGGAGCCGCGCGCCTCGATCGTGCGCGGCGAGCGGCCCTGCGGCGACATCTGGAACGGGAACGGGAAGGGGAACGGCATCTGCTGGCCGCCGCCCTGGCCTCCGCCCTGGCCCCCATTCTGGTCCCCGCCCTGGCCCCCGCCCTCGTCGTCGTCGGAGCCGTCGTCCTTGATGATGGAGGTGATGGAGACGACCGCCGGCTTCACCTCCTTCACCAGGCCGACGAAGTCCGGAAGCTTCTGCGCCATGCCGGCGGGTTGGATCGCGGTCTGCGCCTGCGCCGGCGGCACCGCCGCCACGCCGCCGAGCATGGTGCCGGCGGCCAGGACGGCGATCGTGGTGCGGGCGAGCAGGGCGTTCCGGATCCGGTCGGCGGGCCGGCGATGGAAGGTGGGGGCGTCTGGCATGGAGGTCCTGTTGCTGGCTGCCGGCGCCGACGGCGCGGCCGGTCGTTGACGTCGAGAATGCGCTGTCGCGCCCAACCCCACTCCTACGCACCGATGAAACCTGCGTTAGTCGCGGAGCCTCGAGAAAAATTCCCGCAGCAGCATCGCCGCCTCAGCTTCGTCCACGCCGCCGACCACCTCCGGCCGGTGCAGGCAGCCCGGCTGCGCGTAGAGCCGCGGGCCGTGCTCGATGCCGCCGCCCTTGGGGTCGTAGGCGCCGAACAGCACCCGCGCCACCCGGAAGTGCGACGCGGCGGCGGCGCACATCGGGCAGGGCTCCAGCGTCGCCACCAGGGTGCAGCCGGGCAGGCGGGCCGAGCCCAGCGCCCGCGCCGCCGCCCGCAGCGCCAGCAGCTCGGCGTGGGCGGACGCGTCCCGCAGCGCCTCCACCGCGTTGCCGGCGCGCGCCAGCACGCGCCCGTCCGGGGCCGTCACCAGCGCGCCCACCGGCACCTCGCCGCGGGCGGCGGCGGCGCGCGCCTCCTCCAGCGCCGCCCGCATCGGCGTCATCGCCCGCCCCGCCACGATTTGCCCGCGGACGATATTGCTCTAACCAGTCCGCATGAAGCGCACCCGCCCCGTCATCGGCGTCACCCTCGACAGCGAGCGGGCCCCGACCTACTCGGCCTATCCCTGGTATGCGCTGCGCGAGAACTACATGGCCAGCCTGGCCGAGGCCGGCGCGGTGCCGGTGGCGCTGCCGCACCACCCCGAGCTCGCCGCCGAGCTGCTCGACGTGCTGGACGCGCTGGTGGTGACCGGCGGCGCGTTCGACGTCGATCCGGCGCTCTACGGCGCCGACGAGCGGCACGGGACCGTGCTGCTGAAGGAACGCCGCACCGAGGCCGAGCTCGCCCTGCTGCGGGGGGCCATCGCCCGCGGCATGCCGGTGCTGGGCATCTGCGGCGGCCAGCAGCTGCTGGCGGTGGCGCTGGGCGGCAGCCTGATCCAGCACAT
Organism: uncultured Acetobacteraceae bacterium; assembly: GCA_964247725.1. Classification (GTDB taxonomy): domain Bacteria; phylum Pseudomonadota; class Alphaproteobacteria; order Acetobacterales; family Acetobacteraceae; genus Lichenicola. The sequence continues at coordinate 2,106 of CAXTVM010000072.1, read as the reverse complement.
CCCCGACGGCGTCCCGGGCGCGCTGGCGCACGAGCAGCCGAACCCGCGCCACCAGCCCGGCCACGCGGTCCGGGTCGAGCCCGGCACGCTGCTGGCGCGGATCGTCGGCACCGGCGCCATGCAGGTCAACTCCTCGCACCACCAGGCGGTGCGCGATCCCGGCCGCGGCCGCGTCAACGCCCTGGCCGAGGACGGCGTCGTCGAGGGCATCGAGGACCCGGCGGCGCGCTTCTGCCTCGGCGTGCAGTGGCATCCGGAGTTCGGCATCGACCCGGGCGACCGCCGGCTGTTCGAGGCGCTGGTCTCGGCGGCGCTGGGCTGACCGTGCCGCCCCCCGCCGAGACCGTCGCCGGGGCCGCCGCCGAGGCCACCCCCGGGGCCGAGCCCGGGGCGGAGCGCGGCGAACGCATCGCCAAGTGGCTGGCCCGCGCCGGCGTCGCCAGCCGCCGCGACGCCGAGCGCCTGCTGGTCGAGGGCAAGGTCCGCCTCAACAACCGCGCCGTCGAGCATCCCGCTACCTTCGTGCAGCCGGGCGACCTGGTGCAGGTCGCCGGCCGCGTGGTCGACGCGCCCGACCGCACCCGGCTGTGGCTGTACCACAAGCCCGACGGGCTGGTGACCACGCACCGGGACCCCGAGGGCCGGCCGACCGTGTTCGCGGCCCTGCCGCCCGGCCTGCCGCGGGTGGTGTCGGTGGGCCGGCTCGACCTCGGCAGCGAGGGGCTGCTGCTGCTGACCAACGACGGCGCGCTGGCCCGCCAGCTGGAGCTGCCGTCGAACGGCTGGATCCGCCGCTACCGGGTGCGGGTGTTCGGCGCGGTGGACGAGCGTCGGCTGGCCGAGCTGGCGCGCGGCCCGGTGGTGGACGGCGTCCGCTACGGCCCGATCGAGGCCGGGCTGGACAGCCGCAAGGGCGACAATGCCTGGGTCACGGTGGCCTTGCGCGAGGGCCGCAACCGCGAGATCCGCCGCGTCATGACCAGCCTCGGCTACCATGTCAGCCGCCTGATCCGCACCTCCTACGGCCCGTTCCAGCTCGGCACCCTCGGCCGTTCGGAGCTGGAGGAGGTCACCGGCAAGGTCCTGCGCGAGCAGCTCCCGAAATCATGAATCGGGCCTCGAAGGAGCTCCGCCCTTTTGCGGGGGTGGAAGGCAAGGCTATCGCATTTGAGGAGACGTGACACGAGAAGGCCAGGGCGCTGCCCTGGACCCGTTGGGGCCGCGGGCCCCAAACCCCGATTCGTAAGAAGATCATCCGTAGGTGGAAGTATGGCCTCAACGGATCGGGGTCTGGGGCCGTCGTGCGCCAGCACGCTTCGCGTGACGGTTCCAGTGGGGTCCAGGGGCAAAGCCCCCGGCCTTCCTCCTCGTGCGATAGCCGTGGTGCAGGGGGCGGAGCTCCTTGCGGATGCTCACGGATGAGGATCATCGCCGGCACCGAGAAGGGACGGGTGCTGGCTCCCCCGGCTCCCGCCACTCGCCCCACCGCCGACCGCGTGCGCCAGGCCCTGTTCGACATGCTGCGCCACGCCTCCTGGGCCGGGGGGGCGCTGGACCACCCGGTGCTGGACGCGTTCGCCGGCACCGGCGCGCTCGGCCTGGAGGCGTTGTCGCGCGGCGCGCCCCGGGCCGCCTTCATCGAGCGCGACCGCGCCGCCGCCGGCTGCGTCGCCGCCAACGTCGCCGCCTGCCGGATGCAGGCGCGGGCGCTGCTGCTGACCGGCGACGCCACCCGTCCGCCGCCGCCGCCGGCCGGGTGGGGCCCGGCCGGCCTGCTGTTCCTGGACCCGCCCTACGGCGCCGGCCTGATCGAGCCGGCGCTGTCGGCGCTGCGGGGCGCCGGCTGGCTGGCGCCGCGCGCGCTGGTGGCGGCCGAACTCGCGGCGGGCGAGCCGGTGCCGACCGGCGTGCCGCTGCTCGCCGAACGCCGGCACGGCGCGGCCCGGCTCTGCGTCTTCCTGTCCGCGGCGGCGGACGGGCCGCCGGCGTCATCCAACTAGCTCGCTCCCGGCGTTGCGGTCGTTGCGGCTATCGCATCGGGAAGAAGGCCGGGGGCTTCGCCCCTGGACCCCACTGGGGCCGTCACGCGAAGCGTGCTGGCGCACG
>CAXTVM010000071.1:0-11159 GCA_964247725.1 uncultured Acetobacteraceae bacterium | reverse complement strand
TCGCGTGACGGCCCCAGCGGGGTCCAGGGGCAGCGCCCCTGGCCTTCCTTGCCCCAGCCCCCCTAAGCTCGACCCTCGGACCGAAGTGCCGCCATGGCCGACACCCTCTCGCGGTTCCGCGCCGGACGGCTGGAGGCCGATCGGCTCTCGGCCAATTTCGCCGACGCGCATCCGCCGCTCTCTGCCGGACAGGCGCAGGTCGAGGCCGGGCGCTGCTACGGTTGCCACGACGCGCCCTGAGTCGACGCCTGTGCCACCGGCATCGACGTCCGCCTTCATCGCCCGCATCGCCGACGGCAACCTGCGCGGCTCGGCCGGGGCGATCCTGTCGGCCAACATCTTCGGCGGTGCCTGCGCCCGGGTCTGCCCGACCGAGATCCTGTGCGAGCGAGCTTGCGTGCGCACCGCGCAGGAGGGGGCGCCGGTGCGGATCGGCGCGCTGCAGCGCCACGCCACCGACGCGCTGATGCGCACCGGCCTGCATCCGTTCGTCCGCGCCCCCGAGACCGGCCGCCACGTCGCGGTGGTGGGCGCCGGGCCGGCCGGCCTGTCCTGCGCGCACCGGCTGGCGATGCTGGGCCACCGCGTCACGGTCTACGAGGCGCGGCCGAAGGCGGGCGGCCTCAACGAATATGGCGTCGCCGCCTACAAGCTCGCCGGCGACTTCGCGCAGCAGGAGCTCGCCTTCGTCCTGGGCATCGGCGGCATCACGATCCTGTACGACCGCCGGCTCGGCCGCGACGTCGGCCTGGACACGCTGCGCCGCGGCCACGACGCCGTGTTCCTGGGCCTCGGCCACACCGCGGTGCGCAGCCTCGGCCTGTCGCCGGCGCCGCTCGCCGGCGTGCTCGACGCGGTGGCGTTCATCGCCGGCCTGCGCCAGGCAACGGACAAGGCAGCGGTCGCGGTGGGCGACCGGGTGGTGGTGATCGGCGGCGGCAACACCGCCATCGACGCCGCCATGCAGGCCAGCCGGCTCGGCGCCGCCGAGGTCACCATCGCCTACCGCGGCGCCCCGGAGCGGATGTCGGCACCCGCCTCGAGCAGGACTGGGCCCGCATGTCGGGCATCCGCATCCGCCCGTGGAGCACGCCCCGGGCGCTGCACGGCGCGGCCGGGCACGTGGTCGCGGTCGAGTTCGAGGAGGCCGGGCCGGGTCCGGCGCTGGAGCCGGCCGACATGGTGCTGACCGCGATCGGCCAGCGCTTCGAGGCCGGCGCGCTGGGATCGGAGCCCTCCGCGGTGCCGGCGCTGGAGGCCGGCCGCATCCGCGTCGACCCCCGCCAGGCGACCTCGTTGCCGGGCGTCTATGCCGGCGGCGATTGCACCGCCGGTCCCGACCTCACCGTGCAGGCGGTGCAGGACGGCAAGGTGGCGGCGCTGGCGATCGACGCGGCGCTGCGGGCCGCGGCCGGGGCCGCCTGACGGTGGCCGACCTGCGCTGCACGATCGGCGGCATCCGCAGCCCGAACCCGTTCTGGCTGGCCTCGGCACCCCCCACCGACAAGGAGTACAGCGTCCGCCGTGCGCTCGCCGCCGGCTGGGGCGGCGTGGTGTGGAAGACGCTGGGCCTGGACCCGCCGGTGGTCAACGTCAGCAGCCGCTACGGCGCCGTGTCCTACAACGGCCAGAGCATCGCCGGCCTCAGCAACATCGAGCTGATCAGCGACCGGCCGCCGGCCACCAAACCTGGCCGAGATCAAGCGCGTGAAGCGGGACTTCCCCGACCGCGCCATGGTCGTGAGCCTCATGGTGCCGTGCGACGAGCCGAGCTGGCGCGCCATCCTGGCCCTGGTCGAGGACACCGGCTGCGACGGCATCGAGCTCGATTTCGGCTGCCCGCACGGCATGAGCGAGCGCAACATGGGCGCCGCGCTGGGGCAGGTGCCGGACTACGTCGAGTTGGTCACGCGCTGGTGCAAGGCGGTGACCCGCATGCCGGTGATGGTCAAGCTCGCCCCCAACGTCACCGACATCCTGGCGCCGCCGCGCGCCGCCGCGGCCGGCGGCGCCGACGCGGTCTCGCTGATCAACACCGTGCAGTCGATCGCGGGCGTCGATCTCGACGCGATGACGCCGCTGCCGTCGGTGGACGGGCAGGGCGCCCATGGCGGCTATTGCGGCCCGGCGGTGCGGCCGATCGCGCTGCGCATGCTGGCCGACATCGCCCGCGACCCCGGCCTGCGCGGCCTGCCGCTGTCGGGCATCGGCGGCGTCGGCACCTGGCGCGACGCCGCCGAGTTCATCGCCCTGGGTGCGGCCGGGGTGCAGGTCTGCACCGCGGCGATGCATCACGGCTTCCGCATCGTCGCCGACATGATCGACGGGCTGTCGAACTGGATGGACGGCAAGGGCCACGCCGACATCGACGCCTTCCGCGGGCTCGCCGTCCGCAACTACGTGCCGTGGAGCAGCCTCGACCTCAGCTTCCGCACCGTCGCCCGCATCGACCCGGAGCTCTGCATCTCCTGCGGCAAGTGCTATTCTATAAAGAACGCCTCGCGGACCGGCACGGGCTGGAGGTGCTTGTGCCGGGCGACGAGGATCGTGCCCTGGTGCATCGGGTGATCTACGAGGAACTGGTTCAAGGCCGGGCAGAGCCATCCTCGCGTCAGGCCTATCGGGGAGTGATCGCTCGGCTGGTGGAGCGCGGGGCGGAGGCCGTGATCCTGGGCTGCACGGAGATCATGCTGCTGGTGGAACCGGCGGACAGCGCGGTGCCGCTCTTCGACACGACCGCTCTCCACGCCGAGGCCGCGGTCGATCTGGCCGTTGCAGAAGCTTGACGTCTCCGATTAGCAAGCAAGCGTCCGCGATGGGTCGACTGCGGACCCGATTGAGTTTGAGTCTGCGGGTCGATACCCGTTCAGTTGAGCTCGACCGAAGCGGCCCTTGGCATGGAGCAAACCCCTATTGTGTTGGTGTGGAAAGAACTTCGGGATGATAAGCACAACGCCACACTTCGGAGCATGCCCGGTTTGCGTCGTCGGACGCTTGATTGCAGTTGTGGTCAGGAGCACCACGAACATCCTGTTGGAATGCGACAGTTGCTGGAACCAGTTCAGTTCGCCAGAAGAAGCACCGTTGGAAACTCTCGATCCAATCGACCGAAAGGAGTTACGCCCGGCATCTGAGGTCGAGGTAGTCGGAACAGGATGGCGATCGGGAGGCCGCACACCGACACACGCCTCCTGAAGCTTAAGGCGAAGAGCCGCTGTCCACGCTACCTGGCGGTCCGTCTGATCGGGTTTGACCCTAGAGATCGTCGCAATTCAGCAAACCGCGCCGCGGCAGCGATCACTCCCCCCAGCCCCGCACGTCATGGCCGCCGAACACCATGCGCCTGATCCCCGGCGCCGCCAGGCTGTCGCTGAACCCGGGCGCGGGTGCGCTGGCCTCGTTCAGGCGACGCATCTGCGCGTCGGTCAGCGCCAGCTCCAGCGCCGCCAGGTTGTCGTCGAGCTGCGCCAACCCGCTGGCGCCGATGACGACCGAGCCGACGCCGGGCCGCGCCAGCGCCCAGGCCAGCGCCACCTGCGCCGGCGACCGGCCGTCCTCGGCCGCCACCGCCCGCAGCACCTCCAGGATCGCCCAGTTCCGGTCCGCGAACTTGCTGTCGCCGAACGGGTTGGCGCCGCTCAGGCGGCCGGTGCCGGCGGTGTCGCCGCGCCGGTATTTGCCGGTGAGGAAGCCGCCGGCCAGCGGGCTCCAGGGCACGACGCCCATGCCGGCCTCGCGGGCGGCCGGCAGGTGCTCGCGCTCGACGTCGCGCGCGACCAGCGAATACTCGACCTGCATCGCGATCGGGCCCGGCACCCGACGCTCCGTCGCGAGGGTCGCGGCCTTCATCGCCAGCCAGGCCGGCATGTCCGACAGCGCGAAGTAGCGGATCTTGCCGGCCCGGACCAGGTCGCCCAGCGTCTGCACGATCTCCTCGACCGGGGTCACGCCGTCCCAGATGTGCATCCAGTAGAGGTCGACATGATCGGTGCCGAGCCGCCGCAGCGATCCCTCCAGCGCACGGTGGATGTTCTTGGCGCCCGCACCGCCGGCGTTCGGGTTGCCGGGCGCCCCCCGGGACGCCGACAGCGGGCTCGCCGAGCCGTTGAAGGCGAACTTGGTCGCCAGCACCATCTCGTCGCGCGTGCCGGTCTCGGCGACGAACCGGCCGACCATCTCCTCGCCGGCGCCGCCCGAGTAGATGTCGGCGGTGTCGACGAAGTTGCCGCCCCGGGCGCGGTAGGCCTCGAAGATCGCGCGCGAGGCCGCCTCGTCGGTACCCCATCCGGGCGTGCCGAACGTCATCGTGCCCAGCGCCATCGGGCTGACGACGAGGCCGGAGCGCCCCAGCGTCCGGTAATCGGTCAGGGACATGGTCGGGCCTCTTTCATAGCGGTCGATAAGAAACTCCTCGCATCGTTGCACGGTCCGGTCGACGTGTTTATGAGCGTTCGCTATGGAAGTCGCCGAAGCCCCGCAGCGGCGCAGGACCGGCCGCCCGCTCTCGTTCGACCGCGACGCGGCGCTGGACCGGGCGATGCTGGCGTTCTGGCGCCACGGCTACGAGACCACCTCGATCGCCGACCTGACCGCGGCGATGGGGATCGCCACGCCCAGCCTCTACGCCGCCTTCGGCGACAAGCGGCGGCTCTTCCTCGCGGCGATGCGCCGCTACGCCGGCGACCCGCAACGCATGAGGGACGGCCTGGCGGCGGCGCCGACCGCGCGCGAGGCGGTGCACGCGATGCTGGTCGCTGCCGCCGTCGCCTTCACCGGCGAGGCGACCCCCAAAGGCTGCCTGCTGGCCAGCGCCACCGCCAGCGGGTCGCCGGCGTCGGCCGACGTGCGATTGGCCGTATCCGAGGTGCGGCGAGGCATCGCCGCCTGCCTCGTCGAGCGCATCGATCGCGACGTGGCGGCGGGGACGCTGCCCGCCTCGACGGACCCCGTGGCCCTGTCCGACTTGGTCCTCGCGGTCGTGCAGGGCCTGTCGGTGCTGGCCCGCGACGACGTGCCGCGCGGACGGCTGCTGGCGGCGGTCGAGCAGGCGATGCTGGCCTGGCCGGACCGGCCCACGGCTGCCGGTGATCAGGCCGGATGAACCGATGGCGCCTCGTCCGACCGGCCATCCTTCGTTCCGCTGCTCGCGGACGCGGTGCCGCCGTCCAGCCCGTGGATCCGGTAGTTGTCGAGCGCCTTCTCGGTCGGGTACTGGCTGGTCAGATCGCCGGCGCGGTTGAAGTACTCGGTGACCACGATCCCCAGCGCCGGGTCGATCACCGGCTGCGGATTCAGCAGCCGGACCGGCGCGCCCGTCGCCGCCGGCGCGGCGCCGTTCCCAGCCGCCGGCGCGGCGCCGCTCCCGGTCGCGGGCGCATCCTCGGCTGCGCGCCCGGCCGGTTGGACCGCCTGCACGGCACTCGTTGCGGTGATCTGCATGACGGCCTCACGGGATACGGCGTTCGTGCGGCTCAACAGACACCGGATATCTTGACCGGCGGTTAACGCCGCCGCGCAGGCTGTCGCATCGGGAAGAAGGCCACGGGCTTTGCCCGTGGACCCCACTGGGGCCGTCACGCGAAGCGTGCTGGCGCACGACGGCCCCAGACCCCGATCCGTTTTCATGCAGGGACCACTTTCTTACGAATCGGGGTTTGGGGCCCGCGGCCCCAACGGGTCCAGGGCAGCGCCCTGGCCTTCTGCTTCCTGCGACCGCGCTACTCCACCCCCGGCGGCCGCGACAGCAGGCGATCGCGCGCCCGGGCGAGGTCGATGCGCCCGGTCAGCAGCAGCGCCACCGCCTCGATCACCGGCACCGGCACGCCCGCTTCGGCGGCGCGCGCGGCCAGGGCGGGCGCGGTCTCCACCCCCTCGGCCACCGTCGACCGGGCGGCCAGGATGTCCGCCAGCGCCTGGCCCCGGCCCAGCGCCGCCCCCAGGCTGTAGTTGCGCGACGCCGGCCCGGTGCAGGTCAGCACCAGGTCGCCGATGCCGGACAGCCCGGCCGCGGTGGCGGCCCGGCCGCCCAGCGCCGCGATCAGCCGCGACAGCTCGGCGATGCCGCGCGTGATCAGCGCCGCGCGCGCGTTCTCGCCGTAGCCGGCGCCGATCGCCGCCCCGGCCGCGATCGCCACCACGTTCTTGGCGGCCCCGCCCACCGCCACGCCGACCGGGTCGTCGCCGGCATAGATCCGGAATGCCGGCGTCGCCAGCATCGCCGCCAGCCCCCGCGCCAGCCCGGCGTCGCCGCAGGCCAGCACCGCCGCCGCCGGCAGCCCGGCCGCCACCTCGCCGGCGAAGTTCGGGCCCGACAGCATGCCGCACGGCAGCCCAGGGTGCAGCGCCGCCAGCACCTCGACCGGCAGCAGGTGGCTGTCGCGCTCCATGCCCTTGCAGCAGGCGACCAGCGGCGCCCGCACGCCGAGCTCGCCGGCGATTCGCCGCAGGTGCTGCACCGGCACCGCCAGCAGCACCAGCTCCGCCGCGGTCGGCAGCGTGCCGCCGACCGCGACGCCGTCGGGCAGCGCCACCCCCGGCAGGCGCGCCATGCAGCGGTCGCCGCCGAGCGAGGCGGGATCGCGCGCCCACAGGCTCACCTCGGCCCCGGCCCGCGCCGCCTGGATCGCCAGCGCCGTGCCCCAGGCGCCGGCACCCACCACCGCGATCCGCGCGCCGGCGCTCATGCGGCGGTCCGCTCCGGGGTCAGGCGCCGGACCGTGCCGGTGGCCGCGCCGATGCCCAGCGTGTCCGCGATCGCCGCCAGGATCTCCGCCGCCGCCGCCTCGTAGCCGAACGGCGGCGATGCCACTAGCAGCCCGCACCCGTTCAGCCGGCCGGGATCGAGCGGCGGCCGCAGCAGCAGCTCGGCCGCGACCAGGTCGGTGACGCCGCCGTCGGCCAGCCGGTCCAGGAACGCCCGCGACGGCGCCCGGTGCTTGATCGGATACCAGGCGGCGACCACGCCGGTGCCGAAGCGCCGCCGCGCCGCGGCGATCGCCGCGGCGATTCGCGCGAACTCGTCCGCCTGCTCGAACGGCGGGTCGACCAGCGTGAGGCCACGGCGGATGCCGCCCCCCGGCGGCAGCAGTGCCGCGACCGCCGCGTATCCGTCCCTGCGGTGCACGGCGACGCGCGGGTCCCGCCCGATCGTGCCGCGCAGCGCCGCATGCTCCTCCGGATGCAGCTCGCACGCCGCCAGCCGGTCGTCCGGCCGCAGCATCGCCCGCAGCAGCCACGGCGAGCCCGGATAGAATGACGGCGCGCCCCCCTGCCGCACCAGCGCCAGGTAGTCCGCCAGCGCCGGCGCCACCGGCTGCTCCAGCAGCCGGCCGATCCCCTCCCGCCATTCGCCGGTGCGCTCGGCCTCGGGCGAGGACAGCGCGTGCAGCCCGGCGCCGGCATGGGTGTCCAGCAGCAGCAGCGGCGCCGGCTTGGCGCCCAGCGCCCGCACCAGCCAGACCAGCAGCGCATGCTTCATGCAGTCGGCGAAGTTGCCGGCATGGAACCCGTGGCGGTAGTTCACGCCGGGTTCCTCACACGGCTATCGCATGAGGAGGAAGGCCAGGGGCTTTGCCCCTGGACCCCGCTGGGGCCGCGGGCCCCAGGCCCCGATTTGTTAAGGTCATACCCATATACGAGATATCTTCTTACGAAGCGGGGTTTGGGGCCCGCGGCCCCAACGGGTCCAGGGTAGCGCCCTGGCCTTCTCCTTCTGCGGCCCTTCACGCATCCCGCCCCGCCATCTCGTCCAGCGCCCAGCGCGGCCGCGCCGGCACGCCGAGCCGGTCCGGCGGCCGGCCGTCGGCGGCGGCGGCGCGCAGGATCTCGATCGCCGCCCAGCCCACCATCACCGCGTTGTCGGTGCAGAGCCGCAGCGGCGGCGCCGCGAACCGCACCCCGTGAGCGGCCGCGACCGCGGTCAGCCGCTCCCGCAGCGCGGCGTTGGCGGCGACCCCGCCGGCCGCCACCAGCAGCCCGGCCTCGGGCATCATCGCCAGCGCATGCCGCACCCGGTCGGCCACCGCGTCCGCCACCGCGCGCTGGAACGACGCCGCCAGGTCGGCCGCCGTCCCGCGCGGCAGCGGCGCCGGCAGTGCCGCGATCCGCTGCGCCACCGCCGTCTTCAGGCCGCTGAAGCTGAAGTCGCAGCCGGGCCGGCCGAGCAGCGGCCGTGGCAGCGCGTGCGCCCGCGGGTCGCCCTCCCGCGCCAGCCCCTCCAGCGCCGGGCCGCCGGGCCAGCCCAGGCCCAGCATCTTCGCCACCTTGTCGAACGCCTCCCCGGCGGCATCGTCGATGGTGCCGCCGAGCCGCCGATACCGCCCCAGCCCGTCCACCGCGACGCACTGGCAGTGGCCGCCGGACACCAGCAGCAGCAGGTACGGGAACGGCGCGCCGCCGGCGTCGAGGCCGGGCAGCCGCGCGGTGAGCGCGTGCGCCTCCAAATGGTTGACGGCGACGAACGGCACGCCGAGCGACAGCGCCATCCCCTTGCCCAGGAAGCTGCCGACCAGCAGCCCGCCGATCAGCCCGGGCCCGCAGCTCGCCGCGACGGCGCCCAGCCCCGCCGCGTCCAGCCCCGCCGTCCCCAGCGCCTCGCCGACCAGCCGCGGCAGGTGCGCCAGGTGCGCCCGGGCGGCGATCTCCGGCACCACGCCGCCGAACGGCAGGTGCTCGTCCTGGCTGAGCAGGCGCTCGGCCAGCACGGCGCCGTCCGCGGCCAGGATGGCGACCGCGGTCTCGTCGCACGAGCTCTCGATCGCCAGCACCGGGGCCCGGTTCCAGGCGAGGTCGGCGCGCCGGTCGTCCATGCGCTCCCTTTCCATCACGCGGTGCCGGTAATAGGACACGGGGATGTCTCCCGCCCAGCCCGATCCCCGACCCGGCCGCACGCCCCCGTCCGGATCGGCCGAGCCGGAACCGCCCCCCGGCCAGGTCTCCGGCCAAGTCTTGGGCCAAGTCTCGGGCCAGTGCCCGATCCAGCCCGCCCGGCAGCCCTCGGCGTCGCACCAGGAGGCGGCGCGGGCGGCGGCGGTGCGGCAGGTCGCCGCCGTCGTCAGCCATCGCCGGGCGCTTCCGCTGCGCGTCGGCACCCGCGGCTCCCCGCTGGCCCTGGTGCAGACCCGCATGTTCCTGACCATGCTGACCCGCTTCTGCCCGGTGCTGCGCGACATGGGCGCGTTCCAGGAGCACGCCATCAACACCACCGGCGACATGGTGCAGCACCGGCTGCTGGCCGAGATTGGCGGCAAGGGGCTGTTCGCCAAGGAGATCCACGAGGCGCTGGCGGACGGCCGCATCGACTTCGCCGTGCACAGCCTGAAGGACCTGGAGACCACGCTGCCGCCCGGCCTGGTGCTGGCCTGCACGCTCCGGCGCGAGGACGCGCGCGACGTGCTGGTGCTGCGCCCCGAGCTGCCGGTGCCCGATCCCGCCGAGCCCTACGCGGCCCTGCCGCCGGGTGCGGTGATCGGCACCGCCTCGGTGCGGCGCCAGGCTCAGCTGCTGCACGCGCGTCCCGACCTCCGCACCGTGATGATCCGCGGCAACGTGCAGACCCGGCTCGACAAGGTGGCGCGCGGCCAGTGCGACGCCAGCCTGCTGGCGCTGGCCGGCCTGCGCCGGCTCGGCATGGAGGACCGCGCCGACCTGATCCTGGAGCCCGAAATGATGGTGCCGTCCGCCGGCCAGGGCATCGTCGGCGTCACCGTGCGCGAGGACGACCTCGAGCTGCGCGAGCTGCTGGGCGCCATCGAGGACCACGAGGCGCGCGCCGTCTCCACCGCCGAGCGGGCGCTGCTGGCCGAGCTCGACGGCTCCTGCCGCACCCCGATCGGCGGCTATGCCCGCCTGCTGCCCGCGGTCGCCGGCGAGCCGCCGCGCCTGCAGCTCACCGGCCTGGTGGCGCGCGGCGACGGCTCCTTCCTGCTCCGCCGCACGATCGACGGCGAGGCGGCCGAGGCCGAGCGCCTGGGCCGCGCCCTCGGCGCCAGCCTGCGCGCCGACAGCCCGTCCGACCTGTTCACGGCGTGACCGCGGGCGGTGCGCCCCCGCCGCCCTCCGGCCTGTCCGTGCTGGTGACCCGGCCGCCGCCCGGCCTCGACGAGACCATGCGAGCGCTGGCCGCGCGGGGGCACCGGCCGATCGCCGCACCGCTGCTGCGGATACGGCCGCTATCGCCGCCGATGCCCGCCCGGGCGCAGGCGATCCTGCTGACCAGCGGCCAGGCCGCCGGCCCGCTCGCGCTGGCGGCCCCGCACCTGCTGGCGGTGCCGCTGCTGGCGGTCGGCGACCGCACCGCCACCCGCGCCCGCGAGGCCGGTTTCCTCCAGATCGGCAGCGCCGGCGGCGATGGTGACGACCTGGCCGCCCTGGTTGCGGCGCGATGCCGACCGTCGGACGGCGCGCTGCTGCTGGCCTGCGGCGCCGGTCACGGCCTGCCGCTCTGTCGGACGCTGCGCGGGGCGGGCTTCCGGGTCATCCGGCGCTGCCTCTACGCGGTACAGCCGGTTCGTCATCTACCCCGTTCGGCGCTGGAAGCGCTCAGCCCTATCGCACGACTCGATGTCGCCCTGTTTTTTTCGCGAGAGACCGCTGCCGTTTTTGCCCGGCTGCTAAACCCTCGTCTGCAGCCTGCACTTGTCATGACGCGGGCGGCGGTGATCAGTCATTCCACCGCGGAACCGCTGCTGGGGTTGGGCTGGCGCCTCGTCGAGATCGCGTCCGCTCCAAACGCCACCTCGCTGCTATCATTGCTTGATCCCGGCATCGGTCTTGCCAACGTACGGCCATAGAGGCCAACTCCATATCAGCCGGTGGCGCGACGCGGAATCATCAGGCAAGTCATTCAGGAGTAGGAGCCGTAATTGATTAGCGAGAAGCGACCATGACCTTGCACCCCTGCCATTCGATGTCAAAGGCGCAGGAGGCCGCATGACTGTCGTTTCGGGTCGCTCATTGGAACTGTATTACATAGACGGTCGTCCGGACGGCATGCTTACGGCTAAACTGTTCAACTGGACTGGGCACGTGCTGATGGTGCCGCGGACCCAGATCGCGGCGGCACTTCGTCGTCCTGAGACCGGTTATGCCGGCGTCTACCTGCTGATCGGTGAGGAGGAGGGCGAGGCACGGGCCTATGTGGGCGAGGGCGAGGACATCGG
>CAXTVM010000070.1:0-11416 GCA_964247725.1 uncultured Acetobacteraceae bacterium | reverse complement strand
ACTTCGGGCGCCGCCTGCTTCGCTTCCTGAAGGGGATCTCAAGTCTGTCCTTGATCCGTTTCGCGGACGGCCAGCATGGCCAGGATGACGGCACAGGGGGCGATCCGCACTCGTTGCCGGGGGCGGCGGCCAGGCGAGCCTGACGCACGTGCCGGCGCTTGATGGATCGAGGTCTGAGGCATCCGGATGACTCCTGGAGATTCGGACTTGGAGATGCTCGTCAGGGAAGGAGCCGCCAACCTGGCGGTTCCGCAATGGCGGCCGCCGTCACAGCCAGGCGAACATGCCGGCCAGCGCCGAGACCGGCAGCAGCGCCAGCCCGAACCGGATTGCCACTCCCGCGGACATGGCCGCGGCCTGCCGCAGCCCGGCCGGGATGGCCGGCCGGCTTTGGCGCACCGGGCGCGCGGACGGGGAGCGGACGTCACCGAACAGGGTGCCCCGGGTCGCCGTCATGGTAATGATCATCGGTGTGTCTCCTCTCGAAGCAGGCCGGTCCGACCCGCGTTGAGGGACAGGAAGGATCGGGCGCCGCCGATGTGAAGGCGACTTCCGACCAAGGCGCCACGGCGCTCGACCAACCGCGAGCCCGGCGGTTGGGACCGGAGGGTGACGGGTCTATAATGCTGCCCATGATGGCAGCACGCTCCTCACGTCACGGTCGGCCACCGCCCCGCGACTGGTCGGGCGCCTCCTGCGCGCTGGCGACCGCCGCGGGGGCATGGCTGCTCTATCTCGTCGTCGCGGTCACACGATGCATGGTCTACGGCTTCAGGCAGCCCGTCATGCTCGTGGAGCGACATGCGCTCACCGCCTTCGTCGCGGTCGGGCTGGCGGGCCTGGTCTACCTGCTGTTGAGACGGTTCGAGACCGCCGCCATGCGGCTGCGTCTCCCGGCCGCACTCCTGGCCGCAGCGCCTCCTGCGGCACTCTTGTCCATCATCAACTACAACGTGATGTTCGTGTTCGCGCCGGAGGCATTCCTGCACGCCATGGACATGGACCTTCACCTGGGCCTGTTAGGCGAGGTGCTGTATTCGGCGGTCGAGAACTACTTCGTCTTCGCTGCCTGGGCCGTGCTCTACACCGCGATCACCCATGCCGTGCAGACGCGCGACCTGCTGCATCGGGCCGTGGCCTCCGACGCCGCGGCCGGCTGTGGGTCTCGCATGGCGGCACGATGATCCTGCTCCCCGTGGACGGCCTGGATCGGATCGACGCGGAACGCGACTACGTGAGGCTCTGGACGAGCTCGACCAGCTACCTGCTGCACGACACCCTGACACGCATCGAAGGCCGGCTCGACGCCGGTGCGTTCGTCCGGCTGCGCCGGTCGGTGATCGTCCGTCAGGACACCGTCCGGGCCCTGCGACATGAGGGGCCGGCATCTGGCATGCGGTCCTGACGAGCGGCAAGACCGTCAGGGTCGGACCCAACTACATCGCGAACCTGAAGACGGTCCTCAACGCCTAGGTCCACATCCCCCGGAACGGCACCGGCGGTCCCACGACGCCGTCGGCATCGTCGCCGGGTGTCGCCCTAACGCAGCTGCAGCTCGGGCGGGGCCGGCTCGGACGTCGGCTGCGGGAGGCGGCTGCCGGTCAGGATGATGGTCTGGTCGCGCTTCGGGTCGCGGGAGACGAACGGGACGTTCAGGCTGCTCGCCAGCTCCTGGTAGTAGCGGTCGCCGGTGAGGTCGAGCGGGCGGCGGCCGGCGCAGTCGGAGGCGGCGGTCGGAAACGGCTCGAACCGGTTGGGATAGTCGTAGAGGCGGTGGATGCACTGCGCGTCGGTCTCGCCTGGCAGCCGCACCGGAGCGGCGGCGCAGGCACCGAGCAGGAGCGCCCCGCCCATGGACAGGAACGACGATCGGAACCGGCGCGGCATCGCATCCTCCTCGGGGCAGAGCGGTCGATATGGCGTGCGGAACGGCCTGCGTCAGGACCGGATCAGGAGAAAATGCAGGGGCGTCGGCGGGGTCGGTCGCCGCGTCGACGTGGAGCCGGCGGCCTGTGGCGGAATGCACTACGGTCGGATGGCGAGCCGACCGCCGGGCCAGCGATGCCGGCACGTCGCCCGCATCGGGTCGAGCTCGGCGCGCATCAGCTGGGCGCCACGCGTTCCGGTCCGGCGCCGGCGGTTCGTCGGGCCGGTGTGGCGCGGCTGCTCTACCGCGCGGTGGCGGGAGCCCGTATCCATGGCCGCGTTGGACCGATGGGGGACGGGATGCGGCAGTTGATCCGGGCGCGGACGAGGGCCCCGTCCGCGCGCCCGGCCGCTCCGTCGCTGCTGGCTGCCGCTGTACCCGCGGCTCTGGCCGCTGGCCTGGCTGCTATCCTGGCCGGCTGCGCCACCCCGCCGCCGGCCAGCGATCCTGAGGCGCTCGCCGACTATCGCGCCAACAACGACCCGCTCGAGCCGTCCAACCGAGTATTCTACACCGTCAACGACACGCTGCTCACCTACGTGCTGACGCCGATCGCGCGTGGCTACAACGTCATCCCGTCGCCGGTACGCGGCGGCATCCACAACGTGCTGAACAATTTGGGAGCACCCGTGCAGTTCGCCAACGACGTGCTGGAGACCAAGCCGCGCCGCGCCGGCGACACCTTCATGCGGTTCCTGATCAACTCCACCGCCGGCGTCGGCGGCGTGTTCGACGTGGCCAGGCACGTCGGCTACCCCGACCACTCGGCGGAAGGCGCCACCACCCTGGCGCTGTGGGGCCTCCCGTCCGGGCCCTATCTGTACCTGCCGCTGTTCGGGCCGTCCGGCGTGCGCGACGGCGTCGGACGCGGGGTCGACACGCTGGTCAACCCGTACACCTGGGTCGCCTTCAACGGCGTCAACCACCTGGACGACATCGCCTTCGGGCTGTCGGCGATCGACGCGCTGGCGCCGCACATCGACGACCTGAAGAAAATCAACGAGCAGGCGCTCGACCCCTACGCCACGCAGCGCTCGCTCTATCGCCAGCTGCGGCAGGCCGACGTCAGGGCGGTGCGGGACGACCGTCGCGCCACGGTGCCGGACTGGTATCCAAACGCGTCGGCCACGGGGCGCGCGCGGCCACCCGCCGACAGCGGCAACGTCGGGCGCGGTACGCTGCCACTGCCGTCGGTAAGCCCGGTGGTCAGCCGGGAGGGGCTGCAGGGCCAGTAACGGTTCCCCCCCCCGGGCGCGGGGAGCAGGCCGCCGCTACCGCGGCCGCGCCAGCACCGCCAGCTGCCCGGCCAGGAACTCCGCCTGCTGGCGGATGTCCGGCACCGCGGTCATCTCCCAGAACGTGCCCTTGGTGACCGGACCGACCGCGAACAGCCGCCGCGAGATGGCGCCGTCACGGCTCAGCAGGGCGCAGTTCGCGGTCACGTCCAGCCCGAGGCAGAGCGGGTCGGCGCGTACCAGGCCCTGGTCCAGCAACGCGCGGACCAGCGGGTCGCGGATGCGCCCGTAATCGGCGCCGGGGCCGGCGCAGTTGATCACCCGGCCGGCGGCAAGGCTCTCCTCATGGTCCTGGAACCGCGGCCGGAACGTCACCGTGACTGGCCCGTCCGCGCACTGCTGACGGTAGCCGCGGATGCGGCCAGCGCGGATGCGGAGCTGGCCGCAGGCGCGCGCGGCGTCGATGCGGTCGGCGACCGGGCCGGAGACGCGGTGGCGGTGGGTCTCCCACCACGGGCGCAGGTGGCGCAGGAAGCGCCGCCGGTCGTGCGAGGACATCGCCTGCCAGAGCTCGGTGGTGATCGGCCGGATCTCGTCGATCACCGCGTGCCAGCTGCCCCCCACCCCGGCCTGGCGCACGCTGCTGCGGCGCAGCGCCCGCGCCAGCGCGGTGAGGCGGGTTGGGAAGGCGTCGGTCTCGGGCATCGGCACCGGGGCGCCGGCGGCATGGCGGTGCGGCAGCAGGCCGCGGCGCGACAGCGCGGTGATCGGCGCCCGGTGGCCCTGGTCGAGCAGCGAGATGATGGTGTCGATCGTGGTCAGCCCGGTGCCGATCAGCAGCACCGGCAGGTCGGGATCGAGCTCGGCCAGCGTGTCGAGCGCCCACGGGTCGGCCTTGTAGGCCGGGCTGTCGTAGAAGGCGGGATCGTCCACCGGCGGCGGCGCCGGCGGGAAGTTGCCGATCGCCAGCACCGCGCGGTCGGTGCGGAGCACGCGGTCGCGGTCGAGCGTGAGCGTCACGCCGCCCTGCCCCGGCGCGATGTCGAGCACGTCGCCACGCACCAGCTCGAGCTGGTCGCGATGCGGTCCCACCTTCATCTCCTGGTTCACCAGGTGGCGGACGTAGGTGCCGAACATCCGGCGCGGCACGAAGCTGCCGGCGGCGGGATCCAGGCCGCGGCACTCGGACTCCGGCAGCGACTGCAGCCACTGCAGGAAGTCGAGCGGCCGCTGGTGGAAGGCGCTCATCCGGGCGGCGGGCACGTTCAGCAGGTGGCTGGAGTTGCCGGTCGAGTAGGCGGCGCCGCGGCCGAACTGGGCGTTGCGCTCGATCAGCACCACGCGAGTCTGCGGCGGACAGCGCTGCAGCAGGTGCAGCGCCAGCAGCGTGCCGCTGAAGCCGGCGCCGACGATGGCGATGCCGGCCGTGCCGGAGACGGTCTCGGCGGAGGGCGGCGGGGGGGCGGCCGGATGCTGGTCCATGGCGTGTCTCCTCGGCTTCGGACGGGTCAACGTGCCGGCGGCGGCCTGGTTACCGAGGCGGATGTCCGGCCGCGCGGGCGACTTTCGGCTTGCGCAACGAGCGGCTCCGCCGCTAGGTCCGTGCCGGGCCGGTGGCGGCCTCCGGAGCGGTGTGATGGCGTATGCATTGGAGGGTCAGCAATGGCCCGCCAACTCGATAACCTGGTCGTTCGAGACCAGCGGGACCTCGACCAACGGCGGCACCGCCTATTCAAACCCGATCGTCAATCCGACCCAGCAGGCGCTGGTCGAGCAGGCGATCGCGGACTGGCAGTCGAACAGCGCGCTCACCTTCTACCAAGTCGCGGACCAGCAGGCGCCATCGGAGGCGCCCGACATCCGCATCGGCTTCGCCGACCTGCTAGGACAGGCAAACGCCACCGACAGCACCGACACCATCGGCATCACGGAGGCCTACTACTATCCGTCCGACAACACGTTCGCGAGCGGCATCTACGTCGCGCTGCAGGACCCGTCGGTGACGCCGCTGCAGCCGGATGCGACCGGCGCACTGGTCTACTCCGGCACGCAGAGCAGCTTCTTCCAGATCATCCTGCACGAGCTCGGCCACTCGCTCGGGCTGGCCCACGACACCACCGATCCGGATGCGATCATGAATCCGGTGGCGATGTCGACCAACCGTCAGCTCGACGCGCAGGACATCGCCGGCATCAAGGCGATCTACGGCGACGGCACCGGCTACGACACGCAGCCGACCACGCTGTATCTGCTGGGCGACGAGGGCCAGTACGCCCTGGCGGAGAACGGATCCGGCACGCTCGTGGTGCAGGACAGGGTCGCCGATCGGGACGGCACCACCGCGATCGCCACCGACAGCACCTATTCGTTCGCCGACGGCGCCGCGCTGGCCGATCCCACCGGGCACGCCGCCGACGTGGCCCGGCTCTATCTGGCGGCGCTGGGCCGGACGCCGGACATCGGCGGGCTGCAGACCTATGCCAAGGCGGCCGATGCCGGCGACCCGCTGGACCAGATCGCGGCCTCGCTGCTCGCCTCGCCGGAATACGCCGCCCGCTCCGGCAGCCCGTCCAACATGGCGTTCATCGCCGCCAGCTACGAGAACGTGCTGCATCGCGCGGTCGATGCCGGCGGGCTGCAGACCTATTCGAGCGCGCTCGCCGGCGGCGTGAGCCGAGCGCAGCTGGTGGACGACCTGGCGCAGAGCCAGGAGAGCCGGCAGGCCAACTTCGCCCTGACCGGGGACCACGACGACGCCGAGGTCACCCGGCTCTACGGCACGGCGCTGGACCGCGCCCCGGACGCGCCGGGCCTCGCCAACTATGCCGGCCTGCTCGACGCGGGCCAGAGCGTGTCCTCCATCGCGCAGGACCTGGTCGGCTCGATCGAGTTCGCGCAGCTGTATGGCGGGTTCGGCAACGGCGCCTTCGTGCAGGCGCTCTACCAGACCGTTCTGCATCGGCCGGCCGACAGCGGCGGGCTCGCCAACTGGACCGGGCAGCTCGATGCCGGCGCCAGCCAGGCCGTCGTGGTGGCCGGCATCGCCGACAGCCTGGAGAACCGCCTCGACACCGCCGCCGCGACCCATGACGGCTACGTGTTCGTCGTCGGCGGCTGACGGCGCGTGACGGGGTCCGGGGGAGACGGCACGGCGCCGCGCGGCTTCGGACGCCTTCTGTTCGGGCTCGCGCTGACGCTCTGCACGGGACTGCTCGCGCCGCTGCTGGGCATCTGGGCGCCCTGATCAGGTATCGTCCCAAGCTCAGGGTCCCGTGCGGGTGGAGGTAGGCGCAGTCATCGGCCGATGCCGGGGATGCCGGCAGCAACGCACGGTTGCGGTCAAGGACCCCTCGATGCCGTCCGAGGTTGTATGCCGACGGCGGTCATGCGGGGCCTCGGTTCCGACACGGTCTGAGCCGCGTCTGTCGGAAGCGCGACGTCGCCTTTCCCTGATCCAGCCTGTGATGGTCCGGTGGCTGATACCTGCCTCCGGCGTGTCGTGACGACGCCACGGAGCCACGACGATCTTCCAGATCATTCGAGCGGCCTCGGATGGCTCCTCGGGGACGGGCCATACCGGCCTTCGCCAGGTTGAGCCGCCGCACCCTGATCGGGCTGCTGGTGACCTCACGAACGCTTTGCGGGCGTTCGCGGAGCAGCGGCACAAGGGCCATGTCGCCTGGATCGAGGGCTGGCTGCTGCCGGAGCAGGCGCGGCCGGGAACCCCCGCGCCGGGCCGCCGGCTACCGCCGGTCCGGCGCGAGGCCGACGTGGCGCTGGACGCGGCGGTTGGACCGTCGGACGATATGCGGGCCCGGTGACCCGGCGCCGGCAAACGGGCCGCGACACGCGCCGTAGGTCACAGGACGAACGCCGAGGGAAGCGATGACCGACACGCACCACCCCGCCCAAGCTGCGGCCACGACCGCGCGCCCGACGTCCCGGCCCGGGTTTCAGGCCATCTCCGGCAGCCACCGCACGCTGCCCGCCGGCAGCACCCGGGTCGGCAGCGTGCCAGAGGACCACGTCATCGAGGCCAGCATCTATCTGAAGCCGCGTCCGGAGCCCGCACCCGCCGCCACCGGCAGCGTGGACCAGCGCCGCCTCGAGCTCGCCGCCGCGCGGACCGCACTGTATCGCGACGACATGCACGCGGTCGCCGACTACGCGACCGAGCACCACCTGACGGTGATCCTGCAGGCGGCGGCCCGGCGCCTGATCCGGGTCGCCGGCACGCCGTCGGCGCTTGAGGCGGCGTTCGGCACGACGATGGCGCTCTACACCCAGGACGGCACCGAGTTCCGGCACCACGAGACCGACATCGCGCTGCCCGATCGCCTGCACGGGCTGGTGGAGTCCGTGCTGGGCCTCGACAGCCGTGCGATCGCGCACGCCCGGATCGTGCGGCCGCGGGTGGCGCAGCCGGCCGGCATCGAGCCGAACCGGATCGGCACGCTCTACGACTTCCCGACCGGGGTCGACGGCACCGGCGTCACGATCGGGCTGATCGAGCTCGGCGGCGGCTTCAAGAGCTCGGACAACAAGGCCGCGTTCAAGGCGATGGGGCTGAAGGTGCCCCGCGTGCTGGCGATCTCGGTCGACGGGGGGAAGAACAAGACCGGCTCCGACGCCGACGGCGAGGTGGCGCTCGACATCCAGGTCGCGGGCGGCCTGGCGCCGGGGGCGGAGATCGCGGTCTACTTCACGCCCAACACCGACGCCGGCTTCGCCGACGCGATCAGCCAGGCGGTGCACGACACCACCAACAAGCCGTCGGTGATCTCGATCTCGTGGGGCGGGCCGGAGAACGGCTGGAGCTCGCAGGGGATCGCCACCATGAACAGCGCGCTGCAGGACGCGGTCACGCTGGGGATCTCGGTGTATGTCGCGTCGGGCGACAGCCTGGCCACCGACGGGGTCACCGACGGCGCCGCGCACGTCGACTTCCCGGCCTCATCGCCGTATGCGATCGGCTGCGGAGGCACCCACATCGCAGCCGGCGGCACCGGCATCAGCGCCGAGACCGTGTGGAACGACAGCGCCGCCGGCGGCGGCGGCACCGGCGGTGGCATCAGCGACCTGTTCCCGGTGCCGGCGTTCCAGGCCGGCGTCAAGCTGCCGCCCAGCGTCAACGGCGGGCGGGTCGGGCGCGGCGTGCCGGACGTGGCGGGCGACGCGGCGCCGAGCAGCGGCTACCTGATCGTGGTCGACGGCAAGAACGAGGTGGTCGGCGGCACCAGCGCGGTGGCGCCGCTCTGGGCCGGGCTCACCGCGCTGATCAACCAGAAGGCGCCAAGCCCGGTCGGCTTCCTGCCGACCTGGCTGTATCCGCGGGTCGAGGCCGGCGCGAAGCTCACGGTCGAGATCACCAGCGGCAACAACAGGCCGGAAGGGTCGCAGGTCGGCTACAGCGCCGGCCCGACCTGGAACGCCTGCACCGGGCTCGGCCGGCCCGACGGCCGGGCGCTGTTCACGGCGCTGACGACCCGGACGGTCACGAGCTGATCCGC
Organism: uncultured Acetobacteraceae bacterium; assembly: GCA_964247725.1. Lineage (GTDB taxonomy): Bacteria > Pseudomonadota > Alphaproteobacteria > Acetobacterales > Acetobacteraceae > Lichenicola. The sequence goes on along the minus strand of CAXTVM010000070.1, from coordinate 2,744 downwards.
CTGAAGGCCTGGAAGGGGACCTCGGCCCCCTTCCGATCAGCCAGCCGCCGGCCCGACTCCGTACTGGGCGTCGGTGACGAGCTCCATCCAGGTCACCGGCGAGCCGTCCTGCTGCTCCTGGATCGCGATGTGGCTCATGGCCGTCGTCGCGGCGGCGCCATGCCAGTGCCGTTCGCCAGGAGGAAACTGGACGACGTCGCCGGGCCGGATCTCCTCCATCGGGCCGCCGTCCCGCTGCGCCCAGCCGCAGCCGGCAGTCACGATCAGAGTCTGGCCGAAGGGATGGGTATGCCACGCGGTGCGGGCACCGGGCTCGAACGTGACCAGGGCCCCGCCCGTCCGCGCCGGGTCAGTTGCCGCGAACAGCGGATCGATGCGAACGGTGCCGGTGAACCAGTCCGACGGTCCCCGGGCGGAGGCTCGGCTGCCGGCGCGGTGGATGTCCATGCGTCGCTCCTCGTGCGTGCGTGCGGGCAGCCGTCAGTCGCCGCGGGCGATGCGCTGCAGGATGGCGATCGTCTCGACGCAGGCCGCCGCCGCCTCGCGGCCCTTGTTGTGGGCGTCGGGCGAGGAGCGGGCCGCAGCCTGCGCCTCGGTATAGGTGGTCAGGATGCCGAACGCGACCGGCACGCCGGTGGCGAGCGAGGCCTGCATCAGCCCGGTGGCGGCACCCAGGCTGATGAACTCGAAGTGCGCGGTGTCTCCCTTGATCACGCAACCGAGGCAGATCACGCCGGCGTAGCGGCCGCTGCGGGCCAGGGCCTGCGCGATCAGCGGCATCTCGTAGGCGCCGGGAGCGGCGATCACGTCGCCGTCCCGCACCGCGATGGCGTGCTCGGCGAGCCAGTCCAGCGCGCCCCGGCAGAGGCCGCCGGTGACCTCCTCGTTGAAGCGGCTGACCACCACGGCCAGGCGCGGCGGGACGTCGAACCACAGCTCGGGGGTGGCGGTCGGCCGGTTGGTGCTCATCGCCGCCTATTCCGCCGCGCGTGGCGAGGAGACGCCGGCGGTGCCGAGGCCGGCCAGCGTGTGCCCCATCTTCTCGCGCTTGGTGCGCAGGTAGGCCTCGTTGTGCGCGGTGTGCGGGATCTCCAGCGGCACCCGCGCCTCGACCGCGAAGCCGCGCGCCTCCAGGGCCGCGATCTTGGCCGGGTTGTTGGTCAGCAGGTCGAGCCGCCGCACGCCGAGCTGACGCAGGATCGCCGCCGCCACGCTCCAGTCGCGCGCGTCGGCGACGAAGCCGAGCTTGTGGTTCGCCTCTACCGTATCGAACCCCTCGTCCTGCAGCGCATAGGCGCGGATCTTGTTGGCGAGCCCGATGCCCCTGCCCTCCTGGCCGCGCAGATAGAGCAGCACGCCGCTCTCGGCAGCCGCGATCCGCGCCATCGCCCCGTGCAGCTGGCTGCCGCAGTCGCAGCGCAGCGAGCCGAACACGTCGCCGGTCACGCATTCCGAATGCAGCCGCACCAGCGGCGGCGATGATCCCGGGGCCGATGCGGCCAGGGAGCTGGCGACAGACCCAGCCTGGGCGGGATCGCCCTTGACCAGCGCCAGGTGCTCGCCGCCCTTGCCGTCGCGGAAGGCGTGCAGGACAAAGATTGTGTCGTCGAGCGCCACCGGCAGCCGGGTGGTGGCGATGCGCTGCACGTCGGTCCCGTCGATGCCGTCGTTGGCCCCGTGCCCGGCGGTCAGCGCCGCCAGCAGGCTGGCGATGGTGACCAGGGGGATGTCGTGGCGTGCTGCGAAGGCGCGCAGCTCCGGCATCCGCGCCATGGTGCCGTCGGCGCTCATCACCTCGCAGATCACCGCCGCCGGCCGCAGCCCGGCGAGCCGCGCCAGCGCGATCGAGCCCTCGGTGTGGCCGGCCCGTGCCAGCACGCCGCCCGGTACGGCGCGCAGCGGAAACACGTGCCCGGGCGAGACCAGGTCATGCGCCCGCGCATGCGGGCCGGTGGCGGCCAAGATCGTGCGGGCGCGATCTTGGGCGGAGATGCCGGTGGTGACGCCGTCGCGCGCCTCGATCGATACCGTGAAGGCGGTGCTGCGGGGTGCGGTGTTCTCGACCACCATCATCGGCAGGCCGAGCCGGTCGATCTGTGCCGCCTCCATCGGCAGGCAGACCAGGCCGCGGGCGTGCGTGACCATGAAGTTGATGGTCTCGGGCGTCGCGAACTCGGCAGCCAGCACCAGGTCGCCCTCGTTCTCGCGGTCCTCGTCGTCGGTCATCAGCACCATGCGGCCGGCCCGCAGCGCCGCGACCGCCGCCTGCAGGTCGGGCGACAGCGCCAGGGCCGGCTCGAACAGGTCTCGGTTCTGCATCGTCATGTCCTGGAGCTGAGGATCGGGGCGGCGGGCGCCGGGGTCGGGCCGAGCGACGGGTCGAGCAGGGGCACCGGCGACGGCGGGCCGGCCCGGTCGGCCAGCGTCAGCTCGGTGCGGTCGGGCGCCGGCGCGTAAGCAGGGTCGGGGGCGGGGTCGGCGCGGGTGATGGTCAGCCAGTCGTCCCACAGGCCGGCCTCGCGCATCGCCCGCAGCAGCCTTGGGCCGGCCTCGACCATCGCCCACAGCACGCCCGCCTCGCCGAGCAGGTCCGGCAGTGCGCCGAGCTCGGCCAGCAGCCGCACGTCGAAGCCGCGAGCGGCCGCGGCGGCGCGGTAGTCGGCCGGCACGCGCTCCGGCCGGCCGACTACCGCGAGCAGCCGCGGCGCCCGCCGGGGATGGTCGGGTAGGTGGCGCACCGTGAG
>CAXTVM010000069.1:0-11713 GCA_964247725.1 uncultured Acetobacteraceae bacterium | reverse complement strand
CCCGAGCGCTGGATCGACGCCGCCCTGTCGTCGCTGGGCGGCGGACAGGCCGGACGGATCGGCCGCCGAAGGATCAGAAGGATAGCTGCCGGAGATCCGGCTCGCACCAACTCAGCCGGACCGACCTCGAGAACAGCCGGAGACGTGACCAGCAGGCCAGCAACCAGTCGGGATGCTCCAGTTCCGAGGCAACAGGGTGTTGGCGGCATCTTGATCGGCATGCCCGAATGCCGATCAAGATGAGCCCCGGCCGCTCGGAGCGAGGCGAGCGTGATCGTCCCGCGATAGCCGCTGCTCTCCGTGTTGGCGACGCCCGTTGCCAGGTTGTAGGCGCGGACGATCGTCGGCATCTCTCGCGTGGCGTCGGCTGCCGGCCGTTCCGTCTGCAACCAACGAGATGGTTTTCAGTGCCACGGCATTTGGCGGGTCTCGGCGCAGGCCAGCGATGCCGACCGATTGCAAGTCGGGCGGGCCCGTTTGAGGATACCGTCTCGGGGCAGGTTCACGACACCCTCCAAGCTCCAAGGATGCGAACGATGCGGACCCTCGTCGTCGGCGCCGGCGGGACCGGCGGTTATTTCGGTGGCCGGATGGCCGAGCATGGGGGCGAGGTACGTTTCCTGGTGCGTCCGGCACGGGCCGCGCGGCTGGCCGAGACCGGGCTCGTCATCCGGAGCCGGCTCGGCGACGCGGTGATCCGGGACCGCTTCGTGACGGCGGCTGAGCTCGACGCTCCGTTCGACCTCGTGATGCTGGGCTGCAAGGCGTTCGATCTCGAGGGCGCGATCGGCGACATCCGGCCGGCGATGGGGCCGGACACGCTGCTAGTGCCACTGCTCAACGGGCTCGCCCACCTCGACCGGCTGGATGCGGCGTTCGGCGTCGACCGCGTGCTGGGCGCGGTCTGCTACGTGAGCGCCGCGATCGCCGCGGACGGCGCGATCGAGCAGTTGAACGACGCTCAGGACGTGATCTTCGGCGGGCGCGGCGCGGTCGCGGCGGACCGGCTGGAGGCGGTGGCGCGGGCCCTCGCGGTCGGCCGCTACCGGGTGCGCCGCTCGCCGGCGGTGCGGCAGGAGATGTGGGAGAAATTCGTCTTCATCGCCACCATCGCCGCCGGAACCACGCTGGCGCGCGGCGCGATCGGGCCGATCCTGGCGACGCCGTCCGGTGCCGCGGTGCTGACCGCGCTGTTCGAGGAGAGCAGCGCGGTGGCGGCGGCGGACGGCCACGCGCTACGGCCAAAAGCGATCGAGACCACGCTCCGCGTGATCCGGGAGCAGGGATCGGCGTTCACCGCCTCGATGCTGCGCGACCTGCTCGACGGGCACCGGATCGAGTCCGATGCTATCCTGGGCGACCTGATCCGGCGGGCCGACGCACTCGGCGTGCCGGTGCCGACGCTGCGCGCGGCGGCGTTGCCGCTGGAGATGATCGCGGCGGAAGCTCAGTCAGTCTAGGCCGAGTTCGATCAACAGTCGGCGGAGCGACGTATCGTTGTTTCGATGGCAGGCCAGCTCAAACAACCAGGGAGGGCGATCAAGACTTCAGAGCCGGCAACGTCGGCAGCCGAGCTCAAGTCCGCAAAGGCCGACGGCCGTTGGAACCATATTATGAGAATGAAGGGATGCTCGAGGCTTCGCCTTGAACGGGTCAAGGGTAAAGCTGTCGCATTTGAGTAGGCGTGGAAGGAGAAGGCCAGGGCGCTGCCCTGGACCCGTTGGGGCCGTCACGCGAAGCGTGCTGCGCACGACGGCCCCAAACCCCGTTTCGTAAGGAGATGGTCCCTGCTTGAAGGTATGACCTCAACGAATCGGGGCCTGGGGCCCGCGGCCCCAGTGGGGTCCAGGGGCAAAGCTCCTGGCCTTCTTCCTCATGCGATAGCCGTGCCCTGCCTCCCCTGGCGGCAATACCCGCCATGCCTGCAGGTCAGGAGCGGTCGGTCAGGCGGCGCGACAGGATGACCAGGCCGACGCCGACCATCACCGCCAGCGCCGGCAGCGGGCCGCCTTCCCGCATCGTCGACAGGCCGATCATAGAGGCGGCCAGCGGCAGCAGCAGGATCGAGGCCAGCCGGCCGAGCTGGACGCGCCGGCTCAGCGAGGCATCGACGAGCTTGGCCACGAAACAGGCGTGGATCCAGGCAGACGCCTGGACGACGCCGGTGAGGCACACCAGCCCGACATAGGCGGCGGCGGCGGTGGCGATGCTGCCCGGCCGCATCAGCAGCTGCAACCCGGCCGGCTGCAGCGCGACCAGCCCCAGGAACAGCAGGTTCAGCGCGATCGTGACGCCGTCCAGCCGGTGCAGCCGGGACACCATGCGGCGATGGCCGGACCAGTAGCCGCTGATGACCAGGAAGGTCAGGGCATACGGCAGCAGTCCCGGCCGCAGCAGCGACCAGAGTGCCGCGAGGCCGGACGGCGTCACGGCGGGCGGGCGCAGCTCCAGCGCGGTCAGCGTGATGACGATGGCGAACACGCCATCGGTCAGCATCATCAGCCGCTCGAAGCCCTGCCGGTCGATGCGGGCCTGCAGGATCTGCGCAGGAGTTCGGGCCGGGGCCCGGGCCAGGATCCGAATCGCGGTCGGCGCGGCGGCTGTGGTCATGGTCGCTAGAGCCGGTAGGACAGGTAGAACGAGACGTAGCGCTTGAGCGTGCTGGCGCCGTATTCGCTGCGCAGGCCGCCGTCATAACCGCCGCCCTGCAGCGTCGCCTGCAGGCTTCTGGTCAGCGTCTGCGACACGTCGCCCTGCCAGAGCACGCTGCCGTCGTAGCCGTCGATGAACAGGAACGCCGACAGGCTGAGCCCGGGACGGTCGAACACGCGGTCGGCGGCGGCGCGGACGAACCAGCCCTCCTGCACCAGCGGCTCCTGCTCGGCGCTGCGGAACGCCTGGGTCTCGTAGAGGCGGCCCAGCAGCGCCGCGTCGTCCTGGTGCCGCCAGGCGCTCCAGGCTCGCTGCGACAGCGCGTCGCCGGCATAGTCGTTCTCGAGCGTGAGGCTGACGCCGACCGGCGTGGTCCAGGTGGCGCCGATCGCGACGCGGGCGCGCCATTCGGCCGGGCCGCCGATGCCGCCGGCGCCCTCGGTGCCGGGCTGGTGGTCGAGCGCGCCGCCCGGGCCCTGCAGCACGTCGAAGCGGCCGAACGCCGCCTCCAGGTCGACCACCACCGAGGAGCCGAGCAGCAGTGCGGAATCGAGCCCGAGCCGGGGGTTCTGCTGCTCGCGCGCATAGGCCAGCACGTCCAGCGACAGGCGCTGGCTGATCTGCGGCGAGATCTTGGCGAACACGGCGTCGTAGCGGTTGGTGCGGTCGAGGTCGGCGCCGAAATCCGGCTCGCGGCGGAACCCGCGATAGGGGTCGGTGGAGGAGGACAGCCGCGGCGCGTAGGCCAGCGTGACGCCGCCCCAGTCCCAGAGCCGCTGGCCGCGCAGCATCACGGTGCCGAGCCGATCCTCGCGGAGCGCGTTCGGATCCAGCGTCGTGGTCTGCACGACCGCGTTCGCCTTGAAGAAATCGGTCGGGTTGTAGCCGGACGAGACGCCGTCGCGCAGGTTCACCCGGCCGGCATCGATGAACAGCGGCGCCTTGTCCGAGCCGCCCTGCCAGCCGACGAACAGCTCGCGCAGCGCATTGGTGGTGTGCGCCGCCGGGCCGTCCGCGGTGGTCACCGGCTTGAAGCTCGCGATCGGCTGGACGAGGTCGAGCCGGTCGGAGAAGGTCAGCGAGAACGCGTCCGGCAGCGTGAAGCGCTGGCGGTAGCCGAATACCAGGCGGGTGTCGTCGGAGTGGCCTTCCTCGAGGCCGGTCGGGGTGTCGCCGCGCTGGTCGAACCATTGGTACCAGCCCTCGATCTCGAGGCCGCCGAGGATGTGGTCGAGCACGGTCGGGCCGGTGGCGGAGGTGGCGGTCGCGGTCGCCGGCAGCGGGGGCGCGCCGCCGGGCAACCGGGCGGACACGGCACCCGGCAGGTCGGGCGCGGTGTCGGCGGGTGCCGCCGGCGGGATCGGGGCGAGGGCCGCGGCGGCGGCGGGTGCAGCACCGGGGAGATCGGGTGCCGCGTCCGGGGCGGCGACGGCGGCGCCGCCCGGTGCCGCCGCGGCGGTCAGAAACCCGGCCAGGAGACCGGCCGCCGCGCCGCGCTTGCCCCCCATCGTTCAGCCACCCGTGAAGCGGGGCAGGTAGTCGCGCTGGAACCAGGAGGCCGGAACCTCGCGCGGCGCGTAATCGGATAGGCGCATCACGGTGATCCAGCTTGGGTTGAGCCCATCCAGGATGACGGTCTCGGTCGGTCGGTCAATGCCCATCACGGCCTGGAACCGACGGAAGTAGGCGGTCTTGACCAGGCGGTTCTCGGCGGTGAGGAACTTGATCTTCACCGGCATGGCGCTGGCGCTGTCGATCCAGTAGTCGGCCGCCGCGTAGGGCACGTCCGGGCGCTCCGCGATGAGGTGCAGCATCGCGCAGTGATGGACGGCGTGGCCGGCATCCTCGGCATCGGCAAGGCCTGTGAGGGTCGCCCGATAGTCCTTGGCCAGGTTCACGGTCATGACGTCGCCGTTGCTGGCTTGGCCGAGCAGCCGCGCCTGCGGCGAGATCCTGACGCTGGCGGCACTCGACGGATCGAAGAACCACAGATCGAGGCCGTTATGGAGCAGCAGCTTGCCAGCGTCGCGCGCCGGCTCGGCGTAGCGCACCAGGTTGTCATACTGGCCGGAATCGGCGGCGGGGCGGGAGAACACCGAGAGCCCGGCGCTGTCGACGGCGACGCCGCCGCGATACTCGGTGAGCAGCACCGACACCGAGAACGAGCCGGCCGGGTTGCGGATGGCGTCGGAGCGCGCCAGCAGCGCCTGCGGATCGATGCCCTGGCTAGGGCCCCGGGTTGCGCCGCTGGTGGTGCCGTCGCCCAGGCCCGCGGCCAGCGCGGGTGCGGCGGCGAGGGCCACGAGGGCGGAGAGGAGGCCGGCCTGCAGCCGGCTGCGGAGACGATCAAGCATGACGGAGAGCCTTTGTGATGGGGAGGTTGGACGCGCGGCTGGCCGGCCGGAAGGCGGACAGGCAGGCGAGGAGGGAGAGCACGAGGACGGTCGCCCAGATGAGCGTCGGGTCTGCGAAGCTGGCGATCCGCAGCGGGATCGCGTGCGAGCGGCCGGGCGGGGTCCAGGTCAGCCCGGCATGGTTGACCGCGGCGGCCAGAGCCAGGCCGAGCACGGCGCCGCCGCCAGTGCCGACCAGGCCCAGCAGGCCGCCCTCGACGATGAAGATCCGGCGGATGGCGCCACGCCCGAAGCCGAGTGCGCGCAGCGTGCCGATCTCGCGGGTGCGCTCGGAGATCGCCATGTTCACGGTGTTGGCGACCGAGAACATCGTGATCAGCGCCATCAGGATCGCGATGAAGCGGAAGATGGTGCGGTAGTTGCCGACGATCTGGTCGTAGATCGGGCTGACCTCGTGGAAGTCGACCACCTCGAGCTCGGGCGAGATCCGGCCGGTCAGTGCCTCGAGCCGGCTGCGCGCGCGCGGCAGCATGGCGGTGCTGCGAAGCTGCACCACCACCGCCGAGGCGGCCCGCTCGCCGGGGCCGAACACCAGGCGCTGGCCCAGCGTCAGCGGCATGGCGATGTACATCGCGTCGATGTCGCGGATCGCCTGGCGCTCGGCGCGCAGCACGTGCAGGCGCACCACGTTCGGCAGCCCGGCCGGCGACGCGGCGAGCAGGTCGACGGTGACCGGGCCCGGTGCGGTGGTCCTGGTCGGACCGGCGGCGGCCTCCGCGGCCGCGAGTGCGGCCAGGTCGTCGGGCACCTTGGCCGCAGGAGCCGCGTCCGAATCCGCAGGCGGCGGCAGGCGGCGGCATTGCGGGACGTGAAGCGGCGCGCACAGGTCGAGCATCTGCGCCAGGCCGACGCCGATCATGCCGCCGTCGGGCGCGGCGTCGCTGAGCACGCTGCGGCCCGCCGGCATGTGCATGCCGTAGCCGTCCCAGGCGCCGAGTCGCTGCCGGTCGGCGGGGATCCAGGCGTCGCCCGAAAACGAGGCCGAGCCGCCGGCCCCGTCGGTGCCGACGATGCCCTGTACGTCCAGCTCCGGCGTCGCCACCGTCACCATCGGCGCCAGCACCGGATCGTGCCGGATCGCGTCCACGACGCGGTCGTAGTCGCGGATCGAGAACCGGCCGGGATTGCCGCGGCCGAAATCGAGGAAGCCCTTGCTGACCACCTCAAGGTGGCCGGCGGAGCGGACGGTTCCGGTCTGCAGGCCCTCGATGGTGTAGGCCACGTAGCCGTTGAACAGCAGGATCGACGCCGTGCCGAGCGCGATCGCGACCAGGGCGGGTACCGAGCGACGGCCGTTGCGCACGGTGTTGCGGATGGCGATCTCGACGGCGCTCACGACGAGAACTCCTCTGTCTCGATGCGGCCGTTGCGGATGTGGACGTGCTGGTCGGCGCTCGCGATCAAGCGCGGGTCGTGCGACGAGAACACGAAGGTCGTGCCCCCGGTCCGCTGCAGCGTCCGCATCAGCTCGATGAGCTGGATCGCGGACGCCTCGTCGAGGTTGGCGGTCGGCTCGTCGGCCAGCACCAGGGCGGGACGCTTGACCAGGGCACGGGCGACGGCGACCCGCTGCTGCTGGCCGCCGGACAGCTCGGACGGGCGGCGGCGGGCGTGGTCGGCGAGCCCGACCGCGTCCAGCATCGCCATCACCATCTGGTGGCGGACGCGGCGCTGCGGCACCTGCAGGCGCAGCGGGAACTCGACGTTCTCGAAGGCGGTCAGCACCGGTAGCAGGTTGAAGTCCTGGAACACGAAGCCGACATGGCGGGCGCGGAACGCGGTCCGCTCGCGGTCGGGCAAGCGGCTGGTGTCCTCGCCCGCGATCAGCACGCGGCCGGCGGTCGGGCAGTCGAGGCAGCCCAGCATGTTGAGCAGCGTGCTCTTGCCGCTACCGGACGGTCCGCTGATCACGGTGAACAGCGTCGGCGCCAGCGACAGGCTGACGCCGTCGAGTGCGCTGACCCGGCCGACGCCGTGACCGTAGACGCGCGAGACCGCTTCCAGCACCGCGGCCGGGCGTGCGGCTAGGAGTGCCGCCGGTGGCGGCCGTGACAGCGGCGCGGATGGCTCCGTCCGCGCCAGCCGGTGACGTTCGATGACAAGCATGAGATCTTTCCTTTCTCGTTCGAGTCATGGGGATCTAGGTCGGGGACAGCGAGAAGCATCGCGTGAAGGAGGCGTTGAGCTCGTCGGCGCGGAGCGTGAAGTCGTCGGTGCTCTCGGCGTGGAAATCGACGTGCGCCATGAAGTCGGTGCAGTGCGCGGCGGGTGCGGCGAAGTCGCCCGGACCTTTGCGGAACTCGATGCGGTCGACCCAGTCCCGGCTGAGCTCGCTCGGATCGGGCATCGCGCGGATGAAGCCGGTGGCGGCGTTCCGGAAACCGATGAAGCAGGCGATCACGTTGCGGCGCGCGATCGGCGCCAGCACCTGCCGGCCGAGGCCGGCTTCGATCTGCAGCGAGACACGCGCCATGTTGAGCCCGAACTGCTGCTCGATCAGGCGCATGACGCCGCCGCCGCCGGGCCGCGCGGCCACCTCGCAGAACACGATCTCGTTCGATGGCGTGAGAAAGCATTCGAGATGCATGATGCCCTGCGCGAGGCCGAGCGTCTCCCGCACGCGGGCCGCGTAGGCGGCGAAGCGGTCGTGCAGCGGGCCGTGCGGCAGGATGTGGCTGACGAACGGCGCGCCGGCGCCGAAATCGACGTCGGCCATGCCGGGCCGGTTGTAGACCGTGGTGACGAACGCGAGCGCGCCGTCGAGGACGATCGCGTTGACGTTGTAGAGCGGGCCCGCGATGAACTCCTCCGCCTCGAACGCGCCCGGATCGCGTTCGCTGGCGAGCCAGGATCGCAGCCCGGCCAGGCTGTCGACGAAGGTGACGCCGCGCGATCCGAAGCCCTTGCGCTCCTTGATCACGACGCGGCCGTGCCGCTCCAGCAGCTGGGCGACGCCGGCGGGATCGACGTCGTGCAGGTAGGCCGGCACGCGCACGCCGCCCTCGCCCAGCAGCCGCTTCATCTCGGTCTTGTCGCGGAAGCGGCCGGCGATCTCGGGCGTGAGGCCGGCGATGCCGAGCCGCTCGCGCAGCGACGCCGCGACTTCCATGCTGGCCTCGTCGATCAGCCCGACCGCGGTGAAGGGCTGGTGCGCATGCTCCTCGGCGACGGCGTCGTGCAGAGCGGAGACCGAGGCGAAATCGATCAGGCGCAGGCCCTGGACGGTGCCTTGGGTCAAGGTGCGGTGGAACGCCACCGAGGCCCGGTCGGTGAGGATGTGCAGCGATGGATCGAAGCCTTGCAGGATCGACCGGCCGGCATTGTCCTGGAGCAGCCGGTTGCCTTGCGGAGAGAGCAGCAGAAGCCTGTGCATGTTCGAGATCCTTTCCGTCTGATAACGGGTTTGGTTTTGTCTCAGGAGACCAGCGTCGGCGGCCGCGCGGCGTTGAGGACGAGGTTGGCGACGACGGCCTCGATCGGAGCCAGGTCATCGGCGAACCGGTCGGCGCCGCCGTGTTGGTTCGGGATCGCGGCCGGCTGCGTCGGTCCACGCGCGGTCAGCAGCCGCCTCTCGACCGAGGCCAGCACCTGCTCGCTGATCTCGAACTCGAGCGGCACGACTGTGCGGCCATCCTCGCGGTGCGGTGCGGCGAGACGGCTGAAGCGGCAGCCGACGGCGCGCAGGAGCCGCTCCATGCCGGCATACGACACCGAGACGAAGCGGCTGAAGCCGCGCGCCAGGCCGTAGCTCTGCAGCGCCCAGACGAGCTGGATGGTGAGGTCGCGGCAGCCGGCGGTACGCACCGGGCAGGGATCCACCACGAAGCGCGTCACCTCCCAGATCGTCTCGCCGACCGGGATGGCGCCGGTCTTGGCGAGCTCCGGGCAGCAATCGGCGAGCAGGAACGGGCAGGTGGTGCTCAGCAGGCGCAGGCCGGCGACGACGACGTCGTCATCGTTGCAGACGACCATGTAGATCGCGTCGCTGTTGTCGTACCGGTCGTATTCAAAACCTCTGGAAGGAGAAGAAAGGTCCCACCCAAGACGCTCCACGAAAACCCGATGACGGAGCGCCGCAAAACCCGCGACATACTGTGCGTTCGTCGCCATGTTGTGCTTGGTGATGACCCTAATCATGTTTCAATACCTGGACACCGTTGCTGGCGTCAGGTTTGGACTTGACGAAAAGATCGGACCAACCGTCGGAATCCTCCCGGGAGATCAACCCTGGTAAAAGGCCCAGGTGTTCCGGGAGGCGATGATGTGATGATTTCGCATCAGGTTTCGGGAGTGCATATCATGCAAGGCGATGTGAAGACGGAAGGAGATTCGCCGGCTTGGCTCAGGTCGGGGCTGGAGTTCCTCCTGCACGAGGCGATCAGGCTGGAGCTGACCGCGGTGGCGAGCGCGATCGGGCGTGCGATCGAGATCCTGTCTGGCGAGATCGAGGCGGCGGGCAAATCGAGCAGGCCGCAGTGATGGGAACCGGGAGAGGCGAGGCACGGCAAGGGCGCTGCCCTCGACCCGCTCGAGGCGGAGCTTCGAGAGTCCACTATTGGGTGAGATGGTTTCCAACGGCCGAGGTCTTGGCCGGGACTGGGTAGAGCCCAGCCTTCCTGAAAGTCAGCTTTTCGGCGGCGTAATATGGGAGGTACGGTCGTAACGGTCTTCCAGAACGACAGGTCCACAGCCTCGTTCAGCGGACCGCCTCGATTGCCGCCTCGTCCACCGCGTCCTGCGGATGCTCGATCACCAGCAGCTTGGAGCGCAGCCGCTGCGGCGCCGCCTGCTCCGGCCCCTGCCGCTGGTCACGGACGTCGATGACGCCGAGCCCGGCTGGGAACCGCGGCGTCACCTTTCGATCGAGGAAACCCCGCCACCCAGCTTCGCCGGCCCCGCCCGTCGCACCGTCGGCCGGTCCGAGCCCGAAAGACAGTATAGTCTCGGTCAACATTCTGCATCCAGATCCAATCCCCATGCCGCCTTCGGCCCCCGTACCGCCGACGAGCCTCGCACAAAGCCGGATTGCCGTGTATTCTGATGTCGCCGCCATGCGGGGGCGGTCGCCGTACCGATCAGCCGATCGGCTGTCTCGCTACGTCCACGGCCGCCGATATCCTGGTCGCTGGAAAGGTCGATTTCGTCGATCGCGAATGTCGAGCCTCAGACTGGGCTTTGCCGGCGACAATCAATTAAGCGTCGCCGCCCGGCTATAAGACGTCGGCTCTTGATCCGCATCTGGCGACGCCCACCATCATCATGTCGATGACGTCCGCGTGGATTGACCAGACGTGGATATTGATTTTGGCGCGCTACGGCCTGGTGGGTGCCGGAAGCTGGACTAGGCGGGGACGCAGGTGATCGGGATGCGGCGCTGAGCGAGCTTCAGGACGAGGCGGCGGACCTCTTGGATCGACCAGCGGACGAGGTTCGCTGCGATCTCGGCAGTGTTCTTTTGGCGCCATGCCGATCACCGGTGACCTTGGCCGCTGAGTGCCGTCGGTCTGAGCTAGGGTCCGTCTCAGGAGACGGATGATGAAGCGATCGAGGTTCACACGGGAGCAGGTGGTTGCGGTGCTCAAAGGAGCGCCAGGCTGGGGCGGCGGTGGCCGATCTCTGCCGCAAGCAAGGCATCAGCGACGCGACGTTCTACAGGTGGTGTTCCATGTATGGCGGCATGGAGGTGTCCGATGCGAAGCGGCTGAAGGCGCTCGAGGAGGAGAACACCAAGCTCAAGAAGCTACTGACGGAGTCGATACTGGACGTATCGGCGTTGCAGGATCTGCTGGCTAAGACTGCTGATGCCCAGGCCAAGGTGCGCTGCCGTGACCTGGGCGATGGAACAGGCAGGCTATTCGCAGCGGCGAGCGTGCGGGCTCGTGGGCATGAAGCCCAAGACGTTCTGCTATGCGAGCCGATGGGCGGACGACATGGAGGTCCGGCAGCGGCTGCGGGCCTTGGCGGCCGAGCGGCGGCTGCATGGGGAGGGCGTCCGGCTGAACCACAAGCGTCTGTTCCGGTTCTACCGCCAGGAGAGGCTCGGCGTTCGCAAGCGGGGCGGCCGGAAGCGGGCGCTGGGCACGCGATCATCGATGGCCCTGCTGGAGGTGCCGAACCAGCGCTGGTCGCTCGACTTCGTATCCGACACCTTCAACGACGGGCGCCGGTTCCAGGCGCTCACCGTCGTGAACGACTTCATTCGCGAGTGCCTAGGCCCTGCTTGCGCTCGATCCAATCGCATGTGGCGGCGAGGCAGAGTAGGTCCATGAAGGAGCGGGCGGTGTTCTCGTATTGGGTGGAGACGACGCGGTCAGTCCGCTCCGCGACCTGACCCTTGAGCCTGGCCCACAGGCGCTCGACCTGGTTGCGGTGAATGTAGATCCACTCGGGACAGGCGACTGGCGCCCTGTTCTGCTTGGTCCGGATCGCGGGATAAGCGCCCAGGTCGCGGATGTGCTCGCGGAAGGCATGGCTGCTGTAGCCCGGTCGGCCGACCACCTATCTTGGCACCCGCGGCAACCGGTCGAGCAGCGGCACCGCACGGGGCAGCCCGTCAGCTTATCCTGGCGCCAGCGCGAAGGCCATGCGCAGCCGAGGCTGTCTGCCAGCACGCTGGATCAGGCAGCGAAGCTGACTGATGCCCCGCA
>CAXTVM010000068.1:0-11745 GCA_964247725.1 uncultured Acetobacteraceae bacterium | reverse complement strand
TTCTTACGGATCGGGGTTTGGGGCCCGCGGCCCCAACGGGTCCAGGGCAGCGCCCTGGCCTTCCTTGTGCCACACTCCGCGCCATGCGCATCGCCGTCGCCCTACTTCTCGCCGCCGCCCCGGCCGCCGCCGCCCCGCCGCCGGCGCCATCGCAGATCGTGGCCGCCGCGCCGGCCTCGGACTGGCGGCCGGTCGATCCCGGCCGGCTGCTGGTGATGGAGCTGGCCGATGGCCGCCGCGTGGCGATCGAGCTCGCACCTGAGTTCGCGCCGGCGCACGTCGCCAACATCCTGGCCCTGGCGCGGGCCGGCTGGTGGGACGGTGCCGCGATCGTGCGGGTGCAGGACGACTACGTGGTGCAGTGGGTCGGCACCCCGGGCCGACATTTGCCGGATGGGGTGGTGGCGCATCCGCCTGCCGAATACGATCGCCCCGCCGCCGGGCTGGCGCTGCGCCGTCTGGGCTCCACGGACGCCTATGCGCCGACGGCAGGCTTCGCCGACGATTGGCCGGTTGCCGGCGACGGCCGACGGCTGTGGCTCGCGCACTGCTACGGGAGCGTGGGCGTCGGCCGCGACCTGCCGCCCGACACCGGCGACGGCACCGAGCTCTATGCGGTGATCGGCCAGGCGCCGCGCCAGCTCGACCGCAACATCGCCCTGGTCGGGCGGGTGCTGGACGGCATGCCGGCGTTGGCTTCGCTGCCGCGGGGCACCGCGGCGCTCGGCTTCTACGCCGAGCCTGGCCAGCGGGTGCCGATCCGCCGTGTCCGGCTGGCTGCCGACCTGGCCGGTGCGGACCGGCCGCGCCTGCAGGTGATGCGGACCGACTCCGCCTCGTTCCGCCGCTACCTGGACGCCACCGCCAACCGGCGCGACCCGTTCTTCGTGCGCCCGGCGGGCGCCACCGACCTCTGCAACGTCCGAGTGCCGTCGCGCGCGCAGTGAGTGCCGGCGCCTTACACAACGCCCAGGACCGTGGCTACGTCCGCGTCAAGTAAGGACGGATTGGGAGGGAGCTCGAGATCGACGGCGGCAGGCGCAATTTCCTGGGCACGGCGGCGATCGGCCTGGGCGGCCTGATCGCCCCTGGCGGCACCGCCTCGGCGGCCGTGGAGACCGACAAGGGCCAGCCGGGGGCCGGCGGCTTCGGGCTCGCGTCGCAGGAGCTGCCGCCGGGTGCGGCGGTGGCCTATCACGACGCGGACGACATCAAGGGAATGCCGGCCTTCACTCGATCGCTGGACGGGTCGCGCCCGTAGATCACCTCGGGCAGCTGAGCCAAGGAATCGACCGAGCACCAGCTGCCGGTCATGAAGGGCCTGGCCGGGGTCCACATGCTGCTCAACCCGGGTGCGTCCCGCGAACTGCACTGGCATGTGATCGCGGCCGAGTGGGCCTACCTCATCGGCGGACGCTGCCAGACCGTGGTGCTCGACCCGTCGGGCCAGACCGAGATCAGCAACCACGGGCCGGGCGACCTGTGGTTCTTCCCGAAGGACCACGGCCACTCGATCCAGACCATCGGCGACGAACCCTGCCACTTCATCCTGTCGTTCGACAGCGGCGCCTTCTCCGAGCACGGCACCTTCTCGATCACCGACTGGATCGACGTCATGCCGAAGACGATGCCGGGCGGCAATTTCGGCCTCGATCCTGCCCTATTCGACGCCTTTCCCAAGGGAAAGACCTACATCCGGTCCGTACCCGTGGTGCCGATCGCCCAGGCGGTCGACGCGCCGTGGCCGAGGGAGTCGACGCACAAGTTCAGCCTCTCCCGCGACCCGCGCGCACGCCGCGATTCGACGGCGGCAGCTTTCTTCTCGCCACCGTCGACGAGTGGCCGATCTCAACCACCATGTCGGGCGGCCTGATGGTGATCAGGCCGGGGCAGATGAAGGAGCTGCATTGGCATCCCAACGCCGACGAGTTCCAATACTACCTGAGCGGCACCGGCCAGGTGGCGCTGTTCGGCTCCGGCGGCCGCGCCCAGGTGGCCAACGTCAAGACCGGCGACGCCGGCTAAGGCCACGCCATCGCCAACACCGGCACCGATGACCTCCAGATCGTCCAGACCTGGAATGCCGGCAAGTTCGAGGAGATTGCCCTGAAGCGCTGGATGCAGGCCGCGCCGCTCTACCTGCTGTCGACCAACATGGCGGGCGTGCCGCCCTCCACGCTGCAGAAGATCAAGCCGGCCTGAAAGCCCGGGGGCTCTGCCCCTGGACCCTGCCAGAGGCAGAGCCTTTGGAAACGATTTTCAAGTAACGGGCTTCAAGGGCCGTGACCCTTGGCGGGTCCAGGGCAGAGCCTGGCCTTACCGCTCGGCGTGAAACAATCCCCGCCGGAACCGCCGGTCCGGCCGCCGGAACGAGACCGTGCGGAAGCCGAGATCGCGCAGCAGCGCCTCCAGGCAGGCGCGGTTCGGCGCCCACCAGTTGGTCGGATCGCCGTCCAGCTCGGTGGTGGGGTGGTAGCGCATCATCGGGCGCCGGCTGAACGGCGCCACGATCCGGCTCTCCAGCACCAGCCTTTCCAGCGCCAGCCCGGCCACCTGCTCCAGCGCCGCCAGGGGGTCGCGCAGGTGGTAGAACACGCCCATGAACAGGACGATGTCGAAACGGCCGACGCGCTCGACGGTGAGCTCGGCGACGTCGGCGTCGAGCGCCTCGATCCGTGGGGCCAGGTGGCGCCGCGCCAGCTCGAAGCAGCGCCGGTCGCCCCACGAGCCCTCGGCCCAGACGTGGTGGTCGGTCGACAGCACCCGCGACGCCCCCCGGCGCGCCGCCTCGATCGAGTAGGCGCCGTCCCAGCAGCCGATGTCGAGCACCGAGCGGCCGGCGATCGACCGGTCGAAGATCAGGTCCGACATGCGGGCGATCTTGTCGGCACGGATCACCCCGGGCGCCAGCAGCCCGCCGCCGAAGTCGATCTGGTGGAACCAGCGTAACCCGTGCACCTCGCGGGCGAGATCGCTGTCGGGGATCGTGCCGGTCGGGATCGTCATGCCGGCGTGGTATCGGCAGCGGCCCGGCTTGTCACGCCCGCTTCAGAGGCGGCAGAGGGTCGGCGATTCCGGGAATCGCGACGCCGCCGTCGATCTCACCTCCAGCGTCCGTTCGCGATCGGCCGCAGCCCGTCCGTCGGCCGGTTGTAGAGATAGATCCAGGCCTGCAGGGCGACGCCGTCCGCCAGCACCGGACGCCGCCGGCGCAGGTAGGTCGAGGCGTCGGGATCGCCGGGGACATACCCCTCGTAGCGGTCGAGGGCGGCCAGCACGATCGCCGCCTCGGCGCCGATCGCCAGGAGCTCGCCCCGCACCATCGCGCGGTCGTCGCGACACTCCACCAGCGCGGGATAGGTCGCATGCCGGCCGTCGCCCTCCGTCTCGCGGACCTCGTAGAGCCGGCCACGGATCAGGCAGGGACGGCCGGCCTGCATCCGCGACCGGACCCTCGGGTCGAGGCCGTTCTCCTGCCCGGTCATCAGCGTGCCGTAGGCCGCCAGCAGCACCGGTGAGGGCATCCGCTTCAGGTCTTGTCGGGCGGGATCGGGAACGGCCGGCCGATCAGGTAGCCCTGGATCTCCTCGCAGCCATGGGCGTCCAGGAAGGCCAGCTGCTCCTCGGTCTCCACCCCCTCGGCACAGCTGGTCATGCCGAGCGACTGCACCATCTGCAGCACGCTGCGCGTGATCGCCTCGGCGCGGCGGTCGCGGCCCAGGGCAGCGACGAACTGGCGGTCGAGCTTCACCTGGTCGAACGGATAGGTGCCGAGCGTGCCCAGGCAGGAATAGCCGGTGCCGAAATCGTCGAGCGCCAGGCGGATGCCCATGGCCCTGACCTGCGACAGCTCGCGGCGCAGGTTGCCGTCCTCGCCCAGCGATTTGCGCTCCGACAGCTCGATCTGCAGCCGGGCGGGGTCGAGCCCGGTCTCGTCCAGCACCCGCCGCAGCAGCCGGGCCAGCCGCCCGTGCGACAGCCACACCGGCGACACGTTCACCGACACCCCCAGCGCCTGCTCCCAGGACTGCGCCTCGCGGCAGGCGGCCTCCAGCACCCAGGCGTCGATCTGCTCGATCAGCCCGCCGGCCTCGGCGACCGGGATGAACAGGTCGGGCATCACCTCGCCCTGGCCGGGCCGGTTCCAGCGCACCAGCGCCTCGAAGCTCACCACCCGCTCGGTGGCGGTGTCGATCGCCGGCATCCAGTTCAGGTGGAAGGCGCCCTGCGCCACCGCCGCCTGCAGGTCCTGCTCCAGGCCGGTGGACAGGGTGTAGGCGCCGGTCAGCGCAACGCTGGCCCGGCGATGCCGGCCGTCGCCCGGCACCTTGGCGCTGGCCAGCGCCGCCTCGGACGCCAGCAGCAGGGAGGCCACGTCGCCGGCATCGGCCGGGCAGAGCGCGATGCCGACCGACGGGCGCAGCGGCAGCTCCAGGGTCCCGAGCTGGATCGGCTCGCGCAGCCGCTCCATCATCCGCAGCGCCATCGCCTCGGCGTCGCTGGCGCCGATCCGGCCGGGTGCGACCAGCGCGAAGCCGCTGCCGCCCAGATGCGCCAGGAAGCCCGGCATCGGCGCCAGCGTGCGCAGGCGGCCGGCGGCCTGCTGCAGGAACCGGTCGGCGATCTCGCGGCCGTACATCTCGTTCAGCGTGGCCAGCCGGCCGAAGTCGATCCGGAACAGCCCCACCCCGGGGCGCGCGCTGCCCGGCGCGGTCGCCTCCTCGATTGCCTGCTCGAGGTAGCGCTCCAGCGCCTGCCGGCCCGGCAGCGCGGTCAGTGCATCGGTGCCGGCGGGCTGGCCCGGCAGCACCTCGCGCTGCATGGCGAGCAGGGCACCGGCGGCGCGGGCCAGGTCCGACAGCGTGACCAGCACCTCGCGGCCATAGCGCCGCGGCTCGCGGTCCAGCAGGAACAGGATGCCGACCGCCGCCGCGGCCTGGTTGCGGATGGTCGCCCCGGCATAGGCGCGGAACCCGGCCGCACGCTCGTGCCGGGGCGCGCGGGCGAAGGCGGGATCGGCGGCGAGGTCGGCGATCTCGGCGGTCGTCCGCCGGCGCCGGCTCATCTGCGCGCGCAGGATCGACACCGGCAGCATCTGGCCCTGCGCCGGCCCCGACACCGCATGCACCTGCAGGCCGGACGCCTCCTCGATCACCAGCACCGCCAGCCGGCTGCCGGTGCAGCGCGTCGCCAGCCGGGTGAACGCCGTGAACGGGGTTTCCGCGGCGCCGACCTCGTCGCCGCGCATCGGCGACCGCGGCACGGCCAGGCGCTCGACCGTGACCGGCTCCGGCACCAGCTCGGGTGGAGCCCATTCCGTCGGCTCGGCCGAATCGGGCGCGCTGCCTGTCATGGTCGTCTTTCGCATCTGGAAGCAGCGCCTACTTCCGGTTGTGCTGCCTGTCCCATCGCGCATCGGCGGCCCGAGCGCAAGATGCAGTGCCGTAACGAGTCCGTTCGGGTGGCGTCGGTTAGGAAGAAGGTCAGGGGCTTTGCCTCCGGACCCCACTGGGCCACGGGCCCCAGGCCCCGATTCGTTGATGTCATACTCTCACACCGAGACCATCTTCTTACGAGTGTGGGTCTGGGGCCGTCGTGCGCAGCATGCTTTGCGTGACGGCCCCAACGGGTCCAGGGCGGCGCCCTGGCCTTCCTCTCCGGCCTAGCCGGACGTCAGCGCCCGCGCCGCCCGGCTGCGGCCCATCAGCGCCAGCAGCAGCCGGACCGCGGCGCCGCGCGGCGTTTCCAGCGCCGGATCGCGCCCCAGCAGCCGCTCGGCATCCTGCGAGGCGCGCCGCACCTGGCGGTCGAGGTCGAGGGGCCGCGCCAGCCGGTAGCCCGGCAGGCCGGACTGCCGCCGGCCCATCAGCTCGCCGCCGCCGCGGATGCGGAAATCCTCGTCGGCGATCAGGAAGCCGTCCTCGGTGTCGCGCAGCAGCGCCAGCCGCCGCCGCGCCACCGCGCCCAGTCCGTCCGCGTGCAGCAGCAGGCAGTAGCTGGCGGCCGCACCCCGCCCGACCCGGCCACGCAGCTGGTGCAGCTGCGCCAGCCCGAACCGCTCGGCGTGCTCGACCACCATCACCGTCGCGGTCGGGATGTCGACGCCGACCTCGATCACCGTGGTCGCCACCAGGATGCGGGTGCGGCCGGCGGCGAATTTGGCCAGCGCCGCCTCGCGCACGTCGATATCCTGGCGGCCGTGCGCCAGCCCGACCTGGCCGGGGAAGCGCTCCGACAGGGCGGCGTGGCGCGCCTCGGCGGCGGCGAGGTCGAGCAGCTCGCTCTCGGCCACCAGCGGGCACACCCAGAACACCTGCGCGCCGCCGGCCAGCGCCCGGCCGATCGCCGCCAGCATCTCCGCCTCGGCGCCGATCGCGTGCAGCGTGGTCCGGATCGGCTGTCGCCCGGCCGGCTTCTCGTCGAGCCGGCTCACCTGCATCTCGCCGTACTGGGTCAGCAGCACGGTGCGCGGGATCGGCGTCGCCGTCATCACCAGCACGTCGGTATCTGTGCCCTTGTCGCCCAGCAGCAGCCGCTGCTCGACGCCGAAGCGGTGCTGCTCGTCGATCACCGCAAGGCCGAGGTCGCGGAACCGCACGCCGTCCTGGAACAGCGCGTGGGTGCCGACCGCCAGCGGCGCGTCGCCGGTGGCGAGCGCCACCAGCGCCGCCCGCCGCGCCGGGCCGTTCAGGCTGCCGGTCAGCAGCGCCACCGGCACCGGCGACAGCCGGCCGAGCGTCTGGTGGTGCTGGCGCGCCAGGATCTCGGTCGGCGCCATCAGGCAGGCCTGCGCGCCGGCCTCGACCGCGCGCAGCATCGCCAGCAGCGCCACCAGCGTCTTGCCGGCGCCGACGTCGCCCTGCAGCAGCCGCAGCATCCGCGCCGGGCGCGCCATGTCGGCGTCGATCTCGGCCAGCGCCCGGCGCTGCGCCCCGGTCGGCGCATGGCCGAACCGCGCCAGGGCCTGCGACCGCAGCCGCTCGTCGCCCACGAGCGCCCGCCCGCCGCGGGTGCGCGCCGCGTGCCGTGCCTGGCCGATCGCCACCTGCTCGGCCAGCAGCTCGTCGCAGGCGAGCCGCGCGCGCGCCGCCGCGTCGGCTGCCGCGGCGGCGTCCGGGGTCGCCCGGCCGTCGGGACGATGCAGCGTCCGCAGCGCCTCGGCGAAGCCGGACCAGCCCTGCCGCCGCACCAGCTCGCGGTCGAGCCATTCCGGCAGTTCCGGCAGCCGGGCCAGCGCGCCGCGCATCGCCCGCCCGAGCAGCCGTCCGGACAGCCCGGCGGTCAGCGGCCAGACCGCCTCCAGTGCCGGGATCCCGGCGTCGTCCCGGGGGTCGCCGGGGCCGACCACCACCAGATGGTCCGGGTGCGGCATCGACAGCCGGCCGCCGTACGCCTCCACCCGTCCGGACACCAGCAGCGCCTGGCCGGGGCCGAGCTGCCGCGCCGGCCCCCCGTTGAAGAACACCAGCTCGAGGCTGCCAGGGCTGGCGCCAGGGCCGGTGCCGTCGCCGACCAGCACCCGCCAGGGCTGGCGCGGCCGGGAGGGCCGCTCGACGCGGTTGACCGTGACCGCCAGCGTGGCGATCCGGTCCGGCTCCAACGCCGCGAGCGTCGGGCGGTAGCGCCGGTCGACCACGCTCTCGGGCAGGTGGAACAGCAGGTCTACCACCCGCGACCCGCCGACCGCGCGCGCGATCAGGGCGGCGATGGCGGGGCCGATGCCGGGCAGGTCGGCCAGCGGCGCCAGCAGCGGCGCCAGCAGCGCCTGGGCGTCGGCCTCGTATCCGTCCGCTGGTCGCGACTCGACTGCCTGCCTGTCCGGCTTGTGGACCACGCGGGTTAGCTGCCTTTCGAGCCCGTGGGCTGACAGGGGGAGGGGCCGTCGCTATATGACAGCGCGCGCCATGGAACCAAACGCCATCCCGACCGACCCCGTCCCGGACACGCTTCCGGATGTCCCGCCGCTCGATGCGAGGCGGCGCCGGATCCTGTTCCGCGCCACCCATCGCGGCACCCACGAGACCGACCTGCTGATCGGCGGCTTCGTGACGCCCCGCATCGCCGGCTTCACCGATGGCGAACTCGACGCGCTGGAGGAGCTCATGGAGCTGCCGGACGTCGACCTCGCCGACTGGCTGATGGGCCGGCGACCGGTGCCGCCGTCCTGCGACACGCCGATGCTGCAGGCGGTGCTGGCGGCGGCCCGGTCGCGGCCGTTCGACAGGATGGGCCGCTGATGGCGGCGACGGCTGCCCCCGTCACCACGGTATGGGGGGTTCCGGACGGCTACGACGCGCTGCTGCTGGCACGCCGGCAGACCCCGTTCGGCGGCGAGCATGACGGGCCGCTGCTGCACGTCGCGCGCGACGATGCCGGGATCGCCCGGCTGGCCGACCTGCTGGGCTTCGTGCGGCCGGAGGCGGAGGTGCTGCGCTTCCCGGCCTGGGACTGCCTGCCGTACGACCGCGCCTCGCCGAACCCCGCGATCGTCTCCGAGCGCGTCGCCACCCTGACCCGGCTGCTGGAGCCGTCGTCGGCGCCGCGCATCGTGCTGACCACGGTGAACGCGCTGGTGCAGCGGGTGCCGCCGCGCCGGGCCTTCGCCGGCCAGTCGCTCGACGTCCGCAGCGGCGAGAGCCTCGACGTCGCCTTCCTGGGCGATGTGCTGGTCGCCAACGGCTACAACCGCACCGACACCGTGATGGAGCCGGGCGAGTTCGCCACCCGCGGCGGCATCGTCGACATCTTTCCCTCGGGCGAAGCGGAGCCGGTGCGGCTCGACCTGTTCGGCGACGAGGTCGAGAACATCCGCCACTTCGACCCGGCGACGCAGCGCTCGACCGGCCGGCTCGACGCGCTGGTGCTGCGGCCGGTCTCGGAGGTCTCGTTCGACCCGGACAGCGTCAGCCGGTTCCGCACCGGCTGGCGCGAGCGATTCGGGCCCGAGGCGGCGGGCGACCCGATCTACCACAGCG
Source organism: uncultured Acetobacteraceae bacterium (assembly GCA_964247725.1). Classification (GTDB taxonomy): domain Bacteria; phylum Pseudomonadota; class Alphaproteobacteria; order Acetobacterales; family Acetobacteraceae; genus Lichenicola. The sequence goes on along the minus strand of CAXTVM010000068.1, from coordinate 2,770 downwards.
TGTCCGATGCCCGTCGCCATGCCGGCGTCGAGCACTGGATGCCGCTGTTCCACGACGCGCTGGAGACCCTGGTCGACTACCTGCCGGGCGTCTCGGTCAGCCTGGAGCATCAGGCGCTGGAGGTGCTGGCGGCCCGGCTGGAGATGATCGCCGACCACGCCGAGGCGCGCCTGGCTCCGACCCGCGACGGCGAGGTGGCGTATCGGCCGCTGCCGCCCGACCTGCTCTACCTCGACCGCGCCGGCTGGGACGCCATGCTGGCGCTCCTGCCGGTGCTGACGTTCAGCCCGTTCGCGCGGCCGGACGACGCTCCGGGCTACGATGCCGGCGGCCGGCCCGGCATCATGTTCGCGCGCAGCCTGCCGGCCGGGCAGCGCGACGGCGTGTTCTCCATGCTGCGCGAGCAGGCCGACGGCTGGAGGGCGAAGCACCGCCGCTGCTGCGTCACCGCCTGGACCCGCGGCTCGCGCGAGCGCATCGGCACGCTGCTGCGCGACGCCGGGCTCGAGGTGGAGGCGTTGGCGGACTGGGCCGGCACCGCGCGCCTGAAGCCGGGCCGCATCGGCCTGCTGACGCTGGGGCTGGAGCGCGGCTTCACCGCCCCGGACGGACCGGGCGGCGGGCTGGCGCTGGTGTCGGAGCAGGACCTGCTCGGCGAGCGCATCTCGCGGCCGCCGCGCCGCGCCAAGCGCGCCGCCCAGTTCATCGCCGAGGCCACCGAGATCGCCGAGGGCGACCTCGTCGTGCACCAGGATTACGGCATCGGCCGCTATGATGGGCTGGAGACGATCGGCATCGACCGCGGCGCCGTCGCCACGGTGCCGCACGCCTGCCTGCGGCTGATCTATGACGGCGCGCAGAAGCTGTTCCTGCCGGTCGAGAACATCGAGCTGCTGAGCCGGTTCGGCTCCGAGCAGAACGGGGTGGCGCTCGACAAGCTCGGCGGCGCCTCCTGGCAGAACCGCAAGTCGAAGATGAAGCAGCGCATCCGCGACATGGCGGGCGAGCTGATCCGCACCGCGGCCGCGCGGCAGATGCGGGACGCGCCGAGCCTGGCGCCGGCGGAAGGGAGCTGGGACGAGTTCTGCGCCCGCTTCCCGTTCGTCGAGACCGAGGACCAGACCCGCGCCATCGCCGACGTGCTGGAGGACATGGCCGCCGGCCGGCCGATGGACCGGCTGATCTGCGGCGACGTCGGCTTCGGCAAGACCGAGGTGGCGCTGCGCGCCGCGTTCGTCGCCGCCATGTCCGGCTCGCAGGTGGCGGTCGTGGTGCCGACCACGCTGCTGGCGCGCCAGCACGCGCGCACCTTCGCCGCCCGCTTCGAGGGCTTGGCCGTGCGGGTCGAGCAGCTCTCCCGCATGATCTCGCCCAAGGAAGCCGCGCTGGTGAAGAAGGGGGTCGCCGACGGCACCGTCGACATCGTCGTCGGCACCCACGCGCTGCTGGCCCGCGGCGTCGAGTTCGCCGACCTCGGCCTGCTGATCGTCGACGAGGAGCAGCATTTCGGCGTCGCCCACAAGGAGAAGCTGAAGGCGCTGCGGGAGGACGTGCACGTGCTGACGCTGTCCGCGACGCCGATCCCGCGCACGCTGCAGCTGGCGCTGACCGGCGTGCGCGAGATGAGCCTGATCGCGACGCCGCCCACCGACCGGCTGGCGGTGCGCACCTTCATCATGCCGTTCGACTCCGTGGTGATCCGCGAGGCGCTGCAGCGCGAGCGCTTCCGCGGCGGCCAGGTGTTCTGCGTGGTGCCGCGGATCGAGGACCTCGACCGCATGGCCGAGCGGCTGCGCGAGATCGCCCCCGACGCCCGCCTGGCGCAGGCGCACGGACGGCTGACGCCGACCGAGCTCGAGCGGGTAATGACCGAGTTCGGCGACGGCCGCCACGACATCCTGCTCTCCACCAACATCGTCGAGAGCGGCCTCGACATGCCGGCGGTGAACACGCTGCTGATCTACCGCGCCGACATGTTCGGGCTGGGCCAGCTCTACCAGCTGCGCGGCCGTGTCGGCCGCGGCAAGCAGCGCGGCTACGCCTACCTCACCTGGCCGCAGCAGCACCGGCTGTCGGCGGCGGCCGAGAAGCGGCTCGAGGTGATGCAGACGCTGGACCAGCTCGGCGCCGGCTTCACGCTCGCCAGCCACGACCTCGACCTGCGCGGCGCCGGCAACCTGCTCGGCGACGAGCAGTCCGGCCACATCCGCGAGGTCGGCATCGAGCTCTACCAGCAGATGCTGGAGGACGCCGTCGCCGACCTCCGCCGCGAGAAGGGCCGCCGCAAGGCCGAGGACCGCGACTGGACCCCCACCATCGTGCTCGGCCTGCCGGTGCTGATCCCCGAGACCTACGTGCCCGACCTTCCGGTCCGCCTCGGCCTCTACCGCCGCATCGGCGCGCTCATCAGCGACGCCGAGACCGAGGCGATGGCGGCCGAGCTGGTGGACCGCTTCGGCCCCCTGCCCGACGAGGTCGAGAACCTGCTGCAGGTGGTCACCCTGAAGCGCCTGTGCCGCGCCACGGGCGTCGAGAAGCTGGAGGCCGGCCCCAAGGGCATGGTCCTGCAGTTCCGCGGCAACAGCTTCCGCAACCCCGCCGGCCTGGTCGCCTGGATCGGGGGCCCCAAGAACGGCGACATGCGCCTCCGCCCCGACCACAAGCTGGCCATCTCCCGCGAGATGACCACCGCCGCCCGCATCACCCTGGCCCGCGACGTGGTCGGCAAGCTGAGCAGCATCGCCGACGAGGCCAAGGCGGCGTAGGGAAG
>CAXTVM010000067.1:0-12367 GCA_964247725.1 uncultured Acetobacteraceae bacterium | reverse complement strand
GCAGGCCATACACTAGCCGACTTTAACGTGAGTAGCTGACTTTAAGAGTGACTAGCAGACTAAATTAGTCCGGAACATGAGCGATCCCGCCGAGCCGCCGCTACTCGACGGTGACCGACTTCGCCAGGTTGCGCGGCTGGTCGACGTCGGTGCCCTTCAGCAGCGCCACCTCGTAGGCCAGCATCTGCACCGCGATGCTGTGCAGGATCGGCGCGGTGAAGTCGTGCGCGTCGGGCAGCACGATCAGGTGCTGGGCCAAGCGGCCCATGCGCGCCGCACCGGCGGCGTCGGTGAACACCAGCAGGCGGCCGCCGCGGGCGCGGGCCTCCTGCAGGTTGGACGCGGTCTTGTCGAACAACCGGCCGGACGGGACGCTGGCTACGATCGGCACGCTGCGGTCGATCAGCGCGATCGGACCGTGCTTCATCTCGCCCGCCGCATAGGCCTCGGCGTGGATGTAGCTGATCTCCTTCAGCTTCAGCGCGCCCTCCAGCGCCACCGCGACGTGCGCGCCGCGGCCGAGATAGAGCACGTCGCGGGCCTCGGCGACGGTGGCGGCGGCGGCCTGGATCGCGGGGCCGAGCGCGAACAGCTCGGCGGCGCGGCCGGGCAGGTCGAGCAGGGCGGCCACCAGCGCCTCCTCGCGCGCCTCCGAGATGGTGCCGCGCGCGCGGCCGGCGGCGATCGCCAGGCACGCCAGCACCGCGAGCTGCGCGGTGAAGGCCTTGGTGCTGGCGACGCAGATCTCGGGTCCGGCGACGGTGTCGAGCACCATGTCGCTCTCGCGCGCCATCGTGCTCTCGGCCACGTTCAGCACCGACAGGATGTGCTGGCCGCCGGCGCGCAGGCTGCGCAGTGCCGCCAGCGTGTCGGCGGTCTCGCCGGACTGGCTGATCAGCAGCCCGAGGCCGCCCTCGGCCAGCGGCGGCTCGCGGTAGCGCAGCTCGCTGGCGACGTCGGCGTCGACCGGGATGCGAGCCTCGGACTCCAGCCACCAGCGGCCGATCAGCCCGGCATAGAACGCCGAGCCGCAGGCGGTGACGGTGACGCGCGGGATGCGCGCCAGGTCGAACGGCAGCCCCGGCAGCACCACGCGGCGGGTGGCGGGGTCGATCATGCGCTGCAGCGTCTGGCCGATCACCAGCGGGTGCTCGTGCAGCTCCTTCTCCATGTAGTGGCGGTAGCCGTCCTTGCCGATCGCGTTGCCGGGCAGCGCGCTGGTGGTGATCTCTATCGGCATTGGGCGGCCGTCGGCGTCGAACATCTCGGCGCCGCCGCGCGACAGCACCGCCCACTCGCCGTCGCGCAGGTAGGCGATGCGGCGGGTCAGCGGCGCCAGCGCCAGGCTGTCGGAGCCCAGGAACATCTCGTCCTCGCCGTAGCCGATCGCCAGCGGGGCGCCGTGGCGGGCGCCGATCATCAGCTCCGGATGGCCGGCGAAGATCATCGCCAACGCGTAGGCGCCGTGCAGCCGGCCGAGGCAGGCGTGGGCGGCCTCGCGCGGCGACATGCCGCGCTTCAGGTTGAGGTCGACCAGCTGGGCGACGGTCTCGGTGTCCGTCTCGGTATCGAAGCACTGTCCGGCCGCCTCGAGCTCGGCGCGCAGCTCGGCATGGTTCTCGATGATGCCGTTGTGCACCACCGAGACCCGCTCGGTGCCGTGCGGATGCGCGTTGCCCTCGGTGGGGGCGCCGTGCGTGGCCCAGCGGGTGTGGCCGATGCCGGTGACGCCGGCGAGCGGCCGGCGCTCCAGCACCAGGCCCAGACGGTCGAGCTTGCCCTCGGCGCGGCGGCGGTCGATGTGGCCGCCTACCAGCGTCGCGATGCCGGCGGAATCGTAGCCGCGATATTCGAGCCGGCGCAGGGCCTCGAACAGCAGAGGCGTGGCGTCGCGGGTGGCGACGACGCCGACGATGCCGCACATCAGCGCGTCTCCTCGGCGGCGGCCCGCTTCAGGCGGGCACGCAGCGTGGCGGCGCGGCCCGGGTAGGTCTCCTGGCGGGCGCGGCCGAAGGCGAGCGCGTCGGCCGGCACCGCCTCGGTGACGACGCTGCCGGCGGCGACGAAGGCGCCGTCGCCGAGCTCGACCGGGGCGACCAGGGTGGCGTTGGAGCCGACGAACACGCCCTCACCGATGCGGGTGCGGTGCTTGGCCGTGCCGTCGTAGTTGCAGGTGATGGTGCCGGCGCCGACGTTGCTGCCGGCGCCGACGCTGGCGTCGCCGAGATAGGCCAGGTGGTTGGCCTTGGCGCCGGGCCCAAGATCGGTCGCCTTGAGCTCGACGAAGTTGCCGACATGGGCGGCCTCGCCGACCGTGGTGCCGGGGCGGAGCCGGGCGTACGGGCCGATCGACGCGCGCTCGCCGACCACGGCGCCCTCCAGGTGGCTGAAGGCGCGGATCTCGGCGCCGGCGGCGACGGTGACGCCGGGGCCGAACACCACGTGCGGATGGACCGTGACGTCGGGCCCGAGCGCGGTGTCGGCGGACAGGAACACGGTCTCCGGGGCCAGCAGGGTGGCGCCGCCCGCCATCGCCGCCTGCCGCAGGCGGTGCTGCAGGACGGCCTCGGCCAGGGCTAGCTCGGCGCGGGAGTTGATGCCGCGCAGCTCGTCCTCCGGCGCCTCGACGGCGCGCACGACGGCGCCCTCGGCGGCGGCCAGCGCCACGACGTCGGTGAGGTAATACTCGCCGGCGGCGTTGTCGTTGCGGACCCGCTCCAGCCAGCCGGCGAGGCGGCCGGCCTCGGCGCACAGCGCGCCGGCGTTGCACAGCCCGATCGCCCGCTCGGGCGGGGTGGCGTCGGCGTACTCGACGATGCGCTGCACGGTCTCGCCACCCCGCCCATCGGGTGCGGTGACGAGGCGGCCGTAGCGGGCCGGGTCGGCCGGGCGCATCGCCAGCAGCACCAGGTCGGCGCCGCCGCGGCGGGCGTCCAGCAGGCGCCGCAGCGTGGCCGGGGTGACCAGCGGGTTGTCGGCGTAGAGCACGGCGACGTCGCCGCCGCCGAACAGCGGCGCCGCCTGCCGCGCGGCGTGGGCGGTGCCGAGGCGCTGCCGCTGGATCACCACCGGCCAGGGCGAGGCGGCGGCCTCCATCGTCGGCATGTCCGGACCCGCGACCACGACGCAGCCGGAGAACGCCGCGCTACAGCTGTCGAGCAGGTGGCGCAGCATCGGCCGGCCGGCCAGCGGGTGCAGCGCCTTGGGCAGCGCCGACCGCATCCGGGTGCCGAGGCCGGCGGCGAGCAAGATGGCGGTGGCGTCGACGGGTAGGGACATCGTCACTGGCGGTAGCGGTCCCGGCCGAGGAATGTCAAACCCCGGGCGGCGTCGCTGCGATCAACTCCCGTGTCGGAATGCTGCATGACCGCGACCCCCCTGCCCGCCTCGATCGCCCCGCTGCTGGTGCTGGACCTGGACGGCACGCTGGTCGACAGCGCGGACGGGCTGATGCTGGCGGCGAACCGGATGCTGGACCGGCACGCGCTGCGGCGGATCTACGGCGACGAGCTGCGGCCGATGATCGGCGACGGGCTGCCGGTGCTGGCGCGGCGCATCCTGCTGAGCCGGCGCACGCCGCCGGACGACAGGGCGGTCAGCGCCTTCGTGGCGGACTACTCGGCGCACGCCGACCAGTCGGCGCGGCTGTTCCCGGGCGTCGCCGAGCTGCTGCGGGACGCGGCCGCGGCCGGCTGGCGGCTCGCGGTGTGCACCAACAAGCCGGTGGCGCCGGCGCGGCTGATGCTCGACGCACTCGGCATCGGCGGCCTGTTCGCGGCGATCGGCGGCGGCGACAGCTTCGCCTCGCGCAAGCCGGACCCGGCGCACCTGCTGGGCACGGTGGCGCTGGCGCACGGGCGGCGCGACCGCTGCGTGATGGTCGGCGACCACCGCAACGACGTCGCCGCCGCCCGCGGCGCCGGGGTGCCGGCGATCTTCGCCGGCTGGGGCTACGGCAGCCCGGACATGCACCAGGGGGCGGCCGCGGTGGTGGAGACGCCGGATGCGGTGCTGGGGGTGGCCGGGCGACTGTTGAAGTAAGCAAGGCCAGGGGCTCTGCCCCTGGACCCCGCCAAAGGCTCGCCTTTGGAAACCGCTACTTAAGGAATGGGTTCCAAGGGCCGCGGACCTTGGGCGCGGTCCAGGGCAGAGCCCTGGCCTTCCTACCTGTGCGCCCCCACCAGCATTGCGGTCAGCACGCCGACATGCGGATGGGTGAAGCTCACCCGCACCGGCAGCGGCGGCGCGTCCGGCAGCACCGTCCGCAGCCAGACGATGCCGTTCTGCGGCAGCCGCATCTTCGCCTCGTCCTCGTCGTGCAGGAAGCCGGCGAGCTGCAGCCCGGTGAGGTCGCAGCGCAACGCGGTGTCGCCGTAGGGCGTGTCGACCTCCGCCGGCGGCATCGGCTGCGGCCCGATCGTGCGCGCGGTCATGGTGGAGAGCCGGCTGCCGTCGAAGATGCGCGTGGTGCCGTCGCAGCCGCCGGTAGTCTGCACCGTATGCATGAGCTCGACCATGGCGCTCAAACTGTCGACCGAGTGATCGGTGGCGGCGGCCGGCACGGGATCGCGGTCGGGGTCGACCGGCGTCAGCTGCCGCACCTCCGGCATGCCGTTCACGTAGGCGATGCGGGTGATGCGGTTGGCGCCGCGCGAGTTGCCGCTGCTGGCATAGTCGGTGGGGACGGCGCGGCTGCCGTCGAAGCGGCCGCTGGCGACGCTGGTGACGTCGCTGTGGAACAGCATGTCGACCATGCCGGACGTCTGGTTGTGCGCGCTGATCGCGTAGCCGCCCGGTGCCAGCGTGAGCGTGACCTCGACGGTCACGACGCGGAAGCCGTGGCTGAGGATCACGTAGCTGAGATGGATCGGAGCTGCCTGCGGAGATTGGCTGAGAGGAGGCTGGGGCTGCACCGCCTGGGCGGCGGCCGGATCGGCCAGCCAAAGGCTGCACAGGCCGAAGAGGGCTGAGGCGAGGCGGGCGGCGGGCATCGTCGGATGGTGGCGGCAGCCGGGGCGGCGTGCAATCCCGGGCATGATGAGGCGTGGAAGGAAGGCCAGGGCGCTGCCCTGGACCCGTTGGGGCCGTGGGCCCCAAACCCCGATTCGCAAGAAGATACTCCATGAGTGGAGGTATGCCCTTAACGAATCGGGGCCTGGGGCCCGCGGCCCCAGTGGGGTTTAGGGCAAAGCCCCTGGCCTTCTTGCTAACCCTTGCCCCAGGCCACGATGACGGGGATCGTGGGTTCATCGCCGCCCCGGAGCCCGCCCGCATGCGCCCACCCAACGGACCGATCCGCACCTTCGGCCACGTCGCGACCCTGGCGGTCGGGCTCACCGCCCCCGAGCTGGCGGTGGCGGCGCCGTCCGGCGCCGAGCTCTACGCGCAGAACTGCTCGTCCTGCCACCAGGCGGACGCGAACGGGCTTGCCGGGCAGTTCCCGCCGCTCAAGGGCCGCGTCGACAAGATCGCGGCGACGGCGGAGGGGCGGCACTATCTCGCCGACGTGCTGATCCACGGCATGGTGGGCCAGATCCAGGCGGCCGGCGACAGCTATGTCGGCTACATGCCGGCCTTCAAGCAGCTGCCCGACGACCAGATCGCCAGCATCCTGACCTGGCTCTCGTCGCTGGGCGGCACCAAGCCTGCACCAGTCATCGCCGTGGCGGATCTCGCCGCAGCGCGGAGCCGCACGCTGAAGCCGACGGAGGTTCTGGCGGAGCGCACGGCGCTGGACGCGCAGCATCCGCTGCCGTGAGGTTCAGAGACGGTTGGGGCCCTGGGCTGTGATTACGTCCTGACCGGACGGGCGGTCCGGTGGTGGAGGGCCATTGGAGTCTTATCGTCGGCGTGTCTGCTCCAGTCTTGAGCGGGCATGGAAGTGGATCGGACGGTTCGCTCTCGGCGGCAGGATTTGGCCGAAAGCGGCCGGTCCGCTCTGGAGCGGCCAGCGCAAAAAGCGGACGATCAGATTGCCATACCGAGAGGCTTACCTAAAGCACTGCCGCGTGCAGGGGGCTGGTATAGCTACAGCTGGGTCCGACCCGGAACGGCGATAGGATCAATTGAGTGCGTCTCGGAGGTTGAAGGACCTGTCAGGGGCCGAGCCGCTTACCCTTCTGGCGACGTGGGGCTGCACACGTCGACCCAGCGGGCGCCGACAAGCGTCGCCAGCCGTTCGGGCGCGACCTTGATCGAGCTCGTTTGCGATCCCGCGGCAGGGAAGACGGTCGGGAAGTCGCGGAGTGAAACGTCGCATAGAACCGGCAACGAGGTCGCGAGGCCGAACGGGCAGGCCCCGCCGACGGGATGGCCGGTCAGCGAGGACACCTCGTCCAGGCTGAGGCGAGAAGCCGATCTCCGGTATCGACCGGGATCAGCAATCTCAGGCGGCTTTTTCTTGCCGGCCACGGATATCGACAATCCACGTCTCCAGCGCTTCGATCTCCGTTTGGATGACGCTCGGAGCAGGTAGACGCGGGTTGATCTCGCCTGGTTGGCTATGGAGGAGCACCGAGCATCGACCAAAAGCCTCTCGCATCTCCTTGCAGTCGTCATCTGTAATGATGGTGAGCTTCATGAGCCCCGTGGTGTCGACCTTGCGAGACAATCACCGGATGACCGGCCCGACCACTTCCTCGACGGCCCGCTCCCATGTCGTGCGCAATTGATCCTGGAACGAGGTCACCTCGCGTACCCATTTGGCCTGATCCCCGCGTTCGTGATGGATCTTCACATTGCAAAGGTGCACCTTCATGCCGTCGAGCACCTTGTCGATCGGCATAACGGTGGCGGGCGGATCCTGATGGCAGAAGCCGGAGTTCTCGCTTCCGCGGCTGATCAGGCGATAGGTGACGGGCGTCGCTTCGCGATCCTTGGTCGCGCGGCAGGCTTCGTCGAGAAGCAGTAGGAAGGCCATGTCGTGCGTGAAGACGATGACTTGACGGGACTGGCCGGCTTCGGCTAGGCGCACGGCGACCCGGTCGCGATGGAGATGGTCGAGCGACGAAACCGGGTCATCGAATACGATCGCCGACTGGGCGTCGATCGTCGAGAGTTCGGCCAGAAACGCGGCGAGCGCTACGCAGCGGTGCTCGCCCTCGCTCAGCACCTTGCCGACCGGCTCGCTAGGCTTGTTGATGAGCCGAACTTGGAAGAAGGGGACGCCAGCGGCTGTTTTGGCCTGCTGGAGCTCAATGGCGAGCCCTGCCACCCCGAGCTTGTCCACCTCGATGGCGAAGCGCCCGCGCAGCCGATGGGTGACGAGCGCCTGCGCGATCCGGGCGCTCTGCGTTGTGATCCTGTTGGTGGCCGTGTCCTTGCTCGCCTTGTCGAGAGCCTCGACCGCCTTGAGGCGCATGATCTGGGCGAGCACATCGGCCAGGATGACGCCGAGCCATTTGCGGTCGGCGAGCCCGTCGCGCTCAGCGATGAGAGCGGTTCTCTGGGGGGAGGTCGCCTCCGACCGTAGGGCGGCCATGCGGGTCGCCAGGCCGGACAGGACGGTTCGCAGGGCGTGGATGGAAAGCGCGACTGCCGGAGGGAGCGCCGGCGGGGTTTCGAGATGATGGCTGCGCAGGATCGCCCGGAGGCGCCAGGCCAGGACCAGGATTTCGCGACGAACCGCCATGGCGAGCGCCTCCTGTCCCAGATCATCACGAAGAAGCGTGATGATGGCGGGGACTTCGGCCATTGCGATACGCTTCGACGCGACGGTCTCCACTGCGTCGCTACAGGCGGTTTCGGCCTCTTCCTCCCGACGCTTGCTCTCGTCCTGGACGAAGGCTTCGAAGCTGTTCAGGCGTTTCGAGGCTTCTTCGCTGAGGGGCTGCTGGCAGAGGACGCAGTGCGCGTCGGCGTCGGTGACGGGGAAGCTCTTCTCCAGATAGGCTGACGCGCGGGAAAAGTCGCGTGCGGCCTCCCAGAGCGACTTCCAGACGTCCGACCCGATGTCGGGTAGAGGCTCGTCGGCGAAGAGGTTCGCGGAGGCGGCTGCGGCTGCCCGTCGCGCCGTGCCGAGACGCGCATGGGCGTCGTGCAATCCGGTTAGCGTCTCCTCGGCCACGACGCCCGCCAGCCGCTCGAGCTCGTCGATGAGGGTCTTGAGGCGGGTCTCGTGGCCCTGGAGCTGGCGCAGCGTGCGCGTCGGATTACTGGCGAGATCGGTAACGAGGGTCTGAAGCCGGGATTCCTCCTCGGCTTTGAGGCCCGCCAGTTTCTCGACGGCCTCCGGCTTGGTCTTGCCAGAAAGGGCGGCGATCAGCTTGCCGACTTCGGTCTGGGGCTTGCACTCGGGATTTAGTAGCACTGCTGGCGTCTGCGCCTGCAGGACCTTGATTTCCGCGGCCAGTCTGGCCTTCACGTCCTGGCAGGCTTGTGCGAGCCCGGCGAGGATGCGGAGCGGCAGAGGCGTGTAGGCGAGATCGTTGGTGTTCTCGACATGGACATTGGCGGTGCGTGAATCGAAGACGCTGACCGCAGAGAGCATCGCGTCGGCCGGAGAACCTTGCGTCCAGGAGGCGTCGCGCTTCTGTGCGCCTATGTAAAATTCGACCTTGGCGGAGGGCGTGCCGGAGGTGGCCGCGTAGATGTTCGGCAGGATCGCATCACCTTTGGGGGAACGCGCACGGCAGAGCTGCTTCAGCACACGGGCATAGCCGGACTTGCCGGCGCCATTGTCGCCGTAGATGACGGTTAGCCCGGACTTTCCAAACGACATGCGTTCGCCCGGGGCGAGCGCGTTGACATGCGACAGGCCATGAAGCGCGCCGAGACTGACGACGGCGTGGCTAGCGGCGGGATCTCGGATGTGGGTCGCCTCGAGCGGCGAGCCTTGCTCGACTGCCTTGCAGATGGCCACGAGGGACGTCAGGTCCGCCTGCTCCAGCTTCGCCTGGCCACATAGCCGGCGCAGGGCGTCCCGTTGCCAGGCGGGGATGTCGGCCGACCATTTGAGGATGTCGGCTAGAGCTGCGGCTTCGTTGGAGAGATCCTCGTCTTGCGTGTCCATGTTTCCGCCCCTGTCTGATCTGCCGATTCCGGCTAATGGTTGTCCTGTCCTGTCGTGGCTCAGGCTCCGCCGACAATACGTCGTCCTTCCCCAAGTGATACGATCCAACCCCCCGCGCGATCGGGCCGCGTGAAATCATCGGGACGCACCGACTGGATCAATCGGGTGCGCACCGCCTGCGGTTCCGCATTGATGGCAGCTCGGATCAGCTCGCGCTCGACCCCGACGAAGACCGGCCGCAGACCGAGGCGCGCAAGCGCCTCCTGGTCGCCGGGCGTGACGTCGGCGTCCGTCATTGGACCGGCGCGGGTGACGACTCCGCCGACCAACCCGCCCATGGCGGCGGCCTTGTCCACCTCTCGTACCGGGACCGTGTCCAGTGCTGCACGGGCAAGATCGAGATCGCTCTGCAGACTGCGCGCGGACGGCTGCTGGGTTAGCCGATACAGCGCTCTCGACAATTCTTCGTGGCCGAGGGGTCGGATCAGGTTGGCGATGTGCAGCCGAAGCATGCCGATGAAGAGCGCATCCTTCTCCTGCGGCTCGATGGGCTCGCCCTCGTCAACCGGATCCTTCACCGAGAGATGGGCGTCGGCGGGGCCGGCGACGGCCATCCCCCAACGCGTGGCGATGGCGATGCGCTTGACCGTGACTTTGCGACCCTGGGCGGTCACATCGACCCGACCAGCTTGCGCCCAAGCCCGTGCGAGGGCTTTGGCTGGGCCTCCGGGGTCGTGGCAACCCTTGGCCTCGGCGACCGTGAGCGAGGACAGATCGGACGCGCAGGCGATCCAGTCGGGCAGGTCGCCGCGTGACAACCGTTTGATCTTCACCCTCCGTCGGCGGTCCAGGTCGATGGTCTGACTGCTCAGATGTGCGAAGATCGAGAGGTTGAAGTAGCGTTCGAGATAGGCGCGAGCGACGAATCGGCCGAAGAGGCCCGACAACGCCACCTTCACCTCGCGCGCCTGGCCGAGCGGCTCACGGAAGATGAAGGGGGTGCCCACGCCGGTCGGCGTCAGGAGCGCATCGAGAATGGTCCATGCGCCATACGCGGCGCCCGGTGTCTGGAGAACCTCCCGAATACCCGCGTCTTCGATCTCAGTGATGTCGAGGTCGACGGTGGCTGCGGTGATCGGGCTCGCCGACGGCGGATCGAAGCTGTGCAGGAAGGTCCTCGTCATAGGGTTAGCGCTCGCGTCAGATCCTCGTGCTCGAAGGCGCTGGCCATGCGGTTGATCTCGGCCAATCGTGCGCCAACCGCCTTTGCGGTCTCGCGCCACGTCGCGGTCACTGTCGCCACCTCCTTGATGATCGCGCGGGCCTGCGCCAGGGTGAGGGCGAAGAACTCAGAGGCCTCCTCGAGAAGGTCGAGGGAGCAGGTGCCCTCGTCGAGATTGACGTTCGTCGTCAGCACGCGCGCCTTAATGTCGCTCGGCACGGGATTGAGGTCATAGGCCGGCGACAGCGACCACCCGGCTTTGCCGAACCAAAGGAAGCCGTGGTTGCGCAGATGGTCATCGACGTTGGAGATCAGCACGTTGAAGACGACGCGGCGATAAAGGGCGTGAGCATCGGCCTTTCCTTGCGCGCCATGCTCAGCCAGAGCGTCTACGATTTCAGGGTAGCTCCCGCGCTCGCCATCCTTGGCGCCCATCATGGCCATCGCGGATAGGAAGGGCACCCGGATAGCGCCATCGCGGTCGAAACGTCGGGACAGCATGACCTTCTTGCCGGCGACATTGATCAATGCGTGCAAGGGCGTGGAAATGCCGGCCTGGCTAGCCAGTCGCAAGGCGACCTCCTCCCACGTCTCCATGCTGTAGTCGTCGGTCTCCTTGGGAAACTTGGCGATGGATAGATGACCATGCTGGTCGACGACCGAGGCTTTGGGCCGGGCGCCGCCGAGCGATGAGCCAGGGGCAAAGATGAGTTGGAGATCCTCATCGGTCTCCTCGTCGCGCAGGATACGCTCGGTGATCTGGAGCAGTCGGCCGAGTTCGATCAGGGCGGGCACGCCGGCTCGGATCGGCGCCTGAAATGGTTCTTCGCCAACCCATCGGAAACGAAGCGCGCCGAGCCGGGTCTCGTCAGCGACGCCCAGCAGATAGTCGCTTTCGGCTAGACCACGCACAGCCCGCCGATCGCGCTCGGCGTTGCGCCGCTCCGAGCGCTGCATGAGGCGGCGGCCCCAGGTGTCGGGTGCGGAATCGCCGATCGAGCCGAAGGTCGCGAGACCAGCAGGTGGCGCGAAGGCGCCGCGTGTCAGCGCCAGGGCCGGCTCAAGCGAGAAGCGGTCCGGGTCCTCAAGCCACTGCCGATCATATTCGAACATGATGGTCTCAGCGCCACGGACGCGGCTGCTCCGCGCCAGCCCGATCGGACGCGTGAGGCCGCGAAGGTCGAGATGAACCTCAAAATCAGCCATCGCGCGGCGCTCTGGTCGGCCGTTTGAGATGCGCGTGTTTGGGCAGCTCGGCGCTGGCCAGCGCCTGGCCGACGCTGTCGTGGCCGATGTCAGCGATCTGGCTCAACCCTTCGAGCAGACCAAGCGCCTGGAGGACACCGGCATAGATGCCGATGCTGACGTTGGTGTCTCCAGCCTCGATTTTCTGGAGGGTCGATCGCGAGGTGAAGGCGCGCTCGGCCACGACGGACATTGGCAGCCGTCGGCGGCGACGGGCATCATGGATGTCCACGCCGAGCTTGCGCAACGCCCGCCGCACGGCGGCTGGAGGACTATGAGGTGTCGGCATTTGCCACCTTCGCACTACATATCGGCGTTATATGTAGCACGAAGATCACAAGACCTCTATGAAGGGTTTGGGCGTATGGTGGTCAGGCTGGTCAAGGCCTGAACGTCGGTCCGGCCCTAAGTGTAGCTGAAGCAGGCCATCTTAGCCTCGGCCTAGGAGGTGGCCCGCTGCGCCTTGAGCGTCCGCTTCGGAGCATATCGCCGGTGAGGTTGAACGTCCGAGATGGAGCGCAAAGCGGCCATTCACTCCTTGAACGAGACTATCAGATCGCAACTGCGCACATAGCCTGATGGACCGACCCCAGCTGCCCCCCCCACGCTCGATCGGCAGGTGGAACCTCGTCGTCCCCACCCTCCGTCAAGCGTCTCGAACGAGCGTCGAGGGAGCAACCCCCTGAACGCCCTCCGACCGCGGCTCCCCGCCGCGACACCGCCAGTGCCGGTTCATGACACCATCTCATGACACCACGTCAAGCCGCCCCCGCTCCCCATCCAAGCCTCCCCGGGTCACGATTCCAATGCACCGTCACTCTTGGGACAGCGTAGTCTCCGCTGCCAGCACCACCGAGGCCGACCGACCGCATGCCGACCCGCCACCCCCG
>CAXTVM010000066.1:0-13929 GCA_964247725.1 uncultured Acetobacteraceae bacterium | reverse complement strand
AGGACACCGCCCTTTCACGGCGGTAACACGGGTTCGAATCCCGTACGGGACGCCATTGAAATCGTTGAGTTTCTTAGCCAGGTGTTCAGTGGCGTAGCGGTCCACGCGGACCACTACGCGGGCTTAGGTCCAGCGTGGCGTCCTGGTTCGCCATGGAGCACGTGCCGATCGACCAGGCAGCGGACTGGCTGGCGACCGACCCGGCGACCTTGCGCCGGACCTATCGCAAGTTCGACCCGGCCTACCTGCGCAGCGCCGCGGGTGCGCTGGAGTTGTAGGCGCTACCGAGCCATGACGCAGAAGGCGGTGTTCTCCCGGTCATGGTCGTAGCGCGTCTCCTCGGCCTGGCACTGCGCCTCGGTCGCGAACACCCCGTGCATGACCACGACGTTCTCGCGGACCAGGAGGGACACCTGTGCCGGGTCATGGTCGATGCGGGCGACGGTGGTCGGCAGCGGCGCGGTGGTCGCCACGAGCAGCAGCCAGTACATGGGTCCCTTTCAGGTCCGCGTGGACCACTACGCCGCGGCGACGTGCCGTTCCATACGCATTTCATGCAGCGTCGTGCAACCCTTAACCAATTGAAACGCATCGGTAGCCGGAGCCCTTTCACGGCGGTAACACGGGTTCGAATCCCGTACGGAACGCCAATCAAAATGACGGCTGACCTGCCAGCATTCACTGCACCAACATCAGTGACCACTCGTTCCGGCTGCTGCCGGACCGCCCTGCCGAACCGGTGTGGTTTTGAGGCGCCAGAGCGGAGCAGACAAGACGATGATCGACATCAAGAGCACTTCCATGCTGGTCCAGTCTAAAATCGACGACTACCACAACACCTACAGGCATCCCGATCTTGCGCGACCAGTATTGCATGAGCCGGCAAAGGCCACACGGGGATTGGCGGATGGGACAGATCGGATGGGGGTCCGACGCCTGGGGTGTATGTCGTCTACGCCGCGGACGGAAACTGCATCTATATCGGTAAGGCTTCAGGCCGGTCATTTATCAATGCTCGGCTCTACCGCTGGTTCGAAAAGAGCGTAGCAGCCTGGGTTCCCTTTGCGCACACGATCTTCCACATCGAGCTGACGCACGCATTCGAGGCGCCGTCACTAGAAGAATACCTGATCGGGGCCCTGCATCCACGGTACAACACGATCGGTCGCCTAAACGATCTCGACTAGCTTAGCGCCTCAATGGCAACGTCGTCAGGCTGTCATCTCTCTGCACGGCGTTGCCGTCGTCGGCACCGCCACCTAATCAACTTAGTAGTTGAGTGGCCCCATGGGCGCTGCTGGATGCCGTTGGAGTCGAGAACCGCCTTTACGGCGGTGACACGGGTTCGAGTCCTGTCCGAGACACCAGCTACATCGTTTGATTTCAACGCGTCGCGAGGCTCGGCCGGTGACGCCGGGAATTGCCGGTCATCGCCACGGTAAGCGTCGCCTACTGACTGCGTGAACTGCTGCTCCCATACCTCCCGTGCTGCCCAAGGCAGCTCGCTCGTCTCAGCCTGGGTGGCGGCACGAATTGGGCAGGCAACAGCGGCACGTAGTCCAGTGTGGCGGTCTGTCGCGTTCCGGCGTCGAAGCGCTGGCGCGCCATCAGGGCATGAGGTGTTCCATCGGCACACGCAGCACCTGGGCGATCGCGCGCAGCGCTACGGCGCTACCCGGCTTTTTGCCGCCTTCAATCTCGGCCAGGTAGCTCTGGCTCACGTCGGCGGCTTTGGCCAATGCGCTCTGCGTCAGGCCGGCGCGCTCGCGCCAGATGATGACAGGGGAGACGTCGTCCAGCATCATCCGGCGCATCTCCCCGGCGGTGTAGGACAGGCGGCGTGCCTCCTCCTCACCGACGGCAGCACGCCATACCTCATCCCGATCGACCGCCATCAGGTCATGGGCATCTTCCAGACGCTCGATCAGCGCCTCATAGTCGGCTCGGGTCAGGGTTACGGTTGCCTCGGTCTGCTCGACCGGGACGATGACGTTCATTTGTAGATGTCCTTCCTATGGTCCACGTCGATCGCCGTGTCGGTGATGCGGTAGGTCGCCCGATAGTCGCCCTTGCGGAGACGCCACAGTCCTGGCTTGCCCTGCAGCTCGGTCACAAACGACAGGCGCTTGGGATGCTCAGCACCAAGGACGCCAAAGGCCTTCAGAATTCGCTCCCGATCAACCTTTGGAAGTGCCTTTAGGCTTCTGCGAGCAGCGGATCTATAAACTACGTCCACGCCCTGATATCGCTCATAGCGATTGCATCGTCAAGAGGATTATCGCTATCGGCGATACATTGCCTAGACCTCTGTGGCTGTAGCCTGATCGTTTACAGTTGGCCTCATGGCATGGCATCGCTTTGTCCGCGGCTGTGGCCGAAGGCTTACGAGATCGCAGGCTCTACAGATCGGTCAGCCGGAATTAACCAATTTCGAGATTGCGATGCTTAGGCGTTATCCACGTCGGTAGTTCATGGAAGAACGTCTCAATCAGACATTCGGTCAAGGCGGCGCTACGCCTCCCGATACCAAAGCAGGATCACCCCCACCAGCACGAAGCACGCCGGCCACACCCACCCGGCGATGCGGCCGCCGCGCCCGGGCAGGCGCAGCTCGAGCCAGCGGCCCCAGCCGGCGGCGATGCCGGCCAGCGCCAGCGGCGTGTGGGTGAGCTCGATCAGCTCGGCATCCTTCACGTTGGCGATCTGGTGGCTGTGCGTCAGCAGCAGCGCGCCGCCGGCCGCCACCATCACCGGGAACACCAGCGCCGCCCGGCGGGACTTCAGGCGCCCGGTCTGCACCGACCACTCGAACGCCGCGAACACCAGGATCAGCAGCACGAAGATGCGGTGCTGCACCACCTCCACGTCCCGGAAGGCGGCCATGAAGTCCTCGTTGCCGAGCGGCCACACCTCCGGGTCCGAGCGCAGCAGCAGGAACAGCGCCAGCCCCAGGAACACCAGCGGCCAGTGCCGCGCCGGCCGCACCCCGGCATGCGCCAGCAGCACCAGCGCGCCGATCGCGATCACGAACAGCCCGGCCCAGTGGTGGTTGTACTCCGACCAGGCGATGTCGTCGGCGTTGCGCGGCGGCAGCGTGCCGTCGCCGGGCACGAAGGCGGGGGCGGCGGCGCGGTGCTCGGTGCGGGCCTCGGCGTCGATCCGGGCCTGCAGCGCCGGGATCGCCAGCACGTCGTGGTCCGGCGAGCGCAAGCGCGGCCAAGCCGGCGCGTTGCGCTCCATGATCTCGTGCCAGGTGACGCGGTCCTGCTTCAGGTCCACCGCCGGCGGCACCGAGGTCAGCGACGCGGCGGCGAAGAAGATCGAGAAGCCGAGCCCGATCTCGACCTCGGCGAACCGCTTCATGCGCACCACCGAGGCGGTCGGGTCGCGCCGCAGCCGCTCGGTGACCAGGAAGTTGCCGGCCCCCAGCGCCAGCAGGCCCCCGAACAGCCCGATCTTGGCGCCCACCATCACCCCGTAGGCGGTGCCGTAGAAGGCCGGCAGCGAGCCGATATAGACCGCGAACATGGTGATGCCGGACGCCAGGATGCACCCGACCCCCAGCATCGACAGCCGCGAGAAGCGGGCGCCCACCCGCCGCCAGCCGGCCCCATCATGCACCTCGGCGAGTGCTATCAGGAACGCCGGGACGCCGCCGATCCAGATCGCCGCCCCCAGCTGGTGCAGCCACTCCACCGCCAGCAGCAGGTTCGACTGCTCCAGCCGCGCCGCGGCATGCGTGGTGGCGGTCGCCGCCGCCAGCTCGATGCCGACCAGCGCCAGCAGCGCCGCCCCCGGCACCTGGCCCCACCGGTGTCCACCGCGGGGCCGATACGTGCAGGCGGCGATCAGCAGCGCGCTGGCGATCTTGACCAGGGCCGCCAGCGCGAAGTTGGCCTGCATCACGTCGAGGAACGACAGCTCCACCGTCGACATCAGCACTGCGACCTGCATCCCGTTGCCCAGCACCTCGACCGCCGCCATGGCGACGGCACTCCAGAAGGTGAGCCGCATGGTGCGCGACAGGATGCGCTCGCCGTTGCCGAGCTCGCCGGCGAACGGGCGCGCCAGCAGCACCAGGAACAGCACGCTGCCCAGCGCCATCGACTGCGCCACGATGGTCAGCCCGTGCAGGACGATGCTGAGGTAGCCGAACAGGTCGACGAGCAGGGACACGGCAGCCGGCCCCTACTTCACCGTGAACGGCACGTCGCCGCGGGTGATGTGGCCGTCGAGCGCCAGCGCCTGCCAGCGCAGCGTGTAGTCGCCGGGCACGAGGTCGGCCTCGGCGTCCATGGCGTTGGCCGCACTCGCCGCCAGGATCGGCAGCACCGTGTGGCTGCCGTCCGGCCCGGTCAGGGTCAGGCGCGAGCGCTTGTGATCGATCTTGCTGTTGTACTGGAAGTCGAGCGTCCGGTGGCCGGCCGCGACGGTGCCGCCGGGGGCGGGCGCGCTGCCGGTCAGGATCGCGTGCGCGCGGGCGGCGCCCGGCAGCAGCGCCGCCACGAGGAGGGCGAGCCGCAACGCGGCGGGACGGATCGTCATGGCGGGGGTCCTGCTCTCGTAAGGCCAAGTGCGAGCGCCGCTCTAGGCCAGAAGCAGCGACGGTGGAAGGCCAGGGGCTCTGCCCCTGGACCCCACTGGGGCCGCGGGCCCCGGACCCCGACTCGTTAAGGTCGTACCCTCATGCGGAGCTTATCTCCTTACGAATCGGGGTTTGGGACCGTCATGCGTGAGCACGCTTCGCGTGACGGCCTCAACGGGTCCAGGACAGCGTTCTGGCTTTACCCCCGGCCTGTCCCGCTAGATGTAGTGCTCGACCAACGGCGCGAAGCCGTTGAACCGGGTCGAGCAGTAGGTCGACACGTAGGCCCCGGTCGACAGCAGTTCGACCCGCTCGCCGGTGGCGAGGTCGAGCGGCAGCCGATAGCCGCTCCTCTCGTAGAGGATGTCGGCGCCATCGCAGGTGGGGCCGGCGATCGCCACCGGGCCTACCGCGGCGCCGTCGTGCGGCGTGCGGATCGGGTAGCGGATCGCCTCCCCCTCGGTCTCGGCCAGGCCGCCGAAGCGGCCGATGTCTAGATAGATCCAGCGGACCCCGTCGCGGTCGCCGCCTCCGGGCAGGCCGCGCCGGCTGACCAGGACCACTTCGGAGCTGACGACGCCGGCGTCGCCGACGATGTAGCGGCCGGGCTCCACCACCGTCTCAGGCAGCGCGTTGCCGAAATGGCGCGTCATCGCCCGGCCGATCGCGGCCGCGAACTGGTCGATCTCCGGCACGTCGTCGCGGTAGCGGGTCGGGAAGCCGCCGCCCAGGTTGAGCATGCGGATGTCGAGCCCGGCGGCGGCGAGGTCGGTGAACAGCATGGCGGCGCGGCCGATCGCCGCCTCGTAGGCGGCGGTGTCCGTCTGCTGGCTGCCGACATGGAACGACAGCCCGTACGGGTCGAGCCCGAGCGTGTCGGCGCGCAGCATCAGCGCGCGGGCATGCTCGACGCTGGTACCGAACTTGCGCGACAGCGGCCAGTCGGCGCCCGCGTTCTCGACCAGCAACCGGCAATAGACGCGGGCCCCCGGGGCGTGGCGCGCCAGCTTCTCGAGCTCCTCGTCGCTGTCGAAGGCGAACATGCTGACGCCGGCGGCATGGGCGCGGGCGATGGCGCTGGCCTTCTTGATGGTGTTGCCGAACGAGATCGCCGATGGATCGGCACCTGCCTCCAGGCAGAGGGCGATCTCCTCCCAGCTCGCGGAGTCGAAGCAGGAGCCCAACGCCACCAGCCGTTGCAGCACCGGCCGCGCCGGATTGGCTTTCACCGCATAGTAGATGCGGGTGAGCGGCAGCGCCGCCTCCAGCTCGCAGAACCGCAGCTCGACCTGATCGACATCGACCACCAGGCAGGGGGTGGCCGGCGCGTGGTCAGCCAGAAACGAGGCGATCTTCGGGGTCATCGCGCCCATCCTCCTCATGTCGTCCGCCTGATGAGGCGACGGACGCGTTGCGAAACGGTCTAACGGACCAGCGACCAAGACTCGGTCCGACCGCATGAGCGGAGGGATCCCGATTGCCAGAACGCTTGACGTCGTTGCGTAACCTCTGAGGGCCAGTGGCACGTGCGTTGCTGCGTGGGGGGCGATATGAGGCCACCCGCCCCGGGACGCAATAGGGAATTCCATAAAGTCGGCGACCGTGGCGGCCGGGAGCGGCACTGCAACCGCATTCGTTCCGCAGGCGTTGTTCGACGTCCCTGATCGGAGCGCTCGGCATGACCCGGAATGCGATCACACCGCGTGGTGCTGCGCTGCTCGCGGCGGGCGGGCGGGCGGACCAGGCGCCGGGACGCCGCGACGACGTCGCCCCGGCCGCCGCCATCGACTCCCCCGCTGGCCGGAAGCTCGGCCGCACCGCCCGGCAGCCCAGCCACATCCCGTGGGCCGGCTGGAAGAAGGTGATCGGCCGCACCCTCTCGGAGATGATCTCGGATCGGATCGGGCTCGCCGCCGCCGGCTGCGCCTTCTACGCGACGCTGGCGCTGTTTCCGGCGATCAGCACGCTGGTCTCTTTGTATGGGCTGGCGTTCGATCCCAACACGGTGGAGCCGCAGCTCCGGGTGCTGCGCGACCTGCTGCCGCGGCCCGCCTTCCTGCTGATCTCGGAGCGGGTGCACACGCTGGTCACGCAGCCGCGCGGCACGCTCACGATCGGGCTGATCATCGGCACGCTGGTCACGCTGTGGTCGGCCTCGGCCGGTACCAAGTCGATGATCGCCGCCCTCAACATCGCCTATGAGGAGAAGGAGACGCGATCCTTCGTCCGGTTCCAGGCGACGGCACTCAGCATGACGCTGTGCGGCATCCTGGGGGCGGCGCTGGCGGTGGCGCTGCTGGTGTTCCTGCCGGCGGTGCTGGACTTCATCCCCCGGCATTTCGGCTTCCAGGTGGTCGAGGCCGGCACCCAGAGGCTGATCCAGCTCGGCGGCCCGCTGGTCATGCTGGCGTTCGTCGGCAGCGCGTTCTCGCTGCTCTACCGGTTCGGCCCGTCGCGCCGCAGCGCCGGCTGGCACTGGATCACGCCGGGGTCGCTGCTGGCGACGCTGCTGTGGCTCGCCGCCTCGGCGGCGTTCTCGTACTACGTCGGCCACGTCGCCAGCTACGACGCGACCTATGGGCCGCTCGGCGCCGTGGTCGGCATCATGATGTGGTTCTTCGTGACCGCCTACGTGGTGCTGCTGGGGGCGGAGCTGAACGCGGAGCTCGAGCTGCAGACGGCGATGGACAGCACCGCCGGCTCGCCCCGGCCGATCGGCCGCCGCGGGGCCTACGTCGCGGACCACGTCGCCGAGGATTGAGCGCTACCGCATGAGGAAGTAAGGCTAGGAACTTTGCCGCTGGACCCCATTGGGATCCGGACTTCAATGGGCTCAGGGGAGTGCCCTGGCTTCCTTCTCCCTGATCATCCTCACAACGGCGACAGTCCCGCCGTCAGCGCCTACCGGGTGGCTGCGGCGACCGCCTGCCTGCTGGTGTCGCCCTCGGCGGCCTCGGCGACCTCGATTACCTCCGGGGTCGCCTGCTGCAAGGTGACGCTGGCGGTGCCGGAGCCGATCATGCCGATGCGGGCGGCCGCGGCGCGCGACAGGTCGACGATGCGGCCTCCGAACGGGCCGCGGTCGTTCACCGTCACCACCACGGAGCGGCCGGTGCGCTCGGAGGTGACCAGCACCTTGGTGCCGAGCGGCAGCGTCGGATGTGCGCAGGTCAGCTGCATCGGGTTGAAGCGAGCGCCGCTGGAGGTCCAGTGGCCACTCCGGCGCAGATCGTACCAGCTGGCCATGCCGCGCTCCGACCAGGCGAGCGCCGACCGGCCCGCATCGGCGACCCGATGTGCCCGCGTGGCGAGCTGCGACTCCACCGCGCGCGCCCAGGCGGTCACCGGATGGACGGCGGCGGGCCGTGCCGCCGCGGCGTCGGAGGCGACCGCCGGATCGGGGCGCGCGGTCCCGGGTGCCGCGAAACGCGTCTCTGTAGATGGATCAAGCGCGCCTTGCGCGGCGAGGTTGGTGCGGACGGTCTCCGCCCAGGCCGTGGTCGTCGCCGCATCCGCGCTTCGGAGGTCGGGTCCGCACAGGCCGCAGGCCAGCAGCGCCGACAGGACCAGCCGATGCGGAGAGCCGGACGAAGCCCGGCGCACGATCCCGGGCGCCCACTGCCTGTCCGTCGACTGTCCGCTCGTAAGATCCACGATGGTTGCATCCTATCCGGTTCACGAAGAGTAGAGGCCAATCACGTCGTTAAGATCAAGCGCCAAACTACCGGCAGTTCATGAACGAGCCGTTAATCCGGATTTTCTTCTTGTGGTATGGCCTTGCATCAGGACGGGAGATGCCTGGCGCGGTCAAGACCGCGACGGCTCTATTGATGCCTGCCTCCCTTTTATTGTGCAATGCAACGCACAGCCCGGGATGCGTGCCCGGACCCGGCCTCCGCCCCGCCCTTGGAACCGGGGGAGCGCCATGCTAACGCCGCCCGACGATGACGCCACCGCTGATCGCCGTGCTCAACGGCGCCAACCTCAACCTGCTGGGCCTGCGCGAACCCGAGGTCTACGGTCGGGCGACGCTGGACGATGTCGAGCAGGTCTGCGTGCAGGCGGCGGAGCGGCTCGACGTCGCGATCGACTTCCGCCAGACCAACGGCGAAGGCGAGCTGGTATCGTGGGTGCAGGAGTGCCGGGGCCGGGCGCGCGGCATCCTGATCAACCCGGGCGGCTACACCCACACCTCGGTGGTGCTGCTCGACGCGCTGCTGGCGGTCGGCCTGCCGGTGATCGAGGTCCATCTCAGCAACATCCACCGGCGCGAGGATTTTCGTCGGCATTCCTACGTCAGCCAGGCGGCGGCCGGCGTGATCTGCGGCCTCGGCGTGCGCGGCTACGCGCTCGGTCTGAACGCGCTCGCCGATATCATCATGGACGAGGACGAACGATGATCCGCCTGCCCGTCGACGTGGAGGCGATCCGCGCCCTGGCCGAGATCCTGCGCGAGACCGGCCTCACCGAGATCGAGATCGCCGAGAAGGACAGCCGGATCCGGGTCGTACGGGCGCCCCCGCAGCTGGTGCAGGCGTATGCTGCTCCGTCGCCCGCATTGGCCGGTCCGTCCGCCGCCGCCGCCGAGCCGGCCGCCGTCGCCGACTACTCGAACCACCCGGGCGCCGTCACCAGCCCGATGGTGGGCGTCGCCTACCTGTCGCCGGAGCCGAACGCGCCGGCCTTCGTCAGCGAGGGCCACGCGGTCACCGCCGGGCAGACGCTGATGCTGATCGAGGCGATGAAGACCTTCAACCAGATCAAGGCGCCGCGCGCCGGCACGCTGGCCCGGCTGCTGGTCACCTCCGGCTCGCCGGTCGAGTTCGGCGAAGTGCTGGCTGTGATCGAGTGACCGCCAGCCCCACGGATACAGGCTGATGTTCGACAAGATCCTGATCGCCAACCGCGGCGAGATCGCGCTGCGCGTGCTGCGCGCCTGCCGCGAGCAGGGCATCCGCACGGTGGCGGTGCATTCGACCGCGGACGCCGAGGCGATGCACGTGCGGCTCGCCGACGAGAGCGTCTGCATCGGCCCGCCCGCCGCCCGCGACAGCTACCTCAACATTCCGGCGATCCTGACCGCGGCGCACCTGTGCGGCGCCGACGCGATCCATCCCGGCTACGGCTTCCTGTCCGAGAACGCGGGTTTCGCCGAGGCGGTCGAGGCGCACGGGCTGACCTTCATCGGCCCGTCGCCCGACCACATCCGCATGATGGGCGACAAGATCACCGCCAAGGCGGCCATGGCCGGGCTCGGCGTGCCGCTGGTGCCGGGTTCCGACGGCGCGCTTCCCGACCTCGACACGGCGCGCGCGGTGGCGGGCCGGATCGGCTATCCCGTCCTGATTAAGGCCGCCGCCGGCGGCGGCGGGCGCGGCATGAAGGTGGCGCGGACCGCCGCCGACCTCGAGGAGGCCTGGCGCGTCGCCCGCACCGAGGCCAAGGCCGCGTTCGGCAACGACGAGGTCTACCTGGAGAAGTACCTCGACCGCCCGCGCCACATCGAGCTGCAGGTGATGGCCGACACCCATGGCGCGGTGGTGCATTTCGGCGAGCGCGACTGCTCGCTGCAGCGCCGCCACCAGAAGCTGCTGGAGGAGGCGGGCTCGCCGGCGCTCACCGCGGCGCAGCGCGACGCCATCGGCGAGACCGCCACCGCGGCGCTGAAGCGGCTCGGCTACCGCAACGCCGGCACGCTCGAGTTCCTCTACCAGGACGGCCAGTTCGCCTTCATCGAGATGAACACGCGGCTGCAGGTCGAGCATCCGGTCACCGAGATGGTCTGCAACGTCGACCTGGTGCGCGAGCAGATCCGCATCGCCGCCGGCCAGCCGCTCGGCTACACGCAGGCGGACGTGCGCTTCGCCGGCCACGCCATCGAGTGCCGCATCAACGCCGAGGACCCGGAGCACTTCATGCCGACCCCGGGCCGGGTCACGGTGTTCCATCCGCCGGGCGGGCTCGGCGTGCGCATCGACAGCGCGCTCTACGCCGGCTATGTAGTCCCGCCCTACTACGACAGCATGGTGGCCAAGCTGATCGTGCACGCGCCGACCCGGCCCGAGGCGATCGCCCGCATGCAGCGCGCCCTAGACGAGTTCGTCGTCGCAGGCATCAAGACCGTGATCCCGCTGCACCAGCGTATCCTAGCCGATCCCGGCTTCCGCGCCGGCGACTACACCATCCACTGGCTCGAGGATTTCGTCTCGAAGCCGCATTGACCGGCGGCGCCGCGTCAGGCGTCGTGCCGGAAGTGACCTTCCATGACCAGCTTGTCGAGCGGAAGGCGGCCATTCGGCGCCTCGCGCTCCTGCATCGCCGGGGGCAGGCTCGACTTGTCGCCGCGGCGGCCGATCGCGATCGCGGCCTCGACCCGGTAGCCGTCCGGCACCCGCAGCGTCGCGAACGCGCTGTCCATGTCGAAGCCGACCATCGCGTGCGCGGTCCAGCCCAGCATCGAGGCCTGCAGCGCCAGGTACGCCCAGCCGGCGCCGGCATCGTAGGAATGGCTGTAGGACGGGATCTCGCGGTCCTTGCCCGGCGGCAGCAGGGTGGACTTGGACAGGGCGATGACCAGCGCCCCGGCATCCTTGGCCCACGACTGGTTCATCTCGTTCAGCAGGCCGAACAGCACGTCCCAGCTCGGCGTGCCGCGCAGCGCGTAGACGAAGCGCCAGGGCTGCGAATTGTAGGACGAGGGCGCCCAGCGAGCGGCCTCGAACATGGTCATCAGGTCGGCCTCGGGGACCGCCTCGCCGGTGAAGGCGCGCGCCGACCAGCGCTCCAGGAAGTCGGGGTCGATCGGGTGATCGCTCACCCTGGCGTTGGCTTCGCTCACGCGCGTCCTCCTGCTGCATGCCCGGACCTCGACGTCCGGGCCGGTCGGTGACAGTGACCGGGCGGGGGCAAGCCCGCAAGCCGCGGGTCCGTCGGGAGCTCCCGCCGGGGACCTGCGGCGCGACCGGCCGGATACCGACAGGGCGGCCGGGACGCCGCCGGATCCCAGGGCTTGACGTCGAGCGGGAGACCGGTCACGTCGGCGAGGCGGGACGGTCCGTTCCCTGATCTTTCTTGTCGGACGGGACGATGGCGGCGCACGTTCGGTTTTGGTATCCGATCGATCGGAGGCGCGAGTCGGTCGCCGATGCCCGGTCGACGGGCTTGCACGGCGTCATGACGAGGGCGTCCGGCCTGGCCCGGGCGGGCAGGTCGGCAAGCCGGAGATGAAGACATGATGCTGGAATCCCTGCCTGGTACGACCTCGGACACGATCGTGGCGCTGGAGGCGCTGGACGCCCGGCTGCGCTGGCTGTCGTCATGGATGATCCACAACGCCAACCACCTCCGGGAGAGCCGCGACGGCCTCAAGGTCGGCGGCCACCAGGCATCCTGCGCGTCGATGACCGCGATCATGGCGACGCTGTACTTCCACACGCTGCGGCCGCAGGACAAGGTGGCGGTGAAGCCGCACGCGAGCCCGGTGCTGCACGCGATCCACTACCTGCTGGGCAGCCAGGAGCTGGACCAGATGCAGCGGTTCCGCGGCCGCGGCGGCGCGCAGAGCTATCCGTCGCGCACCAAGGACCGCATTCCGGTCGACTTCTCGACCGGCTCGGTGGGGCTGGGCGTCGCCATCACCGCGTTCGCCAGCCTGGTGCAGGACTACCTGATCGCGCACGGCCGGATGGAGGAGGCCGAGGCCGGGCGCATGGTGGCGCTGCTGGGCGACGCCGAGCTCGACGAGGGCAACATCTACGAGTGCCTGATTGAGGCCTACAAGCACGACGTCCGCAACTGCTGGTGGATCGTCGACTACAACCGGCAGTCGCTCGACGCCACCACCGCCGACCGCATGTTCGACCGCTTCGACGACATCTTCCGCACCTGCGGCTGGCGCGTGCTGACGCTGAAGCACGGCCGGCTGCAGAAGGCGGCGTTCGCGCGGCCGGGCGGCCGGGCGGTCGAGGCCTGGATCGACAACTGCCCCAACGCCGACTACGCGGCGCTGACCTACCAGGGCGGCGGCGCCTGGCGGGCGCGGCTGCTGGCAGACATCGGCGACATGGACCGCGTGGCCGAGCTGCTGGCCACGTTCGACGACGAGGCGCTCTCGGCGCTGATGACCAATCTCGGCGGGCACTGCGTGGAGACGTTGCTCGACGCCTACGCGCAGGCGGCGGACCAGCAGCCGACGCTGTTCATCGCCTACACGATCAAGGGCTACGGGCTGCCGTTCGCCGGCCACAAGGACAACCATTCGGGCCTGATGAACCCGTCCCAGATCGAGTCGCTGCGGGCGGCGATGCGGATCGAGCCGGGCCAGGAGTGGGCGCCCTATGGCGGCATGGGCGAGAACGCAGCGGCGGCGCTGCGCGCCTTCGTCGCCGCCTCGCCGCTCGCCGACGCCCAGGCTCGGGGGCGGGCCGAGCCCCGCGCACCCGCGGTGGCCGTGCCGGCCCGGCTGCCGGTGCCGGAGGGCGCCGAGCAGTCGACCCAGGCGGCGTTCGGCCGCATCCTGCTGGGCCTGTCCCGCGCCGAGCCGGAGCTGGCCGAGCGGATCGTCACCACCTCGCCCGATGTCACGGTCTCGACCAACCTCGGCGCCTGGGTGAACCAGCGCGGCCTGTTCCGCCGCCAGGAACTGCAGGACGTGTTCCACCTGGCGCGGATCCCGTCGGCGCAGCGCTGGTCCGGTCACCATGCCGGGCAGCACGTCGAGCTCGGCATCGCCGAGAACAACCTGTTCCTGATGCTGGCGGCGCTGGGCCTGGCGGCGCCCCTGTTCGGCACCCGGCTGCTGCCGATCGGCACCATCTACGACCCGTTCATCGCCCGCGGCCTCGATGCGCTGAACTACGGCTGCTACCAGGATGCGCGCTTCATCCTGGTCGCGACCCCGTCCGGGGTGACGCTGGGCCCGGAGGGCGGCGCCCACCAGTCGATCAACTCGCCGCTGATCGGCATGGGCCAGCCGGGGCTGACCGCGTTCGAGCCGGCCTTCGTGGACGAGCTGACGCTCATGATGCGCTGGTCGCTGGACCACCTGCAGGCCGAGGATGGCGGCTCGGTCTACCTGCGCCTGACCACGCGCGCGATCCGCCAGGTGGAGCGCACCGACCAGGCCTGGGAGGCGGACGCGCTGGCCGGCGGCTACTGGCTGCGGCGGCCGGGGGACCGGGCGGCGGCGGCGATCGCGTTCACCGGCGCCGTGGCGCCGGAGGCGTTGGCCGCCTGGGAGGCGCTGGAGGGCGATATCCCCGGCCTCGGCCTGCTGTGCGTCACCTCGCCTGACCTGCTGCATCGCGGCTGGAGCGCCCGCCAGGCCGGCCGCTGGACCGGCCGCG
>CAXTVM010000065.1:0-14458 GCA_964247725.1 uncultured Acetobacteraceae bacterium | reverse complement strand
ATCCACAGGAAGTGCGCCGAGCATGCGTACCAGTCGCCGGTGGTCGAATCGACCCGGGTCAGCGCCTGCTCGTAGGGCAGCAGCAGCGCCTCGTGGCTGGTGTAGAACTCGGTCTCGTTCACCTGCGGCGCGTCGGCGCCGAGCCCGCAGGCGCCCATGAAGCCCAGCGTCTCGTCGATCCGCCCGGACAGGTCCTGGTAGCGGGCGGCCAGCGGCGAGCGCTCGACGAAGCCCAGGTTCCATCGGTGCACCTGGTGCAGGTTGGCGTAGCCGCCGCCGGCGAACGCGCGCAGCAGGTTCAAAGTGCCGGCGGAATGGAAGTAGCCGGTCTCCATGCGGGACGGCTCCGGAACCCGCGCCGCGGCGCTGAAGTCCGAGCCGTTGACGATGTCGCCGCGATAGGAGGGCAGCGTCCGGCCGGCTACGGTCTCGGTGTCGGCCGAGCGCGGCTTGGCGTATTGGCCGGCCATGCGGCCGAGCTTCACCACCGGCACCTTGGCCCCGAAGGTCAGCACCACCGCCATCTGCAGCAGCACCCGGAAGGTGTCGCGGATCACGTCGGCGGTGAACTCGCCGAAGCTCTCGGCGCAGGCGCCGCCCTGCAGCACGAAGGCACGCCCCTCGGCGGCCAGCGCCAGCTGCTGCTGGAGGCGCCTGGCCTCTCCGGCGAACACCAGCGGCGGGTAGCCTCGCAGCCGCGCCTCGACCGCCTCAAGCGCCGCCGCATCCGGGTAGCTCGGCGCCTGCCGGATCGGCAGCGTCCGCCAGCTGGCCGGGCTCCAGGTGCCGGGCGGCAAGGCCGTCTGCGGGGGGGCGGTCGCGGCGTGCATGGCGCTCATCGTCTGTCCTTACATCTCCTCCGGCATCCCCGGCGCGCGTTCGGGGCGCCGTTATCCGCCCATTTTCAGGTGAACGAAAGGTTCAGGCCGGCGCGGCCGCGGCGCCGTCACGGGGTGGCGAACCAGCGCCGGAACCAGGCCACGGTGCATCGGCGGAGGTCGTCGCGGTCCGCCCGCCGCGCCAGCGCATGGCCCTCGCCGGGATACACCACGAAGCTGTCGGGGACGCCGAGCGCCGCCGGTGCGGTCGCGAACTCCTGGCTCTGCGGCATCGGGCACTCGGCGTCGCGTTCGCCGACCGCGACCAGCATCGGTGTGGCGACGCCGCGCATGTGCATGGTCGGCGAGGCGCGCAGGTAGAGGCCGGGATCGTCATAGGCCGGGCCGCCGAGATCGACGGCGTCGGAGCCGGCCCGCCTCGCCTCGATCGACAGCCGGTCCGACACCCCGGCGTCGGCCAGCGCCGCCTGAGCACGGCCGACCCGCTTGTGGGCGTCTCGCGTCGCCAGCACCGCCAGCCGGTTGCCGGGGCCGGTGCGGAGCGCGTCGAGCGGGCGGTCGAACGGCAGCAGGCGGCGGGGCACGGGGGCGCCGACATCGACCTGATCGATTTCGGCGGTCACGTCGGTGTCGTGCCGGACGGGGAAGGCGAGCCGGGTGCCGTCGCCTTTCCGGCTGGGTGAGGAAACCTCGCCAGTTGGGGCCCGCCCTGCAGGGCAGCCCCCCGTGACGGCGCCGCCGGCAGGTCGTGGACGCCAGCGGCCGCGGCGATGCCCCGTCCCCGGCAAGGTCGTCCTGCTGCACCGATGCGACATGCCGCCCGTCCGGCGACATTGCCAACCCTCGGAACAGGTGCAGGGCCGGGCAGCCCGAGCCGATGCCGACGTCGGCGCGGCCAGGGCCATGACCAGTAGCCCGGCCCCGCCTAGAAGGGCGACGGATCAGTTGCGCGGCGGCGGCACCAGGTCCTCGATGTCGTCGGTCCAGATGCTGACGAAGCCAGAGGCGCTCTCCGGGTTGCTGCGGAACTTGGCGGCGGCGATCTCCTCGATCCGGCCGCGCGCCTCGCCGAAGCCGCGCAGCAGGTCGGCCGGCGCGAACCGGCGCATCCCGCTTACATCCTGGAGCGCCGAGCGCGAGATCGCGCAGGCGACCGCCTGGCCGGCGACGTCGATCTCGAACACGACGCGGCTGCCGTCCCAGCGTGGCTTGGCGAGGTTTGGGGCCTGTCCCGATGAGCTCATGAACGGCACCTTCCTGGATGAGACGCCGCACGACATGGGTCGCGGTCGTCTTGATCCCTCTAGATGATGCCGATGCCGTACCGTTTCCAGATCAGAGGCGCGGCGATCGCCGATCAGGCGCCGCCCGCCACCCGGGTGCGGCTGCGCAGCGTCACGAATTCCTCGGCCGAGGTCGGATGCAGGCCGACCGTGCGGTCGAAGTCGGCCTTGGTCAGGCCGGCGGTGACGGCGATCGCCAGGCCCTGCATCATCTCCGGGGCGTCGTCGCCGATCATGTGGGCACCCACCACCACCTGGCTGGCCTGATCCACCACCAGCTTCATCAAGGTCTGGCGCACGCGCCCGCTCAGCGCGTGGCGCATCGGCGTGAAGCGGGTGAGGTAGATGTCGGCGGCGCCGCGCTCGGCCGCCTCCGCCTCGGTCAGCCCGACGCTGGCCAGCGGCGGCGAGAAGAACACCGCCTTGGGCACCGTCTCCAGCGACCAGTCGCGGGGGCCGCCGCCATAGAGCCGGTCGGCCAGCATGTGCCCCTCGGCGATCGCCACCGGGGTCAGGTTCTGCCGGTTGGTGACGTCGCCGATGGCGAAGATGCCGGGCTCGGCGGTCTCGCCGCGCGCATCGACGACGATGCTGCCCGCCTCCGTGGTGGCGACGGCGGTGTGCTCCAGGCCGAGCCCGACCAGGTTCGGCGTGCGGCCGACCGCGAAGAACACGAGGTCGGTCTCCCACTCCTGCCCGTTGGTCAGCGTGCACAAGAAGGCGTCGCCGCGGCGCCGGATCCGGCGCAGCTGGGTGCCGGGATGCAGCTCGATGCCGCGCGCGCCGATCGCCTCGTGCAGCGCGGTGCGCAGGTCCTCGTCGAAGCCCCGCAGCGGCAGCTCCTGGCGGTAGACCAGCCGCACCTCGGAGCCCAGCCCGGCGAAGATGCCGGAGAACTCGATGCCGATGTAGCCGCCGCCGACCATGGTGATCCGGCGCGGCCGCTCGGGCAGGTGGAACGCCTGGTCGGAGGTGATGCCGAGCTCGTGGCCCTCGATGTCTGGCTGCACCAGCGGCCGGCCGCCGGTGGCGATCACGACGCGCTCGGCGGTCACGCGCCGGGGCTCGAACCGCGCGTCGAGCGGGCCCGGCTCCAGCAGCAGCGTATGCGCGTCCTCGAAGCGCGCGTGCGCGTCGTAGCGGGTGACGCCGGCGCCGGCCAGCAGCTTGACGTAGACGTCGTTCAGACGTGCGATCTCGCGATCCTTGGCCGCAATCAGCCGTGCCCAGTCGTTCGTGCCGGGCTCGGTGTTCCAGCCGAAGCCGTGGCCGTCCACCGCCTGGTCGCCGTATTCGCTGGCCTGGACCATCATCTTCTTCGGCACGCAGCCGAGGTTGACGCAGGTGCCGCCCCAATGCCGGCTCTCGGCCACGGCGACGCGGGCGCCATGGCCGGCTGCGATGCGGGCGCAGCGGACGCCGCCGGAGCCGCCGCCGATGACGAAGAGGTCGAAATCGTACGGCATGGCTGGTCCCCCAAGCCTACTTCTGGGCGAAGGCCTTCTCGACCACGTAGGCGCCCGGCGCGTTGCTGCTGCCCTCGTCGAAGCCGCGCCGCTCCAGCATCGCCTCCAGGTCGGCCAGCATCGCCTCGCTGCCGCAGATCATGACGCGGTCGTGCTCGGGATCGAGCGGCGGCAGGCCGAGGTCGTCGAACATCTTCCCCGTCTCGATCAGGTCGGTCAGGCGGCCGATGGTCTCGAACTCCTCGCGCGTCACGGTCGGGTAGTAGAGCAGCTTGGCCGCGACCTCCTCGCCCAGGAACTCGTGCCGCGGCAGCTCGTGGCGGATGTGGTTGGCGTAGGCGAGCTCGCCGGACACGCGGACGCCATGCGCCAGCACCACGCGGTCGAAGCGCTCGTAGACCGCCGGGTCCTTGATCAGGGCCAGGAACGGGGCGAGCCCGGTGCCGGTGGCCAGCAGGTACAGGTTGCGGCCCGGGCGCAGGTTGTCGACCAGCAGCGTGCCGGTGGGCTTGCGGCCGACCAGCACGACGTCGCCCGGCCGTACCTTGCACAGCTGCGAGGTGAGTGGGCCGTTCGGCACGCTGATGGAGAGGAACTCGAGCTGCTCCTCGTAATTGGCGCTGGCGATGCTGTAGGCGCGCAGCAAGGGCTTGCCCTCGAGCTCGAGCCCGATCATCGCGAACTGGCCGTTCTCGAACCGAAGCGACCGGTCGCGCGTGGTGGTGAAGGAGAACAGCCGGTCGGTCCAGTGGTGCACGTCGAGCACGGTCTCGGCGCTCAGGTGTGCATAGCTCCGGGTCGGCGGCGCCAGCACGGCGGTCGTGTCGTCGAGGTCCGTATCGGACATTCCGGTCAGGCTCCAGCTCGCGGTAACGGGGGCTGATCTATGGTCCGCACGCCGGAGTTGCCAGCACAAAACGCTCATGGCAGGGACCTGGCATGGCATCGGAGGGTCCGCGCGACACCATCAGCGCCGAGCGCGCGGTCAGCCGGCTGCTCGGCGGACGCTGCCCGGTGCTGCGGCCGGGACAGGTGTGGCTCGCCGGCGCCGGGCCCGGCGACCGCGGCCACCTGACGCTGTATGCGCTGTGCGGCCTGATCCAGGCGGACGTGATCGTCTACGACGCGCTGGTCGATCCCGGCGTGCTGGACCTGGCGCGGCCGGAGGCGGCGCTGGAGTTTGCCGGCAAGCGCGGCGGCCGGCCGTCGATCCATCAGAGCGACATCTCGGCACGGCTGATCGCGTTGGCCCAGGACGGACGGCGGGTGCTGCGGCTGAAGGGCGGCGACCCCTACGTGTTCGGGCGCGGCGCCGAGGAGGCGCTGGTGCTGGCCGCGGCCGGCGTCTCGTTCCGGATCGTGCCGGGCTTGACCGCCGGCCTGGCCGGGCTGGCGGCGGCCGGCATCCCGGCCACCGTGCGCGGCGTCAACCAGGCGATCGTGCTGGCCACCGGCCACAGCGCCGAGGGCGAACCGGACCCGGTGGCGTCGCTGGACTGGGCGGCGTTGGCCCGGCTCGGCCAGCCGATCGTGCTCTACATGTCGGTGCGCAACCTGGGCGAGATCGCGCGGCGGCTGATCGAGGGCGGCCTGTCGCCGCAGACCCCGGCGGCCGCGGTCTCGCGGGCGGCGACCCCGGAGCAACGCCTGCTGATCGGCGACCTCGCCACCCTGCCGGCGCTGCTGGAGGCGACGCCGCTGCCGACCCCGGCGCTGATCGTGATCGGCGGCATCGTCGCGATGCGGGAGGCGCTGGGCGGGCTGGCGGCGGAGGCGATGGCGGTGCTGGACACGTTCTGAGGGCCATCAAGATCGGTCTTGTGACCGTATCGGACAGGCGCTTACGCCGGCATGGCCCGTGCCCAGAGCACCGGCTCGCCGTCTTCCGGATCGCGTCGGATTCCGATGCGGCCGAACCCGTCTCGCTCCGGCACGCGCTGCGAGGCAGGGTGGAAGGCGGCCGTTTCTGCGGTGAGCGTCGAGGCGCCCTCCCGGCGTCCCCCGGCGAGCATGAGGGCGACCGCTCGGGTGGCATATCCCCGGTTGCGGCGGCTCTCCGCAACGCCGTAGCCGATCTCTACCCTTCCCCATGGGTCGGGCGGACGCTTGAAGCCGCACAGGCCGACGACCTCCCGGTCGTCGACGATCAGCCAATGGCCGCGACACCCTGCTCGATGGAGGGCCGTGGTGAGACCGCGCAGAACGGAGATGACGGCCCGACGCCGAGCAGCCACGCGAAATGATCACCCGTGAGCTCGGCAAGCCGCAGGTCGTCCATCGGAGACCAGGCTTACGACGGCGCCTGGCCCTTCGGCCGGATGGCTCGCGTCCACTTCAGGTCCTGGCGGCCGTCGTCGTTCAGATGGCGGGCCAGCACGAACATGTAGTCCGACAATCGGTTCAGGGTGCGCAGCACCTCCGGGTTGACCGGCTCGGCCGCGGCCAGCGTCACCGTCCGGCGTTCGGCGCGGCGCACCACGGTGCGGACCACGTGTGCCTGCGCCGCCGCCGGCGTGCCGCCCGGCAGCACGAAACTGTCCAGTGCGGGTTGCATCGCGGCCAGGCGCTCGGTCTCGGCGTCGAGCAGGCCCAGCAACGCGTCGTCCAGGCGGAAGCGCTCGCCGGCCGCTCCCGGGATGCAGAGGTCGCCGCCGATGTCGAACAGCCCGTTCTGGATCCGCAGCAGCGTGTCGCCGACCAGCGGGTCGGTGACCAGGCAACGCAGCACGCCCACCGCCGCGTTGGCCTCGTCCACGGTGCCGTACGCCTCCACCCGCACGGCGTCCTTCGACGTGCGGGTGCCATCGCCAAGCGAGGTCTGTCCCTTGTCGCCCCCTCGGGTCGTCACCTGGTCGATGCGGATGGTCACGACCAGGCGCTTACGACTTCTCGACCGTCTGCAGGACCTCGAAGCCCTCGAACTGCGGCGGCCCGTTGTAGAGCGCCCGAGTACCGGCCTCGCCGGCGTTCCGGTGCGCGTTGCGGAACGCCTCGGACCGGGTCCAGTCCTCGAACGCCGCCTTGGTCGCCCAGACCGTATGCGAGGCGTAGAGCACGTTGTCGTCGTTCGCCGGCCCGCGCAGCAGCTGGAAGCTCTCGAAGCCGGGCACGGTGCGCAGGTAGACCTCGCGGTTCAGCCAGAGCTCCTCGAAGTCGCCCTCCGCGCCGGGGGCGACCCGAAACCGGTTCATGGCGATGAACATGGCAGCGTTCCCCCGGGTGGTGACGATGGCGGCGAAAGGCCCCGAGCGATCAGCTCGCGGTATGGTGGTGCGCCGCCCGATGCGCCGCATGACGGGCATTGAGCGCATTGGCCATGTCGAGGTGCGACTGCAGCGTCGGCACGGCGGCGGCGGCGAACGCCTTGACATCGGGATCGGTGCCGCCCTGCGCCTCGGCCTGGAATGCCTGCAGCATCTGCTGGTGGTCGGCGATCTGGTCGGCAACGTACTCGTGGTCGAACCTGTGACCCTTGAGCGACTGCAGCGCCGTGATCTGCTGCGCCTCCATGTCGTTCGGCGCGGTGGGCAGGGTGACGTTCTTGGTGCTCGCGAGCTGCTTCAGCTGCGCGTTGGCCTGGGTGTGGTCGCTGGTCAGCTTGGCCGCGTACGACTTCACCTTCGGGTCGCGCGCCATCGTCTGCGCCAGCTGCGCCGCCTGCAGCTCAGCTAGCCCGCCCTGGGCGGCGGCGGTCATGAAGGCCGAGTCC
The DNA here is from genome assembly GCA_964247725.1 of uncultured Acetobacteraceae bacterium. Lineage (GTDB taxonomy): Bacteria > Pseudomonadota > Alphaproteobacteria > Acetobacterales > Acetobacteraceae > Lichenicola. The sequence continues at coordinate 7,161 of CAXTVM010000065.1, read as the reverse complement.
GCGGCGGCCAGAGGCGGCGGCGGCGCGGGGGCCGTCGGCGCGGATGGCGCCGGGTTGTCGGCGCAGGCGGCGAGCGGCAGGGCGGCCAGGGCGAAGCCCCAGCGAACGTAACGATGCATCGTGTTTCCTTAAGGGTCGGGCCGCGGTCCCGACGGGCGGGGTGGTCTCGGGTCCGGTGGGGCTCGCAGCGCGTAACGCGAGGCGGATCGCCACGTTCATCGGTCCCGGCGGTTTTATGGGGCCCGAAATCGGTCGAGGGCGGCGATCAGCGCCCGCCGCGTGCCGGGCTCCAGCGCCGAGTGGCCGGCATCCGGCACGATCGTCAGCCGCGCCTCCGGCCAGGCCGCCGACAGCTCGAACGCGCTGCGGGTCGGGCACACCATGTCGTAGCGGCCCTGCACGATCTCGGCCGGCAGGTGGCGGATGCGGTCCATGCGGCCGAGCAGGCCTTCGGGCGGCAGGAACAGGCCATGCTGGAAGTAGTGCGCCTCGATCCGGGCCAGCCCCAGGCTGGCGCGGTCGCGCGCGAAGTTGGCGACCGCCGCCGCGGTCGGCAGCAGCGTCGAGCAGGTGCCCTCGTAGATCGACCAGGCGCGCGACGCGGGCAGGTGCAGCGCCGGGTCGGGATCGTTCAGCCGCCGCACGTAGGCGCCGAGCAGGTCGCCGCGCTCGGCCGCCGGGATGTGCCCGGCGAACGCGTCGTGCGCGTCGGGGAACACCGTGCGCAGGCCATAGAGGAACCAGTCGAGCTCCTCGGGCCGACCGAGGAAGATGCCGCGCAGGACCAGCGCCGACACCCGCTCCGGATGCGCCTGCGCGTAGGACAGCGCCAGCGTCGAGCCCCAGGAGCCGCCGAACAGCAGCCAGCTCTCGATCCCCAGATGCTGCCGCAGGCGCTCGATGTCGCCGACCAGCGCGCCGGTGTCGTTGCGGCGCAGCGCCCCCTGCGGCCGCGAGCGGCCGGCGCCGCGCTGGTCGAAGATGACCACGCGCCAAGCCAGCGGGTCGAAGAAGCGGCGATGCACGATGCCTGCCCCGGCCCCGGGTCCGCCGTGCAGAAACAGCGCCGGGCGGCCGTCGGGACGGCCCACCTGCTCCCAGTACATCACGTGCGGCGCATCCGGCGGGCTGGCGGACACGGGGTCGGCACAGGCCGCCGCACGGACGCCGGCGGCGTCTTCGAGCGGCAGGTAGCCGGCGGCGAAAGGCTCGATCTCGGGAAACAGGTCGCCGCGGGACATCGCGCGACTATACGCACGGCTGCGGCGGCAGGTCGCGGGTACGCGAGAAAGCGAAGGCCAGGCGCTGCCCTGGACCGCGCCCGAGGGCCGTCACGCGCAGCGTGCTCCGCACGACGGTCCTTGGAACCCGATTCGTTAGACCAACCGGGCGGTGGCTTCTCCGGACGGCCAGGCTGTCATAGACCCTCCGGATGATGAACCAGCAGGCGGACCAGGTTTGGTCACGGGTCTTCCTGGCCTGCGGCGCGGTGCTGGGACTGCTGACGGTGGCGGCAGGCGCGCTGGCGGCGCATCTGCCGGACCGGCTGCTGGCGCCGGACGGCCGCGAGCTGCTGCGCAGCGCGGTGCAGATGCAGGGCTGGCACGTCCCGGCACTGCTGGCCTGCGGCCTGCTGGCGCAGCGGCGGCATGACTGGGTGCTGCGCCTGGCCGGGCTCGGCTTCCTGCTCGGCATCGCCTGCTTCTGCGCCGGCGTCGACAGCCTGGCGCTGGAGGCCGGGGCGCCGTGGGCGCTGGCGGTCGGCCGTGCGGCGCCGGTCGGCGGCAGCGTGCTGATGCTGGCCTGGCTGCTGCTGGCGGTGGCCGCGGTGCGGCTGCGGCCGGCCGGATGATCGGGACGGTCGGGGCCGCCTACCTCGCCGGCGAGGGCAACGAAGCGGTGCTGGCGGAGGAGCTGGCGCGGCGCGGCGCGGCGGTGGAGGCCTGGCACGGCCGGCTGGCGCTGTCGTCGGCGCCGCCGGTGCCGGCGCTGTGGGGGCTCGACCACTGGACCGCGCCGGAGCTGGTCGGAATCGCCTCGATCGGCGATGCCGTACGGGCGCTCCGCGCGCGGCAGCGCAACTGGAGCCACCTGCCGCTGCTGCACCATCGTCGCTCGGCGCTGATCGGCGCACAGCTACCGCCGGTGAAGGCAGCACCGCTGCGGCCGCCGGCGGTGGCGCCGACCGCACCGCTCGGCGCCTGGACCCTGCTGGCGCCGGACCTGCTGCTGCTCAGCGCCGTCAAGAGCAGCCCGTTCCCGAACGGGGTCGCCGGCTTCGTGCAGGACCGCGCCGGGCCGCCGAGCCGGGCCTACCTGAAGCTGTGGGAGGCCTGCGCCCGCCTCGGCGAATGGCCGCGGCCGGGGCAGGACTGCCTCGACCTCGGCGCGTCGCCCGGCGGCTGGAGCTGGGCGATCGCGGCGCTCGGTGCCCGGGTGACCGCGGTCGACCGCGCGCCGCTCGACCTCCGGGTGGCGGCGATGCCGGAGGTCGTGTTTCGCCGCCAGAGCGCGTTCGCGCTCGACCCCGCCGCGGAGCCGTCGGTCGACTGGCTGTTCAGCGACGTGATCGCCTATCCGGCGCGGCTGCTCGAGCTGGTCGGGCGCTGGACCCGCGCCGGCACCGCGGCGCGGATCGTCTGCACGCTGAAGTTCCAGGACCCGACCGACCACGACGCCGCCGACGCCTTCGCGGCGATCCCGGGTGCCCGGGTGCTGCACCTGTCGCACAACCGGCACGAGCTGACCCTGCTCTGGGTGCGGTCGAGCGCCTGATCGTTTAAGGCTGAGTCGGCCTGGGACGTGAATCTGTCGCTGAACCGTTCGGGCGCGCTGATGCCGGCTCAACGGCCGCCGACGGATCATGCGGGCGCGCACCCGGCGGTCCGGGACGTCGCAGGGGTAACGGCAACGTGACGGTGCCGCGCGGCACGGAACGCCTTGGGAGATGCCGGGCTCGGATCGGGCGCAGCCGCAGGGGGAGCACGCCGGGAATCCGGCTGGGTCGATGCCGGTGGAAGGTCAGGTAGACTTGAGCCCGGGGCTGGCCCGGGGGCGGTCGGTCAGGAAGCCGGCGAGCGCCAGCGCCGGCAGCGCCAGGCCGAACCACAGGGTCAGCGACCAGCCGCCGCGCGCGTAGGCCCAGCCGCCGAGCGCCGATCCGGCGGCGCCGCCGGCGAAGAAGGTCGCCATGTAGAGGCCGTTCAGCCGGCTGCGGATCCCGGCTTCGAGCTGATAGATCGCACGCTGGCCCAGCACGTTGTTCGCGGTCACGCCGAGGTCCAGCAGCACCGAGGCAGCGAGCAGGGCCGCCAGGCCGGGCCGGGAGCCGCCCAGGCCGAGCCGGGCCAGCAGCAGCGAGACCAGCACCGCCGCCATCGCCAGCGCGGTGGCCGGCCGGGTCCAGCCGCGATCGGCGGCGCGTCCGGCCAGCGGGGCGGCGATCACGCCCGCCACGCCGACCAGCGCGAACGCGGCGATGCCGTTCTGCGACAGGTGGTAGACATCCACCAGCAGCAGCGGCACCGCGGTCCAGAACAGGCTGAAGGCGGCGAACAGGCAGGCGTGGTAGAGCGCCCGGCGCTGCAGCACAGGCGTGTGCGCCGCCAGCCGGCCCATGGAGGCGAGCAGGGCAGCATAGCTGTGCCCGGGTGCCGGCCGCCGCGGCGGCAGGGCCAGGCGCAGCACGACCGCGAGCCCGACCATCGCTGCCGCCAGCAGCGCGAACACCGCGTGCCACGACGCCGCCTCGGCGACCACGCTGGCGGCGGGCCGGGCCAGCATGATGCCCAGCATCAGCCCGCCCATGACGTTGCCGACCACCCGACCCCGGTTGGCGTCGGAAGCGAGGTGGGACGCGTACGGCACCAGGATCTGCGCTGCCACCGAGCCCAACCCGATCAGCAGCGAGGCGGCCAGGAACGCGGCCGCGCGCGTCGACAGCGCCGCACCCGCCAGGGCCGCCACCGCGAGGCCGAGCGCGCACACGATCAGGCGGCGGTTCTCGACCAGGTCGCCCAGCGGCACGATCAGCAGCAGGCCGGCGCCGTAGCCGAGCTGCGCCATCGTCGGGATCAGCCCGCGCGCCGCCGGCGACATCCCGAGCGAGGCGCCGATCGGGCCCACCAGCGGCTGCGACACGTAGAGGTTGGCGACGATCAGGCCGCAGGCGGCGGCCAGCAGGATCGTCAGCCACAGCGGCAGGTCGCTCCCGGGCGGCGCCTGCGTCACGCCCGGCACCGGCGCCGGCGCCTCCACGATCGCGGTCACGGCGTGGCCGACCGCGGCGCTAGCTGAAGCTCGTGAGGTAGGTGCGCGGCGTCTCGCGCGGCCACAGCCAGGCGGCGCCGCGCACGCCCGAGCTGTCGCCGTGCACGTTGGGCACGATCGGCGTGGTGCAGACCGGGCTGATCACGTGGCGGGCCAGCAGCGGCGGCACCGCGCCGTAGAGGTGCGCCATGTTGGACAGCCCGCCGCCCAGCACGATGACGCTCGGGTCCAGGACGTTGATGATCTGGGCCAGCCCGCGCGCCAGCCGCTCGGCGTGGCGGTCGAGGGCGGCGGCGGCGCGCGCGTCGCCGGCCGCGGCGCGGGCGGGCAGGCCGGAGGCGTCGCGATGGCCGGGCCCGTCGCAGTCCTCGGCCAGCGCCGAGCCGCACAGGTAGCGCTCGACGCAGCCGCGGTTGCCGCAGAAGCAGCTCGGGCCGGGCAGCTCGGCCGGCTCGGCCCAGGGCAGCGGCGTGTGGCCCCATTCGCCGGCGATGCTGTGCCGGCCGACCAGCACGCGCTCGTTCACCACGATGCCGCCGCCGACGCCGGTGCCGAGGATGACCCCGAACACGATCGCATGGCCGGCGCCGCCGCCGTCGACCGCCTCCGACAGCGCGAAGCAGTTGGCGTCGTTCTCGACCCGGACCTCGCGGCCGAGGCCGGCGCTGAGGTCGCGCCCGAACGGACGGCCGTTCAGCCAGGTCGAGTTGGCGTTCTTGACCAGGCCGGTATCCGGGCTGACCGCGCCCGGGATGCCGACGCCGACGGTGGCCGAGCCGCCCAACGCCGTCTCGGCCGCCTCCACCAGCTCGCGGATGGCGCGGATCGCGCCGTCGTAGACGGACGGGTTGGACACGCGCCGGCGCAGCGCCTGGGTGCCGTCCCCGGTGATCGCGATGATCTCGATCTTGGTGCCGCCGAAATCGATGCCGATCCGGAAATCCGCCATTGCCCTGCGCCCCGCCCTGCCCGACCATCTTGGCCGACCGCCTCGCCCGACCGGCGCGACAGGGTTAGGATGCCGCGATGGCGGACCCTTCACAATCGCGCCCGACGACCCCGGAGATCCTGCTCGACGTCAAGGGACTGAGCTGTCCGCTGCCGGTGCTGCGCGCCAACCGGGCGCTGCGCGGCATGCAGCCCGGCGACCGGCTGCGCGTGCTGGCGACCGACCGCGCCGCGATCGGCGATTTCCGGGCGTTCTGCCGCGAGACCGGCCATCCGCTGATCGCGTTCGGCGAGGAGGCCGGGGTGCTGAGCTTCGTGATCCGGCGGCGGGCTGACTGATTAGGGAAGGGAGGCCAGGGCGCTGCCCTGGACCCGTCGGGTCGCAGGCCCCAAACCCCGATTCGTAAGAAGGCAGTCTCTGCATGAGAGCAGAACCTTAACGAATCGGGGTCTGGGGCCGTCGTGCGCAGCACGTTTCGCGTGACGGCCCCAGTGGGGTCCGGGGACAAAACCCCTGGCCTTCCCCGACGCGCGCGCCCTTGGCCTTTGCCGTTGTTGCGGTTAAGCGATGCGCGTCCGCGCACTGGAGCTCCAGGATGTCCGATACCGTGTCGTCGCTCTCGTTCGAGGATGCGCTGGGCGAGCTCGAGCGGATCGTCCGCGGCCTCGAGGGCGGCCAGCAGAAGCTGGAGGATGCGATCGCCTCCTACGAGAGGGGTGCGGCGCTGCGGCGGCACTGCGAGGCCAAGCTCGGCGAGGCCGAGGCCCGCGTACAGGCCATCGTCGAGCGCGCGGACGGCACTCTTGGCCTCCAGAAGCTGGACTGAGGGCGGTCGCGACGTGACCGACATCAGCGCCGCCGGCATCCCGTCCGGCACCGTGCCGCCGGGCGAGGCGCGGCACCATCTCGACGTCGAGGCCGCCGCCCACCTCCACCCGTCCGGACATGCGCAGGCCGTGGCGCCGCTGCTGGGCCGCGACGCCGGGCTCGGCCAGTCGCTGGGACAGCGGGCGGCCGAGGTCGAGCGGGCGCTGGATGCGCTGATGCCGCCGGTGTCGGGCGGGGAGGCGAGGCTGGTCGAGGCCATGCGCTACGCGGCGCTTGGCGGCGGCAAGCGGCTGCGCGGCTACCTGGTGATGGAGGTGGCGGCGCTGTTCGGAGCACCCTCCGCGGGCGCGGCGCGGGCGGCGGCCGCGGTCGAGATGCTGCACGCCTATTCGCTGGTCCATGACGATCTGCCGGCGATGGACGATGACGACCTGCGCCGCGGACAGCCCTCCACCCATGTCCGCTTCGACGAGGCGACCGCCATCCTGGCCGGCGACGCGCTGCAGACCCTGGCCTTCGCGACCCTGGCCGATCCGCCGACGCATCCCGACCCGTCGGTGCGGATCGCGCTGGTGGCGGCGCTGGCAGACTCCGCCGGCGCCGCCGGCATGGTCGGCGGCCAGATGATCGACATGGAGGGAGAGGGCCGGGCGCTCGACCTCGGCGAGATCGAGCGCCTGCACGCGCTGAAGACCGGCCGGCTGATCCGCTACGCCGCGGAATCGGGGGCGATCCTGGGCCGCGCCGGCAGCGCCGGGCGAGCGGCGATCGCCGAGTATGGCCGCCTGCTGGGGGCGGCGTTCCAGGTCGCCGACGACGTGCTGGACGCCACCGGCAGCGCCGAGCAGCTCGGCAAGACCGCCGGCAAGGACGCCGAGGCCGGCAAGTCGACCTTCGTGGCGCTGCTCGGCATCGACGGCGCGTGCGCCGAGGCCGGGCGGCTGGCACGCCGTGCGGAGGCGGCGCTGGACGGCTTCGGGCCGGAGGCGGACCGGCTGCGGGCGCTGGCGCGCTACGTCGTCGAGCGCCGGAACTAAAGGACCGTCATGACCTCCACGACCCCCGGCCGTTACCCTTCATTGGACCGCATTCGTTCGCCTAGCGATCTACGCAAC
>CAXTVM010000064.1:0-14769 GCA_964247725.1 uncultured Acetobacteraceae bacterium | reverse complement strand
CGTGGCTGGCGTCGGCCTCGACGTGGCTGACGCCGCTCCACGAGCGATGGGCGCCCGCATGCAGGACGCCGATGCCGAAGTGGTCGCGGGCATGCCGGGGGAAGAGCGATTGGAGGTGAGCGCGAAGGCATCTAAGCCGGGATCGGCGGATCGATAGGGCTCCGCCCGGTGCAGCCTGTCCGTCTTCATATCCATCTCTTGACGATGCTTTCGGACCCCGATCTCACGAACAGCAGCATGGTGACGAATCTTCGCAACCTTTCAAAAAAGGTTGCGCGTGCTCAAGAAATCGTGTTCTTTGGCCTTGGGCTCAACAAAGCCGGTGCGAAGACCCGTCGAATGGCCCGTCGTTGTGTGTATGCCATCGTCAATGATGCTGGAGTGCGAGTGCAGGGTCCTGGGCTTCCCCTTCCACCAGCGGTATCGCGTCCAACCGGTAGAGACTGGATCGATCAGTCCTCTGCCGTCGGCGGTGTGTATGCGCTTGCGCTGGTCGCGTTCAACTTCGGTCAGATGCTCCGGCTCCTGTGTCGAAGTGCTGCACTGGGTCTACGATCTCTAAACCCAGTGCTTGCCTCTGCCACGCTTCTTCTCGCGACGGCACTGCAGCCGGCGCATGCCGAGCCGCTCACGATGAACGAGTTCGGGACCTTGGCGCTGCGTTGCGGCTCGACCGTCGCTCCCTCGACCCTGGCCTCGATCGCTCAGGCCGAGAGCCGCTTCCAGCCGCTGACCATCAACGACAACACCAGCGCGACCGCCGGCGTGCCGGCGACATTGGAGGTGGCGGTGCAGATCGCGACCAGGCTGCTTGAGGCTGGCCATTCGGTTGACCTCGGCCTGATGCAGATCAACTCCGCCAACTTCGCCAAACTGGGCCTCACCCCCGCGCAGGCCCTGGATCCATGCCGCTCGATCGCCGCCGCGGCTTCGATCCTGACCGATGACTATGCCGGCGGCGATACCCACGAGATGCAACAGAACGCGCTGCGCGACGCGATCTCGAGATACAACACCGGAGACGCAAAAAGCGGCTTCGAGAACGGCTACGTCCACAGAGTCGAGCTGGCGGCACGACAGATCGTGCCGAGCCTCGACGTGGATACGCCCTCAGCCGCGACCGGCGGCGCGCATCCTACGCTGCCGGTTTCCTCCGAAATCGAAGCCCCGCCATCCTGGAACGTGTGGGCCGCGTCCGACGACGCTGCACGGCGCCCGGGAATCCAGGCAACGACCATGCCAGTGTCGGAGTCGGGTACGGCGGTGCTCGCAGATGCGGCGCCAGAGCCGACCGTATCGGCGAATCTCCCAGCTCGAGCAACGGAAGGTAGTCCATGAACACTCGCATCGCACGCACTGCGGACGCAGCCCGGGGACTCGTGACGAGGTCCCATGCCGCAGGCATTTCATTCCTAACCCTGGGTCCTGTTTCGGCAAGGCCACTCGCCCTCGGCCTCGCTATCGCAACCGCATTCTGGGGTGTGGCCAACGCTGCCGACACGGAAACCGTAACCGGCGGTCTCGACCCCGCGACCATGCTCACCAACGTCGCTGGTTTCATCCTCGGACCGTTCGGCCAGACTCTCGGCGTTCTCGGCATCATCGGCATCGGCATGGCCTGGATGTTCGGCCGAGCATCGCTTGGCTTGGTGGCCGGCGTCATCGGGGGCATCGTGATCATGTTCGGTGCCGGGTTCCTCGGCGTATCGCTTATGGGACCGACGGCACAATGATCGTGATCATGTTCGGTGCTGACCTTCCCGGCCAGTCGCTGACGGTCTGATCCGTGGCCGAGCGACTGGAAGAGAGCACGCTCTACATCGCGGCCACCCGTCCGGCCCTGGTGGCGGGCGTGCCTCTTCCGGTCGCGGGCGCGTTCATGATGCTCGCCGGCTTCATCATCGTATTCCTGAAAAACCCCCTCTACGAGCTGATCATGGCGCCGCTCTGGTTCGGCGTCCGCGTCATCGTCTCGCGGGACTACAACGCGGTGAATGTCGTCCTGCTCTGGCTGAAGACAGCGGCGCGATCCATCGACGGATCAGCCTGGGGCGGATCCTCTGTCAGCCCCAACCCGATCAAGGTGCCGGTCCGTGGCCGGGGGATGATCTGATGCGTGGCCACAAGGGGACCGGCGAGCGCTCCGGCGAGATCTACCTTCCTTATGTCGGCCACGTCTCCGATCAGGCGGTGCTCCTGCGTGACGGCTCGGTGATGGCGATGGGCCATCTCAGCGGCATGGCATTCGAGCTGGAGGAGCCGATCATGCGCAACGCGCGCTGCCGGAACTTCAACACGCTGTTCCGCAACATCGCCGACGACAACGTGCTGCTCAGCACTCACCTCATCCGCCATCCCGATGTCCCGGAGCTGCCGCCCGGGCGGTTCCAGAGCAGCTTCTCGCGAAACCTCGACCAGGCCTACCGCCAGCGCATTCTGGATGGCCGGCTGTATCGCAACGACTACCTCTTCACGCTGATCGTCTCGCCGCGCAACGCGCTTGGCAAGATGGGTAGCAGGCTCGCCCGTCTGGGGCGGCCGGCTGCCGGTGGCGGCCACGATGCCGTGCTGCGGGTGCTGGAAGATCTTTGGCACGTCGTCGCCAACGGGCTGGAGCCCTACGGCCTGCGCCGGCTCGGCGTACGCGAGAAGAACGACGTCGTCTTCACCGAGATCGGCGAGGCGCTTCGCCTCATGATCACCTGCCGCTGGATGCCGGTACCGGTGGTCAGCGGCTCGCTTGGGGCCTCGATCTATACCGACCGGGTGATCTGCGGCAAGCGCGGCTTCGAGGTGCGCACGCCGGCCGAAAGCTATGTCGGCACGATCTTCTCCTTCCGCGAATATCCGGCCAAGACTAGGCCCGGCATGCTCAACACCCTGCTCAGCGCCGACTTTCCGTTCGTGCTCAGCCAGAGCTACGCCTTCCTGACCCGCGCGCAGGCGCATGGTCGGCTCAGCCTGAAGGCGAGCCAGATGACCAGCTCCGGCGACAAGGCCACGACCCAGGTCGCCGAGCTGGCGCAGGCCGAGGATGCGCTCGCCAGCAACGAGTTCGTCATGGGCTCGCACCACCTCAGCCTGGCGGTCTACGCCGACGACCTGGCTCAGCTCGGCGATCGTGGCGCCAGCGCCCGGTCCCGGCTGACCGATGCCGGCTCGGTGGTGGTGCAGGAAGGCATCGGCATGGAGGCCGCCTTCTGGTCGCAGCTGCCTGGCAACATTGAATGGCGCACTCGGCCGGGAGCTATCAACTCGCGCAACTTCGCCGGCTTCTCCTCCTTCGAGAACTTCCCCGTCGGGTCCCGCAAGGGCCATTGGGGAGGGGCGCTCGCCCGCTTCCGCACCGACGGGGGCACCCCCTACGACTACGTGCCGCACGTGGACGATGTCGGCATGACGGCGATCTTCGGCCCGATCGGCAAGGGCAAGACGACGCTGATGATGTTCATCCTCGCCATGCTCGAGCAGTCGATGGCAGAGCGCGGCGGCGCGGTGGTGTTCTTCGACAAGGACCGCGGCGGCGAGCTGCTGGTCCGCGCCACCGGCGGCACCTATCTGGTGTTGCGCCGTGGCGAGCCGAGCGGCCTGGCGCCGTTGCGCGGCCTGTCCGACAGCCCGGCCAGCCGCGACTTCCTGCGCACCTGGGTGACCGGTCTCATCGAGGGGGACGGGCGCGGCGGCATCTCATCCGAGGAGGGGCGCCGCCTCGATCGCGGCATCGCGCGCCAGCTCTCCTACGAGCCGGAGATGCGCTCCATCGGCGGGCTGCGCGAGTTCCTGCTGCATGGGCCGAGCGAAGGTGCCGGGGCCCGGCTGGAGCGCTGGTGCCGTGGCGGCAGCCTCGGCTGGGCCTTTGACGGTGATCAGGACGAGGTCAGGCTCGATGCGTCGATTACCGGCTTCGACATGACCCACCTGCTGGACTACGAGGAGGTCTGCGCGCCCGCCGCCGCCTACCTGCTGCATCGGGTCGGGTCGGTGGTCGACGGCCGCCGTTTCGTGATGAGCTGCGACGAGTTCCGCGCCTACCTGCTCAACCCGCAGTTCGCCACAGTCGTCGACAAGTTCCTGCTCACGGTGCGCAAGAACAACGGCATGCTGATCCTGGCCACTCAGCAGCCGGAGCACGTTCTCGAGTCCAAGCTGGGCGCCAGTCTGGTGGCGCAGTGCATGACCAAGATCCTCTATCCATCTCCGACCGCGGACCGCGCCGCCTATGTCGACGGGCTGAAGTGCACCGAGGGCGAGTTCAAGGCGGTGCGCGAGGACATGGCGATCGGCCGCCGCAAGTTCCTGCTGAAGCGGGAGTCCGGCAGCGTCATCTGCGAGTTCGACCTGAGCGACCTGCGGGAATACGTCGCGGTGCTCTCGGGCCGCGCCAACACTGTTCGTTTCGCCGAGAAGCTCCGACACGAGCTTGGCGAGGAGCCGTCCGCATGGCTGGACCACTTTATGTCGCATTATCACGAAGCCGTTGATTGAGAGGGAGAAGACCGATGCGGACATTCAGTTTCGCCGTGGCGGCCGTGTTGGGGACGCTCTGCTTCAGCCAGTGCGCGCACGCGCAATGGGAGGTGCAGGATGCGGTTACCGAAGGTAATACCAGCCTGATCCCCACCATTAGCACCACGGCTTCCGCTATTTCAACAACGGCCGATACGATTTCCAGTACAGATACTGGCATCCATAATGACACCACTGCCACGGCGAGGAGCACAGCCGATACTCTGACCATGTTCAAGGACGTCCCCGACGTTACGAACGAGTTTCAGGATGACGATGCCACAACTGTCCAGAACGCGATGCCGGATTCTGGTATCAATCCAAGCGGGACATCATCTTCTACGACGGTCGCATCGGCCCTGAGCTTCCAGAACCCTGGCATCGTTGACGGCAGCTCGACCTTCTACGGCCAGAACAATACCGGGAGCCCTGGTACGGATCCGGTTCTGGTGGCGCAGGATACGATTCAGAAGGTTTCCGCCAACATCCAGGCCATGGCGGCGGCCAACCTGAACGCACTGAAGCAGAGGCTGAACCTTCTCAACGAGATGAGCCAGGCGCTCTCTAGTGCTTCGGACATCACCCATGTGACCGCGATCAACGGCCGGATCGCCGTCGAAGGCATCGCCGTGCAGGCGGAACAGGCACAAGCGGCAAATCTGGTGGCGCTCGCGACCGCTCAGGCGGAAATCAACCGCGAGAACGAAGCCCAGGCCATGCGACAGGAGCATACGAAGACGTCGAGCCTTTTTGCAGCGCTGGAGGTTGCTCCTCAACTTCAACAGTGACGTGTACGTCGCTCCGACCGCCGCGGTCTCCTGTATGGTCATCACGCTCTCGTCCGTTATCGTGCGAAACAGAAACCATGGACTCGGTATCTAAGCTCGGGTGACTAGTTGTCGTCGCGGATCGCTCCGCGCGGCGGAGGCCGCCTTGACATATTTTGGATGCTTACGACGATGTCGGTAAATTGTTCTTGATCCGCGTGCATCGCGTCCGTTATCTGCGCACTATGCTTTGCCTCCAACGCAGGCGCAGTACCCGCTTGGCTGTGGCCGCAGACCCGGTCACTTGGAGCGGCACTTCCAGACTGATGTGCTTCCGCACGGCGATCTCGGCATGAACCCGCTCCCCTTCGCGTCGACCGACTTCGCGTTCGTGACGGGTTTTCAGGATGGACTCGCCAATCTCCTAAACGAGGTACTGGGCTACATCGCACCCGCCTTGTCGGCCGTGCTGGTGATCTGGATCATCATCCAGGGGATCCTGGTCATGCGGGGGGATCTCGATACGAGGCGGGGCCTCACCCAGATCGTCAGGGTCGTCCTGGTCTACGGCCTGGTATCGGGTTCGACCCTCTACACCGAATTCGTCCAGCAATGGTTCCTGCAGTCGATACCGACCTGGATCGCAAGTCTGGCCGTCAGCAACGGTGGCGCCTTGCCGACAACGTTGCCGGTAAATCTCGATTACATGCTCGCCTACATGCAGACAACGCTTGAGCAGATCTCGGCGTTGATACCCACCGCCAACAACCAGGACGCGAGTTCGGTGGCGATGGCGAAGCTCGTGCTCTACGGCACGCTCTGGACCCTGTTCGCGCTCTACGAGGCCGCCAACTTGGTGACCTCGGTTCTGGTGGCGCTCGGGCCCCTGTTCATCATCGGCTACCTGTTCGAGTCAACCAAGGCGATCGCCCAGCGCTGGGTCGGCCAACTCATCTACTACGCAATCCTGTTCCTGCTGGTGAACATCGTCTCCACCATTGTCGTCACGGTAGAATTCTATTATATCACAGTGGAGCTCGCTGCGCTCGCGTTGGCGCAGGCCGTAACTCCCGTGGCCGGTCAGATCAACGACATCTGGGACCTCGACATCTTCCTGCTGACCGGCGACTTTCTCGTGGTCTGCATGCCGGGTGCCGCGGCGGCAATTTCGAGCGGCTACGCCACAGGTCGCGGCGAGAGTAATTTTGGTGGTCTTGGCGGCGCAAAAGCGCCGTTCACCTCGCCGGCGCGCGGCAGCATCGGACCGCAGAATGCGGTCGCCAAAGCCGGATAGCCGAAGTCAGCGGTCGCATGGCGCGACCAGACCACGATCGACTCAGGGGATGCACATCATGAGGACGCTTGTCTTGATCGCGCTGATCGGGCTGTCGGCGTGTGACGACAGCGAAACGCTCGCAACCTGCAAGGGCCCGATCTTCGCCCTCAACACCGGCCGCTGGCAGCCGATGCCCGCCGACCTGCAGACACCGAAGCCGATCGGCAGGGATCAGTGATCGACGACAACCTCGCATATCCGGTCGATCGGGCTGTGCTGGCCGATCACTACAAGCAGGTCGAGTCGTTCCAGCGGACCCGCGTCAGGACCTTGCAGCGGATCTCCAGATTGCTGACTGCTGTCGCCGGCATCGCCATCCTCGGCAACTTGGCGCAGGCGATTACCATCGCCAGCCTGGTGCCGCTGACCCGGATCGTCCCGGTCTATCTCTGGGTGCGTCCCGACGGTTCGGTCGACAGCTCGATCAGCATGTCGCGCCTGCCCGCCACCCAGAGCCAAGCGGTGATCAACGCCGCACTCTGGGAGTATGTCCGCCTGCGCGAAGGCTACAGCGCCGACACCGGCCGCTACGCCTTTGACATCGTCTCCGAGATGAGTACTGACACGGTCCGCGCCGGCTATCAGTCGTTCTTCAACTACCCCAACCCGACCTCGCCGCAGGTGACGGTCGGCAGGAAGGGCACGATCGAGATCGAGCACATCTCGTCCGCCGACATCGCGCGGAGCGTGCAACAGATCCGCTACCGCCGGATCCTCACCATGACCGGAGCGCGACCGGTCGTCACTACCTGGACCGCGACGCTGCAGTTCGCAACCGTCAGCACGCTGCCGGTGGCACTTCGGCTGCAGAATCCAGGCGGCGTGGTGATCACCTCCTACCAGTCTGCCGAGGACAGCATCCAATGAAACACCAACTCCGCGCGGCATTGTGCGCCGCCGCCCTGTCCTCGGCCGGTCCCGTCGCCGCCTGGGCCGAGCAGGAGCCGCTGCCCAGTCGGCAGGATCCGCGTATGCGCTACGTGCCCTACAATCCCGGCCAGGTGGTGCATCTGAGCACCGCGGTCGGCGCCACCCTGGTGGTTGGCTTCGGCGCGCGGGAGACGGTGACCGCGGTCGCGGTGAACGACAGCAAAGATCTCGCGGCGAGCCCGCGCGGCAACTTCCTGTTCTTCAAGTCGAAGCTGGCGTTGCCGCTGCAGCCAGTGATCGTGCTGACCTCAAGCCCGAGCGGCACCCACCGCTACGTGTTCGACATCGTCACCGCCGACATCAAGGACCTCGGGCCGGATGCGTCCGACGTCTATTACAGCGTCCAGTTCACCTACCCGCGCGAGGAGGCTGCCGCCAGGGTAGCGGCCGCGGCCGCCCAGGCCGCGCGGGAGGAGACCGAACTCGAGGCCCGCAATGCGCAGTCGCAGCTGCAGCTGGCACACGAGCAGCTCGAGCAGCACGCCCGCGACCCGTTCAGCGGCCCGCGAAACTGGCGCTACGTCGCCCAGGGCGACCGCTCGATCCTGCCGCTGGAAGTGTTCGACAACGGCTACAGCACGGTGTTCCGCTTTCCCGCCAACGTCCGCATCCCGTCGGTCTTCGTCATCAATCCCGATGGCCAGGAAGCGACGCCGAACTATGCGGTCAAGGGCGATCTCCTCCAGGCCGACGCCGTGGCCCGCGGCTGGCGCCTGCGCGACGGCCAGACGGTGCTCTGTATCTGGAACCGCGCTTATGACCCGGTTGGCACCAATCCCGGCACCCAGACTACCAGCCCGAACGTGCAACGCGTCGTCAAGGAGGCGCCGTCATGAGTGACAGCAGGAACGATCGGCCGCCGAACAACGACATCGATCGTGACGGCTCGGTGGTTTCCAGCCCGTCCGGGCGCCAGCTCACCACCGCGCAGAAGCTGGGCATCGGCCTGCTTCTCGTCGTGGTGTTCCTGTCGGTCATCTGGATCGAACAGCTGACCAAGAGCAAGCCGTCCGTCCGACAGGCGAACATTGCCATTCCCACCTCTCCGGGCATCTTCCGGGCGGCCCCGGTCGTGCTGCAGCCATCCCCCCCGCCGGCGGCCGCACTGCCGATGCCGGCTGCCGCGCCGTCGACGCCGCGGCTCGGCCAAGGCGGACGGCACGAGATGACGCCCGCCGAGAGCCCGATTTTTGCCTTCTCGGGCAGCGCCCCGGAGGCGACCCCGCAGACGGCGGTACCGGCCGCGCCGGCCGTCTCGCGTTCCGAGGAGAACGAGCCGCAGCCTAGTGCGCTCTCCACGAGACTGCAGCCGACCGTGCTCAGGGGCACCAAGGCCTCGATGCTGCCGCATCCGGACATGCTGGTGACCGAGGGCACCATGATCGCCTGCACCCTGCAGACCGCGATCGACACCCAGCTCGCCGGTTATGTGAAGTGCGTGCTGCCTCAGGACGTCCGCGGCACCACTGGCAATGTCGTCCTGCTCGATCGCGGCACCCAGGTCGTCGGCGAGATCCAGAACGGGCTGGTCAACGGCCAGGACAGGGTGTTCGTGCTGTGGGATCGGGCCGAGACCCCCGATCACGCCGTCATTACCCTGGCCTCGCCAGGAACCGACACGCTCGGCCGTTCAGGCCTGCATGGCCGGGTCAACAACCATCTTTGGGAGCGTTTCGGCGGCGCGATCGTGCTCAGCCTGCTGCAGGGCTCCATCCAGGTCGGCACCGCGCTGGCGTCCAACTCCGGCGGCAACACCAGCACCTTCGTCGGCGGCTTCCAGGGCAACGATCAGCAGGTCACCAACACCGCGCTGCAGAACACCATCAACATTCCGCCGACGCTGATCAAGAACCAGGGGGACAACATCTCGATCTTCGTCGCCAAGGATCTCGATTTCTCCGACATCTACGACCTTCGCGTCACCCGGGCCCAGGATGGCGCTCGGTGACCGCGCCTGCCTCGATGGAAGCCGCCCGTGGTCAGTGAAGCCGCACCCCAGCTCCGCCACCTTCTCCGGCCGATCCTGCACTGGCTGGAGGATCCGGCAACCGAGGAGGTGGCCATCAATCGGCCGGGCGAGGTGTTCGTGCGGCAGAAGGGCATCTTCGCTCGCCATGACCTGGCGCTGGACTACGACGATCTGGAGGATATCGCGATCCTGGCGGGCGCGCTGCGCAAGCAGGATGTCGGCCAGCGCAGCCCGCTCTGCGCCACCGAGCTTCCCGGTGGCGAGCGCCTGCAGATCTGCCTGCCCCCCGCAGTGCCGAACGGCACCGCCAGCCTGACGATCCGCAGGCCGGGCACCTCGGTCTCCGCCCTATCGACGGTCAGTGCGCGCTATCACACCGCACGCTGGAACAAGTGGGCCGCGCGTCGCGACACCGAGCAGCAGCAGAGCGCCGAGGTGCTGGAGTTCTATGACAGCGGCGACATCGAGGGCTTCCTGCGCGCCTGCGTGCGCAACCGCCTGACGATGCTGCTATGTGGTGCCACCGGCTCCGGCAAGACCACGATGGGCAAGACGCTGATCAGCGCGATTCCGACATCGGAGCGGCTCATCACCATCGAGGACACGCTCGAGCTTGTCATCCCGCACGAGAACCACGTCCGCCTACTATACTCCAAGAGCGGCATTGGCTTGGGCGGCGTCACCGCGGAAGGCCTGCTGCAGGCCAGCCTGCGTATGCGCCCCGACCGCATCCTGCTCGGCGAGATGCGCGACGACGCCGCCTGGACCTACCTCAACGAGGTGGTGTCGGGTCACCCAGGATCGATCTCCACCATCCACGGCGCGACCCCGGTGCAGGGCTTCAAGAAGCTGTTCTCGCTGGTTAAGGGCAGCGAGCAGGGTGCGGCGCTGGAGGACAAGACCCTGGTCGAGATGCTGTCCGCCGCGATCGATGTGATCGTGCCGTTCCACACCAGCGGCGAGGTTTACGAGATCGGCGAGGTATGGCTGGCCGCCGATGCCCGCCGCCGCGGCGAGACCGTTGCGAATCTGCTGGCCGACAGTTGACTTGGGGAGGGGGAATGATGGCGACGGGGCGACGATACGAGGGGCGATCGGACTGGAACTGGGCCAAGCTCGATGTGGTTCATCCTTGCCAGGCGACCCCCATCACCACGGTCACCACGCCGTGGCCGGGACGGCCGGGAAGGAAGCGGCACTTGGTTCGCATCGCTGCCGCAATCACCGTCGTGATTGTGGTCACCACCGCCCCGACCATCGCTCACTGTCGACAAGGAACGGTATCCACGATGGCTGATACCAATGAACATGTCGCGGCCAGCGCCATGCCGCAGGAGATCCGTCACGCCTACGAGCGGCTCGAGGCGGCGGGGCGACTGTCAGGCAGCATCAAGGGCAACGACATCCACGAGGTCGTGGCAAGATATATCAGGAACGGGATGAGTGTTCGGGCTGCGGAGGAGATACTCAGGCAGGCCGGGTTCGAGGTTGTTTCACCGCCGCAGGCAACAGGGGGCGGCGGTTCCAGCCAAGACGAGATCTATGCCAAGTCTGACCGCATCCTGGCGGACAGCGCCTTTGGGATCGCGAACGAGGTCGTCGTGATCCTGTTGCCCGCCTCGGGCGGGCGAGATGCGGCAGTCGCGTCGATGTCGGCGCACATCTATGTCACTTCCCTCTGAGGACGCGCGGCATGGGCAACGAGAACATCCAGGTCGTCTACAAGCCGGTAGCAGCCAACGGCTTCCACGAGACCCTCGTCTACACCGCCGCGAACGGTCGCCAGGAATTTGCCTCGGCCTACGCCTCGAATGCCCGCCCGCAGGGAAATTCGGCTGCCGATCTCGTGGAGGCAGCGTCAGCCGCACATAACCACACCGTTTCGCCGTATGGGGTGCTGAAAGCCGAAAGCGGACCCGCGGCCAAACATAACATCTTCGGACCTCCCGGCGCGCCGCTCCAGACGGAGACCGTCGCGATGGGCGCCAATCTTTCCTCTCAATGGGCGAAGATCAAAGAGGCCTATCAGGAAGTCGATGCGGGCCACTTCACCTACTCGCCCCTGACGCAGAACTCGAACTTGACCGCTAGCACCGCGCTAGTCTCGGCAGGCATCCGGCCGCCCACGGACAACGGCGTGCTCGGGCAGCACTGGACGCCCGCGGCCGACAACATCCTGCCGATCCCGGCCATCCCCCATGGCAGGCACCAGGGCGTTTCCACATCCTCGACCGAACGGGACCGACCCGCCCGCGGCGGCGCAATCGAGAATCCAAGCAAGGCGACTGCTTCCGGCTCAACTCGCAGCACTGCCAGCCACGATGACGCCGGGCGGCACGCCTCGTCCAGCGACGATGTGCGCGCGACCTGGCGCCGCTCGGTGGATTTGCCAAATCAGCCGGTTGTTCAGGCAGAGAGGCAATTTGCAGCGCACGTCCAAACGCCTGCGCGCATCGCCGGACGGGGGGGCTGAGAGCAGAAGGTCTGGACGGCGTGACCATGGCACCTACGCGTCGCCTCTTGGTCGTGGCGAAGCTCGCGGTGGGAGTGGCGTCGGCCTGTGCGGCCTGGACGATATTGGCGTCGCTCGTCTTCCTCTATGCAACCGGGCTGGTCAGCTCGTTCCGGCATCCATTCTACCAATGGTGGCTCTACTTCCTCTACGCGCGATCGAACCCGACCGTCACACCCTGGCTCGAGGTCAGCGCCGCGGCGGCGACTGTCCTCGTGCTGGCGATGATGGCAGCGCTGCTGATCCGCAGGCGCGTGATCGGGCCGTCGCTGCGGCGAAGCGGCAGGTCGGCGGTAGCGCCGATGCGCGGTGCCACCGACAATTACGGACATGCCGACTGGCTGCCGATCGCGAAGGCGCGCGAGATTTTTCCCGGTCCATCACCCGACTATGGCGGCGTAGTGGTCGGAGAAGCCTATAGGGTTGACGAGGACAGCGTTGCCGGCACGGCATTCGACCCGCAGCGGACATCGACCTGGGGAAAGGGCGGAAGAGCCCCATTGCTGATCGATCCCTGCCGATCCGGGCCGACCCACAGCCTGATGTTCGCCGGCGCCGGATCGTTTAAATCCACCTCGGCGGCATCCACCTTGCTGACGTGGACCAGCTCGGTCGTCGTACTCGATCCGTCTGGCGAGCTAGGGCCGATGCTGGCCGGGGCACGGGAGAAGATGGGACACGTCGTGCACCAGCTCGGCCTGCATGACGGCAACGGCTTCAACGTGCTCGATTGGATCGATATCGGCTCGCCGCTGGCGACCACCAACATCCTGTCGGTGGTAAGCTGGGTGTGTGGCGACGCGACCCCCGGGAGCGATCGGTCGAGCGAGTTCTTTGAGTCCCGCGGGCGGGCTCTCGTCGCCTGCCTCCTGGCCCACCTGCTCTGGAGTCCGGAGTTCCCGGCCGAGGAGAAGTCGCTACGCGCCCTGCGGGCCGGTCTTGCGCTGCCGGAGCACGAACTGCGCGAGCTGTTGCGAGGGATCCACGCCAGCAGCCCTAGTCCCCTTGCCCGCGACTATGCTGGCACCCTAAAGGACTTAGTGGTTGAGACATTCTCTGGGATCTACGCCAATGCCGACGAAAGTACCTCCTGGCTTGCCAATCCGGCATTTGCGTCGATCGTCTCCGGCCACAGCTTTCGAACCCGCGACCTGCTCGATGGCCGGGTCTCGGTGTTCCTGCAGTTGCCGCTGTCGGCGCTGCAGACCACGCCCGCCGTGGGACGCACCGTCATCGGCGCTTTGTTGAACGCCGCGTATGAGGCTGATGGTCGTCTGTCCGGTCGCATTCTATACCTGCTCGACGAGGTTGCCAGGCTCGGGCCGATGAAGATCATCGAGACTGCGCGCGATGCGGGCCGCAAGTACGGCATCACGCTGCAGCTTCTCTATCAGTCGGTCGGCCAGTTGGAGAAACAATGGGGCCGCGAGGGTAAGCGCGAATGGTATGACGGCGTATCGCACCGGACCTACGCCGCGATCCAGGACCTTGATACGGCGAAGGAACTGGAGGAGACCTTTGGAAATTATGCCGTGATGACTGCGACGGAAGGGTCCAACACCGGCTCATCCGGAAAAGCCTTCGAGGTGCATGCGCGGTCAACGGGGGTCAATACAAGCTTCAGCGAGATCAGTCGGCCGCTGATCCGCCGTGAGGAGCTGATGAACGATTGCCGCGCTGATGAGGCGTTCATCGTCGTCCGCGGTGCAAAGCCGCTTCGATGCGGAAGGGCGATCTATTTCCGCAGGCCGGCCTTCGCGGCCCAGGTAAGCGCCAACCGCTTCAGCAGCCCGGTCAAGGTTACGGCACGATGACCGTCGACATCCTCAAATCCAAGCACAAGAGAGAGAACTCGATGAATGTGTGTCTTAAGATCGCTTTATCCTGCATCGTCATCTCCGCTTTATCGGCATGCCAAGATCAGTTGATGTCTAACGATCGCATGACATCAGCCATTGCGGGGACGCTTGGTGTCTCGCCCTCCCAAGTCACCCTGTCCGACCGTCGCAGCGACGGTCCCACCAACACCTATGTCCTGGCCCACATCACGAACGGCAGAACCTATGCCTGCACTGTCAACGGCGGTGGTGCGCTCGCGTTCGGGATCATCAACCCCCCATCTTGCCAGCCTGCGGTCGCGCATCCCTGACCGCGCCGTGACGAAGCTTCGGCAGTGTCTACCCCGGCCGGGCCAGCCTGCATGCCGGTCGGGCCATTTGCTCCGCCGATCGTTCGTGTATCGTGAGCCGACTGAGGCCAAGCTCGCGACAGGCCACTCGGGCGACGCATCGTCAGGCCCGCGATGCCGTTGAAGCCACCTGCGGTAGGCAGGTCTGCGGAAGCCCGCCGTGGGACAATCCGATAGCGCAGACCGGGCTTTGCTCCCCGACGTCCTGACGGCGCAGGGCACCTGTAAGTTTGGCGATGTCCTCCCGATCTTCATAATCGAGATCGAGATCAAAGCCGGCGGACACCCCACTCCGCCGGACGAAGGCCTCGCCGGGACGGCTGATCGCGACCTCCCCCATTGCAGCCCGTCTTGGTCAGTCAGACGCACGTAGGGGAACAGCACCTACCGAGGGATAGGAGGCCTTATCGATTCGCCATCCCCGGCATAGATGCCTTGGCGCTCACCTCCGATCGCTCTTCTCGCGGCATGCTCAAGACCACATCGGCATCGCCGTCCTGCATGCTGGCGCCCATCGCTCGTGGAGCGGCGTCAGCCACGTCGAGGCCGACGCCAGCCACG
>CAXTVM010000063.1:0-15036 GCA_964247725.1 uncultured Acetobacteraceae bacterium | reverse complement strand
CGCCATCGCCGCCAGCACCGCCAGGATGACCGCGACCGTGGTCCAGGACAGATAGGGGAACAGCCACATGGCGAACGCCGGACGCCGGCCGGCGCGGGCCTGCGCCGTGCGCAGCCGGATCTGCGAGAGCGCGATCAGCAGGTAGGCGAACAGGATCAGCGCGCCGGACGCGTTCAGCAGGAACGCGAACACGGCGTCCGGCGAGATCGTGGACACGATCGCCACCAGCACGCCGACCGCGGTCCCGGCCAGGATCGCCCGCCGCGGCACGCCGCCGGCGCCGGTGCGCACCAGCCAGCCGGGCGCGTCGCCGTGCGCCGCCATCTCGAACATCACCCGGGACGTCACGTAGAGCGCCGAATTGAGGCAGGACAGCACCGCGACCAGCACCACCACGGCCATCGCCGTCGCCGCACCCGGGATGCCGAGCCGATCCATCGCCGCCACGAACGGCGAGTGCCCCGGCACCAGCCCGCGCCACGGCACCACGCACAGGATCAGCACGATCGAGCTGACGTAGAACAGCAGCACCCGCAGCGCCACGGTGTTGGTGGCGTGCGCCACGTTGCGGCCGGGGTCGGCGGACTCGGCGGCCGCCACGGTGGCGATCTCGGCTCCGGTGTACTGGAACACGATGGTGGGGATGATCGCCAGCACCGCGCCGCCGCCCCGCGGCAGGAAGCCGCCGCCGGCCCAGAGGTTGGAGACATGCGCACGGTCCGGCCCGAACCCGCCGGCCAGCGCCACCAGGCAGAGGCCGCAGAACAGCACGATCGCCAGCACCTTGATGCCGGAGAACCAGAACTCGAACTCGCCGTAGCTCTTCACCGAAACCAGGTTGGTCGCACTCATCGCCAGCACCAGCAGCAGGTCCAGCGCCGTGCGCGGCAGCGGGATCCAGGGTGCGAGGATGGCCGAGCCGCCGATCGCCTCGGCCGCGACCACCACCGCCCAGAACAGCCAGTAGATCCAGCCCGCGACGAACGCGGCGCGGCCGCCGAGGCCCCGGCGGACGTGGCCGATGAACGAGCCGGCCCCGGGGGCGTCGATCGCCATCTCGCCCAGCATCCGCATCACCAGCAGCGCCACGGTGCCGGCCAGCGCGTAGCTCAGCAGCACGCCGGGCCCGGCCCCGGCGATCGCGGCCGAGCTGCCGACGAACAGACCGGCGCCGATCACGCCGCCCAGCGCGATCATCGCCACGTGCCGCGGCCGCAGGCTGTGCGCGAGCTGCCCGGCGGCGGGCACCGTACCGGCGTCCATCCCGGGCCCGATCCCCGGCCTGGCGGCGAGCTCGCTCATGCTAGCAGCGGTCCGCCTTCTTGCCCGGGCTGAAGGCGACCAGCCGGCCCCGCATGGTGAAGTCGCCGAAATCCATGTCGAGCCGGTCCGACACCCCGCCCGCGAAGTAGCGCATGCCGATCTCGTAGTCCGGGGTGACGGCCCCCTGGGTGCGGGGGAAGAACGAGACGTGCACCCGCCCCGAGCCCTGTCCGGCCAGCGACGGGTAGTCGGACTGCGACGGCGGCGTCTGCCAGCCGAGGATGGTGACGTAGCTGTCGGTCGGCCCGTCGGCGCTGGTGCCGTCGAACAGAACCGGGTCGATGCTCTTGCGGCCCTCCTCCGCCGCCGCGATGATCGCGGCGGTGTGCGCCATCGGGAACAGCGTCCCCCGCGGCAGCGCCATGGTCGAACGCTTGGGCAGCGTGAAGCGGATCTCGCCGTCGCCGGCGGCAGTCAGGCTGGCCTCGCCGCGCACCTGCTCGGTGACGCTGCCGTTGTCCTGCTCCTGCATGTCGAAGGTGAGGTGGCGGCCGTCCTTGCTCTCGAGCGTGGCGTAGTCGGAAACCATGTCGCTGGCCTGCCCCTCGCGGGTGACCAGCTGCAGCCGCAGCTGCTGCTGGCTGGCCCAGCCGGTGCAGGTGTCGGTCACCTGGAAGCTCATGCTGCCCGACGCCGCCACGGTCCCCCCGCCATGGGTCGATTCCAGCGACAGGTCGTACATCGCCCTGTGCGGCACCAGGAACGCCGACCCGCCGGCCTGGCTCCCGCCCGGATGCCCGGGCACCGGCGCCGGCGCGGCCTGGGCCGCCGCCCCGGTGACCAGAATCATGGCCGACACGGCGACGTAGCCGCGCATGGGACGACATGCTGAACGAGATCGAGGGCGCATGCTGGGCTCCGGCTGGTCGACCCCAGCCTAGCATCTCGTCGACGCCATACCAGGGTGACGGTCGACGTTGATCGAAACCGGTCGTCTCCGGATGGGCGGAACATGCTAGAATCGACAGTCACGACATCTGCTGGTGCAGGAATGCGAAACCGTCCCCGTCAAGCCCGACCCTGAAGACCCGCCTGCGGGAGGCTCATGAGGATCTTCTCCTTGAGCGAGCGGACAGGGCCGCCTTGTCGAGTGTGGGCCGTTACACCGGCAATCCGGACCATAGACGGAATCCGGGTGATTTCGGCCTCACGCCGCCGGCATCGCCAAGACAGGATGCGAGCCTATGCGACGAAGCGAACGTGACGACGCGTGCCACGGCGCTGGCGCTTCTCCGCACCGGCATCATGCAGGGCCTCATGAGCAAGCAGATGAGAGGACGCTATCCTGCTCAGATCTGGGCAGTACGAAACGATGACGTCGTATTTGAAGCCCGGCTTGAGAATGAAATCCGAGGTGAGTACCACGGATACCCCTTCTCCTTGACCGACCCATTCCGACTCATCTTGCTTCAGCGCGCCGGGCGGTCGAACCATGTCTGAAGACACCTTGTTCGAGATCCTGACGGAGTGGAGCTCTGCCGAAGCCGCTCCCGACCTGGAGCGGCAGACCGCGGCGGAACTCACCCTGAAACTCGGCACGCACGTCCTGACACGCGGCTACGACGCGTGGTCCAGGACGGTGACGGAGCGGGCGCGGATCTCGCTCTACCCGATGGCGGCGTGGCTGGCGTCGAACTGGTGGCGGATCAGGTATGAGCCTCGCCGGGCGACGCACAGCTCCCTTCCTGCACATTGGCGTCTCGCCCATGACCTGCCGGCGGCAGGTCATGGCTACATATGGCCCGCGGTTCGACTGGCGCCCGATGGGGAGTTCATGCAGGTGTCCGCCGAGGTAGGCGGGCAGGGGAGATGGGAGCCCCGGCGTTATCAGGTAAGCACCAGCCCGCTGCCGGTGACGATGAGCTGTTTCGACTCCGAAATCGACAGCTTCCTCAGCCTCGTCATCGAGCGGCTGATGGCGACCGGCGCGGATGCTTCGCCTCTGCAGGCTCTCTGGATGGATGTGCTCGCGGAGCGGCGCGATCCCGAGGTCTCCGCCTGGCGGCAGATGGAAGCACGCCTGGGATATGATGCCGACGAGGCTCCGGAGTGGCTGATGACGCGCCTGGGTAGCCTGGAGGAGATAGCGGGTCGAGCTGCGCTGGAGGAAATCGCTCCTGGCATCGGCACCGAGTTTTCGAGCGAGCGACTGAAGCAGATCACGGATCTGGCGACTGCGCCTGGAACGAACGCCAAGGTCGACTTGACCGTCAGCATCGACGTTTGGTCGGGTGAAACACCCTGGTCACGGGGTAGGAAGCTCGCCGAGGCGGTGAGGCGCCAAGCCTCACTTGCTGTCGGGCCCGTCTCCGACGAGGATCTGACAAGCTTGCTCGGCCTGTCGTCCAACGTCCTCAAAACAAATGTTGACGAGATGCCGCCGATCGGCCTCGGCGTGCGCAACGGCGAAATAGGGCGTCTGGCGCTGCATTTCCGTCGCAAGAACTGGCTTGGCAGGCGATTCGAAGCGGCGCGGTTCCTGGCCGATCAGCTGGCGGCGCCCGTTGCCGACCGATGGCTGCCGCAGACCGACACGGCGACCGCCCGGCAGAAGGTGCAGAGAGCGTTCGCGACCGAGTTCCTCATGCCGATCGACGATCTGCGTGGTTTCCTCGGTTCCGACATCACCGCCGAAGCGATCGACGACGCTGCCAACCGTTACCAGGTGTCAGCTCTCGCAGTGAGCCGTCACCTGCAGAACCACGAGATCATCGCTCCTGAAGACGCGACGATCGCTTAACCCCCTCCGGCCTCCGGCACCACCGGCGAGGTCGCCCCCGGCACCGCCTTCGCCGGCGGCAGCGCGATCCGCAGCGACAGCTCCCGCAGCCGCGCGTCGGATACCGTGGCCGGTGCCCCCATCATCGGGTCCTCGCCCTGCTGGTTCAGCGGGAACAGGATCACCTCGCGGATGTTGGGCTCGTCCGCCAGCAGCATGACGATGCGGTCGATCCCCGGCGCAGAGCCGCCATGCGGGGGGGCGCCGTAGCGGAACGCGTTCAGCATGCCGCCGAACCGCGCCTCGACCTCGCTCTCCGGATAGCCGGCGATGGCGAACGCCCGGATCATGACCTCCGGCCGGTGGTTGCGGATGGCGCCCGAGGACAGCTCGATGCCGTTGCAGACGATGTCGTACTGGTAGGCCTTGATCGTCAGCGGGTCTTGCCCGTTCAGCGCGTCGAGCCCGCCTTGCGGCATCGAGAACGGGTTGTGGCTGAAATCGACCTGCCCGGTCTCCTCGTTCAGCTCGTACATCGGGAAGTCGACCACCCAGCAGAACCGGAACGCGTCCCGCTCGACCAGCTCCAGCTCGGTGGCGATGCGGGTCCGCACCAGGCCGGAGAACTTCACCGTCTCCATCCCCTTCAGCCCCTCGCGCGGTCCCGCCGCGAAGAATACCGCGTCGCCCGGCCCCAGGCCGCAGCGCGTGCGGATCGCCTCGGCCCGCGCCGGTTCCAGGTTGCGGGCGATCGGGCCCTTCGCCCCCTCCGCGTCGAAGATGACGTAGCCCAGCCCGCCGGCGCCCTCGCCGCGGGCCCACTCGTTCAACCGGTCGAAGAACGAGCGCGGCCGGCCGCCGGCGCCCGGTGCCGGGATCGCGCGCACCTGCCCCCCGTCGGCCGCGATCTTGGCGAACAGCCCGAAGCCGGAGCCGGCGAAGGCGTCGGTGACGTCGGCGATGCGCAGCGGGTTGCGCAAGTCCGGCTTGTCCGAGCCGTACTCGGCCAGCGCGGTGTCGTAGGGGATGCGCACGAACGGCGCCTGGTCGACCGCCCGCCCGCCGCCGAACTCCGCGAACACGCCCGCCATCACCGGCTCCAGCGTCGCGAACACGTCCTCCTGGGTCACGAAGCTCATCTCGAAATCGAGCTGGTAGAACTCGCCCGGCGAGCGGTCGGCGCGCGCCGCCTCGTCGCGGAAGCAGGGCGCGATCTGGAAGTAGCGGTCGTAGCCGGCCACCATCAGCAGCTGCTTGAACTGCTGCGGCGCCTGCGGCAGCGCATAGAACCGGCCCGGATGCAGCCGCGCCGGCACCAGGAAGTCGCGGGCACCCTCCGGGCTCGACGCGGTCAGGATCGGCGTCTGGAACTCGGTGAAGCCCTGCTCGACCATGCGCCGGCGCAAGGATGCGATCACGCCGGCGCGCAGCATCATGTTGCGCTGCACCCGCTCGCGGCGCAGGTCGAGGTAGCGGTAGCGCAGCCGCAGCTCGTCGCCGTAATGCTCGTGCCCGGCCACCTGCATCGGCAGCACCGCGGCCGCCGATTGCACCTCCATCGCCTCCGCCCGTACCTCGATCTCGCCGGTCGGCAGGCGCGGATTCACGGTCGGGCCGTCGCGCAGCACCACCCCGCCGGTGACCGTCAGCACGCTCTCGACCCGCACCCGCTCCACCTCGCCCAGCAGCGCCGAGCCGGCCGGGAACACGATCTGGGTGATGCCGCGCGCGTCGCGCAGGTCGACGAACAGCAGTCCGCCATGGTCGCGCTTGGCATGCACCCAACCCGACAGGCGGACGGTCTGTCCGGCATCGGCGGGGCGGAGGGCGGCACAGTTGTGGGTGCGGTAGGCGTGCATGGGACCTTCCTTAAACAGGTTCAGGCAGAAGGCCAGGGGCTCTGCTCCTGGACCCCGCCGGAGGCGAGCCTCTGGACTCCTTTACTTAAGAAATGGGTTCCAAGGGCCGCGGCCCCTGGCGGGTCCAGGGCAGAGCCCTGGCCTTCCTCCCCACCCGCCGTGTAATCACCTCGGATGACACGCCCCACCAAGGCCCGTTTCCCGGAGCCAGTCCTGATCACCGCCAGCGACGAGCTGGCCGCCCTCGTCGAGCGCCTCCGCGCCGAGCGCTACGTCACCATCGACACCGAGTTCGTCCGCGAGCGCACCTACTGGCCCGAGCTCTGCGTGGTGCAGCTGGCCGGCGAGGCCGAGGTCGCGATCGTCGATGCCGAGGCCGAGGGCCTCGACCTGCAGCTGCTCAGCCCCCTGCTCGACGACCCCGCCGTCACCAAGGTGTTCCACGCCGCCCGCCAGGACCTGGAGATCTTCCTCTACCGGTTCGGCCGGCTGCCGGTCTCGATGTTCGACACCCAGGTGGCGGCGATGGTGGCGGGCTACGGCGATCAGGTCGGCTACGACAGCCTGGTCGCCTCGTTGACCGGGGCCCAGATCGACAAGGCGCACCGCTTCAGCGACTGGAGCCGCCGCCCGCTGGCGCCGGCGCAGATCACCTACGCCGCCGCCGACGTCACCCACCTGCGCGACGTCTACGCGCGGCTGTGCGAGCGGCTGGAGCGCGACGGCCGCTACGAGTGGGTGGCGGAGGAGATGGCGTTCCTGTCCGACCCGGCGACGTTCCGGCCCGATCCCGACACTCTGTGGGAGCGCCTGCGCCCGCGGACCGCCAACCGCCGCATGCTGGGGGTGCTGCGCGCGATCGCCGCCTGGCGCGAGCGCGAGGCGCAGCGGGTCGACGTGCCGCGGCAGCGCCTCCTGAAGGACGAGAGCCTGCTCGAGATCGCCGCCACCGCGCCGGCCACCGCGGAGGCGCTGGCGGCGATGCGCGGCGTGAGCCGGGGGTTCGCCGACGGGCGCGGCGGCGCCGGCCTGCTCGACGCGATCGCCGCCGCGCAGGCGCTGCCGGAGGACCAGCTGCCGGCGGCGCCGCGCAAGGACGGCCCGCGCCCGTCGCCGGCCCTGGTCTCGCTGCTGAAGGTGCTGCTGGCCGCCAAGTGCGAGCAGCACGACGTGGCGCCGCGGCTGCTGGCCTCGTCGGAGGACATCGACCGGCTGGCCACCGAGCCCGAGCCGGCGATCCCGGCGCTGGCCGGCTGGCGCCGCGAGGTGTTCGGCGACGACGCGCTGGCACTGAAGGCGGGGCGCATCTCGCTCGGCGTCGAGGGGCGCCGGATCCGGTTGTTACGCACCTAGAGCCTCCGGTTCTACAGACTCGGTCCACCGACTTGTCCACAAGATTGTGTGGTCGGTCGGTTGGATGACCCCATCAGCTGGTTTAGCGTCGGCTTGTATCGGACGACGGGGAGACCTTTGCGATGGAGTGGACCGAGGAGTCGATCAGCCGCCTGCGCAGCCTGTGGCACGAGGGCCTGTCGACCGCCGAGATCGGCCGCCGCATGCAGATCAGCAAGAATGCAGTGGTCGGCAAGGCGCATCGGCTGACGCTGTCGCCGCGGCCGTCGCCGATCCGCAAGAACTCCGAGCGCCGTGACCAGGGCGCGGCACCGCCACGCCCGGTTGCGGCCGGCCGGGAGCCGGTCGCGGAGTCGGAGCTGCCGCGTCCGCAACCGCCAGCGACGCCCGAGATCCAGATCCAAGCGGTGCACCCGGCCTCCGCTCCGCTGGCGGCGCCCGACGCGACGCCGCCGCGGCGCCCGCTCGCCGTGGTCGCCGCGACGGTGCCGGCGGAGCCGGACGAACCCGCCGCGGCCGAGCCGTCGGCGCCGCTGCGCCCGGTGGCCGCGCCGCCGCGCCGCCGCGGCCTCACCTGCTGCTGGCCGCTCGGCGAGCCGGGCACGCGGGAGTTCCACTTCTGTGGCGGCGATCCGATCGCCGGCAAGCCCTACTGCGCCGAGCACGCGGCACTGGCCTACGTGCGGATCCGAGACCGCCGCGACAGCGTCGCCTGAAGCCGGGCCGCGGCCGGCGTCAGATCGACTCCGCCATCAGGCCGAGCCGCTCGAACAAGCCATGAGCCAACCGCCGGTTGAAGCTGAACACCGCCATCGACAGCGCGCCGGCCAGGCTCGCCACCTGCCGGATGGCGACCGCGTGCACCAGGCTGAAGTTCTGCCCGACCCAGACGTAGAGGCAGGCCATGCACAGGAAGTAGATCGACCAGCTCCGGGTCACCAGCTGGAAGAAGCGCTGGCGGTTCGGGAACGCGAGGTCCGGCTGCTGCTGCAGCACCAGCTCCTCGATGATCGAGCGGCCGCGCGATCCGAACCAGAAGGCGATGCCGACGATGCCCTCGGTCGCAGCACCCTCGTATCGCAGCATGAACGGCTGCTTCGAGAACACGTCGATCAGCCCGAACACCAGCACCAGGCCGGTGGTAAGGATATAGAGCCGCGGGAAGCCGATGCCGAGCGCCAGCCGCCGGACCGCGTCGAGCGGCACGAACGCCAGCGTGCCGATGATCGCCGCGCGCAGCCCCAACGTCGCCAGCAGCGCGTAGAACACGGCGATGCCGCCGAAATCGAACAATGCGGTGCCCAGAAGCGCCCTGATCCTGCCCATCGCCCACATCGCCCCTGGGGCCCGCTGCCCGGTCCCGGCCACGCCTGCGGATGGCGCGGCCGGGCACCCGGGTCAAGCCGTCATTGGCGCGGCGGGTTCGCCGTCACCGGGCCGGCGCCTGTGCCGGTGCCGCCCTGCGACGGGGACGGCGCCTGGCCGGGCAGATGCGGCCGGTCCTTCTCCTCGAACAGCAGCTTGCGGTCGATGGCTCCCACCGTCCGATCGGTGTGCGCCGGGCTGGTGGCGGTGAGGCCGGCGGCGGCGGCGCTCGGGTTGCGCGGCGCCATCGTCGGCTCGGTCGGCTTCGCCGAGGGCTGCCCGGCCGGCGGCGCCGACACCTGCGCCATCGCCGGAGCCGCCGCCAGGCCCACCAGCGCCGCGAGCACGACCCGCCTCACAGCCGGCCTCCCGGCTGCGTCGCCGCATAGGCGTCGATCAGCGCGATGTTGCGCAGGTTGGCCTTGAAGGCGACGTCGAACAGGTCGCCCAGCACCGGCACCGAGCCGGCGATCGCCTCGACCGCGACGTTGCCCAGCATCCGCGCCAGCTGCGCGTTCGGCAGCCCGATCTGCCGCGCCTCGTAGATGATGTAGAGCGACACCGCCGTCATCGCCGCGTCCCCAGCTGCCGGCGCCAGCCCGACCAGGCTGTTCAGCCCGAAACGGAACCGGGTCCCCGGAACCCGCACCGCCGCGTCCAGCAGCCACGCCAGCCGCCGGATCCGCGCCAGGCGGCGGGCACGGTCGGCGGCATCGAGGGGCGTGGCTTGGGCGTCGGGGAACGGCGGGCTCGCCGTGCGCGCGGTCGTCATGGGCGGCATCCTGTCGGGCTTGGGTTCAGCGGCAGACATGGCGATAGCCGTCGATGCCGATATAAGTGGCGGTCGCCGGATCGTAGCAGGCGAAGCCGCTGCAGACCCCGGCCTCGGCATATTGCCGCGGCAGCAGCGACTGGCCGATGGCGTTCCGCTCGCGGGCGCCGCCGCCGCAGAGCGGCGTGTCGGCCGGCGCGGACGGGTCGTTGGCCAGCACGACCCCGCCCTGCGGACCCGGGCCGGCGCCGCCGTCCGGCTGCGGCGTCAGCACGATCCCGCCGGGCGCGGCCGGACGCGCCGCCGAGGCGGCAGGGGCGGGCACGGGCACAGCGGCCGGCGCCGGCGCATCCTCGCAGCCCGCCAGCCCCAGTGCCGGGACCATCAGCATCGCCGCCGCCCGTCCGCGCCAACCAGCCGCCATGCTCCGCCTCGCACATCGTCGTCCCGTCCCAACGCCCGGGCCCCGGCGACGTTGCCTCCGAACACGCCGTGGCGGCATGCCCGCCCCCGGCTACGTCCACCCGTGCACGGTCAGCACCGCATCCACGGACGCCGCCGGCGCTTCCTGCGGAAGGTTGTGCCCGGCCGCGACCAGGCGGTGCTCGTGCCGCGCCGCGAACTTGCCGGCCTCGCCCGCGGTGCCGCCCGGCTTCAGCGGATCGGCCAGCCCGTCGAGCGCCACCGCCGGCACCGCGATGTCCGGCCTGCCGGCCAGGCGATCCTCGAGCCCCTCCAGGGCGGGATCGCCGGCGGCGAGGCCGAACCCGTTCCGATAGGCGTGGATGACGACGTCCGCGAAATGCGGGTTCTCGAAGGAGGCGGTCCGGGCGAAGGTCGCGTCGTCATACCGCCAGTCCGGGCACCATTCGGTCCACAGCAGGCGGCACAGCGCGGCCCGATGCCGGGCCAGGCAATCGCGCCCCCGCTCGGTCTGGAACAGGTGCCGATACCACAGCACGCGTTCGAGCGCCGGCGGACCGGCCTCCCGCTGCCGCGCGACGTCGACGACGTCGTAGCTCGCCAGCGCGACCAGGCCGGCGACCCGCTCCGGCCACAGCGCCGAGACGACGCACGACGCCAGGCCGCCCGAATCGTATCCGGCGAGGAGGGCGGTCCCAATCTGCAGCGCGTCGAGCAGCGCCAGCAGGTCGCCGCCGAGCGCCGCCTGCTGGCCGCTGCGCAGGGTGTCGGCCGACAGGAAGACGGGTCGGCCCGAAGCCGCGCAGATAGGGCGTGATCACGCGGGCACCACGGCGCGCCAGCGCCGGCGCGACCTCGTCGTAGGTGCGACAGCACGACCGGCCACCCGTCCCCGGGGCCGCTCTCGAGATAGCCAACCCAAAGCACGCCGGCGTCGATGGTGCCGAATCGCTGGACCGGCATCGTGTCGCAAGCCTCCGCCGAGCTCATGGAACGCCCGGTCGGGCATACGGCTATCGCATGAAAAGGAAGGCCAGGGGCTTTGCCCCTGGACCCCACTGGGGCCGCGGGCCCCAGACCCCGATTCGTCAAAGTCATACCTCCATATTCGGAATATCTTCTTACGAACCGGGGTTTGGGGCCCGCGGCCCCAACGGGTCCAGGGCAGCGCCCTGGCCTTTTCCCTTCACTTCTCGTCAAGTGCGATAGCCCTGGGTCGGGCGGCGCCGCGTATGCCTTCGGGCGACCGCTTCCTGCATGCCGGGCAGGGGGTGTCCATGGCGCCGCCACAGCCCGTCCGTCGCGCGACCCCGGTCCCGCGCTTCAGCGCACCTCCACCGCGCGCTCGCCGTCGGCGAACGCCAGGCGCAGCCGCTGCCCGGCCCCCAGCGCCGCGGCCGCGGTCACCGCGTGGCCGCGCTCGTCGCGGACCAGCACGTAGCCCCGCGCCAGCACCCGCATCGGCGACACCGACTCCAGCCGCGCCGCCATCCCCTCCAGCACTGCGCGCCGCTCGCGCAGCGTCGCCTGCAGCGGCGCCGGCCCCAGCGGGCGCCGTCGCAACGCCGCCGCCGTGCCCAGCATCGCCTGCCGCAATCCGCCACCCAGCCCCTGCGCCGCCACCGCCACCCGGCCGCGCCGGTCCGCGATCAGCCCGTGCGGCGACGGCATGTGCCGCTCGGCCGCGACCAGCGCGCCGTGCCGCGCCGCCACCAGCGCCGGCAGCCCGAGCCGCAGCCGGTGCCCCAGCGCCCGCACCGCCTCGCCGCGCGTCCGCAGCTGCCCCGGCAGGTCCGGCATCGCCGCACCGGCGGCGAACGCGCCGCGCCGCGCCCGCAG
Organism: uncultured Acetobacteraceae bacterium; assembly: GCA_964247725.1. Classification (GTDB taxonomy): domain Bacteria; phylum Pseudomonadota; class Alphaproteobacteria; order Acetobacterales; family Acetobacteraceae; genus Lichenicola. The sequence goes on along the minus strand of CAXTVM010000063.1, from coordinate 3,383 downwards.
CAGGTTCGGCAGCGCCAGCTCCAGCCGGTGCACCCGGTCGTCGAGCCGCTGCCGCGCGGCGCCGAGCAGCCCCGGCATGTCCGGCAGCAGCGCCGCCAGCCGGTCCAGCCGCGCCCGCCGCGCCCCGGTCACCTGCGCCAGCCCGCCCTGCAGCCGCGCCGCCCGGTGGGCCAGGTCCGCCACCAGCTCGGCCCGCGCCGGCACCGCGAGCTCGGCCGCCGCGGTCGGCGTCGGCGCCCGGCGGTCCGACACGTGGTCGATCAGCGTGGTGTCGGTCTCGTGACCAACCGCCGAGATCAGCGGGATGCGGCAGGCCGCCACCGCCCGCAGCACCGCCTCGTCGCTGAACGCGCTCAGGTCCTCGAGGCTGCCGCCGCCGCGCGCCACGATCAGCAGGTCGGGGCGGGGGACGCCGGTGCCGGGCCCGGTGCGGCGGTCGAACCCCGCGATCGCGGCGGCGATCCGGGCCGCTGCGCCCTCGCCCTGCACCGGCGCCGGCCACAGCAGCATCGGCCGGGGGAACCGCCGCGCGACGGTGGTGCGGATGTCCTGCAGCACCGCCCCCTGCGCCGAGGTGACCAGCCCGATCAGCCGCGGCAGGAACGGCAGCCGAGCCTTGCGGTCCGCATCGAACAGCCCCTCGGCCGCCAGCCGCAGCCGCAGCCGCTCGATCCGCGCCAGCAGCGCGCCCTCGCCGGCATACTCCATCCGCTCGACCACGAGCTGGTACGACGAGCGCTCCCCGTACGAGGAGATCCGCCCGGTGGCGACCACCTCGAGCCCGTTCTCCGGCACCAGCCCGAGCCGGGCGACGCCGCCCCGCCACACCACGCCCGAAATCTTGCCGCCCTCGTCCTTCAGCGAGAAGTACAGGTGCCCGGACGGGTAGCGCTTGAACTCGGTGATCTCGCCGCGCACCCGCACCCGCGCGAAGCTGCCCTCCAGCACCCGCTTCACCGCCCCGGAGATCTCCGAGACGCTGTATTCGGGCACGTTGCTGGCGCCAGGGGGCACGGTGGGCGACGCGACGGCGGGTTCGTTCATGGCCTCATCCTATGATAGGACCGGGAGCGTCGCGAGGTGGCGTCGCGGGGGACCATTCGATGCGCGTGCTGCTGGTGGGCTCTGGCGGACGGGAACACGCCCTGGCGGCCACCCTGGCCCGCTCGCCGATCCTGACCGCCCTGTTCGTGGCCCCCGGCAACCCCGGCACCGCCGCCCACGGCACCAACGTCGCGATCGCCTCGGGCGACGTCCCCGCCCTGGTCGCGTTCGCGCGGGCGGAGCGCATCGACCTGGTGCTGCCGGGCCCCGAGGCGCCCCTGGTCGCCGGCCTCGCCGACGCCTGCCAAGCCGCCGGCATCCGCTGCGCCGGCCCCACCGCCGCCGCCGCCCGCCTGGAGGGCAGCAAGGCCTTCGCCAAGGAGGTCTGCGACGCCGCCGGCATTCGCACCGCGCGCTGGGAGCGCTTCGAGGACGCCGCCGCCGCCCACGCCTTCGTCCGCCTCCGCGGCGCCCCGATCGTGGTCAAGGCGGACGGCCTGGCCGCCGGCAAGGGCGTCGTGGTCGCCGCCACCCTCCCCGAGGCCGAGGCCGCCATCACCGCCTTCATGGAGCACCGCAGGCTGGGCGCCGCCGGCGCCGCCGTGGTGATCGAGGAGTACCTGGAGGGCGACGAGGTCTCCCTGTTCGCGCTCTGCGACGGCGAGACCGCGCTGCTGCTGGGTGCCGCCCAGGACCACAAGCGCATCGGCGAGGGCGACACCGGCGCCAACACCGGCGGCATGGGCGCGGTCTCCCCGCCCGCCTTCTTCGACAGCACGACCCAGGAGACCGCGCTCGACCTGCTGGTCCGCCCGATGCTGCGCGAGATGGAGAGCCGCGGCACCCCGTTCCGCGGCATCCTCTTCGCCGGCCTGATGCTGACCGAGCGCGGCCCGGAGCTGATCGAATACAACGTCCGCCTCGGCGACCCCGAGGCGCAGGCGCTGCTCCCCCGCCTCCGCACCGACCTGCTCCCGCTGCTGGCCGCCCTCTGCGACGGCGCGCTCCCCCACGCCCCGCCGGCCATCGGCGACGAGCACTGCGTGGCCGTGGTCCTGGCCGGCCGCGGCTACCCCGCCCAGCCCGCCACCGGCGCGCCGATCCACGGCATCGAGCGAGCCGAGGCCATGGAAGGCGTCCGCGTCTTCCAGGCCGCGACCGCCCTGGACCCGTCCGGCACCCTGGTCGGCGCCGGCGGCCGCGTCCTGACCGTGGTCGGCACCGCCCCCACCCTGGAGGCTGCGCGCGACGCCGCCTACGCCGGCATCGCCGCGATCGACTGGCCCGACGCGGTCTGGCGCCGCGACATCGGCATCCGCGCGCTAGAACGCGATCTCGCCGCGCGTGCCGGGGCGCAGGATTGCTGTTGAGCAAGTCTATAAGTGGCCGACGATAGATGGTCGATTCTATAATTCTCTTCTAACAAGAAATATTTAGCAGATCAGTATAATTATCAGATCTTAAGCGACTTCCGAAACTGCTCGTTAAGTGCCGCGAACCTTACCTCTGGAAGAGGGTCTTGCAGACCATTTTCTAACCACTCGTGGCAGTAATGGCCGTTGTTCTTAAGCTCGACCGCCAAAAGCACACATTCCGCTCGGGCGATCGTAATACCGATTGCCCCCACCCCCTGCCGTGACAGGTTGTCATAAGCTAATAAATCCCATAGATCACCAACGATCGAGGCTAATCTTTCCTTTTGCAGTTGCACGAGCAGGTCGTTCTGCAGCAGTTTTCGAGCGCACCATAGCCGGATTTGCAATCCCATATGGCTTCCCGTCTCTAAAACGTCGAGCACGGCTGTGATAAGTGAGGATGGGATCAGGCCACATTGGCCGCTGGCAGCAAGTTCAGCCCATTGGCCGATCGAGACTGCCGCCCCCTGCACATCATAGAAGTCACCGCGCACTATCGCCCTTCGGAGGCCTGCAATAAATTCCTCTCGTAAACTGAGGACTAGACGGATCACTTGGTGCAGGCCGGCGACCACCCATCCGCCGTTCCCAGGCTTCGCACGGCGTCGAATGAAGTCGATCCTCGGCGCATCCAAGTCTCCAGGTTCCATGACGGGAAGCATCGCGTATGCGATGGCTCTCCCAGCCACGGAAATAAGGCGCTGTCTGGCCTGCACCCTAAACGGCGAAGCATCGTCGGGAATACTTTCGATGAGCGCGGCCAACCCATCGAACAGGGTGATGCTCTCCTCACGGCTTGGCAGCAACCGGGTAATTGGTGCTTCGCTGTTTGCGGCTGCGGCGATAGCGTGGAGCCTGTTTTCTAGCTCATCTAGGCTCAGGACTCATTGTGGCAGCCAGAACGTGATGGTGGCTGCGATGCAG
>CAXTVM010000062.1:0-15769 GCA_964247725.1 uncultured Acetobacteraceae bacterium | reverse complement strand
GATCCCCTATGAATCACACCGCGTCAAGCCGCGTAAAGGGTCCTGAGCCTAGATCTCCGCGATCGAGACGCCGTAGAACTGCACCTGATCCAGTTGCAGATACCTCTCGCTGCCGGGGACCGTGATCCGCAGCCAGCGGGCTTCGAAGCCCTGCTCGCTGATCCAGATGTAGGGAGTCCCATCAGCCCCACCATATACCACGTCGTCTGCCTTGACGTGCTCGATCGTCCAAAGCCGGCCGTCCTGCGAGCTTTCCAGCCGGAAATGCGTCATGCGCTCCAGCACGCCGTCCAACCGGTTGAACAAACGTACCTCGTGAACCCTGTAACATCTATGCAGGTCGACGCTCCACCACGGATTATCCTCCAGTTCCGTATGGTTCTGCGGCTTGCCGGTCAGGCGCCCGGACAACACCAGGGAAGCATCCTGCCCTGCCGAGCGGTCATGTGCAGTCGAGATCTGATCGGCTGTCCGTCCCTCGGAGATCAAAGGCCATCGCGCCCTTGGGAAGACCGCCTCGGCCCTTCCCCGATCAAGGTAGGCTTTCCAGTAGTCGTAAAAGTAGCCGTCAGTTACAGCATTTGTCGACTCATGATGCCGAAGACGCTCCGCCTCATCCTTTTCCGCCCACATCTTCTCGGCACCATAGTCGCCCTTCAGTCCCCGTTTGACCCTCAAGAGGAAATCTTCATCAGACTTGATGTTGAAATGTGCTATAAACGCAACGTCGAGTATTCTCGCAGATCTGTCTGCTTCAAGAAGATAGGGCCATGCCCTTTCCGGAAACTTGTCATAATACCAAATCATGTCATCGTTCAGAACGTTCCTGACCGAAAGTGTCCTGTCAAGGCAAACGTAGTCATGCATCACGGGGGCGGTGTCCCAACGGAAGAAGGACTCATAAGGAACTGACTTGCTTTTAATGAAGACCTTCGTGAATGGCGTGACCGTCCGTTCGCGGCGAGTGTAATTTAGAAGAACGTCGCCGTTTGGCCTCGTCATATGACCATTATGACCAAAACTGCACCAGTTGAAGTAAACGGCATCCACAGAGGTCCCGAATCTCTCCATAAAAACTGGGATGCTGTTCAGGTTGCGGATGCACAGGAACTCGTCGGCATCCAGAAACATGAGCCACTGCGTCTCATGAGAGTAGGTCCTCAAGCCGTGGAAATACATCTGAAACTGAAGGCCCTGAAAGCTATAGTGGTTGAACGTTATGAACGGCTCCTTCTCGGTCATAAATGGTAGAATGACACGATAGAGTTCGGTCGGATCATCATCATTACAATAAAGATAAACGTGATCAACACCTATGGAGCGATGATAGCTGAGCCACTCGACGATGTACCTGGTCTCCCAGCGAACGCAAGCGATAATGCTGAATCTATACTTGGGCTCGGGCCATTTGCCATCATTCTGCGCTACGCCGATCGGCTGGATTGGATAGCTTCGCAATCCGTCCTCATAGCTCAGCATCGACTCAACTCCTCCTATCCGTAATCAGTAGAGACAAGTTAAGCTCATGAGCGTCGGTTGGGAAGCCAAGCCTCCATCGCAGGTTGCTAGTTCCACGTCGAAAGCGCAGCCAAGCTGAGTCTTCTGGAGACGATTTCATGATGACACGACTCCCGGCTGTCCTGTTTGGATCGTCGCTGTTGATCGGGTTTCCTACCTGGGGCATGGCCCAACCGGTCTTCAGCAAAGCAGGCGCGGGCACCTTTACGATGGCTTCTACACAGGGGCTGCGGGTAGGGCTTGGAAGCGACAGCTACCAGACGCTCCAGCCATTCCCGTGTCCCCCTGCGGGCCAGGCGCCCACCATCATGTCGGTCGTCTGCGTCGGTTCCAGCGCAGTAGCGGGTGAGGAATATCTACAGAGCCTATCCTTCAACGTTACGACATCTGCAGCGGATGCGGCGCGAGTCGCGGCAGGTCAGAATATAGATAAGGTTGCCAGCTACACCGGCATTCAGGCTTTTCAAGGCACGACGCCAGCGGATGTCTGGGGTCGGAACACCACCGTCTGGGCGGCTCCGGGATTTGTCGGTGGCATCGCTGGCGAGGAACTCGACCTCAACAACAGCGAGTGCGACGCCTGTGGGAACCATTCGTTCTTCGGCTACTGGTTGACTGGTGGAGGACCATATCCCAATCGTGCCGGCGTCTACATTACCGGAGCGAATGCCAACAATGCCTATCAGTGGCATTACGGCATCCAGTGCGCGGCTGAGGTGAAGGATGCCTGCATCTCCGATGACACTACTAATGATGGATCGCTTCCTGAGACCGACTTCATTCGCTCGACCGGTCATCATACCGGCGTGGGGATCAATCTCGAGAATTCGACATTTGATGGCGGGGCGATCGGTATAATTGCCGACCAACGGATATGGCTCGACAGCCCGATCTACGCGCTCAGCGTCTATGGCGACGAGACCACCGGAGTGACCGTCACTGGACCTGCACTGACCGTACAAAACAAGATCGTCTACGGCTACGTCAACTCCGGCGGCAACCATCAGGCCTCCAGTCAGACGATCTCGTCATATGGAACGGGTACCAACATCATGACGCCGTCCAGCTTCTCGGAATCGGCCACCAACAATATCGTGGTCGTCAAAACCGGCGGAGTGCTCGTCAAGGGAGACATCGCCTGTCAGGACGGAACCAACATGGCCGCATGGACCGTCAGCGGAATGTTCCTGGCGTCCGGAGCGACACTTACCCATGTAGGTAGTGACATCATCACCCAGACAGGTTCTTCGGGCACCATGGCATCAAAATGGACAGTTCAGTTTGGCGTCGATACGGCTAATCTATCGCCAACCCTCAGTACGACTATCGGATCCAGCACGGCTGCAACCTGCACCGGACGGACCGACACCATAATTGTCCGCTGATACCGTCAGCATGAGGGTCTGTGACGGAAGGAGTTCATGACACGAATCAGACGGCTAAAGCATATCCATCAAAATGAAACGTCTCCCAATGGCTGAGGTAAGTCCGGTTCAAGCCAATCTTGCCATCTTCAGACATGTCGCAACAAAGGAAGCAGGCCTGATATCGTAGTCCGAAACCCGACCCGGGTGCGGACATGAAATCAAAAACACTTGCCGTGTCGATGTTCGAGACGCCCTCAAACCTGTTGGAAGCGTCTATCCGGAGCCAGGAAATCTGGTCGGCATCCAGCGCACCCAAGCGCGCGAGGGTGCCACGGACGCGAAGAACAACTCGCACGGTCGTTTCCGACAACATGCCGGACCGCATGGTTGGCGAGTCCCTGTCCATGAGCAGGCTTAGACCGTTGAACGTGGAAACCAGCCAATCCGGTCCTGGGTCCTGGTCGAATGCATACGGCCGGCCGTCATCTGCTACAGCTGCCTGTTCACAACGGAAGATCGCCAATTCTTCATCGGTTCGCCAGGCCCAGCGGTGCCTCGGCTCAGTCTTTAGCTGGTCGAAGATCGGTGCATTGTGCCGGACGCCCTCCATGTCTGGAGCCTTGTCTAGTCCTGATACGGTCAGTGAGCTGGTGATCAGGTAGGGAAAGAAGGTGCCCGGATCGGTCCCCGCCAATCCGCCGTAGCCGCACGAGATCATCCGGTAGGAGTGTTCGACGTGCTCGAACCCATAACGCCGGAACCTGGTGTCCATGAAGCCGGCAGTGTTTATGGACTGACGGGTGAAGGCCGAGCATTGACCGGTCAGCAGGCGTGATACGTAGGGATCATCGACGGTTCCGCTGCCGCTGACGTTACCTTCGGTCCAATGCGATGGATAGAGGTTGATGTGACCATATTTAATCGCTGCATCGATCCAGATCATCTCCCATCCGTCGGCATTTGGACGGGTGTCATCCTCGAGCAGTATGATGACGTCGCAGCGCCGGGTCTGGTTCAGATAGAACAAGGCTCTGTTCTTGTTCCATGCGATACCTCGATTTGATGCTGTCAGATGAGTTATGTTCATCTCTCCAAGCATCGCGTCCGTGCCGTCGGATGACCCGTCGTCGGCAACAAAAAGAACATGTGGATGCTGGGTGTGGATGCGAATGGCTTCAATGGTCCGCCGCAGCATCTCAGCACGGTTGAACGTCGTAATGCCGATCCCGACCGTAAGCCGCCGCTCAGCTTTCGATGTGCCTGCTGCTCCAGGTGCCTCAGTGTCATCAGAAGGCGGCACGCAGCAACTCCTGTGAGCAAGGCTGGCGGCCAAGGCAACAAGGCGGGCACAGAATCAGCCAGAACACTCGTTCAGCCATCACGTTATCAGACACCTCATAGCCAGTCATTGAACGCGAGACAACCGGACGGGTCCCGCAGAGCTGTCACCGCGACCGGGTGACAGCCTACACAGTTTGCACGCCTGCGACCGGTGAAGCCACCGGATGGACCCAGATAGCTGCTTCATCCAAGGTCTCGCCAGACCGTCGTCGGACATCAGCGTGACCGAACCAGCGGTTAAGGTACTTGCCAACAGACCGCATTTCGTGCTTCAAGCCGCAGCTTCCCTGCCGGGGCGAGTGGCATCGCGCCGGCTATACCCATGTCCTCTCGCAGGTCGCCGCGTCCGGGATGCCCCAGGCCGGTCGGGTTGAACCGATCCGAAGGGAGACCCCCATGCCACTGTACGAGTGCGTGCTGATCGCGCGCAACGACATCACCCAGACCCAGGTCGAGGCGATCGCCGACACCGTCGCCGCCCAGCTCGAGACCGAGGCCGGCGCCATCCGCAAGCGCGAGTACTGGGGCCTGCGCAGCCTCGCCTACCGCATCAAGAAGAACCGCAAGGCGCACTACATGCTCCTCGGCCTCGATGCCAAGCCTGCGTCCATCAAGGAGATGGAGCGCCAGCTCGGCCTGAACGAAGATGTGCTGCGCTTCATGACCCTGGCGGTGGACGCGATCGACGAGGCGCCGTCGGCGATCCTGAGCCGCAAGGCCGACGACCGCGAGCGCGGCTTCCGCGGGCCCAAGCCGGCTGGGCGCTTCGACAGCGGCCGCAAGCGCGGCTACGACGACCGCGAGGAGTTCCGCGCCCGTCCCGAGGACGGCGAGCGGCCCGAGCCGCGCGGCGACCGCGGCCCCCGCGGCCCGCGCGCCGACACCCTGGTCGAGGCGGAGTAGGAACCATGTCGCAATCCAGTCCGCAGGGGCCGGCCGAGGATGTCGGCCCGGCCGCCCGCCGCACCGCCGTCGGCGCCCGCCGGCCGTTCTACCGCCGCCGCAAGTCCTGCCCGTTCTCCGGCCCGAACGCGCCGAAGATCGACTACAAGGACGTGCGGCTGCTGTCGCGCTTCCTGTCCGAGCGCGGCAAGATCGTGCCCTCCCGCATCACCGCGGTGTCGGCGAAGAAGCAGCGCGAGCTGGCCCAGGCGATCAAGCGCGCGCGCTTCCTGGCCCTGCTGCCCTACATCCTGAGCTGAGGGGCGCCCATGTCCGCGACCGAGGTGATCCTGCTCCAGCGCATCGAGAAGCTGGGGCAGATGGGCGACGTGGTGCGGGTGAAGCCCGGCTACGCCCGCAACTTTCTGCTGCCCGAGGGCAAGGCGATCCGCGCCAACGCCAACAACCGCGCGCGCTTCGAGCGCGAGCGCATCCAGCTCGAGGCCACCAACATCAAGCGCCGCGAGGAGGCCGAGCGCCTGGCCGAGCGGATGAGCGGCCTCACGGTCGTGATCATCCGCCAGGCCGGCGACAGCGGCAGCCTGTACGGGTCGGTGTCGCCGCGCGACATCGCCATGGCGGCGGCCGAAGGCGGGCTCACCGTCAACCGCCAGCAGGTGCAGCTCGACCACCCGATCAAGACGCTGGGCCTGGCCGACGTGCGCGTGGTGCTGCATCCCGAGGTGACGATCCGCATCGTTGCCAACGTCGCGCGGTCGGCCGAGGAGGCCGAGCGCCAGGCCCGCGGCGAGCGCGTCGGCCGCGACGGGGGCGACGACGACGCCGACCAGCCCGAGCTGGGCGACGATCCGGAGCTCGATCAGACCGCCTGAGTAGCGCCGCGGTCCGACACCTCGGTCCGACCCTGGCGGCGCTTGGCCGCCGGGGCCGCAGCCATGAAGATGGAGCGGCGAGCCGCGCGCCCCCCCGGTTCGCCGGCACCGTTCATCGTCCCCGGAGAGTGAGCGTGTCCGTCCTGATCGACCTCGTCCTGAAGCGGTTCATCAGGATCGGCCGGCTCGACGTGCGCTACCCGGACGGCAGGACCGGGTCCTACGGGGCCGGCGCGCCGCAGGTCGGCATGGAGATCACCGAGCGCCGCATCCAGACCGGGCTGCTGCTCAACCCGGCGCTGACGCTGGGTGAGGCCTACCTGGACGGCACCGTCCGCCTGATGCACGGCACGCTCTACGACCTGATCGACCTGTTCCTGGTCAACGCCATGCACGGCGGCAATCCAGGCGCCACGCTGTCGGCGAAGCTCCGGGAGCTCAAGCGGCTGTGGTCGCAGCACAACCCGGCGCCGCGTGCGCGCCGCAACGTGGCGCATCACTACGATCTGAACGGCCGCCTCTACGACCTGTTCCTGGACCGCGACCGGCAGTACTCCTGCGCCTACTTCCCGCGGGGCGACGAGACGCTGGAGGAGGCGCAGGAGGCCAAGAAGCACCACATCGCCGCCAAGCTGCGGCTCGACCGGCCGGACCTCAGCGTGCTCGACATCGGCTCCGGCTGGGGCGGGCTGGCGCTGACGCTGGCGCGCGACTACGGCGCCCGCGTCACCGGGATCACGCTGTCCACCGAGCAGCTGGCGGAGTCGCGGGCGCGGGCGGCGGCGGCCGGGCTCGGCGACCGCGTGAGCTTCGAGCTGCTGGACTACCGCGAGATCGACCGCCGCTACGACCGCATCGTCTCGGTCGGCATGTTCGAGCATGTCGGCATCGGCCATTTCGAGCATTATTTCCGCGCGATCCGCGACTGCCTGCACGAGGACGGCGTGGCGCTGGTGCATTCGATCGGCCGCGCCGCCGGACCCGGCGCCACCAACCCGTGGCTCGACAAGTACATCTTCCCCGGCGGCTACTCGCCGGCGCTGAGCGAGACCCTCGCCGCGGTCGAGCGCTCCGGCCTGTGGGTCACCGACTGCGAGGTGCTGCGGCTGCACTACGCGCGCACCATCGCGCTGTGGCGGCAGCGCTTCGCCGCCAACCGCGCGGTGATCGCCTCGCTCTACGACGAGCGCTTCTGCCGCATGTTCGAGCTCTACCTGGTCGGCTCGGAGATCGCCTTCCGGCGCCAGCGCCACATGAACTTCCAGGTCCAGCTCACCCGCCAGCCCGACGCGGCGCCGCTGTCGCGCGACTACATGGTCGACGCCGAGCGCGCGGCGCGGCGGACGCTCCGGCCGGACATGGGCACCCTCGACGATGCCGAGGCGATGGAGCGGATCGAAGCTGATTGAGCGGCGCCGGAGAACGCGCCCGTCGGTGCCGTCAGAGCATGCGGGCGAGGCGGTCGAACTCGCTGATCGACAGCGTCTCGGCGCGGCGCTGCGGGTCGATGCCGGCGCGGGAGAGCAGGCCCTCGCCGCCGAGCGGCTTCAAGGCCCCGCGCAGCATCTTGCGGCGCTGGCCGAAGGCGCACGCGGTCAGCCGCTCCATCGTGGCGAACAGCGCCGGCGGCGGCTGCTCGGCGTGCGGCACCAGCCCGACCACGGCGGAACACACCTTGGGCGGCGGCCAGAACGCGCCGGGCGGGACGCGCAGCCGCAGCGTCGCGGTGCAGGTCCACTGCGCCAGCACCGCCAGCCGCCCATAGCCGTCGCTGCCGGGCGCGGCGGCGATGCGCTCGGCGACCTCCAGCTGGAACATCAGCGTCAGGCGCTCCCAGCAGGCGGCTTGGCGCAGCCAGCCGACCAGCAGCGGCGTGCCGACATTGTAGGGCAGGTTGGCGACGATCTGCCGCGGCGCCGGCACCAGCGCCGCCAGGTCGTGCCGGGTGGCGTCGGCCTCGATCAGCCGCAGGCGCTCGGGATCGGCGAGGCGAAGCTCGGCGATGGCGGCGACCGCGCGCGGATCGATTTCGATCGCCGTCACCGCCGCCGCGTCGGTCGCCAGCAGCGCCCGGGTGAGGCCGCCCGGTCCGGGCCCGACCTCGACCACGTGCCGGCCGGCGAGGTCGCCGGCCTGGGCGGCGATGCGGCCGATCAGTACCGGATCGAGCAGGAAATGCTGCCCCAGCGACTTGCGCGCATCCAGGCCGTGGCGGGCGATGACGTCGCGCAGGGAAAGCCGGGGGCTCTGCCCCTGGACCCCGCCAGGGCCGTCACGCGAAGCGTGCCCACGCACGACGCCCCCGGGACCCGAGTCTTCGAGAACGGTTTCCAAAGGCTCCGCCTTTGGCGGGGTCCAGGGGCAGAGCCCCTGGGCTCAGCTGCTGCTCCGCATGTCGATCACCGCCCGCCGATGCAGGTCGCGGTTGAGCTGCCGCGAGACCATCTCGACCCGATCGCTCAGCAGCTGGTCGGCGATCTGCTCGGTGTCGAGTTCGGCGAGGTTCTTCTCCGAGCGCGAGCAGACCATGATCACGTCGATGCCGTCGCCGGAGACCAGCGGGTGGCTGGCCTCGTTGACGGCGAGCGGCTCCAGCACGTGCGCCATCTGCGGGTTCAGCCGGTCGAGCTGCACGGCGCCGGGGTCGCTCGGCCGGTGCTCGCCGAAGCTCTTGTTGGCGGCGGCGATCTGGTCGCAGTCGTGCGCCGACTTCGACAGCGCCACGGCCTTCGCCAGCGCCGCCTGCTGCTGCGGGGTCGGCGCCTGCGGGTTCAGCGGCTGGTCGAAGCCGATGAAGGCCTGCCGCAGGTCGAGCACCGTGGTCATCTGCCGGCCGACCTGGCGGCGTCCGGCCAGCGTCACGATCTCGTAGCCGCCGGCGACCCGGACCGGATCGCTGATGGCGCCCACCGGCATCTGGTTGACGATCGACACCACCTGCGGATCGAGCGTGTCGGCCCGCACCCAGCCGACCGTGCCGCCGTCGAGCGCGGTCTGGCTCTGGCTGAACTGGGCGGCGACGATCGCGAACGGCGCGCCCTCATGCAGCTGCTGGATGATGGTGCTGGCGAACTTCAGCGCGTCGCCCGAATTCTTCGGGTCGTCCACCGGCACGAAGATCTCGCTGATCTCGTATTCCGGCTCGCCGCTGGTGCGCTTCAGGCTGTCCTGGCGCTGCCGGATGTCGGCGGCGGAGACGCGGGAGCGCTCGCCCAGCTGCTCGCGCAGCACGCCGCTCCAGGCCAGCTGCACGCGGATCTGGTCGATCAGCGTCGTCAGCGACACCTGGTCCTTCGCCAGCCGGTCGCGCAGCGCGTTCCTGGCCATGCCGTTGCGGCTCTCGATGCCCTCGATCGACTTGGCGATCTGCTCGGGCGGCACGTTGATGTGGCGCTGCTGGATCTCCTGCATGCGCAGCTTCTCGTCGATCAGCTGCCGGGTGATCTGCGGGCGCAGCCGACCCAGCACGTCCTCGCTGATCGGCAGCCCGGTGGACAGCGCGAACAGCCGGCCGCGGTCGTCGACGTCGCGCTGCGTGATCGGCTGCCCGTTCACCACCACCACGATGTCGTCCTGCGACTGGCCCTTGGCGACGGCCCGGGCCGGGGTCCGCACCGGTCCCGCGGCGTCGGTGCCGCCGGGGCTCTGGCCCTGCGCCGCGGTCTGCCTGTGGTGCCGATGCTGCTGCTGGGCCAGCGCCGGCCCCGATACGGCCAGCACGGCCAGCGCCGGGAGGGTGATGCGCCTGAAGCTCATGAGGGTCTCTGGTGGTTCATGCCGGGGCCGATGCCGCCCTAGCCGTTGATCGGGAAGGTGCCGAGCGTCTTGAAGGTGACGGTGAACAGGATCGAGGTGTCGCCGCTGTCGCCGTTGATGGTGGTGTAGCGCCGATTGAGCGAGACGTCGAAGATGAAGCAGTCGTTGGTGTAGGAGACGTCGCCGCCCAGCGCCACGAACTGGTTGGTGGCGAGGTCGCGCCGGCCGTACGCGCCGACATGGTAGCCCTTGTAGGTGCTGGAGAGCCCGAGCGTCGCCTCGTTGGTCGGCACGTAGAAGGCGGCGGCGGGGCCGAGCGTGTAGGGGTTCTGATTGTAGTAGTAGTAGTAGCTGCGCGAGTTGTAGACGTAGCCGCCCGACACGCTGAACAGCGGCACGCCGGCGCTGGCGAGCGCGTCGGCGAAGCGGGTCGTGCCGGTCTCGTGGTCGAGCCGGTCACGGAAGGTGAAGTCGAGCCAGCGGGTGGGCGTCACCGACAGCCGGCTGACCACGTCCGACACGCGGGTGGCCAGCCCGACGTCCGGCAGCTGGTTGCGGTCGACGTGCTCCTGGTAGCTCTGGCCGACCAGCGCGTCCACCTGGTGGCCGTCGAACGACCAGTTGCCGTGCAGCCCGACATTGGCGCGCAGGCCCCCGTCGAGGCGGTCGACGCCCTCGTGGCGGTTGAGCGAGAACAGCGTGCTGTCGGTGAACTCGTAGTCCAGGCTGTCCTCGTTGGGCCGGTCGCGGGTGGTGCTGTTGCCGGAGTTGGGGGCGGCGATCACCTGCACGATCGGCTCGATCACCGCCGAGCCGTTGCGGAGCGTCTTCAGGAACGGCCAGCGCATCTTGACCGCGGCCGTCGGCAGCGCCTGGCCGGTGGTGGAGGCGTTCGCCCTGCTGTAGTTCGGCACCAGGTCGAGGTTGGTCGCCTTGTACACTTCGGAGTCCAGGTGCAGCGTGACGTCGTAGAGCTGGCCCAGCGAGGTGCGGAACGGCCGGTCGTAGTTGAGCCCGAGCTCCAGCCGCTGGTCCGAGGTGCCGTTCGGCCGGTAGATGTCGAAGTCGGTGGTGGTGAGCGAGCTCCGGCCGCCGAGCGCATCGGGCTCGCCGGTGTAGCTGTAGGTGTAGCGCGGCAGCACGAACGGCAGCTGGCTGGAGTTGATGACGCCGCTGTTCAGGCCCTGGAAGAAGATGCCGTCGAGGCGCGAATAGGCGCCGAGGCCGAAGCCCTCGGCATATATGCTGCTGGTCAGCACGTCGGCGCCGTAGCCGGTGATGCGGTAGTCGCGCAGGTAGTTGGCCGAGCTCGCCAGGTTGATGTCGGCGCCGTAGCGCCAGTACTGGTTGAAGTCGAACGCCGCGTGCGAATAGACGTAGCCCTGCACGCCCTTGTCGTTGACCGGCGCCACCGCGTTGCCGTTGTCGACGAAGCCAGGCGTCTTGGTGGTGTCGTAGGCGACGGCCCCGGTTATGCGCAGCAGGCCGCTGTCGAACCGCTGGCGATAGGAGCCGGTCAGCTGCGGCCCGGTCCGGCTCGACACCAGCGGCACCACGGTGAGGTCCGAATCGCCGTTGATGGCCCAGAAATAGGGCAGCGTCGCATAGGTGCCGAGATGCTTGTCGCTAGGCGAGAACTGGCCCAGCAACAGGCCGCTCTGCCGCTTCACCGACGGGTCCGGCGTCGAGAAGAACGGCAGGTAGAACACCGGGATCCCGAACATGTCGAGGTAGACGTCGCGATACTCGAGCCGCTTGTGCTCGAGGTCGTCGGTGGCGTCGTAGGCGCGCAGCTGCCAGAACGGCGGCTGCTCGGGATGCTGCGCGCAGATCTTGCACGAGGTGTAGACCGCCCGCGACAGGTCGTTGACGTGGCCGTCGACGCGCCGGGCGCCGTTGCCCGCGAGCTTGCCGTTCGAGGCCAGCAGCGCCCGCATGTTGGTCATGACGCCCTCGCGCATCCCCTGCGTGAGCTCGGCGTAGTCCGAGAACAGCACCTGGCCGTCCGGCTCCAGGATCGCCACGTGGCCGGTCGCCGCGGCGACGTTGGTGTTGCGGTCGAAGGTGACGGTGTCCGCGCGCAGCACGTGGTCGTTCTGCCAGATCTCGACGTGGCCGCTCCACGTCACCAGCCCGCCCTTGCCGTCGTAGCTGACGCTGTCGGCGCGGAACGTCACCGGCTCGTTGCGCGACAGCGGCGCGCCCTTGGCCCCGCCCCGGCCCGTGCCGGCCAAGGTGATCTGCGCCCGCGCCGCATCCATCGCCGCCGTGCCGATCGCAGCGGCCGAAAGCGAGGCCAGCAGCAGCGCCGGCCGGCGACGGGCCCAGACACCGGGATGGCCACCGGGATGGGCCCCGGGGCGGGCCGAACGGGCGACGTGGCGGCGCATCAGCCGTCCTCCAGGTGCAGCAGCAGGGTGATCGCCAGCAGCAGTCCGGCGGCGGCGGGCGCCCAGGCAGCCATCACCGGCGGCAGCGCGCCGGACTGGCCGAACTGCTCGGCGACCTTGGAGATGGTGAACAGCGCGAAGCCGGCGGCGACGCCGCTGCCGATCATGCGGGCGACGCCGCCGCGGCGCACCGGCCGCATCGAGAACCCGGCCGACACCAGCGCCATGGTGCCGGCCAGCAGCGGCAGCGCCAGCAGCGCCTGGAAGTGCAGCCGGTGGCGGATGGAGGAGAAGCCGGAGCGCTCCAGCAGCGCGATGAAGCCGGGCAGGGTCCAGACCGAGAAGGTGTCCGGGGCGGCGAAGCTCTGCTGCACGCGGTTCACGGTGAGGTCGGTGGGCAGGCGCAGCGTGCCGGCCCGGCCCGGCACGTGGTCGGGCGCGATGCTGGCGGCGTCCCGGAACGCCCAAGCGCCGGGCTCGAGCCGGCCGGAGCCCGCCTCGACCCGCAGCAGCAGCCGGTCGTGGTCGTCGAGGCGGAACACGCTGATGCCGTGGGCGTCGAGCGTGCCGTTCCGGACCACGACCGCATGCGCGTGCAGGATCGCGACGCCGCCCGGCACCAGGCCCGGATCGGACTGCCGCAGCCAGAGCTGGCCGCCGGCCAGGTTCAGCAGGCCGCCGGAGTTGCGCAGGAACGCGTTGTCGAGCGCTTCGGCCCGCGCGTAGGTGGCCGACGAGAGCGGGCTCAGCAACGCGGTGGCGACCAGCCCGACCGCCATCGCGCAGGCGAGCGGGGCGGCCAGGAACTGCCACGCCGAGATGCCGGCGGCGCGGGCCACGATCAGCTCCGACGAGCGGGTCAGCCGCCAGAAGCAGACGATGCCGCCCAGCAGCACGCCGAACGGCAGGATCTGGATGCAGAAATAGGGCAGGTGCAGGGCGGCGATCTCGACCGCGAGGCTCGCCGGCACGTCGGGCCGGGTGGCGGCCCGGCGCAGCAGGTCGATGAAGTCGAACAGCGACACCAGGCCGGTCAGCGCCGCGATCAGCGCCAGGATCGACAGCGTGAACTGCCGGGCGATGTAGAACGACAGGGTGACCGCGACCGGCATGCGGCGAGGCTCAAGCGGCCACGGACGCGCGCCGGCGCGGCGCCGGGGAGCCGGGGCCCGGCGTCCTGGCGGTGGGCCGGCCGGACGATGCCGGGGCGCGCAGCTCGGCGCCGAACAGGACCCCCGCGCAGACCAGCCCGGGCAGGATCGTCTCGATCCAGATCAGCGGGATCAGCGCCGGATCGCGGGACGCGACGCTCTGCACGGTCAGCCCCAGCGCCAGCAGCGCCACCACCGTCAGGATCGCGATCAGCGGCCGCGCCAGCGCGCCGTGGCGGGAGAACGCGCCGCCCAGCACCGCCACCAGCGCCACCATGGCGAACGAGAACGCGGTCAGCGGCGACGTCAGCCGGCGGTGCGCCTCGACCAGGAACTTGCCGCGGTCGCGCGCCATCACCACGCGCGGATCGGGATGCAGCAGCTCGGCCATCGACATCTCGGTGGCGTCGCGGAGGTGGACGTCGCCGTCCTTGCCGCTGTCGGTGAGGTCGATCGTGTTGCGGGCGAAGGTCAGCACGTTGAGCCGCCCGGTCTTGCGGTCGATCTCCTCGCGCGAGCCGTTGTAGAGCACCACCCGGGGCAGGTCGCCGTCGGGCTCCAGGTGGCCGTGCTCGGCCAGGATGGTGGCGCGGCTGTTCTTCTGGCGGTCGTCCTCGACCAGGATGCCGTGCAGCGTGCCGTCCGGGTCGCGGACCCGGATATAGACCGTCATGCTGTCCGAGACCGGCGTGAACACGCCCTCCTGCAGCAGGAAGGCGGCCATCTTGTTGCGGATCTCGAACTCGTACTCGCGGAACCGGTGGTAGCTCGCCGGCACGATCCACAGGTTCAGCACGTAGCAAAGCGCGATCGCGATGCCGGTGCAGTAGAGCCCCGGCCGCGCGATCGCCAACGGCGACAGCCCGGCGGCGCGCATCACGGTGAGCTCGCGGTCGCCGGCCAGGCGCTGGTAGACGAACTGGGTCACGACGAAGGTGGTGATCGGCACGATCACGGCGACGAAGGACGGGATCAGCAGTCCGGTCAGCTGCAGGAACACCCGCAGGCTGAGGCCGCGATCCACCACCAGGCTGACGAAGCGCAGCGACTGCGTGAGCCAGATCAGCGCCGCCAGGCCGCCGGTGCTGGCCAGCAGCGCCACCACCAGCTGGCGCAGCACGTATCGGTCCAGCCGGGTCACCGAGGGGGCGGTCATGTCCCTTCCTACCCTCCATGGCGCCCCGGCAAAAGACGCCGCGGCGCCCCGCGGCGTGTCCGCCGGCGCCGGGGGCGTCGATCGGGGCCGGGCCAGGGTCGGGCCGCTTCAGCGCCAGTCGAGGATCTCGACCGCATCGCCGGCGGCCAGGTGCCCCGGCGCGTCCGGGATCAGGTTGGCGCCGAACACGATGCCGGCCTCGTGCCGGTTGAGCCGCGCCAGCGTGCGCAGCGGCTCGCCGGGGTCCGGGGCGTCGCCGGTCCGCTGGTCGCGGGTGACCACGACGCAGCGCGTGCAGGGACGCGGCGCCCGGAACGTCACCGTGCCAATGCGGATCCGGCGCCAGCGATCCTCCGACCAGGCCGGCAGGCCGGACAGCACCACGCTGGGCCGGAACCGCGCCATCGGCACCGGCTGCGCCAGCTCCGCGTTCAAGGCCACCAGCGACTCCCAGGTGGTGGCGAGCAGCGGGTAGCCGTCGGAGAAGCCGACATGGTCGCCCGGCTCCGCAAACGCCGGATCGACCGGGCGGGCGCGCTCGTCGTCCATGTACACTAGGTGGCACGGCCGGCCGAGCATCTCGGACAGGAACGAGTCGGCGGCCGCGTCGGCGCGGGCGGCGGACAGCCGGTCGCCCCACACCACCACCTCCTGGCGCGGGCCGCCGGGGCCGGGGCGGCGGACCGGCTGGCTGCGGTCGCCGCAGCGCAGCCGCAGCCCGTCCGCGGTCGGCAGCGCGTCCAGCCGCGCCATCGCCGCGACCTGGCGCTGGGTGAGGAAGCGTCCGTCCGGGTCGGCGACCATCCACCTGCGGTCGCCGACGAGGCCGTGCCGGGCGACCGCGGCGGCGTCGAGCGCCAGCCCGCGCAGGCCCTTGACCGGATAGAGGTGCAGGCTGTGCAGATGCGGTGTCATGACGGGTCCGGGCCGGGCGGGGTGGCATCGAGTACACGCCGACGTGCGCCCTCCGCAACGGCACCCGCGGCACTCCGGGCGCCGGTCGAGCGTTGTGCCGACCCGCGGACGGCCGACAGGCCGCGCGACGGACAGCGAGAAGGGCTCTCCCCTATGACGTCATCCAAGCACCCCACCCGTCCGCCCGCCGGCCCGGACGACCTCGGCGCCGACGTGCCGCCCCCGCCCGGCGACCTCGAGCGCAACCCCGGCATCGGCGCCTCCAAGGGCGCCTTCGCGGCGACCGGCGCCGATCCCGAGACCGTCGAGGCCGACAACACGTCGGAGGGCGACGTGATGAACGACGCCACCGCCGCCGGGGGCGTCAGTCCGGGCAAGGTCGGGCGCACCAACAAGTAGG
>CAXTVM010000061.1:0-16078 GCA_964247725.1 uncultured Acetobacteraceae bacterium | reverse complement strand
CGCGCTCGACGCGGCGTTCGCCGCCGGCCGGATCGACATCGTGGGCCGCATGCTGCGTCCGCCGTAGCCGCCGGGCAGGGGGCTGCTACCCAGGCCGTCCACGCCGCGATCCAGCCTGTGTCGGACCATCATGCGGCGGACCACCTGGGCGCCGAGCCAACGAACGGGGGCCTCGTCGGCAGCGTGCCGATCGCCAGGTCGGACCCGCCCGCACCCCAGGGCGACCCGGACGCGCTGGATCGGGACCAGGTTCTGGCGGCGCTGCAGCGCGGGATGCGGGATGCCGATCAGGCGCCTGCGGTGCATCCGACTTATAGACTGGCGCAGGTGGAGCCGGAGCCCGAGGGCCAGGAGCCATTCGAGGAGCTGCTTGACCCGCTAGCCCCGGTGCGGACGGCCGCGTCCAAGGGCGCAACCGCCCGGCTACGCGCGATCGATCCGGACAACCCGAACCTGACCTACGTGGTCCCGCAGAATTGGGTCCAACACAGGATGCTATCGACAGCATCAACGACGCCATCACCGCAGCGTTGGCCGCCAAGCAGGCCGGCAGACCGATGCCGCGGCTAACTCAGCAGCGATTTGAACGGGATGTGGGCGC
The DNA here is from genome assembly GCA_964247725.1 of uncultured Acetobacteraceae bacterium. Lineage (GTDB taxonomy): Bacteria > Pseudomonadota > Alphaproteobacteria > Acetobacterales > Acetobacteraceae > Lichenicola. The sequence continues at coordinate 15,477 of CAXTVM010000061.1, read as the reverse complement.
AGACCTGACTGCTGGCCATAGCGGCCCGACCGACCATCAGACCGGCAACTTAAGCGATCGAGCTCCAGTCGCCGGCTCGAAATCCAGCATTATGAATCCATCCGAGATAGCCGAGTTGACAGCTAATGGTGTGAAGTTTTCTCCTGGTTTGGTTGTGGCGACGGGACGGACTGCCGATGGTCAAGTGGTGTTTCTAGAGAATGGAAATGCAGCTTCAGGACTCCAACACATCATCGATCGACACGGTTCCGATTTGTCAAAGTTGGTGCTCCTCAGCTTTCGACAGATTACGACTGCTATCCGCTTTGGGAGGCTTCACCCGGACTTGTCGGCAACACTGATCCGCAGTCGCTCCCTACTTCAAGAAATCTGCGCTCGCGACTTTTGGCTTGGGCTCGTGTCTTTGATAAGACGCTTGATCGTGATAATCCATCGCAATCAGGTTTTAAGAATGATGAGGAAGGAGAAGAGTTTGAGAAAGAGGGTCGTGACCTTCATGTTCTATTAGAGCAAGAGCTAGGTCAGGACTTCCAAGTGATCAAAAGAGGCAGAAGTATCAGCTAATGGTCTTCACAAAAATCTTGCTAAGCATCGGGTAGTCAGCCGAATACATCCTTATCAAGCAGTCTGTAGACCCTACCGTCCAAGTATCTTGATAGAGAACCACCCAATCAATAAATCGTCTGTGCTTCGAGAGGTATGATCTTACCCACCGACGGAGTTCAAGAAATGAGTTTTCGAGCTGGCATATCGATGGGATTCCATGGCGACAACTCCATCTGGGAGCTTGGCTCACCGCAAGACATGGTGGTGTTCTTCGCCTGTCTGGATTGCCTGACGCGATCGATCTTGGCTGAGATGGGTCGCTTCGTCCTACTCGACAGGCTGTTCAAGCGTTACCTGAGGCTGGAAGATCTGGACGAGGCGGTTTCCGCCATGAAGATCGCCAGGGAGCAGTTCCAGCTTGTGATCGTGGAAGATGCTCATCTGGTTGAGCTTGGACTTGACAAGCAGAACACGACCCTCCGGTTGGAAGAGGCGAACCTCGCCAAGATGTTCGAGAAATGCTTCAACGCGCTACCTCGTTGCATTGAGTCTTAGAGGTCTGGAAAGCGGATGTTCGGACTACTACAATCCGATCAAAGTCGGTCGCGTAGATCTTCCAGGCTTCACTGAAGACAACGCCCGACCGATAGAGTCATATGGCGAGCTGGTCGGTGCACCATACTGGTTTCCAATGACAGGACATTAGTGACCATTTGAGAATGGGGCGTACCGGATGAAAGTGCCGCGCCCCGGCCTGGCGTGGCTGCCCGGAACCGGAGCGGAGCGGTCGCCTGGCCGTGAGCGAACGGCCAGGCGGAGACGGCCGCGTCGGATCGCCGGCACAGCGCGTTCCCGGACGGCCCCTCAGGCCGCGAGCCTGGCCTCGACCTGGGCCGGCGACATCCGCACCAGCGCCTCGTAGTCGTGCAGCAGCGCCGCGGTGGCCGGGCCGCACTCGAAGCTGAGCCCGTCGATCTGGCGCACCGGGGTGACCTCGGCGGCGCTGCCGGTGACGAACACCTCGGTCGCGCGCGCCATCTCGTCCGGCATGATCGCGCGCTCGACCACCGGGATCTGCCGCTTGGCCGCCAGCGCGATCACGGTGCGGCGGGTGATGCCGTCCAGGAAGCAGTCGGGCGTCGGCGTGTGCAGCGCGCCGTCGATCATGAAGAAGATGTTGGCGCCGGTGGCCTCGGACACCTGGCCGCGCCAGTCCAGCATCAGGGCGTCGTTGTAGCCTTGCGCCTCGGCGTCGTGCTTTGACATGGTGCTGGTCATGTAGAGCCCGGCCGCCTTGGCGTGGATCGGCGCCGTCTCCGGGTGCGGGCGCCTCCACTTCGAGGTCGCCAGACGCACGCCCTTCATGCGGTCGGCGCCGAACAGGTTGGGCCAGCTCCAGACCGCGACCATCAGGTGGATGCGGGTCTGCTGCGCCGAGACCGAGAGCTGCTCGGCGCCGCGCCAGGCCAGCGGCCGGATGTAGGCGTCGGCGAGGCCGCTGGTCTCCAGCGCCAGCAGGCAGGCGTCGTCGATCTGGTCGGCCGACCAGGGGATCTCGAAGCCCAGGATGCGGCCGCTCTCGATCAGCCGCTCGGTATGCTCGCGGAGCTTGAAGATGTGGCCGCTATAGGCGCGCTCGCCCTCGAACACGGCGCTGGCGTAGTGCAGCCCGTGGCTGAGCACGTGCAGCTTGGCGTCCCGCCAGGCCACCAGCTCGCCGTCCCACCAGATCGAGCCGTCCCGGTCGTCGAACGGAACAAGGGACATCGGCGGGCTCCTCTGGCTGGCATCCCGGCCGTCACTAGGAGGCGGCTTCCATCAAGTCAACGAAGCTGTCTTAGATCCCGGCCGGCAACCGGCGCATGGATCAGGGTGGATGGAGCAGAAGGTCGGCCTGCACGGACGCGCCCGGTCGCACGGGCCGGCGCCGGTCGAGGGCGGCGCCGGCACCGCGCTGCTGTTCCTGCGCGAGGAGCAGATGCGGCTGGCGCAGGACCTGTTCTTCTTCGCCTATCGCGACCTCGCCGCGTCGGCCGACGCGATCCTGGCCGAGCTCGGGCTCGGGCGGGCGCACCACCGGGCGCTGCACTTCATCGGCCGGCGGTCGGGGATCGCGGTCGGCGAGCTGCTGGCGCTGCTGCGGATCACCAAGCAGAGCCTGGCCCGGGTGCTGGCCGAGCTTGTGGCGCGCGGCCTGGTCGAGCAGGTGCCCGGGCCGCGCGACCGCCGCCAGCGCCTGCTCAGCCTGACCGGGGACGGGCGGGCGCTGGAGCGGCGGCTGTTCGAGCGGCAGCGGGAGCGCATGGTGGCGGCCTATCGCGAGGCCGGCGGCGCCGCGGTCGACGGGTTCCGGCGGGTGATGCGCGGCGTGATGGACGAGCAGACCCGCGATCTGCTGGAGCCGCAACATCCCGCCGCGCCGATCGGAAGCGGCCCCCCGCACCGGACTGCCGGGTGATGCCGGACGCGGCGCCGCCGCTGGCAGCCGAGGCGGCGCACGTGCTGGTGGTCGACGACGACCAGCGCCTGCGGGCGCTGCTGCAGCGCTACCTGCTGGAGCAGGGATTCCGGGTGTCGACCGCGTCCAGCGCCGCCGAGGCGCGCCGGCTGCTGGGCGCCATGCAGCCGGACGTGATGGTGCTGGACGTGACCATGCCGGGCGAGAGCGGGCTGCAGCTCACCCGCGCGCTGCGCGACGACGGCCAGGAGCTGCCGATCCTGCTGCTGACCGCGCGCGGCGAGCCGCAGGACCGCATCGCCGGGCTGGAGGCGGGCTCCGACGACTATCTCGGCAAGCCGTTCGAGCCGCGCGAGCTGCTGCTCCGGCTGCGGGCGCTGCTGCGGCGGATCGGGCCGCCGGCGCCGACCGAGAACGCCCGTCCGGTGCGGATCGGCGTCCTGGAGTTCGACCCGGTGCGCGGCCTGCTGGAGGGGCCGGACGGCACCGTGCACTTGACCGGCGGCGAGTCGGCGCTGCTCACCGTGCTGGCGCGGCATTCGGGCGAGGTGTTGTCGCGCGACGCGATCGCCCGCACGCTGGAGATGGACGAGGCGGGCGAGCGCGCCATCGACGTGCAGGTGACCCGGCTGCGCCGCCGCATAGAGCCCGACCCCCGCGAGCCGCGATACCTGCATACGGTGCGCGGGCGCGGCTACGTGCTGCGGCCGGGAGCCTGATGCAGGCTCCGGTGCCGCCCGCCCTGGCACCGCCTGCCCTGGCACCGCCTGCCTCGGTGACGGCGATGGCGCCCGTCCTTCCGGCGATGCGGCCGGGCGAGCGTCTGCTGCCGCCGGACCCGGACCCGCCGGAGGTGCCGCGGCGGTCGCGGTTCGGCCTTTGGCTGCGTCGCCTGGGTCGGCGCGGCACCACGCCGAGCCAGGCCGTGCCGGCGCAGGACCGGTCGGCCAGAAACGGCTCGGGGCGCTGGCAGATCAGGCTGGACCGGCCGGTGCGGCGGCTGCTGCCGCGCTCGCTGCTCGGGCGGTCGCTGCTGATCCTGCTAATCCCGCTGGTGGTGACCGAGGGCATCTCGCTCGAGCTGTTCTACGGCAGCCACCTCGACATCGTGTCGCGGCGGCTGTCCACCGCGGTGGCGGGCGAGATCACCGAGACGCTGCTGCTGCTGCAGCGGGCGCACGGCAAGGCCGACCGCGACTGGCTGCTGGCCAGCGCCGCCACCCAGTTCCAGCTCGAGATGGCGCTGCAGCCGCACCGCCGGCTGCTGCGTCCCGGCTCCACCAACGTGCTGGGGCCGATGGACGAGGACCTGGCCGCCGCCCTGGCCCAGACCGGGCTGCCGTTCAGCGTCGACTGGCTGGCCGATCCCCGCGTCGTGCACATCGCGATCCAGCTGCCCGACGCGGTGCTGCAGGTCGCCGCCCCGCGCAAGCGGCTCGACGTCGGGCCGATCTGGCTGTTCGTGGTCTGGGTGGTCGGCAGCGCGCTGCTGCTGTTCGTGGTGGCCGCCCTGTTCATGCGCAACCAGGTGCGGGCGATCCGCCGGCTGGCGCGGGCGGCCGAAGCGTTCGGGATGGGCCGCGACCCCGGCCCGATCCGGCCCGAGGGGGCGCAGGAGGTGCGCAAGGCGGCGAGCGCGTTCAACCGCATGCAGGACCGCATCCTGCGCTTCGTGGCGCAGCGCACCGCGATGCTGGCCGGGGTGTCGCACGACCTGCGCACGCCGCTGACCCGGCTGCGGCTGACCCTGGCGATGCTGCCGCAGGAAGGCCGGCTGGAGGCGGCGACGCTGGCGCCCGACGTCGCCGGCATGGTCGCCGATATCGCCGAGATGGACCGCATGATCGAGGGCTACCTGTCGTTCGCGCGCGGCGAGGGCGCCGAGCAGGCGGAGCCCGTGGCGCTCGGGCCGCTGCTGGAGGAGGCGGCGGCGGCGGCGCGGCGGGCGGGGGTGGAGGTGCTGGCGGTGTCGGTGCAGCCGATGCCCGACATCGTGCTGCGGCAGATCGCGATCCGCCGCGTGCTGGCCAACCTGCTGGACAACGCGCGCCGGCATGGCGGCCGCGTCGTGCTGAGCGCCGCGGCCGAGGCGCGCGCCGTCGTGCTGTTGATCGACGACGACGGGCCCGGCATCCCGGACCACCGCCGCGAGCAGGCGTTCCGGGCGTTCGAGAGCGGCGCCGACGGCGGCACCGGACTGGGGCTCACCATCGCCCGCGACATCATCCACGCGCACGGCGGCGACATCTGGCTGGAGCGGAGCCCGCTGGGCGGCCTGCGGGCTCGGATCAGGCTGCCGTTCTGAGGCCGGGGCGCCGCCCCGGACCCGTTGGAGCCGTCACGCGGGCGTGCCGCGAACCCCGATGCGTAAGAAGATCCCTCTAACGAATCGGGGTCTGGGGCCCGCGGCCCCAGTGGGGTCCAGGGGCAGAGCCTCTGGCCTTATCCTAAGGCTAAGGCAGCGTATTGCCCGCGCCGCCATGGCCTGCGCCGTTGTTGCTGCCGAGGCCGCCGCCGCCCAGAGTGTCGCCGCCGAGCGAGCTCAGCGGGTTGTAGCGGCCGACGTTGCCGATCAGCTGCTGCAGGAAGGTGGAGTCGCTGCCGGGCGAGGGGGTCGTGCGGCCGACCATGGCCACGTCGTGCGCGTTGCCCTTGTCGAGCCGGCGCAGGCTGCGCAGCACGCCGCCCTGGTCGAAGTTCAGCACCAGCACCTGCTGCTGCTGGACCGTGGGATGGGCCAGCGGCACCGGCGCGGTGATCTCGCCGATGTAGAACCAGGTGTTGTCGTCGAAGGTCGCCTTCGCCGTCGGCGAGCCGATCAGCGACGTGACGTCGGCACGCGTCGTGGTGCCGGGCACCAGCTTGTCATAGTCCTCCCGCTCCACCATCTGCCCGCGGTCGGTCGGAAGCGGCGAGAACACCCCGCAGCCGGCCAAGGTGCCGGAGAGGGCGCCGGACAGGGCAAGCGGCGACAGGCCGAGCAGGAGCCCGAGCAGGCGGCCGGCGGGGCGATGGGGCGCGGACGGCATGGGCGGGCGGGCATCCTGGGTCTGGTCGGCGTCCGCGGACGCGGACGCACCGACATCGCATCGTTCCAGTCCGGTGCCCGATCGCCCTTCCGGTGTCAATCTCGGCCCCGCTTGCAACGCAGGAGGCATCGCATGAGTCCCCATCCCGAGCTGTCGCGCCGCATCCCGCTGCGGCGCCTCGGCGCCGACCTGCCGGCCGGCGACCGGCTGGTGATCGAGGTCGAGGCCGACCCCAGCGAGTGCGCGGCGCTGGCGCTGCGGCTGCACGTGCCGGCGGTGGCCGGGCTCGGCTGCCGGTTCGCGCTGTCGGGCATCGGCCGCAACGGCGTGGTCGAGGCGGACGGGGTGCTGCAGGCGAGGGTGATGCAGGTATGCGTGGTGACCGACGAGCCGTTCGAGGCCGAGGTCACCGAGCGGTTCTCGCTGCGGTTCGTGCCGGCGGGCCAGCTGGCGGCGCAGCCCGACGCGGCGCTCGACCTGGAGGCCGACGACGACGTGCCGTACGGGGGCGATGCCATCGACCTCGGCGAGGCGGCGGTGGAGCAGCTGGCGCTGGCGCTGGACCCGTATCCGCATCGGCCCGGCGCGGAACGTCCCGTCGGCCTGCGGATCGGCGACCCGCCGGTGGTCGGCCAGGATCCGGACGACGCGGCGCCGAACCCGTTCGCAGCGCTGGCGCGGCTGCGTCCGGGCGGGCGGGCGAACTAGGAAGTAAGGCCAGGGGCCTTGCTCTTGGACCCCACTGGGGCCGCGGGCCCCAACGGGTCCAGGGCGGCGCCCTGGCCTTCTCCTTCCTGCGCCCCAGCCCGGGTGCCCATGACCGCTCGCTTGCAGGACGGGGGCGGCTCTGCTACGAGCGCCGGCTCATTCGACGCTCGTGCCGTCGGCCTGGCGTCCACGGCGCCGGCGCTTCGGCCGCGGCCGCCCGTCGTCGCAGATCTGGAGGGGCTTGAGGCCCATGGCTGTTCCGAAGAGAAAGACCTCGCCCTCGCGTCGCGGTATGCGCCAGAGCCACCAGGCGTTGCCGGTCGAGGCGCGCAGCGAGTGCGGGAACTGCGGCGAGCTGAAGCGGCCGCACCATGTCTGCGGCCAGTGCGGACATTATGACGGCCGCGAAGTGGTGCAGGCCGGCAAGGCGCTCAAGGCCGCCATCCGAACCTGAGAAGGCCGGACCCGGATGAGCGCGCGCGTGGACAGGCGCGGTCCGGGACGCCGGTCGGCCCGCAATCCGCGGCCGCGGATCGGCGGGGACGGCAGCCCGGAACCGGTTGCCCGCCGATGACCGCCGCCGGGTCCGAGGATGGCGCCGAGACCGGCCCGGAGGAGATCGGCGCGGGCTTTGCCCTGGCGGTCGACGCCATGGGCGGCGACGGCGCGCCGGAGATCGTCGTGGGCGGGCTCGCCCTGGCGGCCGAGCGGCATCCCGGGATGCGCGTGTTGCTGATCGGCAACGAGGCGCTGCTGACGCCGCTGCTGGCGCGCTCGAAGGCGGCGCAGGCGATCTGCACGGTTCGGCACGCGCCGAGCGTGGTCAGCAACGAGACCAAGGGCACCGCGGCGCTGCGTGTGCGCGACTCCTCGATGCGGATGGCGATGGATGCGGTCGCCGCCGGCGAGGCCGACTGCGTGGTGTCGGCCGGCAATTCCGGCGCGATGCTGGCTCTGGCCAAGATTGTCATCAAGACCGTCCCCGGCATCGATCGGCCGGCGCTGGCGGCGATCAGCCCCTCGGCGCGCGGCGACGTGGTGATGCTTGACCTCGGCGCCAACGTCGCCTGCGACAGCCGCAACTTGGTCGAGTTCGCGATCATGGGCGAGGCGTTCGCCCGCGTCGTGCTGGGGCTGCCGTCGCCGACGATCGGGCTGCTGAACGTGGGTTCCGAGCAGATCAAGGGCGACGAGCGGGTGCGGCAGGCGGCCGAGGTGCTGCGCGGCAGCGCGCTCGGGCCCCAGTTCCGCGGCTTCGTCGAGGGCCACGACATCACCGCCGGCACCACCGATGTCGTGGTGACCGACGGCTTCACCGGCAACGTGGCGCTGAAGACCGGGGAGGGCGCGCTGAAGCTGGCCGGGACGATGCTGCGGCAGGTGTTCAACACCAGCATGATCTCGCGGCTCGGCTACGTGATGGCGCGCCCCGGGCTCGACCGGATGCGCGAGTGGCTCGACCCGCGACGCTACAACGGCGCGGTGCTGTTGGGCCTGAACGGCGTGGTGGTGAAGTCGCACGGCGGCGCCGACGCGGAGGGATTCGCGCACGCTCTCGACGTGGCGATGGACATGGTCACGCATCGCTTCAACGACCGCATCCGGATCGGGGTGGCCCAGCTCGGCGGCGGCGCCACCGCCGGAGCCGGGTCGGCGGGGCACGTCGCGGCCGGGCACACGGGCCGGGCGGCATCCGGGCCGGAAGCCCGGCTCGCGACCACCGGCTAGGGGACGCCCGTCATGTCGCCCCGCTCCGCCGTCATCGGCATCGGCACCTACCTCCCCGAGCGGGTGGTCGGCAACGACGAGCTGGCGGCTTCGCTCGACACGTCGGACGCCTGGATCCGGGAGCGCACCGGCATCGCGCAGCGCCACCTGGCGGCGCCGCACGAGACCGCCGCCTTCATGGCGACCGCGGCCGCGCGCGGCGCGCTGTCGGACGCCGGCGTCGAGGCCGCCGAGCTCGACGCGATCCTGCTCGCCACCAGCACGCCGGACCAGGCGTTCCCGGCGACCGCGGTCCGGGTGCAGGCGGCTCTCGGGGTGCGGACCGGCTTCGCCTTCGACCTGGCCGCCGCCTGCAGCGGCTTCATCTACGCGCTGTCGGTGGCGGACGCGATGATCCGGTCCGGCCAGGTCCGCAGCGTGCTGGTGATCGGCAGCGAGGTGTACTCGCGCATCGTGGACTGGAGCGACCGCGGCACCTGCGTGCTGTTCGGCGACGGCGCCGGCGCGATGCTGCTGCGCGCCGGCTCCGACAACGGTCCGGGCGTGCTGTCGACCCACCTCCATTCCGACGGCGCCGACGGCGACCTGCTGTTCGTCGACGGCGCGGTCGGCCGGCCGGAGATGTCGGGACATCTCCGCATGAACGGCCGCGAGATCTTCCGCCATGCCGTGGCGAAGCTGGCCTCCGCGGTCGACGAGGCGCTGGCGGCGAACGGGCTCGGCCAGGCCGACATCGACTGGCTGGTGCCGCACCAGGCCAACCGGCGCATCATCGACGCGATGGGCCGCAAGCTCGGTCTGCCGCCCGAGCGGGTGGTGATCACCGTCGACCGCCACGCCAACACGTCCGCCGCCTCGATCCCGCTGGCGCTGGCGGAAGGGGTGCGCGACGGCCGCATCCGGCGCGGCGACCTGGTGCTGATGGAGGCGTTGGGCGGCGGCCTGACCTGGGGCTCCGCCTTGATCCGCATGTGAAGGACGCCGTCCTGATCGTTGCTTTGACGGCACTTCGGTTTGACGGGTTCCCTGGGCATGATTACGGTTCGGTCATGAGCACCGTGACGAGAGCGAGCCTGGCCGAACACATCTACACCCAGGTCGGCCTGTCGCGAAACGAGTCGGCGGCGCTGCTGGAGGCGGTGCTGGAACGGGTGGCGAGCGCGCTGCAGTCCGGCGACCCGGTCAAGATCAGCGGGTTCGGCACCTTCTCGGTGCGACAGAAGGGCCGGCGGATCGGGCGCAACCCCAAGACCGGGCTCGAGGTGCCGATCCTGCCGCGCTCGGTGCTGGTGTTCCGGCCCAGCCAGGTGCTGAAGGCGCGGGTCAACGGACAGGAGCTCCCGGCCGAGGACGACGCGGCATGAGCTCGTCCGGCGGCTGGGACGGCCGCGACGCCGACGGGGAACCCGACCTGGAGGGGAGCTTCGACGGCGGCGGCGAGGACGATCCGCCGGAGGCCGAGCCGGAACGCCAGGGCGTCCGGCCGAAGAAGAGCCCGTCGGCGTTCCGCACCATCAGCGAGGTGGCCGACGACCTGCACATCCCGCAGCATGTGCTGCGGTTCTGGGAGACGCGCTTCCCGCAGGTGAAGCCGCTGAAGCGCGGCGGCGGCCGCCGCTACTACCGGCCGGACGACATCGCGCTGCTGCGGCGGATCTCCGACCTGCTCTACATCCAGGGCTACACGATCAAGGGCGTGCAGAGGCTGCTCCGCGAGGGTGACGGCACCCTCTCGGGAGACCTGCCACCGCCGGACGTCGCTGACCGCGGCGGCGACGAGCTCGAGATCCCGCCCGAGCCGCCGGAGGCGGCCGCGGCCGAACCGGCGGCGGTGGCGGCGGAGTTCGAGCCGCCGGCGAGCTGGACCCGAGCGCACGACGAGGCGCTGGAGGGCGAGGTGCAGCGCCTGCGGCGCGCGCTGCGCGACGTGCTGGACGAGCTGCAGGAGATGCGCCGCCAGATCGGCGGCGTCTGATCGCGATCCGGGTCAGCGGTCAGAAGCGCTCGCCCACCATCTCCTCGCTCCTGATCCACAGCGCCTTCGCGTGCCTGGGATCCAGCGCGTAGGTCCGCACGCCGAAGGTATCCGCGGGACGATCGTTGATGTCGGCGACGCGGCAATCCTCGCAATAGCGGCCGCCGATCTGGTCCGCGGCGGCGACGCAGCCCGCCCATGCCGAGGTTGCGGGGCCCTGCTTGACGGTCTTCCATCGGAAGGCGGCGGCCGCCGCCGGCTGGTTCTCGATCATCGTGCGCGTGGTTTCTGTCAGCACCGCGCCGGGATGCACGGCGGTGGCGCGGACGCCGCCGGCCTCGTGACGCCGGTCGAACTCGACCGCGAAGAGGATCGTCGCGGTCTTGGACCGGCGGTAGGCGACCAGGGGGTCGTAGGGCGTGTGCTCGAAATTGGGCTCGTCGAGATCGATATCGGCACCGCGATGGCCGGCTGAGGCCAGCGTGACGAGGCGGCCACCGGGATTGATGAGGCCCGCGATGCGGTTGACGAAAACGAAGTGCCCGAGGTGGTTGGTCCCGAACTGCGTCTCGAAGCCGTCGGCGGTGATGCCGTGCGGGCTCGCCATCACGCCGGCATTGGCAGCGACGACGTCGAAGCGCCGGCTGGACTTCAGGAGTTCATCCGCGCAGGCGCGGATGCTCGCCAGGGAGGCGAGGTCGAGCGCGATGAGCTCGAAATCCCCATCCGACTGCGTCTGGACGCCGATTTGCTGGGTGGCCCGCCGGGCCTTGGTCAGGTCTCGGGCAGTGCCGACCACATGCGCCCCGTGGACCGCCAGGACGCGCGCCGTCTCCACGCCGGTCCCGGAAGACACGCCGGTCACGAGGATGCGTCGCCCGTAGAGGTCGACACCCTCGATCACCTCGTCGGCCGTACTGGTCGCGCCAAACGATGCGGACGTGGATCCCATCGCCTTGATCACCTCGGGTGGCGGAAGCGCCGGGCAGCCGCTTGTCATGTCGTCGGGTCGACGACAAGCGGCTGGCGATGACGTCGTGGCTGATTGCACCCGCGGGTCTCGCTGTCATGGTGGCGATGTCGGTCCGGGCGAACGCGACGCTGCCGCCCGCTCCCGGACCGCCGATGCAATGGGGGCTGGACGACAGGCCGACATGGCCGGCCCCGCGCCGGTCGGCCCTTGCCCTCATTCCGGCCATCGGGGCGATCGCGTCGGGCATCATCGCCTCTAAGCGCGCGCAGAGCACGGGAGGTGCGGGGATCACGGTTGCCGTGGCGATCGCCTTCGCTCTCGTCCATGTCCTGCACATGGCGATCCTGCGCAGGACCTCGCGGTCGTACGACCGCGTCGAGCCGGACCGGCCGGATTGCGGCGCGGCTGTGCTGCTGCTACATCCCGGCTGCCGCCGCAATGGGCGGGCAGTAGCGCAGCCTGGTAGCGCATCAGTCTGGGGGACTGGGGGTCGTGGGTTCGAATCCCGCCTGCCCGACCAAATCCAGAAGCGAAAACAATAGCTTACGATAGTGGCTCCGGAAGCTGTTTCCGGCTGGTGCGGTGCCGGAAGCACATCGGAAGCAGAACCGCCGAAGAGGCCTTGGTCGGCTTCACGTCGACGACTCGATGGACTGCCGACAGCAGAAGGGCGGTCCCTCGCGGAACCGCCCCCATCGCGTCGCCTGATCGGTTGAGGCTGGGCTAGGCGGCCGCCATCTCCAGCAGCTCGTCGATCTTGCCCTTCATGCCGCGCAGCAGCTCCAGCCAGACCTGCTCCGTCCGGTCGGCGCCGACCTGCCGTATCAGCGCCTGCGATGCGTCCTCGATCTCTTCGACCATGGCGGACCCCAGGGCGACGGCGCGGCGCCGGTCCTCCGGGCTGATGAGATCAAGCCCCCTGACGGCGTGCGCGAGGACGTGCTGGCCCATGGCATCGGCGAGGTCCTGTATTCCACCCCAGCTGAGGCGGCAGGCGGCATCCGACATCGTGCTTCTCCCTGATGGAAACGTTAATCTTCCATCAAAGGGGAGGGCGTATCAATCCGCTACTGTATCGTCCGTGACGGTGGCCCCGGGGCCACCCCGCGGGGGGTATCTGGACAGGCCGGGGGTGGTGCCGGGCCGCCTTCAGGTACGCCGCCCACACGATCAGCACCTCGAGGATACCGTGCAGGGGCGGCGGCCGGGGGCGTCATCCCGGCCGCTCCACCCCTTCAGTAGCCAGCCGGCAGCGCCCCGGTGGGAAGCGCCGACCCGCCCGGCGGCACCGCCGCGCCCGACGTCGCGTAGCCGAGGGCACCGCTGGGCGGCCCGCCAAGCCCGGATGGCAGCGCGGACCGGCTCGGCTGCACCACGATCGGCGCCGCGGCGGCACCCAGCGCACCGCCCGGCGCCTGTCCGGGTGTTCTAAGGCCGTTCGGCATCATCTGCTGCCCGAAACGCTGCGCCACGGCGCCGCTGATCACGGCGCGCGGCTGGCCGGACTGCGCGCCCCGGGGGAAGATGCCGTACAGGCCGTTGCCGACCGGGCGCAGGACGTTGTCCCCGCCCAGCAGCCCCAGCGTCAGCGACCGGGCGCCGAGCGCCGTCATGCCGGGCGTGTTGGCGCGCAGCTCCTGGTGGAGCTCGCTGGCGAGGCCGGCCTGATCGGGCGCCATCGGGCCGCTCGGCGTCGCATCCTGGCCGCCGTAGAACCTGGTGGCCTCGCCGTCGATCTGGTTCGGCTTCACCCCGTTGACGCCCGGTTGCGCGGCCGCGCTGGCACGTTCCAAGGCACCGCCGCGCACGGTGGCCCCCTGCAACCGCTGGTCCGCGCCGTACTCGCTGGCGCCGGCACGGATGCCGGCAGCCTGGGTCAGGGCCGCCGCCCGGGTCCTGGCGACCGCCTGCTGCGTCTGCGCCTGGCGGTCCGCCATGTACTCCCGCACGCCGGCCAGCTGGGAGTAGTAGGCGCCGTGCTGCTGGTCCAGCCGGATCCGCGCCACCTGCTGCTGCTGCTCCGACAGCACCTGCGCGAACTGATTGGGGTCCTGCGTCTGGATCAGCATGGTCTGCAGCTTGTCGGGCGTGACCTGCACGGGCGACCCGAGCGGCTTGGTCGGGTCATGCTCGTCCACCCGCTGCATCCACACGTTGCCGGCGCCGTCCGTGCCGAACCGGGACGTGGCGCCGTCGGGGAAGAACGCGTTGGCCCGCGCCAGCTGCTGCGCCGCCGCCGTGCCGTCACCCGCCTGCAGCGCCTGGTAGGCGTTGATCAGCGAGGTGGCGTTGCCCTGGTGCAGCTGCTGGAACACGAAGTCGCGGGCGTGCGTCATGCCCGCCACGTCGCCCTTGGCCGCCGCCGCGGTCATCAGGGCGCTCTCGGCCTGCCGCCACTTGTCGGACAGCGGCGCCGCCGCCGGCCCCGAGCGCGCGACGAAGTTCAGCACCGCGTCCGGCCCGTCCTGCTGCGCCGCCTGCACGATCCCGCTCGGGCTCATCGCGTGGCCCGGCTGCAGCTGGTCGGGCCCCAGCGACTGGCCCGGGAACGACTTGGCCATGTAGGCGAGGGTGGCCGGGTGGTGCGCGCCCTCGCCGGCCGCGATGGCGTCGGCCGAGCCGTTGCCGCCCTGGTAGGCGGCGACCGACAGCGGCGTGTCGCGGCCGTAGCGGGTGTCGGCCAGGTGGATGTTCTGGGCGGCAAGGTCGAGCGCATCGGGCAGCTTGGTCGGATCCCGGGTGCCGGTGGGGTCGAGGTAGCGCGCGGTGGCCGGCTGGATCTGCAGCGGCCCGACGGCGCCGGTGCTGCTGGCCGGCGCCGTGGTGTTCAGGCTGCTCTCGTTGTTCCAGTGCAGCGCCAGGCGGGCGGGGGTCACGTTGTACTTGTCCGCCACCTGGTCGACCATCTTCGCGTAGGCCGGCGCCTGCTGCACGAGGGCGGCATAGGGCTGCGGGTCGAACGCGGTGCGGGTGGTGACGTCGTTGGAGGTGCGCGCGTCCGGCGCCTGGCCCGGGGCCGGCCGCTGCGGCAGGGTGACGTCGGCGGGGCCGAGGCTGGCTCCATCGGTCGGCGCGGCATCGCTGCTGGTGCTGTCCGACGCAGCCGCCGACGGCGTCATCGGGCGCAGCGGGGCGGCGCTCGCCGTCCCGACCGGGTTGATGGCGCCCAGGATCCTGGCGCCGAGCGACGGGGCGGGGGCGGCCGGGCTCGCCGCCGGGGATGCTGCTGGTGCCGCTGGCGATGCGGCCGTCGGCACCGGCCCGCCGGCCGCCCACCCGCGCCAGTCCAGCGCCGCGCCGGACGGCGGGGGCGTGGCGGGCGCTGCCTGCGCGGTTCCATCCCCGGCGCTAAGGGGGTCGGTGGCGGCCGCGGCATCCTGGTCCGACACCGGCGCCCCGGCCGGCTTCGCGGCTGCCTGCGGCTTCACGCCCAGCGGCGGCAGCTTGGACACGTCGGCCACCGGGCCGGACGTCGTCGGCAGCGCCCCCGCGACCGTGGTCGTGCCCGGCGCCCCGCTCGCGTCCGGGTCCGACTGGCCGGCGTCGGGCGACGCGGTGCCGGTCTCCTGGATCGCCGTGGGCGCCGGCGCGCCCTGCACCGCGTCGGGATCGCTGCTGGCCGCCTGCACCGCCTGCGCGGCGTCGAGCGCGTACTAGCGCTGCTGCAGCTCCTGGTTGGACGCGGTGATGTTCTGCACCGCCTGCGCGCCGCCGAACACGCCCTGGGTGAAGGCGCCGAGGTTGCCGCCTAGCATGGCCGTCGCTCCGATCGTTCGGAGGCGAGTCTATTACAGGTTGGATGCAGCCTGTGAACTTTGCTTGCGTCCGACACGGCCCGCCCTTGGTCTGGCGGGAGGCAGCCATACCTGATCCTGGTGTCCGGGCTAGTTCAACGATGATCGCACCCGGTCGCCCCGGGATCGGGCGCTGATAAGGACGATCGCAAGCTGCTGCTGCTCATGGTTAAGCGGGTGGGGATATCACTCAACCGGCAGCGAGCGATTGGGCTAGGCTCAGGACCCTTTACGCGGCTTGACGCGGTGTGATTCATAGGGGATCG
>CAXTVM010000060.1:0-16325 GCA_964247725.1 uncultured Acetobacteraceae bacterium | reverse complement strand
CCCTGGCCTTCTTTCACGCCTCCTCAATGCGATAGCCCTGTGGACAGCGGGCGAGCCCGAGATCTGGAACCGTTTCACGCGCCTCGCGGTTGAGCTCTCGATGAAGGCAGGGGAACGGGGATGAGGTGCTACGAGATCCGCTCCGGCGACGGGGTCGACGGGTTGCGGCAGGTGGAGCGGCCGGAACGGGCGCTGGGCGCGCACGAGGTCAGGGTGGCGATGCGGGCGGTAGCCCTGAACTTCCGGGACCTGATGGTGGCGCGGGGGGACTACTTCGATCCGGCGCCGCATCCGGTGGTGCCGGTGTCGGACGGGGCCGGCGCGGTGGTGGAGGTGGGCGCCCAGGTGACTCGGTTCCGGCCTGGGGACCGCGTGATCACGACCTACTTCCCGAACTGGATGGATGGGCCGGCCACGGCCGAAGCGCAGCACGACACCTACGGGGCGCAGCTGGACGGGGTGCTGTGCGAGCGCTTCGTGGCCCCCGAAACCGGGATGGTGCGGGCGCCGGAGGGGCTGGATGACGCGGAAGCGGCGACCCTGCCGTGCGCGGCGGTGACGGCCTGGAACGCGATGTTCGGGCGGGGCGTGCTGAACCCCGGAGACACGGTGCTGATCCAGGGCACCGGCGGGGTGTCGATCTTCGCGCTGCAGCTGGCGCGGGCGGCGGGCCTGGAGGCGATCGTGACGTCGTCCAGCGACGCCAAGCTGGACCGGGTCAGGGCGATGGGCGCGCGGGCGGCCGTGAACTACCGCAGCAACCCGGACTGGCAGAAGGCGGTCAAGGCGGAGACCGCCGGGCGCGGCGTCGATCTGGTCATCGAGCTGGGTGGGGCGGACACCCTGCGGCGCTCGATCGAGGCGGTACGGTTCGGCGGCCTGGTCGTGGTGATCGGGGGCTTGAGCGGGTTCAAGGGGGCGGAGGTGGCGCCGGGCGCGCTGATCAGCGGCAACAAGTCGCTGCAGGGCGTGATGGTGGGATCGCGGGTCATGACGGAGCAGGCGGTGCGGTTCGTGGAACGGAACGCGATCAGGCCGGTGGTCGACCGGCGGTTCGGGTTCGACGAGGCGGTCGCGGCCTACGAGCATCTCAAGGCTGGGCGGGCATTCGGCAAGGTGGTGATCGACATAGGATGAGGATGAAGCCCTGCCGGGAAAGACGCCGTCTCGTAACGGGTCCGTACAACGTCCAGGCATCTGGACGACATGACCATGGTGATGGTGAACCGGGCCTGGCACTGTTCTTGCGCCTGGGCACGCCAGAGCCACTCGACCGGATCATCGTATCCACGCCGTTCGACGGCGAAGCGCGATTGGAGTACAGCGACCTCAAGAAGACGCAGCGTGCGGTCGTGCCGTGGCGGCTCATGATGTCCGATCTTACCCTCGGATTCACGCTCGGCGTTGGCGTCACGGCGGGCCCGTTCGCGATCGTGCGCTGGAAGGCGGGAGGGATGAGTCCAGCTGGCTGCGCGAGGTTCTCGACGTGCTGCACTGGTCGCAGCGCGACCTCGTGGGGCTGCTTGGCTGCAACGAACGGCTGGTACGCGGGTGGGCTGCGGGCGACGCCATCGTGCCCGATCTGGTTGCGGATTGGCTGGAGATGCGCTTCACGGCGCACGAGAGGAGCCGGCCGCCGGACGCCTGGCGATCGGCATCCCGCACCGCCTGACGATCACAGCGCAAACCCGACGCAGTCCGCGTTTCGCAGAAAGATCGCTGGCGGGCTGGTCATGCCTCCAGCGCGGCGATGACGTCTTCGCCCAGCTGCCGGGTGTTCTTCTTGTTGCCGGAATCGTTCAGCAGCCCGACGCCGATCTCCGGGGCGATCTGGCGGAGGATGGGCTTGGCGATGGGCTGTGGACCGTCATCGCCTCGACCCGGTAGTTCCGTTGTCATATTGAACGATGCGGTATGGACCGCTCCTAGCCTCGGCGCTCACCAGGATGCATCCGATCGGCAGACGCGCGGTCAGCCTGCTCGATATACCAAATCTGTATAGATCCTGCAGCTCCTGGCAGAGCGGACGGAACTCATCGATCAACTGGTCGACGATCTCCTCGATCGATGCCTCTTCCTCCTCAATGTCGACGTTGATCCTCAGGATGATAACGCGATGGACGTCGTGGAGGGTGCTTTTCTTGAACTCGACATGGCTCGATGTCGTAATGGTCTTGACTGAGATATGTTCACCCTGGCGGCTGACCACGTCGTAGCCGCGCTGGTTCATCGAAGGCGCCATCTGACCGCGCGTGATCATCGCGGCGTAGAGCTCGCCGATCCGACCTGTCAGGTGCCGAAGCTCGCCAGGCCCGACGCCCACGTCAGCTCCTTCTCGAACCAGGCGAGCGCCTCGGCCAAGGAGCGGATGATCTGCATCTGGGACAACGGCATGGCTTCACCCGCTCCGGCGGTGCGGCCCAGCGGATCATGCGCAAGGATATGACCACAAGATGCTCGGGGGCCGGAGCCTGGCGCTCCGACCCGGTGGCCCTGGACTCCTCAGTGCCGCGCCAAGCTGCTGGCGGTGGCGAGGCACGCGGCCGGCGTTCCGCACTGGACGTAGGCGACGCCGCGATAGACCCGGCCATAAGCCGGGGCCGCCACCGTAGTGAAGCTCTCGGCCGCCGGCAGGGTGGTGGCCCCCAGCTGGTCGACGATCTGTACCACCTGGTTCGGATCCGCGCCCGGATCGCCGGCGGTGCTGAAGGTGGCTGTGGCGGCAAAGATCGTTACCGTGTTGCCCTCGACCTTGCCGGTGATGTTGCGCAGGCCGGTGGTCGCCGGCGCGATCGAGGCCGGGTAGTTGGCGACATCGTAGGCCTGGTCGAGGTCGAGGCCGTTCCGCAGCGTGTAGGCCAGCACCCACCGGCTGCCGTTGAAAATCCATTTCTGCAGGCCGGCGTTCGGGTCGGGGCTCAGCGACTGCGCCCCCTCGTCGGCGACGTAGAGCGTGATGGCGTTGGCGAAGAAGATGCCGAACGGGTAGAACTCGGTGACCGGGTTGAGGTTGGCGGCGAGTCCGGTCGGGAAGCCCGGCAGGATGGTGATCCGCGCCTGGCCCGGCTGCAGCGGATCGGCGCCGGGTGCGACCTGATAGACGGTGTTGACGCCGTTGCCGCCGCTGCCCTTGGTCACGTAGAGCAAGTTGTCGAACAGCGTCTCGCCGCGGAAGTTGTCGTCCTTGCCGGACTTGTCGGCGGGCTCGCCGATCGAGGCCACGCTGAAGCCGTACTGGTAGCCGGTCTTGGCCCCCGGCGTGCCCTGCTGGGCGCCGACCACGCCGGTATTGGGGTTGGCGCTGCCCGGGGTGGCGAGCTGCACGCCGGTGTCGGCGACGATCGCGCCGGGCGGCGTGCCGGAGCCGTTGCCGCCGTTGCCGACCAGCAGGTAGGCATCCTGGCCCGAATTCTCCAAGTCGTTGGCTAGGATCGCGGCGCGGCCGTTGTTGCCGCTGTAGGCGGCGACCGGCGACACGCGCAGCCCGTGCGCGGTGCCGAGCTCAAGCACCGCGCGGTAGGTCGAGGCCTGGGTGTCGGTGTTGGTCGGGTCGACGAAGCCGGGCGTGTTGGAGTTGGAGACGTCCAGCGCGTCGATCGGCGAGACGTAGCCCATCAGGGTGAGCGCGGTGCCGTCGGTCGACACGTTCAGCGCCAGCTCGGACTTCGAGGAGAAGCTGGTGGCGACGCCGGAGAGCGCGGTGAGGTCGACGGTGCAGAGCAGCGGGCCGACGGCGACCCCGGTGCCGGCGGCGCCACGGGTCAGGTACGTACTCAGCTCGATCGGCGAGGTGACGCCGAAGTTAGGGTCCACGGTGTCGTTCATGAACACGGAGGGGTAGCTGCCGTCGGCGATCGCCGCAACGTCGGTGCTGTTCGGTAGCGCCTGACCGATCGCGACGGTGCCGGCCTGGCCGGCATACTAGCTGCCGGTGACGAACAACGCGCCGTAATCGTCCGCCAACGCCGGTGCCGACAGGCAGGAGCCCAGCGCCAGCGCCGGTACGGCGATGCAGGATGCACCGAGCAGGCGGGCACGGAACAACGATAAGGGCGGACGCATGGCGACTCCAGCTCTTGGGCGCCGCCGGTCTAGCAGCCGGCGCGCCGGCCGGTTGTGATCAGCTCATGACCGTTCCATGACGCCTGGCCGGTGCCGCGTCAGTCCAGATCCTCGCCCAGCAGGCGGGACAGCTCCTGCCGCAGGCGCGCGTCGGCGTGGCCCTCGATGGTGGCGCGGACCCGCCGCATGTGCCGGCGGCCGGCATAGATCTGGTCCAGCAGCGACAGCACCAGCGGCAGCGCCTCGTCGTTGATGTGCAGGTCCCGGCGCAGCTCCAGGATGAGTTGCGCGCGGGCCTCGTCGATCGGGTGGAACAGGTAGTGGCCGGGCGCGCCCTCGGGCCGGACCCAGGCGCGCTCGATCCAGAGCTCGACGTCCGATCGGGTCACGGCGCCCAGGCGCACGCACAGCGTCTCGATGGTGATCATGCCGGGTCTCCCGGGGCGGCGGGCGGGGTCCAGTCGCGCAGGAACGTCCGCAGCGCGTCGTCGGTGGGGCCCAGCACCACGCGCAGCGTGACGTAGAGGTTGCCGGCCGGGCGGTCGCCGCGCGCCGGCACGCCGCGGCCGCGCAGGCGCAGCGTGCGGCCGGTGTCGCTGTCGGGCGGGATCGTCATCGCCACCGGCCCGGCGGGCGTCGGCACCTGCACCGCGCCCCCCAGCACCGCCTGCTTCAGGCCGACGGAGAGCTCGGTGCGGATGTCGTCGCCGTCGCGGATGTATCGCGGGTCCGGCGCGACCTGGATGCGGATCAGCGCGTCGCCGGCGGGACCGCCCTCGGTCCCCTCCCCGCCCTTGCCGCGCAGGCGCAGCACCTGGTCGTCCTCGATGCCGGACGGCACCTTGACGTCAAGCGTGGCGCCGGTCGGCAGCGTGATCCGGGTGGTGGCGCCGGCCACGGCGTCGGTGAAGGCGACGGTCAGCGCGTATTCGTGGTCGGGGCCTCGGCGTGGGCCCCCGGGCGCGCCACCGGGCGGGGCGCGCCGGCCGCGGCCGAACAGGTCGCCGAAGATGTCGCCGAGATCCTCCTCGCCCCCGCCGGCACCAAAGCCGGCGCCGAACGGGGACGCGCCCGCCCCGCCCCCGGCCCCGGGCCGGTAGCGGCCGCCCTGCGGACCCTGGGCCTGCTCGCGGTAGGAGGGGCGCTGTGGCGGCCGCTCCTGGCCGGCGCCGTCGATCTCGCCGCGGTCGTAGCGGCCGCGCTGCTCGGGATCGGACAGCAGGGCGTTGGCGGCGCTGACGCGCTTGAAGCGCGCCTCGGCGGCGGCGTCGCCCGGGTGCAGGTCCGGATGGGTCTCCTTGGCCAGCCGCCGATAGGCGGTGCGGATCGCGTCCTTGTCGGCGTCGCGGCCGATCCCCAGGATCTCGTATGGATCGTCCGCCACGCCCGCCCCCGATCGCTCGCCCGCATGGCGGCCGCCAGGATGGACGGCCGCCGGGGCGCAATCAACAGCGATGCGGCGCGCGGGCCCGCCCCATGCGATGGTCGGGCAACGCCAGCGGCCCGGTTGGGAGAGCACCATGGACATGATCGACGACGGCGCCCGCCAGCCCGCCTTCGCCACCCGTTGGCGCCCTGCCGACGAGGACCGCGCGCGGATCACCGCGGCCACGCGCCGGCCGGAGCCGGAGTGCGTCGCGGCCCTGCTGGCCGACACCCCGCCGACGCCCGACCGGGCGACGGCCCTCGCCGCGCGGCTGGTCGAGGCGCTGCGCGCGCGCGGCCGGCCGCGGCCGGTGGAGGGGCTGATGGCGGAGTACGCGCTGTCGAGCCAGGAGGGGGTGGCGCTGATGTGCCTGGCCGAGGCGCTGCTGCGCATCCCCGACGCCGCCACCCGCGACCGGCTGATCCGCGACAAGATCGGCGGCGGCGACTGGCGCTCGCACCTGGGCCAGAGCCCGTCGCTGTTCGTCAATGCCGCCACCTGGGGGCTGCTGATCACCGGGCGGCTGCAGCAGGACGCCGATGAGCCGCGCGGCCTGCGGGCGGCGCTGCTGCGCGTCGCCGGCCGGGGCGGCGAGCCGCTGATCCGTGCGGCGATGGACCGCGCCATGCGCGTGCTGGGTGAGCAGTTCGTGGTAGGCGAGACCATCGAGGCGGCGCTGCGGGCGGCGCGCGGCCGCGAGCGCGCAGGCTTCCGCTATTCGTTCGACATGCTGGGCGAGGCGGCCACGACCGCTGCGGACGCGCGGCGGTACCTCGCCGAGTACGAGCACGCGATCCGCGCCATCGCCGCGCATAACGCGGCGGGCGGGGTGGCGAAAAGCCTGTTCGACGGCGCCGGCATCTCGATCAAGCTGTCGGCGCTACATCCCCGCTACGCGCGGGCGCAGCAGGATCGGGTGCGGGACGAGCTGCTGCCGCGCCTGTCCGGCCTCGCCAGCCTGGCGCGCCGGCTCGGCGTCGGGCTCAACATCGACGCCGAGGAGCAGGACCGGCTCGAGCTGTCGCTCGATCTGCTGGAGAGCCTGTGCGAGCAGCCGGATCTCGCCGGCTGGGACGGCATCGGCTTCGTCGTGCAGGCCTACGGCCGGCGCACGCCGGCGGTGATCGAGCACCTGGTGGCGCTGGCACGGCGGACACGGCACCGGCTGATGGTGCGGCTGGTCAAGGGCGCCTACTGGGACAGCGAGATCAAGCGCGCGCAGGAGGCCGGGCTGTCCGACTACCCGTTGTTCACGCGCAAGCTGCACACCGACCTGTCCTACCTCGCCTGCGCGCGACGGCTGCTGGCAGCACCCGATGCGGTGTTCCCGCAGTTCGCCACGCACAACGCGCAGACCGTCGCCGCCGTGGCGACCATGGCGGGCCCCGACTTCACGATCGGCCAGTACGAGTTCCAGTGCCTGCACGGCATGGGCGAGGCGCTCTACGAGCAGGTGGTGGGGCCGGGCGGGCTCGACCGGCCGTGCCGAGTCTACGCGCCGGTCGGCAGCCACAAGACGCTGCTCGCCTATCTGGTGCGGCGGCTGCTGGAGAACGGCGCCAACAGCTCGTTCGTGAACCGCGTCGCCGACCCGGACGTACCGGTGGCGGAAATGGTCGCCGACCCGGTCCGCCTCGCCGCCGCCGCAATGCCGGTGGGCGCGCCGCACCCGGCGATCGTGCCGCCAGCGGATCTGTTCGGGCCGGCGCGGCGCAATTCGGCCGGGCTGGACCTGGCATCGGAGCCGGTGATCGCACTGCTGCGGGACGGGCTCGCCGACGCCGCGGACCTCACCGCCGAGCCGATGCTGGCGGTCGCCGCCGCCGTGACCGCCTGGCGCGACTGCGCCGACCCGGCCGATCGCCGGGTGCGGGTCGGGCGCTGCCGCGACATTGATCCGGCCGACGTCGCTGCGGCGGTGGGGGCCGCGCTGGCGGCGGCGGCGCGCTGGTCGGCAGTGGACGATGCCGGGCGGGCGGGCTGCCTGGAGGCGGCCGCCGACCGGCTGCAGGCGGCACTGCCGGCGCTGCTGCCGCCACTCATGCGCGAGGCCGGCAAGACCGCGGCGGCTGCGGTCGGCGAGGTGCGCGAGGCGGTCGACTTCCTGCGCTACTATGCCGCCCGGCTGCGGCCCCCGGACGGGGATGCGCCGCTGGCGGGCACGGCGCTGGGTGCGGTGGTGTGCATCAGCCCGTGGAACTTCCCGTTGGCGATCTTCATAGGCCAGATCGCGGCGGCGCTGGCGGCGGGCAATGCGGTGCTGGCCAAGCCGGCCGAGGAGACACCGCTGGTGGCGGCGCTCGCGACGCGCCTGCTGCACGAGGCGGGCGTGCCGCGCGACGTGCTGCAGCTGCTGCCAGGCGATGGCGCGGTCGGTGCCGCCCTGGTCGCCGACCGGCGGATCGGCGGTGTGCTGTTCACCGGCTCCGGCGCCGTGGCGCGGTCGATCGCGCGCACGTTGGCCGGCCATGCCGAGGCCGGGCACGGCATCGTGCCGCTGGTCGCCGAGACCGGTGGCCAGAACGCGCTGCTGGTCGACAGCGCCGCGCTGGCGGAGCAGGTGACGACGGACGCGATCGCGTCGGCGTTCGACTGCGCCGGCCAGCGCTGCTCGGCGCTGCGCATCCTATGCCTGCAGGAGGAAGCGGCCGACCGCACGCTGGCGATGCTGAAGGGAGCCCTAGCGGAGCTGCGCGTCGGCAACCCGCAGCGTTTGGCCACCGACATCGGCCCGGTGATCGGCGCAGCAGCGCGGGACGCGATCGAGGCGCACGTGGCCCGGCTCGCCGGCCTCGGCTGCCGGGTCACCCGCGCCGTGCTGCCGCCCGAGTGCGCGCACGGCAGCTTCGTGGCGCCGACGCTGATCGAGACCCGCGACATCGGGCAGATCGGCGCCGAGGTGTTCGGGCCGGTGCTGCACGTGCTGCGCGTGTCGCAGGACGGGCTGGAGGCGGCGATCGATGCCGTCAACGCCACCGGCTACGGGCTGACCTTCGGCGTGCACACCCGGATCGACCGCACCATGCGGCGGGCGGTGGCGCGCAGCGAGGCGGGCAACGTCTACGTGAACCGCAACCTGATCGGCGCCGTGGTCGGCAGCCAGCCGTTCGGCGGCACCGGCCTGTCGGGCACCGGGCCGAAGGCGGGCGGCCCGCTCATCCTGCACCGGCTGCGCCGCGGCGCCCCGGGCGCGCCGCTGCTGCAGGGCGGCGCGGCCCCGGCGGCGGCGCATCGATTCCTGGAGCTGCTCGACGGCCACGCGGCAGCGCCGGCCTGCCGCCGGCTGCTGGAGCGCAGCCCATTTGGCGTCGAGCGGGCGCTGCCGGGCCCGGTCGGCGAGCGCAACCTGTACAGTCTGCGGCCTCGCGGCGCCGTGCTGTGCGTGGCGGCGGACGAGCCGGCGCTGCTGCTGCAGGTGATGGCGGCGCTGGCGACCGGCAACCGGGCGGTGGCGCGGCGGCCGCCGGACGCGGCGGCACCGGCGCTCCGGAGCGCGATCGCGGCGTTGGACGGGATGGTGGCGGAGGAGGATGCCGCCGCGGCGGCCGGTTGCGCCGCGGCACTGGCGGACGCCGCCGCACTGCCTGGGCTGGCCATGGAACTGGCGGCGGCGTTGGCGGACGCGGACGCCCCCATCGTGCCGCTGCACCGGCTCGATCCGGAGGAGGACGACCTGCCGCTCGAGTGGCTGATGCACGAGCGCTGCGTCAGCATCGACACGACCGCGGCGGGCGGCAACGCGAGCCTGATGACGCTCGCCTAAGCACTCGTTTGTCGGCCGCCCCGTCCCGGGCTACTGCATCAGACCGAGGTTCCGGAAAGGTCGAGCATGAAGCCCTGGGTCCCCATCGTCCTGCTGCTTGGCGGGGTCTTCGTCTTCATCTACCTGATGAGCCTGATCGGCCGGCACATCAGCGGGTGACCGGGGGCTGACCGGCGCCGCTACAGGATGGGCGGGTTCCGTTCGACATCCTCGTCGATCTCGTTCTCGGAGTCGGCGATCACCGCGCTGTCGCGGTCGACGCCGCGCCGCCGCCGCAGCATGTCGCCGATGCCGCTGAACAGGCCCACCAGCCCGAACACGCCGATGACCAGCACCAGCACCACGATCAGGATCATGTATCGCATTGAGCCGCCCCGGCGCCGTTTTCATATGGCTGCTTAGCAGGTTGCGGACCACGGCGCGACGCGGCCAAGCTCGCGCGGCGCGAATCCTCCTGGCGGCGGGCCGTCGGCCACCATGAACGTTCGGACATCATCCCGATGCACCCGCCGCGGCACCTGCTGCCAATCGCGATCCTGGCCGTCCTGCCGGTTGCGCACCCGGCGGCGGCGGGCAGTACGTGATGCGCGAGGAGGCCGACCTTCCGGCGCTCAACGACCGGGCGCAACCGATCGTCCGGGCGACCGTGGACGACTGGCCGGTCGCCTTCATCGTCAATACCGGCGGGAGCCTGTCGCTCGTAACGCCCCATGCCGCGGACACGCTCTCGCTGCCGGTCGATCTCGACCATCACGTCCTGCTCACCGGCAGCGGCGGCAGCGTGTTCGCCAGCCTGGTCAAGATCGACAGGCTCGATCTCGGAAGCGGCGTGGCGCGAAACGTGAATTTCGTGGGGGCCGGCGCGTTCGGCGGCACGGTGGACGGGCTGCCGGTCGTCGGGCTGTTCGGCGCCGACTTCCTGGTCAACTACGACGTCGAGTTCGACCTGCCGGCGCATCGCGTCGGCCTCTACCGGGAGCAGGGCTGCGACGCGCGGTTCGCGCCGCCCTGGCCGGGCGATGCCTACTCCCTGCCCTTCGACCTCGAGCGGGACACCCAGGTCCAGGTGGCGATCCGGCTCAACGGGAAGCCGCTGGTCGTGCAGCTGGACAGCGGGGCCGGCGGCACCATCCTCACCCTCGCCGACGCACGCGCCGTCGGCGTCACCCCGCAGTCACTCCAGGGCGATCGCGTCATCACGACCGAGAGGATCGATGAGAACAAGGTGAAGGCGTCGATCCACCGCTTCGACTCGCTCGATATCAATCCGGAACACGACAGCCCGTTCCGGGTCGCCGTGGGCGACGTCACCGTGAGCCTGCTGGGTGCCAACTTCCTGCGCAACCACCGGGTCTGGATCTCCTATCCGCATCGGCTCCTGTGGGTGCAGCCCATGCATGCGAGGTGGGTAGGAGATCCGGCGGCGCCGCCCGCACCGCATGCCTAGCGCGTGATCACGCGGGAGGCGTTCGGCAGCCCGGCCTGGCACGAGATGGTCGCCCTGCGCCACGACGTGCTGCGGGCGCCGCTCGGGCTTGCGTTCGGCGCCGACGAGCTGGCCGCGGAGGTCGGCCAGGTCCATCTGGCGCTGTGGCAGGATCGCCGGCTGGTCCGGCACGCGGCTGCTGATCGTCCCCCACGTGTAGGCGCGCGCGGAGGATCAGGCCACGCTGCGGCAGATGGCGATCCGGCCAGGTCACCAAAGATGCGGCCTCGGCAGCCGCCTGGTGGCCCGGAGCGAGCAAGAGCTGCGTTCGACCGGGATCCGGCACGTGCGGCTGGCGGCCCGGCAGACCACGATCGGCTTCTACGCCCGGCCGGGCTACGCCGTGGACGGCGAGCCGTCCGTTGAGAAAGCGCTGGCGCATCAAACCATGCGCAAGACGCTGGCGCCGCCCCCGCGTGATCGCTCAGGCGTCGAGCTCGGTCATGCCGCAGTTCGGCAGGAACACGCCGGTCATGTGGTAGAAGAAGGTGCCATGGCCGACCACGGCGATATGGCGCTCCGGCCGCCCGGCGAGATAGTCGCGGAACAGCCGCACCCGCTCCAGCACGGTATCGAGCGGCTCGACCGCGAGGCCGGCGGCATCGGGCTCGCCGTCCACATGCCACCAGACCTCCGGCAGGTGCCCCAGCTCCAGCGTCGGGTAGTCGGCGACGAGATGGACAGGCGCGCGGCCGACGTCGCCGCCGCTCTCCAGCCGCTCGCGATGCAGCGCCTCGACCACGATGCGTGGCCGTGACGGATGATCGGCGAAGAGGCCGAGTGCGGTCTGCAGCGCACGCGTGAGCGGTGTCGCCACCACCAGCTCGATCGGCCGGTCGCGCAGGCGGTCGCGTGCCTCGGCCACCTGGCGCTCGCCCTCCGGGGTCAGGCGGGCGTCCGGCAGCCCGGGATCGAGGCCGGTCTCGTCCCAGGCGACGTTGGCCGTCGACTGACCGTGGCGGATGCAGAGGATCGTGCGCGGGGCCATGGCTACGGCAACGCTGACGACCGCGGTCAGTTACTCAAGGCCAGGGGCTTTGCCCCTGGACCCCACTGGGGCCGCGGGCCCCGGACCCCGATTCATCAAGGATACGCCGTCATGTACGGGCGATCTCCTTACGATTCGGGGTTTGGGGCCCGCGGCCCCAACGGGTCCAGGGCAGCGCCCTGGTCTTGCTTTCTCAGCGGCAACCAACCACGCCACCGGAGAGCGCCGTGATCGCCGGCTTCCCGCTACCGCTGCCGCTGGCGACCGCGCTGCTGCTGTCGGCGGCGCTGGTGCCGCGGCTACGCACGCGCTGGCCGCTCTGGGTCAGCGTGCTGGCTCGAATCCTGTTCGTGGTGCTGGAGAACCGGCCGCGCGAGACCCGGATCGTGTCGGACCTGTTCGCCGGCGCCATCGTCGTCGCCACCCTGCTCGGCATCGTCAATTTCGCCTTCGAGGTGCCGATCCGCGGCCTGCTGGCGACCTCCGGCGTGATCGCGATCGTGCTCGGGCTGGCGTTGCGGAGCACGCTGTCGGACGTGTTCTCCGGCATCGCGGTCGGGCTGGAGCGGCCCTACGTGCCGGGCGGCCTGCTCTGGTCGAGGGCGGCATCGAGGGCCACGTCGTCCAGGTCAACTGGCGCTCGGCGCGGATCGCGGCCGGCGACGGCAACATCGCCGTGGTGCCGAACGGCATCATCGCCAAGGCGCGGCTGGTGAACCGCAGCTCGCCGACCCCGGTCCGCGGCAGTGCGGTGTCGATCGGCCTGGACTGCGCGTCGCCCCCGGAGCGCTGCCGGCGGAGGCTGCTGGCGGCGGCGCGGACCTGCCGGGTCATGCTGTCCGAGCCCGCCGCCTCCATCCATGGCACCGAGCTGGCCGGGCAGGGTGCGGTGTGGGAGGTGTCGGCTTCTCGGTCGCGTCCAGCGACTGCCTGGCGGAGGCCAGGACCGAGCTGCTCGGCCAGATCCCAACGCCACCTGCGCCATGCCGGGATCGCGCTCGCGGTGCCGGGCGGGGCGGCGGTGCCGGTGGCGGTGCCGACGCTGGCCGAGCTGCCGGCGGAGTCCGATCTGTTCGGCATCATGACCGCCGCTGATCGGGCGCTGCTGATCCCTTACTTCGCGCCGGACCGGCTGGAGCCGGGCGGGGTCCTGATGCGGCAGGGCGAAGCGCCGCATGGCCTGTCCCTGCTCGCGTCCGGCACCGTCGAGATCGCGCAGGACACGCCGGCCGGCCCGCGGATGCTGGAGCGGCTGAGCTCGAGAGAAACGCTGGGTGCGATCGGGCTGATCACCGGGACGGCGCATGCGGCGACCGCCACGGCGCTGACCGAGCTCGAGGTGTTCCGGATCGGCCGCGAGGAGATCGGGCTCGCGATCCGGGCGCGGCCGGAGCTGGCCCGGCGCGGCCAGGACGCGCTGCGCCGCGACGCCACCGCGGCCGAGCCGGTGCATCCGGAGATGTTCCTGTCCCGGCTGCGCAACCTCCTCCGCGTGCTCGGCAGCTGACGCGGCGGCTCCTGGACCGGCCATACCGTCGCGCGGCATGATGACGCTCCACCGGCAGGACGGCCCATGCGCCTTCGTCGCTTCCGCTTCGGTCCCGCAGCGCCGCGGCTGCCTGTCATCCTCGCCTGCGTCCTGGGAGTCCTGACATCCGGCGGCTTCGGGCGGGCCGCGGCCCAGGGCACGGACCAGGGCACAAACCGGGGCACGGACCGCAGCCCTGTCGCGCACGGGCTGATGCATTCCTTCAGCGGCGTCGCGGTATCGCCGGACGGTGCCCGGATCGCCGACATCGAGGCCGACGAGCCGGCCGATCCCGAGACGCCGAAGGTCCTGCGGCTGGTGGTCCGGGACGCCGCGACTGGCGCACCGACGCGGGTGCCGCTGCCGTGCGGCGACATCGCCGACTGCAAGCCCGCCTCGCCGGTGTTTTCGCCCGACGGGCGCAGTCTGGTCTTCCTGCTGCAGGACCGGACCGGCGCCGGCGCCGGCGGGGGTATCGCCCGGACCCCGCCGCGCTGGCAGATCGAGCAGGCCGCGGCGGACGGGTGCTGCGTCCGACGCCTGCTCGCCTTCGACGGCACGCTGCAGACGCCGCGCTTCTCCGCCGACGGCCGGCTCGCGGTGCTGGCGGTCACGGCCGCCCGCAAGGAGGCGGGGGCCACGGCGGCCGCGGCGGCCCTCGCCGGCGAGGTCGGCGCGCACGAGGACGAGCAGCGCATCGCGGTCCTGGAGGGCGGCGCCCTGCGCTTCGTCTCGCCCGCGGACCTGTTCGTCTACGAGTATCAGTGGATGCCGGGCGGACACGGCTTCGTCGGCACCGCGGCCGCCGGCAACGGCGACGAGAACTGGTATGTCGCCAGGCTGCTCGCCTTCGACCAGGCCGGCGGCGCGCCGCGCACGCTGTTCGCGCCCCGCTCCTACCAGCAGCAGATCGCCTCGCCGGTCGTCTCGCCCGACGGCCGCACCGTCGCCTTCATCGTCGGGATCATGAGTGACTTCGGTTCCACCGGCGGCGACGTCTGGACCGCGCCGATCGCCGGCGCCGGCGTGGCGCGCGACCTCACCCGGGACGGCCGGCTCAGCTTCTCGTCGCTGGACTGGTCCTGCGGCGACCGCCTGATCGCAGGCGACATCGCCAGCACCCGCACCTGCATCGCCATCATCGACGCCGGCGGCCGCGTCGGCCAGGCGTGGCAGGACGAGGCCACGCTGTCGGCGCAGGGCTCGAACCCCGGGATCGCCTGCGGCGGCGGCACCACCGCCGGCGTGCTGCAGTCGATGGTGCGGGCGCCGGCGCTGGTGGCCGGCGCGATCGGCGCGTGGCATCCGGTCAGCCACGACAATGACGGGCTCGTCGCGCGCTGGACCGCGCGCAGCGTATCCTGGAGCGATGACGGACTGACGCCGAGCGGCTGGCTGCTGGAGCCGCTGTCGACAGGCAAGGGCCGCCGTCCGCTGGTCACGATCGTACATGGCGGACCGTCGGCCGCAAGCCTGCCGACGTTCCCGCGCCCGGGCCCGCAGACGGCGCTGCTGTCGGCCGGCTACGACCTCTTCCTGCCAAACCCGCGCGGCTCGTTCGGCCAGGGCAAGGCCTATGCCGCGGCCGACGTGCGCGACCTCGGCGCCGGGCCGCTCCGCGACGTCCTAGCCGGCCTCGACGCGGTGGAGCGGCAGGCCCCGGTCGACCCGCACCGGCTCGGCCTGTTCGGATACAGCTATGGCGGCTACATGGCGCTGTGGGCGCCCACCCAAACCGACCGGTTCCGGGCCACGGTCTCGGGGGCCGGCATCTCCGACTGGGTCTCGCTCGACGGCGAGACCGGCGTCGAGAAGGCAGACCTCGCCTTGTTCGGCGCGCCGTCGTTCGACGCCCTGGCGCTCTACCTGTCGGAGTCGCCGGTCGCGCACGTGAACGCGGTGCACACGCCCGTGTTCCTGTTCGGCGGCGACGGCGACATCGAGTGCCCGATCCAGCAGAGCCTCGAGTTCTGGCACGACCTGCGCGCGCTGCACGTGCCGACCGAGTTCGTCGTCTATGCCGGGCAGGGCCACGGACTGGAGAATCCGCGCGATCTCGCCGACGCCACCCGGCGCACGCTGGCCTGGTTCGATCGCTACCTGACGCCCCCGGCCGGGAACCCCGCCGCCGCGGCCGCAGGCTCCAGGCGCTGAGTTCATGGAGCCACGGCTATCGCACCTGAGGAGTGATGCCGAGGAGAAGGCCAGGGCGCTGCCCTGGCCCCGTTGAGGCCGTCACGCCTTGGCGTGCTGTCCACGACGGCCCCAATCCCGTATCGCAAGAAGATAGCCCTGGTTAAAAGTAATACCCTAACGGATCGGGGTCTGGGGCCCGCGGCCCCGGTCGGTCCAGGGGCAAAGCCCCTGGTCTTCTTCCCAATGCGATAGCCGTGTCCATGGACCCAAACGGCCTTGCCTGAGCGGGCCGCGATCCTGGTCGCCAGGTTCGCCGCGGTCACTGTGATCTGGAGATGAGCGCCAACGCCTCGCAGACCACCTTCCTCGCCCGCACCATCATCGCGAGCGACATCTGGAACGAGTGTCAGGCGAAGTCGGTGCGGCGCGCGGTGCGGTCGGAGGCGGCCGAGATGCTGCGCGCCACCGCGACCGGGCCGGCGGCGGCGGTGGCGATCGCGTATATCGAGGCCGGCCGGATCGCCGACCAGCCGTCGGCCGGCGGGATGCGGCAGCTGGCCGACCGCGCGGAGGCCGACGAGCAGGTCCGCGACCGTGCGCTGCACTACCACGAGCAGCTGGAGCGTAGCGTGCGGGTGCTGCAGATTGCGATCGTGCTGCTCCGCCTCTACCTCGCGATCCGCCTCTCGGCGCTCGTGCTGGGCAACCTCGTCATCGGGGCCGTCGTCTGGGGCGCCGTCGCCGCGCTGCGACTGGTCTGAGCGGTGGCGAACCGAGGGACCGTCATCCCTCCATCTTGAGTGCGGCCAGGAACGCCGTCTGCGGGATTTCGACCTTGCCGAACTGACGCATCCGCTTCTTGCCCTCCTTCTGCTTGTCCAGCAGCTTGCGCTTGCGGCTGATGTCGCCGCCGTAGCACTTGGCGGTCACGTCCTT
>CAXTVM010000059.1:0-16435 GCA_964247725.1 uncultured Acetobacteraceae bacterium | reverse complement strand
GTATCGCATGAGGAAGAAGGCCAGGGGCTTTGCCCCTGGACCCCACTGGGGCCGCAGGCCCCAGACCCCGATTCATTAAGGTTGTACTTCCAAGCAGAGACCATCTCCTTATGAATCGGGGTTTGGGGCCCGCGGCCCCAACGGGTCCAGGGCAGCGCCCTGGCCTTCTCCTCAATGCGATAGCCCTGCCGACCTAAGCCATCGTCCTTGCCCGAGCCGCGTTCGGCGCGTCTGACGCCGGCATGGCTTTCCGCCCGGCGGCGGTTTCTCTAGTTTCGTCGCCATGCTGGACAAGACCTTCAGGCCGGACGACGCCGAGCCTCGCCTCTACGCGCTCTGGGAACGGTCCGGCGCATTCGCGGCCCGGCCCGAGGGCGGGGCCGCGCCCTACACCATCATGATCCCGCCGCCCAACGTCACCGGCACGCTGCATGTCGGCCACGCGCTGACCATGACGTTGCAGGACGTGCTGATCCGCTGGCGCCGCATGCAGGGCCGCGACGCGCTGTGGCAGCCCGGCACCGACCATGCCGGCATCGCCACCCAGCTGGTGGTCGAGCGGCAGCTCGATGCCGAGGGCGTGCGCCGCGACGAGCTCGGGCGCGACGCCTTCATCGAGCGGGTCTGGGCCTGGAAGGCGCAGTCGGGCGGCGGCATCACCCGGCAGCTGCGCCGCCTCGGCGTGTCGCTCGACTGGGCGCGCGAGCGCTTCACCATGGATGACGGGCTGTCGGCGGCGGTGCGGGAGACCTTCGTCACGCTGCACCGCCAGGGCCTGATCGCCCGCGCCCGGCGGCTGGTCAACTGGGACCCGTCGTTCCGCTCGGCGATCTCCGACCTCGAGGTCGAGAGCCGCGAGCTGCGCGGCCATCTCTGGCACATCCGCTATCCGCTGGACGGCGAGGATGGCGGCAGCATCGTCGTCGCCACCACGCGCCCGGAGACGATGCTGGGCGACGTCGCGGTGGCGGTGAACCCGGGCGACGCCCGCCACGCCCACCTGGTCGGCCGCTCGGTGGTGCTGCCGCTGACCGGGCGCCGCATCCCGATCATTGTCGACACCTACTCCGACCCGGAGAAGGGCACCGGCGCGGTCAAGATCACGCCGGCGCACGACTTCAACGACTTCACGGTCGGCCAGCGCCACGGCCTGGCGATGCCGTCGGTGCTCGACGCCGACGCCCGTATCGTCCTGGACGAGATCGAGGCCGAGCTCGTCGCGGTGCCCGGCCTCGCCGACCCCGGCTTCGTGCGCGGCCTCGCCGGCCTGCCGCGCGAGGCCGCCCGCACGGCGATCGTGGGCGAGCTGGAGCGGCTCGGCCTGCTGGAGCGGGTCGAGCCGCACACCCATCCGGTGCCGCATGCCGAGCGCAGCGGCGCCGTGATCGAGCCGCGGCTGACCACGCAGTGGTATTGCGACGCCGCCCGCCTGGCCGGCCCGGCGATCCGGGCGGTGGAGGACGGCCGCGTGCGGTTCGTGCCGCGGCAGTGGGAGAACACGTTCTTCGCCTGGATGCGCGACATCCAGCCCTGGTGCATCAGCCGCCAGCTCTGGTGGGGCCACCGCATCCCGGCCTGGTACGGGCCGGACGGGCAGGCGTTCGTCGCCCACGACGCGGCCGCGGCCGCCAAGGCCGCCCGGGCGCATTACGGCATCGAAACGGCACTCGTGCAGGACGAGGACGTGCTCGACACCTGGTTCTCGTCGGCGCTCTGGCCGTTCTCGACGCTGGGCTGGCCGGGCGGCGGTTCGGAGACCCTGCACGAGCTGGCCCGCTACTACCCCGGCGACGTGCTGGTCACCGGCCACGACATCATCTTCTTCTGGGTGGCCCGGATGATGATGATGGGGCTGCACCTGATGGGCGAGGTGCCATTCCGCGACGTGTTCATCCACGGGCTGGTGCGCGACGAGCGCGGCCAGAAGATGTCGAAGAGCAAGGGCAACGGGCTCGACCCGCTGGAGCTGCTGGACGGCTACGGCGCCGACGCGCTGCGCTTCACCGTCTGCGCGCTGACCGGGCAGGGCAGGGACGTGAGGCTGGGCCCCAAGCGGGTCGAGGAGTATCGCGCCTTCGTCACCAAGCTCTGGAACGCCGCCCGGTTCTGCGAGATGAACGCGGTGCGGCCGGTGCCGAGCTTCGATCCGGCGGCGGCCCGGGGCACGCTCGCGCGCTGGATCCTGGACGAGGCGGCGCAGGCGGCGGCCGCCGCGACCGCGGCGCTGGAGGCGTTCCGCTTCGACGAGTATGCCGCGATCGTCTACCGGTTCACCTGGAACCGGACCTGCGACTGGTTCCTGGAGTTCGCCAAGCCGGTGTTCAACGCCGGCGACGCCGCCGACGCGGTCGAGCTGCGCGCCGCCGCGGCGCACGTGCTGGGCGTCATCCTGCGGCTGCTGGCCCCGGTGATGCCGTTCGTGACGGAGGTGCTCTGGGCCGAGTTCGGCTACGGCGCCGAGGGCAGCCTGATCGCGGCACCCTGGCCGACGGACCGCCGGCTCGACGGCGCCGCCGACACCGAGGCGGAGCTCGACTGGATCATCCGCTTCATCGGCGAGATCCGCGCGGTGCGGGTGGCGATGAACGTGCCGCCGGCCCGGCTGGTGCCGCTGCTGCTGCACGACGCCAACCCCGCCACCCGGGCCCGGGCGGCGCGCTGGGCGGAGGCGATCAGCCGCATGGCGCGGGTGTCCGAAGTGTCGGTGCTGGAGGGGGCACTGCCGCCGGACGCGCTGCGCGACGCCGCCCAGGCGGTGGTCGACGAGGCGACGCTGATCCTGCCGCTGGCCGGCATCATCGATCTCGCCGCCGAGCGCGCCCGCCTCGGCCGCGACCGCGACCGTGCGCAGGCGGAAGCAGACAAGGTGGAGCGCAAGCTCGCCAACGCCGACTTCGTCGCCCGCGCCAAGCCCGAGGTGGTGGAGGAGAATCGGGAGCGTCTCGCCGCGTTCCGGCAGGAGATGGAACGGCTCGATGCAGCGCTGCGGCGTCTCGGTTGAGGTCTATTGGATCAAGAGCCTGCCTGAGAATGGGGTGTGCCGGATGAGAGTGCCGCGCAGCGGCACGGCCGGCGCGACTTCCGAGAACCGGAGCAGAGCGGCCTCGATGGCCGTGAGCAGACGGCAAGCGCAGGAAGGCGCGTCGGATCGCCGGCACAGCGCATTCTCAGACAGGCTTCAGAGGGGGGATCATGACACGAGGCTGGGATAAGGATCGGCTGCCGTCGCGCCACGTCACGGAGGGGCCCGGACGGGCGCCGCACCGCTCGTACTACTACGCGATGGGGCTGACCGAGGAGCAGATCCACCGCCCGCTGGTCGGCGTCGCCACCTGCTGGAACGAGGCCGCCCCCTGCAACATCGCGCTGTCGCGGCAGGCGCAGTCGGCCAAGCGCGGCGTCGACGCGGCCGGCGGGACGCCGCGCGAGTTCACCACCATCACCGTCACCGACGGCATCGCCATGGGCCACCAGGGCATGAAGTCGTCGCTGGTCTCGCGCGACGCCATCGCCGACACCGTCGAGCTCACCATGCGCGGCCACAGCTACGACGCTCTGGTGGGGCTCGCCGGCTGCGACAAGTCGCTGCCCGGCATGATGATGGCGATGCTGCGGCTGAACGTGCCGGCCGTGTTCATGTATGGCGGCTCGATCCTGCCAGGGCAGTTCAAGGGCCGCGACGTCACCGTGGTGGACGTGTTCGAGGCGGTCGGCCAGCACGCGGCGGGCAACATGTCGGACGAGGACCTGTTCGAGCTCGAATGCGCGGCCTGCCCGTCCGCCGGCGCCTGCGGCGGCCAGTTCACCGCCAACACCATGGCCACCGTCAGCGAGGCGATCGGGCTCGCCCTGCCCGGGTCCGCCGGGGCGCCGGCGCCGTACGAGGAGCGGGACCGGTTCGCCGAGGCGAGCGGCCACGCGGTGATGGCGCTGCTGGAGCGCAACCTGCGGCCGCGCGACATCGTCACCATGCGCTCGCTGGAGAACGCGGCCGTGGTGGTCGGCGCCACCGGCGGCTCCACCAACGCCGCCCTGCACCTGCCGGCGATCGCGCACGAGATCGGGCTGCGCTTCACCCTCGAGGACGTCGCCGCGATCATGCGCCGCACGCCCTACATCGCCGACCTGAAGCCCGGGGGCAAATACGTGGCGCTCGACGTGCATCGCGTCGGCGGCATCCCGGTGATCCTGCGGGCGCTGCTCGACGGCGGCCTGCTGCACGGCGACTGCATGACGGTGAGCGGCCGCACCCTGGCCGAGAACCTGGAGGGCGTCGTGGTGCCGCGGGACCAGGACGTGATCTACAGCGTGGCCGAGCCAATCTCGCGCACCGGCGGCGTGGTGGGCCTGCGCGGCAACCTGGCGCCGGACGGCGCGATCGTGAAGGTCGCCGGCCTCAAGGTGCCGCGGTTCGAGGGCACGGCGCTCTGCTTCGACTGCGAGGAGGACGCCTTCGCCGCCGTGCAGGCGCGCGCCTACAAGGAAGGCGACGTCATCGTCATCCGCTACGAGGGTCCCAAGGGCGGCCCCGGCATGCGCGAGATGCTGTC
Source organism: uncultured Acetobacteraceae bacterium (assembly GCA_964247725.1). GTDB lineage: Bacteria > Pseudomonadota > Alphaproteobacteria > Acetobacterales > Acetobacteraceae > Lichenicola. The sequence goes on along the minus strand of CAXTVM010000059.1, from coordinate 11,885 downwards.
CACCACCGGCGCCATATACGGGCAGGGCATGGGGGAAAGGGTGGCGCTGATCACCGACGGGCGCTTCTCCGGCGGCACCCGCGGCTTCTGCGTCGGCCATGTCGGCCCGGAAGCGGCCGAGGGTGGCCCGATCGCGCTGCTGCGCAATGGCGACCGCATCGTGCTCGATGCCGAGGCCGGCTCCATCGAGGTCATGCTCGGCGAGGAGGAGCTGGTGCGGCGCCGTGCGGCGTGGGTGCCCCGCAAGACCGACTACAACAGCGGCGCGATCTGGAAATTCGCGCAGCTGGTGGGGCCTGCGCACCTGGGGGCGGTGACGCATCCCGGCGGGGCGGCGGAGACGCACGTCTATGCCGATATCTGAGGAAGGCCAGGGACTCTGCCCCTGGACCCCGCCGAAGGCGAGCCTTTGGAAACCGTGACTTAAGGAAATGGGTCCTAGGGCCGCCGGTCCTAGCGGGTCCAGGGGCGGCGCCCCTGGCTTTCCCATAATTGCAACTTTGCCCCGTCCGGAACGGTGATAACACCGTCAAGTCGCCACCTCAGCGCCGAGATGATCGATGACCCTCTCCTGCGGCCGACGCGCCTTCCTGTCGCTGTCCGCCGGCGCCGGCCTCGCCGCCGGCGGCCTGCTGCCGGTCCGGGCCGCGACCCCTTTGCCGCACGACAGCTTCTCGTTCCTGTTCATCACCGACACCCACCTGCAGCCCGAGCTCGACGCCGCCGGCGGCTGCCACGCCTGCTTCGCCAGGGCGCGCGCGATCGGCGGCGACTTCGCGATCCAGGGCGGCGACCACGTCTTCGACGCGCTGGGCGTCGGCCGGCCGCGCGCCGACGGGCTGATCGGGCTCTACACCCGCACCGAGCAGGATCTCGGCATGAGCGTGCGCCACGCCATCGGCAACCACGACTGCTTCGGCGTCTACACCAAGAGCGGCGTGCAGCCGACCGACCCGCTCTACGGCAAGAAGTTCTTCGAGGACCATTTCGGCCGGCTGCACTACGCGTTCGACCATCGCGGCGTGCACTTCGTCGTGCTGGACTCGATCGGCATCACCGCCGACCGCGACTACGAGGGCCGCATCGACGCCGACCAGCTCGCCTGGCTGGCCGCCGACCTCGCCGCCCTGCCGGCCGGCACGCCGATCGTCGTGGTGAGCCACATCCCGCTGGTCACCGCGTTCGACAGCTACGCGGCCCCGCCGCAGCCGGCGCCGGCGCACCACAAGGACAGCGTCGCCAACGCCTGGCAGGTGATCCCGCTGTTCGCCGGCCACAACGTGCTCGGCGTGCTGCAGGGCCACACCCACATCAACGAGACCGTGCTCTGGCGCGGCGTGCCGTACGTCACCGGCGGCGCGGTCAGCGGCAACTGGTGGCACGGCACCCGTCTCGGCACGCCGGAGGGCTTCACCGTCGCGACCGTCGCCGACAACCGGCTCGTGACCCGCTACGAGACCTACGGTTTCAAGAGCGTCGACCCGCACAACACCTGAGGCTCCGATGACCCGTCCGCCGATCCATCCCGACCGCTCCCACCCGAGCCCGGCGCACCGCTTCGCGCAGGGGCGGCCGCGGCAGGATCCGCCGCATCCGCAGCAGTCGCCGACCTTCGCCGGCAGCCCGTTCCAGCCGCTGCCGGCGCCCACCAGTGCGGCGCCCTACCGCCTCGACCTCGATGCGATCGTGCCCGATGCGGTCGCCGCGGCGCGCAAGGCGGGCGGGATCGCCTTCCACATGGTCGGCGACACCGGCGGCGTGCAGGACCCCGATCCGCAGACGCTGGTGGCGCGCGGGATGGAGGCGGATGCCGCCATCGCCGGCGCCTACGGCCGGCCCGCCTTCTTCTACCACCTGGGCGACGTGATCTATTTCGACGGCCAGGCCGAGCAGTACCTGCCGCAGTTCTACGACCCCTACACGCTGTACGACCTGCCGATGATGGGCATCCCCGGCAACCACGACGGCGACGTGCTCGACGACGGCACCCGCACCAACCCGCTGCCCTCGCTCGCGACCTTCGTGCGCAACTTCTGCGCCGCCCGGTCCGGCACGCGCTCACCCGACGCCGGCGAGACCGCCCGCACGGCGATGATCCAGCCCAACGTCTACTGGACCCTGAACACGCCGTTCGCGACCATCGTCGGGCTCTACACCAACGTCCCCGAGGGCGGCGTCGTGCAACAGGACCAGGCCGACTGGTTCGCCGGCGAGCTGCGGGCGGCGCCGGCCGACCGCGCGCTGATCGTCGCCATGCACCACCCGATCTACTCGCTCGACCAGTATCATTCCGGCAGCAAGACGATGGCTGCGGTCCTGGCCGCTGCCGCCGCGGCGTCCGGACGGCAGCCGGACATCGTGTTCTCCGGCCACGTGCACAACTACCAGCGCTTCAGCGTCACCGGCGACGACGGCCGGGTCAGGCCGTTCATCGTCGCCGGGCAGGGCGGCTACCACAACCTGCACAAGATGGTGAAGGTCGGGGCCAAGCCGATCGTGACGCCCTACGCGGCGGGCCCTGGAACGGTGCTGGAGAGCTGCTGCGACGATCGCTTCGGCTTCATGCGCCTCGAGGTCTCGGCCGCCGAGCTGTCGGTCGAGACCTACACGGTGCCGCGCCCGCAGGAGAAGTGGAGCGTCCCGCCGCAGCTGATCGACCGGCTGCGCCTGGACTGGAAGGCCGGCCGGATCATCGCCTAGTCCCGAAGCCTCCCCGGCGGGCCTACCGCCGCGGCGCCAGGATGTCGTCGAGATAGGCGGGCGTGCCGGCGATCCGCTGAAGGTGCGGGTAGCGCAGGCCGCCCGCATAGTCGACGTGGACGCTGCGGTAGTGCCGGTCCGCCCGCAGCAGGATGTCTAGCGGGGCCCGGGCCTTCAGCGTCTGCCTCAGCTCGCCGAGGTCGAACGAGACGCCGTTCACGGCGACGATCTGCGTGCCGGTCACGATTCCCGCGCGGAAGGCGGGGCTGCCCCAGATCACGCTGCGCACGGTGCCATCTTCCTTGAGCGCCACGCCCAGCGAGAACGAGAGGTCGGTGAAGTGGCGGACGGTCTCGGCGCTGTGCTCGAACTGCGTCTCGACCTCGGTGAAGACCAGGCGGTAGCCGCCGCGGGTGATGCCGTCGAGCGGCGCCTGCGGACCGGTGGCGTAGAGGCGCTGGTTCAGGAACCCCGCCCAGTCGTAGGGCTCGACCGCGTTCAGGGCGGCGGCGATGTCGGCGAAGGCGTAGGTCCGGGTGACGAAGCTGCCGTTGTCCATGCCGAAGAAGGCGCGCGCGAAGTCGTCCATGGATTTCTTGCCGCCGGACAGGCTGCGCAGCCTGGTGTCGACGTCGAGCCAGACCAGCGCACCCTCGTCGTAGTAGTCCTCCGAGCGCTGCCAGGAGCGGTACGGGATCGGCCGCCGCTGCGCGATGATCGGGTCGTTGGTGGTGTCCTCGAGGTCGCGCCAGCTGCGGCCGACGCCGTTGCTGTAGACCGCGGCCGTCAGCGCCATCTGGTCGAGGCCGTCCTGTCGGCTCCATAGCCCCGAGCGCGACGCCAGGACCTTGCCCCAGTACTGGGTCTGGCCCTCGTACACCCAGAGCAGCGTGTCGCCCTCCGGGGTGTTGAAGTTGGGCTGCCACAGGTCGGCCGGACGGCGGAACTTGCCGTTCCAGCTGTGGGTGTACTCGTGCGCCAGCAGGTCGCGCTCGGCGACCGTCCCGTCCCAGTCGGTGAAGTAGCCGGGGCCGACGCCGTTCTCCGAGGACCGATGATGTTCCAGCCCGATCGGGCCCAGCTCGTCCGACAGCGACAGCAGGAAGTCGTAATGGTCGTAATGGTGCGAGCCGAACAGCAGGCCGGCCTGGGTCACCAGGTTGCGGTGGGCGGCGAGCTCGGACGGCGTCACCGCGAGGTCGGCCGGGGCGTCCGCGGCGAGGTCGAGATGCACCGGCACCGCCGCCCCCGGCGCCAGGTCCTCGCGCAGGACGTTGCGCCCGGCCAGCACCGGGTTGTCGACCAGCGTGTTCAGCCCGACCGGCTTGAAGCGGGTGACGGCGCCGTCGGTCCCGGCGACGTCGAGCCCGCAGCCGAACTGCCAGCCGCCGGGCAGCGTCATGCCGGCATCCACCGCGATGTCGCGGCTGAAGAAGCCGGCCGGATACAGCAGGATGTTGTTCCACTGCAGGCTCAGCATGGTGGAGGTCATCGCCACCCGGCCCTCGGCCGGCACCGCCGGCGACAGGTACTGGTAGTCGAGCTCGAGCGCCGTCGCGCCCTGCGGCACCGGCACGTGGAAGGCGTAGACATCGACCGGATCGCGCACCCAGGCCAGGGGCGCGCCGTTGGCGCGGATCACCAGGCTCGCGAACTTGTCGAGCTCGCCGGTCGGCGAATGGTCGCCCGGCAGCCATTTCGGGAACAGCAGCACGAGGTCGCCGGCGCGCGCCACCGGGATGGTCTCGTGCCCGGTGAAGATGTGCCGATCGAGGTCGGTGGCGTCGATCCGGAGCGTGATCGTGCCGGGGTAGGGGCGGTCCTGCGGCGCGGGGATCGGGCCCGGGCCCGGGGTCGCCGCGATCTGCGGCTGCTCCTGCGCCCGCAGCGGATGCGCCGGTACGGCGATGGCGAGCGCCGCTGCGGCCGCCAGCAGGCGGAGGAGGCCGGCGTGGCGCGGGGCAGGGCGGGCCCGGGTCGTCTCGATGCTCACGGTGCTTGCGGGTCCTGTGCCGGTGATTGATCCTCAGAAGCCATGGACCGGACGGTGTTGCAACAGGCGGCCGGTGCATCTCCGGCCTCGTTCACGTCGCCGCGAGCGGGATGCCGGCGGCGGCGGGGCGTCGTAAATAGCCGGGTTCAAGCGGGATGTCCGGGGGTGCCATGACCGAGCGACACGAGGATGCGGGCGCGATGCTGGCGCTGTCGCGGCGGACGATGCTGCAGGCCGGGGCCGTGGTCGGCGCCGGGCTGGCCGGTGGTGCCGGCGTCGCCGAAGCGGCTCCGGCGATGCCGCCGACGCCGCTCGATGCGCTGCCGATGCCGCCGGTGGTGATGGTGCCGGTGGCGCTCACCGTGAACGGCCAGCCCCATGTCCTCGACATCGACGCCCGCACCACGCTGCTCGACCTGCTGCGCGAGCACCTGGCGCTGACCGGCACAAAAAAGGGCTGCGACCACGGCCAGTGCGGCGCCTGCACCTTGCTTGCGGACGGCCAGCGCATCAACGCCTGTCTCAGCCTGGCGGTCATGCACGACGGCGGTGCCGTCACCACGATCGAGGGCCTGGCGCCGGACGCCGCGGCCGGCGGCCCGCTGCACCCGATGCAGGCCGCGTTCCTGGAGCATGACGGGTTCCAGTGCGGCTACTGCACGCCCGGCCAGATCTGCTCGGCGATCGGGATGCTGCGCGAGCAGGCGGCGGGCTGGCCGAGCTGGGTCACCGCGGATGTCGCCGACCCGCATCCGGCCCTGACCGATGCCGAGCTGCGCGAGCGCATGAGCGGCAACATCTGCCGCTGCAGCGCCTATCCCAACATCGTGGCGGCGATCCGCGACGCCGAGGCGCGGCTCGCGTCGCCGGGGAAGGTCCCGACATGAGGAGCTTCGCCTACGAGCGCGCCACGTCGGCGCACGCCGCGGCCGCTTCGGCCGCCGTACCCGGCACCAGCTTCGTCGCCGGCGGCACCAACCTCGTCGACCTGATGAAGCTGGAGGTGATGGCGCCGACCCGGCTGGTCGATCTCGGCCGGCTCGACACCGGCGGCGTCGCGCGCACGCCGGAGGGCGGCATCCGCATCGGCGCCGGCCTGGCCAACAGTGCGCTGGCCGCCGACCCGATCGTCCGCGCGCACTACCCGCTGCTGAGCCAGGCGCTGCTGGCCGGCGCCTCGCCGCAGCTGCGCAACCGGGCCACCACCGCCGGCAACCTGCTGCAGCGCACCCGCTGCGTCTATTTCTATGACACCTCCACAGCCTGCAACAAGCGCGAGCCGGGCACCGGCTGCGCGGCGCTGGCCGGCTGCAACCGCCTGAACGCGGTGGTCGGCGGCAGCGCGCACTGCATCGCCACGCATCCGTCCGACATGGCGGTGGCGATGATGGCGCTGGATGCCGACGTCGAGACGATCGGCGCCGACGGCGGCACCCGCACGATCCCGCTGGCACGGTTCTACCGGCTGCCGGAGGCGACACCGCAGCTGGAGACGGTGCTGGCGCCGGGCGAGCTCGTCACCGCGGTCTCGCTGCCGCCGCCGCCGCCCGGCCGGCAGCGCTACACCAAAGTCCGCGACCGCGCCTCCTACGCCTTCGCGCTGGTCTCGGTCGCCTCGGTGGTCGATGCCGGCGGCGGCACCGTGCGGCAGGCCCGCTTCGCGGTCGGCGGCATCGCGCCGCGCCCGTGGCGCGTGCCGGCGGCGGAGGCTGCCCTGGCCGGCACGCGCGGCGACCCGGCGGCGCTCGGCCGCGCCGGCGACCTGCTGCTGCAGGGTGCGGCCGGCCATGGCGGCAACGACTTCAAGCTGGCGCTCACCCGCCGCCTGCTCGGCCACGCGGTGACCGACGCGATGGGCTCGGACGAGGAGGTTCGGCATGGCTGACGGCGATCCGAGCGGCTTGCCGAAGCCCATTTTGGCCGGGCCGATCGGCCCCGGCATCGACCGCGTCGACGGCCGGCTGAAGGTGACAGGCGCCGCCCCCTACGCCTATGAGATCCAGCCGGAGGAGTATGGCGGCCCGCCGCCGCTGGTCGGCACCATCCTGCCGGCCACGATCGCGCTCGGCCGCATCGTCTCGATCGACACGGCATCGGCCGAGCGGGCGCCCGGCGTGCGGCTGGTGCTGACCCATGCCAATGCGCCGCCGCAGGCGCCCTGGGGCCCGCTCGAGGCCCAGGACCGCTTCGCCCGGGCGCGGCCGATGCTGGTCTCGGACCGGGTGCGGCATTACGGCGACCCGGTCGCCTTCGTCGTCGCCGACACGCTGGAGCAGGCCCGCGCCGCGGCGCTGGCGATCCGGGTCACCTATGCGCCGGAGCCGTTCGATGCCGACCTGCTGCCGTCGCTGCCCGAGGGCCGCAAGGTCGCCAAGCCCGGCGGACAGCCGGCCGCCACCGAGATCGGCCATGCCGATGCGGCGTTCGCGGCCGCCCCGGTCCGCATCGACGCCGAATACGACACGCCCTGCCAGAGCCATGCGCAGATGGAGCCGCACGCCAGCCTGGCGGTCTGGAACGGCCCCCGGGTGACGATCTACTGCTCGTCGCAGATGGTCGACAGCCACCAGGCCGGCGTCGCCGCCACGCTGCAGATGTCGAAGAGCAACGTGCGCATCGTCAGCCGCTACATCGGCGGCGGCTTCGGCGGCAAGCTGCCGTTCTTCGCCGACCAGGTGCTGGCGGCGATCGCGGCCAAGCGGCTCGACCATCCGGTCAAGGTCGCGTTCACGCGCCAGCAGATGTTCCACCTGACCACGCACCGCACGCAGACCTTCCAGCGGCTGCGGATCGGCGCCGACCGCGACGGCGCCCTGCTGTCGCTGTCGCATGCGGCATGGTCGCACACCGCGCGCGGCGACAACTATGCCGAGAACGTGGTCCAGCCCACCCGCGGCCTCTACAGGTGCGCCAACATCGCGACCGACGACCTGGTGGTGCCGCTCGACCTGCCGCCGTCGGACTCGATGCGGGCACCGGGTGACTCCGTGGGCTCGATGGCGCTGGAATGCGCCCTCGACGAGCTGGCCGACCAGATCGGCCTCGATCCGGTCGCGCTCCGGCTGCGCAACGACACCATGGTCGATCCGACCCGCGGCGTGCCCTTCACCAGCCGCAAGCTTGCCGAGTGCCTGACGCTCGGCGCCGCCCGGTTCGGCTGGGACCAGCGGCCGAAGACCGCGTCCCGCCGCGACGGCGACTGGCTGGTCGGCTACGGCATGGCGGCCGCGTATCGCGCCAACATGCTGCGCGACGCGTCGGCCGAGGTCACGCTGGAGCCGTCCGGCGGGCTTGTCGTGCGGCTGGCGATGACCGACATCGGCACCGGCAGCTACACCGTGCTGACGCAGATCGCAGCCGAGAGCATGGGGCTGCCGATCGCCCGGGTCCGGGTGCTGATGGGCGATACCGACTTTCCGCCGACCTCCGGCTCCGGCGGCTCGTTCGGCGCCGAGAGCTCGGGATCGGCGGTGTTCCGCGCCTGCGAGAGCCTGCGCGGCATCCTGGCCGCCGCCGCCGTCGGCGATGCGCGCTCGGCCCTTCATCGGGCGGACGCGACGCGGATCGTGTTCCGGGACGGCCATATCGCCGCCGGCGACCGCGGCGAGCCGCTTGGGGCCCTGGCCGGCCGCATCTCGCCCGACGGCGTGGTCGCCCGGGGCCAGGTGTCCAAGTCGGAGAAGCCCGCCGACAAGACCGAGGCGTCGTTCGGCGCCCACTTCGCCGAGGTCGGCGTGAACGCCGTCACCGGCGAGGTCCGCATGCGCCGCATGCTCGGCGCCTTCGCGCTCGGCCGCGTGCTGAACGCCAAGACGGCGCGCTCGCAGCTGCTGGGCGGAATGATCTGGGGCCTCGGCAGCGCGCTGATCGAGGAGAACCTGGTCGATCCGCGGTATGGCGCCTTCGCCAACCGCGACCTCTCCACATACCACGTGCCGATCCAGGCCGACGTCGGCAGCGTCGAGGTGCTGTTCGTGCCGGAGGTGGACGAGCTGGCCAACCCGATCGGGGTCAAGGGCGCCGGCGAGCTCGGCATCTGCGGCTCCGGCGCCGCGGTGGCGAACGCGGTGTTCAACGCGACCGGGATCAGGGTGCGCAGCTATCCGATCACGCCGGACAAGATGTTTCCGTACCTGCAGGCGGTCTGAAGGGAAGGCCAGGGCGCTGCCCTGGACCCGTTGGGGCCGCGGGCCCCAGTGGGGTCCAGGGGCAAAGCCCCTGCCTTCCTTCATCTTATTTTACCATTCGACACCCGCTGCCCAGTTGCGCAGGGCCCGCCGGTCCGATCTGATCGCTGCATGGAGATGCTGGCGCCCAAGCTCGAACCTTCGCCAGCCGCCGGATCGGGCACGCTGCAGCGCCTGGCCTACGGGGTCCTGGCGCTGCTGCTGGCGAGTGGCGCCTGGATCCGGTTCAACGATCGGCTGGGCGATCTCTCGCCCGGCCTCGCCTCGCCGGTGGCGCAGCGGATCGCGCAGCGGGCGACGGAGGCCGGCCGGCCGAAGGCACTCGCCGAGCTGGCGATGCTCTCGCCCGCCGCCGCGCCGGCCGCACTGGCCGGCCTAGGCCTGCCGCAGGCCGAGAGTGCGGCCCTTGCCGCCGATCTGCGCCGCGACCGCATCCGGCTGGTGCAGGCGCCGCTGTTCGATGCCGGCGTCGCGGGGACAAGCCCGCACGTCGTCTCGGTCAGCTCCGGCGGCTACACGAGGCTGGTGACGCTGACCCGGACCCCGGTGCCGGTGACGCTGCCGATCGACCGCGTCGGCACGATCTCGTTCCAGCCGGTCGGGACGGGCGTCCGGGAGCCGGTCGGCATCGGCATGGTGACCCTGTCCGGGCCGATCCCGCTGCCGGAGCTGGCCGCCGGACAGCGGCTCGATGTCGGGGTGGTCGCGCAATGAGGGGCCTGCTGCCGGCCGCCACCCGGCTGATGCCGCTGATGATGCTGGCGTTCCTCACGCTGGCCACGGTGCAGATCCTGCTGTCGCTGCACCTGTCGCCGACCCACATCCTGGAGGTCGTGCTGTCCTGGATGACGCGGCTGGGTCCGCTCTACGTCGTCCTCGGCGCGCTCTGCTGGTCGCTCGTGGCCGGCGGGATCGGCTATGAGTGGCGGGCGACCCGGGCGGAGGCGCGGGCCAAGCTGGCCGGACGCCGCTATCATGTCGACGCCTGGGCACGCCGCGAAAATCGGGGATGGATGATGGACGTTCTGGCACGCCTCACCAATCGCGCCGCCCTCGAGGACATGCTGTCGCGCCAGGACAAGGCGATCGTCATCGACGCGGCGGCGCTCTCGGCGCAGCTCCGCTCGGAGGTGATCGGCCAGGACCAGGTCTGCGAGGACGTCGCCCAGCAGCTGCGCCGGCGACTGGCGCTGCACGTGCGCGGCAAGCCGGTCGGCATCTTCCTGCTGGCCGGCCCGCCCGGCACCGGCAAGACCTATCTCGCCAAGCGGCTCGCCGCGGCGCTCGGGCGCAAGCTGCTGCACCACGACATGACGCAGATGAGCAGCCCGCACGCCGCGACGCAGCTGTTCGGCAGCCCCAAGGGCTATGTCGGCTCGGACAGCTACGGCAAGCTGACCGGCGGCCTGAAGGAGGTCCCGGACGCGGTGGTGCTGCTCGACGAGATCGAGAAGGCGCATCCGGACGTGTTCAAGAAGTTCCTGAGCGCCTGGAACGACGGCCACGTCACCGAGGCGTCGAACGGCGCCCAGATCTCCACCACCCGGGCGATCTTCGTGCTGACCTCCAACGTCGCCACCGAGGCGCTGGGCGAGATCGCCGAGCGCCATGCCGATGATCCGGAGGCGATGCGGCAGGCCTCGGTCGAGGCGCTGCGCCAGGCCGGCTTCGCGCCCGAGGTGCTGAACCGGCTCGACCGCATCTTCGTGTTCCGGGCGCTGGGCGGCCTCGACGTCGCCCGCGTAGCGGCGCTGGAGATCGAGGCCATGATCGCCAGCTACGGCCTCGAGATCGCCACCGGCGGCATCGATCCCGCGCTGCTGTTCGAGGTGATGCAGCGCCAGGACCGGCTGGGGCAGGGCGCCAGCGCCCGCGACCTGGTGCGCTCGATCGAGGAGATGGTCAGCGACGGGCTGATCGAGGCCCGCCAGCGGGGCGCGCACCGCGTACGGCTGGAGAAGGGCGATGCCGGCATCGTCACCCGCATCGCCGACGATGCCCGATCGGTGAACGGGACGCCGGCGGTACTCTCGGCTGACCGGTAGCGTCGTGTCCGTGGTCGGACGGCTCTGGCGCCGCGCGCCCGCCTGGCGTTTCTGCCTGGTGTCGGCGCTCGGCTGCACCGCGCTGGCCGCCATGTTCCCGCCCGGGCTGCCGCATTGGCCGGCCCGCCCGCCGGTAGCCGGGGCCGCGGCGCACTACGAACCCGGCGTCGCGGCTCCCGATGCCGCGACGAACTACGGCCTGGTCCACACCCTGGCGGCGGCGCCGCCGCGACAGGGCAGCATCCGCTTTGCCGGCCGGGTGCTGCCGCTGCCGGCGGGCTCCTGGCACGAAGTGACGCTCGAGAGCGACGGTGGCGCCGAACCCTTGCAGGTCGAGAGCCTCGACCGCGTCGGGGCCGCCGCCGGGTCGGGGGGCGGCCCGACGCTCACCGGCCTCATCGTCGTCAGCGCGCCCGGCCCGTTGAGCCATGCGGTGGGCCCGGTCGAGCTGCCGCTCCCCTGCCGGGCGGTGGGCCCCGATCTCGGCCAGATCACGCCGACGCTGCCGAGCCAGAGCCCGCTCACCCACGAATGCTGGGTACTGGCGCCGCTCGATACCGCGCAGGTCCGCAAGGGCGCCGGCTCGGGCAGTTTCCTCGGTCTGGCCCTGTCGCGTCTGGCCGAGCGGCAGGTCGCCGTTCCGGCGCGGATGCTGGCACTCGACTACATGCGCACCGACGACACCGGCTGGATGGCGACCACCATCCTGCTGCCGGGCGGGAGCGGCCGGCTGAAGTCGGTGGCGGCCTGGGCGGCGCGGTTCGCCCCGCTGCTGCACCGGGGATACGACCGCGCGCTGCCGCCGGGCGATCTCACCGCGGCGGCGGTCGACGATCCGCGATAGTCGCGGATGCGCGCCTTCAGAAGGCCAGGGCGCTGCCCTGGACCCGTTGGGGCCGCGGGCCCCAAACCCCGATCCGCAAGAAGGTCATCCGTATTTGGTAGTAGAACCTTGACGGA
>CAXTVM010000058.1:0-17061 GCA_964247725.1 uncultured Acetobacteraceae bacterium | reverse complement strand
ATTTGCCTGCCTCCATCGAGGCACAAGAACGCACACGTTCGGCGAGATGCCGGCGCCTGCCTCAAGGTCACGCAGGTGCTCAGCCGCATCGGCGACAAGTGGACGGTTCTGATCATCATCCTGCTGCACGAGCGCGGATATCGGTTCAACGACCTCAAGCGTGGGATCGACGGCATCTCGCAGCGAATGCTCACCCTGACGCTGCGGAACATGGAGCGGGACGGTCTGGTGACCCGAACCGTCACGCCTTCCATCCCGCCGCGCGTCGACTACGAACTGACCGACATCGGGCGGTCGCCGGCGGGGCCGGTCAAGATCCTGGGCGAACGGGCTTTCGCCAATCTCCGGAGCGTCGCTTCCGCGCAGGCGCTGTACGACGCGAGGAAAGACCGCGCTTGATGGATGCTTGCTGTCGGCCGGCTTCCGGCGCCCGCTTCGCGCTCCGGAACGACTGCGTTGGGTCGTCGGCGGTCGTGCGCCGTCGACCGTATCGATGCGCGTCCGGGCATACGTCGGTGCGTGCCGCTACACCAAGGGCAGGTGACCGGATCCGCTCGCGCGTACGACCCTCGCCAGCGCCACCGACCAATCCCCGTCGGCGAGCCCGAGGCGATCGGCCTCCTGCAGGCGGTCGCGCATGATCTCCGCCGACGGCATGCGGATCCCGGCTATCTCGGCCTCGCCCAGGGTACGGGCCACGCCCCGGAGCGCGGTCCCGGGCCCGATCGGGGTTCCCGGCGACGCAAGCTGCGCAACCGCGGGACCATAGAGGCGGTAGATCGGCGCCCGGAACAGCGTCTCGCCCATGAAGGCGAGGAACCGGCCCGGATCGCCGCCCCGCGACGACACCAGCACCGCGCTCTCCGCCATGGCCTGCACCGCGCAGGCGATCAGGAAGTTGCCGGCGATCTTGGCGAGATGGCCGAGCCGCGGGTCGTCGCCCATGCGCCAGACGCGGCCGAGGACGCCCAGGACCGGTTCGACCCGGTCGAGCAGGGTTGGGGCGCCGGCCAGGGCGATCTCGAGCCTGGCGGCCGCGGCGGCTTCCGGGTGGCCGAACATCGGACCGGCGACGAAGCCGGACCCGTGCCGCCCATGCGCCCGCGCCAGGGCATCGGCCATGCCGGTCGAGATCGAGGACATGCAGACATGGACGGTCCCGGCCGGTGCCGCGGCCAGGGCATCGTCATCCAGCAGCACCGCCTAAACCGCCGCATCGTCGAGCAGGACGGACAGCATCAGGTCGCAGCGAAGGGCCTCGCCGACCGCCGCGGCGCCGACGGCGCCGTAGGCGACGATCTCGCGGACGGGCCCGGGCGATCGGTTCCAGACCGTCGTCGCGTATCCTGCGCCGATCAGGTTCCTGGCGACGGCGCTGCCCATGGCGCCCAGGCCCACCACTCCTACGCGCATCGCCATCCTCCGACTGGCCCGGATCGAGCGGCATTCCACGGCTCGCCCGTCGCCCATGACAATCCGTAACCTGACGTCAGCTAGAGGTCAGTCGCCAGCCCGGTCGTCGCCCGGGCTCGCGTCGATCCAGGTCTGGAAGCGGGCGACGTGGGCGGCCAGCTCGTCCCGGAAGCCGGAGAGCTGGGCCAGCTTGCGGTCGATCTCGGCCAGATGCCGTTCGAGGATGGCCAGCGCCTCCCGCTTGCCGCGCAGGCCGGTCGCGTCCTCCCCATAGAGCGGCAGCACCTGCCCCACCTCCTCCAGAGACAGGCCGAGCTGCTTCAGGCGGTCCACCAGCTGCAGGCGCCTGAGCGCATCCGGCCCGTGATAGCGGTATCCGCCGCCCTTGCGTTCCGGCGGCGGAAGCAGACCGATCCGCTCGTAGTAGTGGACCGTGCGGTGGCTCACGCCGGCACGCTCGGCCAGGGCGCCGACCTGCATCCGCTCCGTGCCGTCCCGCAGGGGAGACCGAGCGGCCAAGCTCCGGCCGGACGATCTACGCGCCGGCTTGCAGCCAGGGTGCCCGCGACGCCTCGAACCGGTCGATGGCGTCGGCGTGCCGCAGAGTCTGGCCGATGTCGTCGAGGCCTTCGAGCAACAGGTGCCGGCGCAGCGCATCGACCTCGAACGCGATCTCCTGGCCGTCCGGCCGCACCACCACCTGGCGCTCCAGGTCGACCGTCAGCCTGCTGTTGGCGCCCGCGGCGGCATCCGCCATCAGCAGGTCGCAGACCTCGCGCGGCAGCCGGATCGGCAGGATGCCGTTCTTGAAGCAGTTGCCGTGGAAGATGTCGGCGAAGGACGGCGCGATCACGCAACGTATGCCGAAATCCAGCAGCGCCCACGGCGCGTGCTCGCGCGACGACCCGCAGCCGAAGTTCTCGTGCGAGATCAGGATCTCCGCCGCGCGGTAGGGCGCGCGGTTCAGCACGAAGTCCGGCCGCTCCGACCCGTCCGGATGGTAGCGCATGGCGTCGAACGCGTGCGCGCCCAGACCGGTGCGCCGGATCGTCTTCAGGAACCGCGCCGGGATGATCTTGTCGGTGTCGACGTTGGCCTCCGGCAGCGGTGCCGCGATCGCGGTGAGCGTGGTGAAGGGCCGCATCAGGCCAGGTCCCGCACGTCGGTCAGCCGGCCGGTCACAGCCGCCGCCGCCGCCATCGCCGGCGACAGCAGGTGGGTGCGCCCGCCCGGCCCCTGACGCCCCTCGAAGTTGCGGTTGGAGGTCGACGCGCAGCGCTGCCCGGGCGACAGCCGGTCCGGGTTCATGCCGAGGCACATCGAGCAGCCGGCCTCGCGCCACTCGAACCCGGCCTGCAGGAAGATCCGGTCCAGCCCTTCCCGTTCCGCCTGGGCCTTCACCAGGCCCGAGCCCGGCACCACCATCGCCCGTACGCCCTCGGCGACGTGCCGCCCCCGCAACACCGCGGCGGCCGCGCGCATGTCCTCAATGCGGCCGTTGGTGCAGGAGCCGATGAACACCGCGTCGACCGGCACCTCGGACAGCCTCTGCCCGGCGGTGAGACCCATGTAGTCGAGCATCCGCTGCATCTGCGCCCGCCGGGCCTCGTCCGCCTCCGCCGCCGGATCGGGCACCCGCGCCGTGATCGGCGCCACGTCCTCCGGGCTGGTGCCCCAGGTGACCAGCGGCACGATGGCGGCGGCGTCCAGCTCGACCTCGCGATCGAACCGCGCCTCCGGATCGGAGGCCAGCGTCCGCCAGTACGCCACCGCCCGGTTGAACGCCTCGCCCTTCGGCGCGAACGGCCGGCCGCGCACGTACTCGAACGTGGTGTCATCCGGTGACACCAGCCCGGCGCGGGCGCCTGCCTCGATCGACATGTTGCAGATCGTCATGCGTCCGGCCATGTCGAGGCCGCGGATCGCCGAGCCCGCGAACTCGATCACGTGCCCGGTGCCGCCGGCGGTGCCGATCCGGCCGATGATCGCCAGCATCACGTCCTTGGCGGATACGCCAGGCGCCAACGTACCCTCCACCGACACCCTCATGTTCCGCGCCGGCTTCTGCAGCAGCGTCTGCGTCGCCATCACGTGCTCGACCTCGGACGTGCCGATGCCGAACGCCAGCGCCCCCAGCGCGCCGTGCGTCGAGGTGTGGCTGTCGCCGCAGACGATGGTCATGCCGGGCAGAGACAGCCCCTGCTCCGGACCGACGATGTGCACGATGCCCTGCTCGGGCGATGCCAGCGGGAAGTAGGGCACCCCAAATTCGGTGACGTTGCGCTCCAGCGTCTCGACCTGCAGCCGGCTCTCCGGCTCCTCGATCGGCAGGCCGCGGTCGGTGGTGGGGACGTTGTGGTCAACCACCGCGATCGTGGCCTCCGGCCGGCGCAGCCGGCGCCCCGCCAGGCGCAGCCCCTCGAACGCCTGCGGGCTGGTCACCTCGTGGATCAGGTGGCGGTCGATGTAGAGGATCGCCGTGCCGTCCTCGAGCCGATCGACGACATGCGCGTCCCAGATCTTGTCGAACAGCGTCGGCATCCCGTCCCCCCCCCTTTAGAAAAAGGCCAGGGGCAGAGCCCCTGGCCTTGCCTGCCTCAAGCCGCCGACGGCACCTCGCGGGCCCGCTCGGCGATGCGCGCCGACTTGCCGCGGCGGCCGCGCAGGTAGTACAGCTTGGCACGGCGCACGTCGCCGCGGCGCACCACGAAGATCTCGGCGATGGTCGGCCCGTAGAGCGGGAACACGCGCTCGACACCCTCGCCGTTGGAGATCTTGCGGACCGTGAAGTTGCTCCCTAGCCCCTTGTTCGAGCGGGCGATGCAGACGCCCTCGTAGGCCTGCACGCGCGACCGCTCGCCCTCGACCACCTTGACCGACACGCGGACGGTGTCGCCGGGCGCGAACCGCGGCACCGGGCGGGCGGCGGTGAGGCGGGCGATCTCGCCGGCCTCGTACTGCTGGATGATGTTCATGACGGGTCCTTCTATGAGCGTCAGTTACGGCCGTCCGGAGCGGCCGGCAAGCGGGACCGGGCGTGCGCCGCCCACAGGTCGGGGCGGCGCGTGCGGGTGGCCTCCTCCGACTGCGCGCGGCGCCAGGCGGCGATGGCGGCGTGGTGGCCGGACAGCAGCACCGGCGGCACCGCCCGGCCCTGCCACTCCGCCGGCCGGGTGAAGTGCGGATATTCCAGCAGCCCGTCCGAGTGGCTCTCCTCGGCGGCGCTCTCGTCCGAGCCCATGACGCCGGGCAGCAGCCGCACGCAGGCATCGAGCAGCACCAGCGCCGCGGTCTCGCCGCCGGACAGCACGTAGTCGCCGACGCTGAGCTGCTCGGCGCCGCGCGCCTCGAGCACGCGCTCGTCGACGCCCTCGTAGCGCCCGCACAGCAGCACGATGCCGGGCCCGGCGGCGAGGCGGCGAACGTCCGCCTGCTGCAGCCGCCGGCCGCGCGGGGTCGGATAGACCAGCGGCAGCGGGCCGGCCTCGGCCAGCGCCTCGGTGAGCGCCGCGTCGACGATGTCCGGCCGCATCACCATGCCGGCGCCGCCGCCGAACGGGGTGTCGTCGACGGCGCGGTGGCGGCCGAGGCCGTGCGCGCGCAGGTCGTGCGTGCGCAGCGACCAGATCCCCTTGGCGAACGCGCGTCCGCCGAGCGACTGCCCGAGGGGCCCGGGGAACATCGACGGGAACAGCGTCAGCACGACCGCCTGCCAGCTCATGCCGACATCGCCCGGTCGTCCGCGTGCGGCGCCAGCGACGCCTCCTCCGGCACCTCGATCTCGGCCGGCATCGCCACCACGATGCGGCTGGCGGCGATCAGCACCTCCGGCACGCAGGCGCGGGTGAACGGCAGCAGCAGGGTGGTGGTGTCGCCGGCGCCGATCTCGAGGCTGGTCCCGGCGCCGTAGTCGTGCACCGCCAGCACCCGGCCCAGCGTGCGCCAGCCGTCGCCGGCCCGTTCGACTGCCTCCAGCCCGATCAGGTCGGAATGATAGAACTCCCCCTCGTCCGGCGGCGGCAGCCGGTCGCGGTCGACGAACAGCCGGCGGTTGGTCAGCGCCGCCGCCCGCTCGCGGTCCGCCACCACGGTCCCGGCGCCGTCGCTGAGCTCGGCGACGCCCTCGGCCCGCCAGCGCAGCGTCCAGCGCTCGCCGCGATCGTCGGTCAGCACCCCGTAGCCGGCGAGGTCGGCCGGCACGGTGGCAAAGCTCTGCAGGTGCACCAGCCCGCGCACGCCGTGCGGCCGTCCGATCACCCCCATCAGGATGCGCGTGTCGCCCATCGGCCGGTGTTCAGGCGGCCGCGCCGGCCGCGTTCGCCGCCGCCCGCTCCTGCGCCTTCTTCTTCGGCGCCGACTGGTGCGGCTGCTCGCGATAGGCCGGCATCGGCGTCAGCCCGGCATGGCCCAGGAAGCGCGCGACGCGGTCGGTCGGCAGCGCGCCCTCCTTCATCCAGTGCAGGATGCGCTCGCCCTCCAGCCGCACGCGGTCGTCGTGCTCGGCCGGCAGCATCGGGTTGTAGCTGCCGACCTTCTCGATGAAGCGGCCGTCGCGCGGGCTGCGGCTGTCGGCGACCACGATGTGGTAGTAAGGGCGCTTCTTGGCGCCGGCGCGGGCGAGGCGGATCTTGAGGCTCATGCTGTTCTCTTTCCAGTGATCGTTCGATCGGCTACGGGGCGTCCGACCTAGTGCGGTCGTTGCGGCGGCATCATCCCCTTGGGCATGAGCGCCGACATGCCGTGGCGCATCAGGCCCTTGGCGCCCAGCTTGTTGATCCGCTTCATCATCGTCGACATGTCGTCGAACTGCTTCAGCATCCGGTTGATGTCCTGCACGCTGGAGCCGGAGCCGGCGGCGATGCGCCGCTTGCGCGATGCCTTGATGATCTCGGGCGTGCGGCGCTCGGCCTTGGTCATCGACGAGATGATGACGCCGTGCCGCTTCAGGATCGAGGTGTCGAGGCCCTTGTCGCCGATCTGGTCCTTCAGCTTGCCCATGCCGGGCAGCATGTCGAGGATGCCGCCGATCGAGCCCATCTTGTCGATCTGGCGGATCTGCGCCGCGTAGTCGTCAAGGTCGAACTTGCCGCGCATCATCTTGCGGGCGAGCTTCTCAGTCTCCTCCTGATCGAGCGTCTCCGACGCCTTTTCGACCAGCCCGGCCAGATCGCCGAGGCCCAGGATGCGCCCGGCGACGCGCTCGGGGTGGAACTCCTCCAGCGCCTCCAGCCGCTCGCCCGACCCGGTCAGCTTGATCGGCGCCCCGGTGACGTGGCGCATCGAGAGCGCAGCACCCCCGCGCGCGTCGCCATCCATCCGGGTCATGACGATGCCGGTGACGCCCAGCGCCTCGTTGAAGGCCTTCGCGGTGTTGACCGCGTCCTGCCCGGTCATCGCGTCGACCACCAGCAGCGTTTCCACCGGGTTGGTGGCGGCGCGGATCTGCCGCACCTCCTCCATCAGCGCCTCGTCGATCGAGAGCCGGCCGGCGGTGTCCAGGATGACGACGTCGTAGCCCTCGCGCCGGCCGGTCTCCAACGCCCGCCGTGCGATCGCCACCGGACCCTCGCCGGCGACGACCGGCAGCGACGCCACCTGCGCCCGCTCGGCCAGCTGCGCCAGCTGCAGCTGGGCCGCCGGACGCTGCGTGTCGAGGCTGGCCAGCAGCACGCGCCGGCGCTCGCGCGTCCGCAGCCGGAGCGCGATCTTGCCCGAGGTGGTGGTCTTGCCCGATCCCTGTAGGCCGACCATCAGGATCGGGATCGGTGCTGCGGCATTCAGGTTCAGCGGCACCGCGCCGGCGCCGCCGAGAGATTCGATCAGGCAGTCGTTGACGATCTTGGCCACCGCCTGGCCGGGCGAGATGCTGTCCAGCACTTCCTGGCCGACCGCGCGCTCGCGCACCCGGGCGGTGAAGTCCCGCACCACCGGCAGCGCCACGTCGGCGTCCAGCATCGCCAGCCGGACCTCGCGCATCGCCTCGACGACGTCGCCTTCCGACAGCGCGCCGCGGGTGCGCAGGCGGTCGAACACTCCCGATAGGCGACCTGACAGCGCATCGAACACGACCGAGCGTCTCCGCAACGATACAGGCGCCGCTGCGCGAGCCTTCGCGGAGCGACGTGTCTGATCGGGGCCGTGCCTAGACACCCGACGTGGCCCTGTCAACGTCATCCGCGACCGGCTTGCAGAGGCGGCAGGCAGAGCGGCATGGGTTGCCCTTAATCGACCTCGAGCCACCATCGCCCCAGTATCCGGGCCCGCCTCCACTCGACAGGACCAACATGCAGCAGCCCGCGCGACCACCGCTCCCGCTCTCGATGCTGGCGGCACTCGGCATCGTCTACGGCGACCTCGGTACCAGCCCGCTCTACACCATGCAGACGGTGCTCCAGACCACCGGCGGCACCCTCTCGACCGAGGCGGTGCTGGGCGTGCTGTCGCTGATCGTCTGGGCGCTGATCATCGTGGTCGCGCTGAAGTACTGCGTGCTGGTGATGCGCGCCGACAATGCCGGCGAGGGCGGCATCCTGGCGCTGACCGCGCTGGTCACCGGCACCCGGCCGGAGCAGGAGCAGCCCGACCGGCGGCCCGCCGCCACGCCCCGGCGCCGCCACATGGCGGTGCTGGTGACGATCGGCCTGCTCGGCGGCGCCATGCTCTACGGCGACGGCATCCTGACCCCGTCGATCTCGGTGCTGAGCGCGGTCGAGGGCGTCCGGGTCGCGGCCCCGCATTTCGGCCGCTGGGTGCTGCCGATGGCGCTGGCGATCCTGGTCGGGCTGTTCGTGCTGCAGCCGGTCGGCACCGAGAGCATCGGCCGGCTGTTCGGGCCGGTCATGCTGGTCTGGTTCGCCACCATCGGCATCCTGGGCGGCGTCGCGCTGGCCCGCCATCCGGAGGTGCTGTGGGCGGTCGATCCGCGGCACGGCATCCGCTATCTGGCCAGCCACCACTGGCACAGCCTGGCGGTGCTGGGCGGAGTGTTCCTGGCGCTGACCGGCGCCGAGGCGCTCTACGCCGACATGGGGCATATCGGCCGGCTGCCGATCCGGCTGTCCTGGTTCGCGATCGTGCTGCCGGCGCTGCTGCTCTGCTATGCCGGCCAGTCCGCCAGCCTGATCGGCCTGGCCCACCTGCCCGACAACCCGTTCTACGGCATCGTCCCGCCGGCGCTGTTCCACGTCGCGATCTGGCCGCTGGTGATCCTGGCCACGCTCGCCACCATCATCGCCAGCCAGGCGATCATCACCGGCGTGTTCTCGATGACCCGCCAGGCGATCCAGCTCGGCTGGTTCCCCGGCCTCAACATCCGCCAGACCTCCGACCGCGAGTATGGCCAGATCTACGTGCCGGCGATCAACTGGGTGATGATGGCGGTCACGCTGGCGCTGACCTTCGGCTTCGGCAGCTCGGCCCGCCTCGCCGGCGCCTACGGCATGGCGGTCTCCACCACCATGCTGCTGACCACGCTGCTGCTCTACTCCTACCTCCACCACGTCGCCCGCTGGACCGCGGCGGCGGCGCTGGCGATGGTGGCAGGGCTGTTCCTGGTCGATTTCGCGTTCTTCTCCGCCAACCTGCTCAAGGTGGCCGAGGGCGGCTACGTGCCGCTGCTGGTCGGCGGCCTGGTGTTCGCGGTCATGACCAGCTGGCGCAGCGGCATCGACGCGCTGCGCGGAGCGGCGGCGACCGAGGTGACGGCGCCCGAGCGCTTCATGCGGCGGCTGGAGCGTGACGGGGTGCCCCGCGTGCCCGGCACGGCGGTGTTCCTGAGCCGGCTGCGCGAGCCGATCCCGCCGGTGCTGCTGTCCCATGTCGAGCAGTTCGGCGCGCTGCAGCGGGACGTCGTCACGCTGACGGTCGAGTTCGCCGAGGTGCCGCGGGTCGACCCCCAGGAGCGGATCAGCGTGCGGCGCCACGCCGGCGACGTCTGGCACGTGATCGCCCGCTACGGCTTCGTCGAGATCCCGTCGCTGCCGGCAGCCCTCGACGCCGCCCGCGCCGAGGGCTGCCCGGTGGTGCCGCAGGATGCGGTCTTCATCGGCGCCCGCGACGACGTGGTGGCCGTCCGGGACGGGCGGTCGTCAGCCGATCAGGCGCCGCTTCCGGGCTGGCGCCGCCGGCTGTTCGGCGTCATGTATCGCAATGCGGTCCATCAGGTAGACCGCTTCGACCTGCCGCCCGACCGCTTCGTGGAGATCGGCCGGCAGATCGCGCTCTGAGCGCCCCTGCCAGCGGGCCGAGCCATGCCGCCCACGTCCGGCGTCGGCAGATGAGAAAGGAAGACCATGGCCTACAAGGTGAACTACAATTTCCAGAAGGCCGAGCGCGACCGCGCCAAGGCCGCAAAGAAGGAGGCCAAGCTCCGCGAGAAGCAGGCCGCCGGCCGCACGGGCGAAACCGCCGACTCCATGGAGCCGGCTGGCGATGATGCGGCGCAAGCGTCGCAGGACGCGGCGCCGGAGTGAAGGAAGGCCAGGGCGCTGTCCTGGACCCGTTGGGGCCTCGGGCCCCGAGCCCTGATTAGCAAGAAGATCATCCCTACATGGAAGTAAGCGCTTGATGAATCGGGGCCTGGGGCCCACGGCCCCAGTGGGGTCCAGGGGCAAAGCCCCTGGCCTTACTTCCTGTCGGCGTACGGGTTGCGGGTCCCGCGCAGCTGCAGCCGGATCGGCGTACCGGGCAGCGCGAACGCCTCCCGCAGGCCGTTGACCAGGTAGCGCTGGTAGTCCTCCGGCAGCAGCTCGGCGCGGGTGCCGAAGATCACGAAGGTCGGCGGCCGCGCCTTCACCTGCGTCATGTAGCGCAGCTTCAGCCGGCGCCCCTCCACCAGCGGCGGCGTGTGCCGCTCCAGCGCGGCCTCGAACCAGCGGTTGAGCGCCCCGGTCGGCACGCGCTTGTTCCAGACCTCGTGCGCCGCCCGCACCGTCGGCAGCAGCCGCTGGATGCCGGCGCCGGTCAGCGCCGAGAACGACACCACCGGGATGCCGCGCATCTGCGACAGCGAGAACTCGATCCGGTCCGAGATCGCCTTGCGGACGGCGATCCGATCCTCCACCGCGTCCCACTTGTTCAGCGCCAGCACGCAGCCGCGGCCCTCGCGCTCGATCAGGCGGGCGATCTGCAGGTCCTGGTCGTGCACGCCGAGCACGGCGTCGATCGTCAGCACCACGATCTCGGCCATCTTCAGCGCGTCCAGCGAAGCCGACACCGAGAGCCGCTCCAGCTCGGCCTCGACCCGCGCCTTGCGGCGCAGGCCGGCGGTGTCGACCAGCTCGATCGGACCCTGCGGGTCCGCCAGCAGCGCCGACACCGCGTCGCGGGTGAGCCCCGGCTCCGGACCGGTGATCATCCGCTCCTCGCCCAGCAGCCGGTTCAGCAGCGTCGACTTGCCGGCGTTCGGGCGGCCGACGATCGCCAGCCGCAGCGGGCCTGGCGGCCGCGGCGGCAGCGCCACCTCCTCGCCTTCCGCCAGCGCATCCGGCACCGGCGCATTGTCCGGGTCATGGCCGGGCTCCGGGTCCGGCACCGCCGCCTTCGGCAGCCGGTCGGCGATCTCACCCATCAGGTCGGCCAGCCCCTCGCCGTGCTCGGCCGAGACCGCCATCGGGCTGCCCAGCCCCAGGCTGTAGGCGTCGAGCGCCGCCGCGGTCCCGGCCCGGCCCTCGGCCTTGTTGGCGACCAGCATCACCGGACGGCCCTGGCGCCGCAGCCAGGCGGCGAAGTGGGCGTCGGCCGGCGTGATGCCGCTGCGCGCGTCGATGCAGAACAGCACCAGGTCGGCCTCGGCCACGGCATGCTCGGACGAGGCCCGCATCCGCCCGTACAGGCTGTCGGGCGCGGCCTCCTCAAGCCCCGCGGTGTCGATCAGCCGGACCCGGCGGCCGCGCAGCAGCGCCTCGGCGTCCTTGCGGTCCCGCGTCACCCCCGGCGTGTCGGAGACGATCGCCCGCCGGCCGCCGGCTAGCCGGTTGAACAGGGTCGACTTGCCGACATTCGGCCGCCCGGCGATCACCACCACCGGCAGGCGGTCGAACGGCGTCGCGTCCGTCTCCGGCGGCGCCGACCGGCTGCCGCGCCTCACCCGGCGCCCCCCGCGCGGGGGGCGCTAGCCATAGGCGGTCAGGCGACCGTCCTCGCTGATCACCAGCATCCGGCCGCCGGCGGCGATCGGCGTCATCGCGCCGGGGCTGCGCAGCCGGGTGGTGGCGCCGAGCTTGCCGGTCAGCGCGTCGATCCGCAGCATGCCCTGTCGCGGGAAGTCGCTCACGCAGACCAGCTCGCCGTTCACCAGCAGCGGCCCGGTCCAGCCGATCGGCTCCTTCTGCGGCTTCGGCCGCCGGAACCGCGGCAGCACCGTCACCCAGCGCACGTGGCCGCTGGTCTTGTCGAGGCACGCCAGCTGCTGCTCCAGGCTGAGCAGGAACAGCCACGGGCCGACCACCACCAGCCCGTCCTTGCCGCCGACCGTGCGCTCCCACAGCCGGCGGCCGGACCGGAGGTCGACCGCGGTCAGCACCTGGCCCACGCTGATCACGTAGGCGGTGCCGTTCGAGATCACCGGCAGGCCGTGCACGGAGGAGAAGTCCAGGATCGAATTGCGGCCGCCGGTCGAGCCCAGCGTGTCGCTCCACAGCACCTCGCCGGTCTCGGTCCGCATCGCCGCCACGTCGCCGGAGCCGAAGCCGGCCAGCACCGTGCCGCCCACCACCGCCGGCGCCGGCTGCCCGAACACGATCGTCTCGGACGCGCTGGCCTGGTAGGTCCAGAGCTGGCGCCCGCTGCCGGCCTCGAGCGCGAACAGCTTCTCGTCAATGGTGCCGAAGAACATCCGGCCGTCCACTACCGTGGGCGCCGACCGCCCTGGCGTGCCGACGTTGGCGCGCCACTTCACCGCGCCGCTGCCGCCATCCAGCGCCAGCGACTCGGCGACGCCGTCGACCACGAAGACGGTGCCGTCGGCATGGGTCAGCCCGCCGCCGACGTTCGACGAGCGGCTCTTCTTCGGCTTGGTGTCGGTGCGCCAGATCCGCGCCCCGGTGGCGACGTCGAAGGCGGAGACCACGCCGTGGCTGTCCATGGCGAACACCCGGCCGTCGGCTACCACCGGCTGCGCGCTCAGCACGTCGCGGCTGCCGACGCCGGTGCCGACGCTCTGGCTCCAGAGCGGGCTCAGGCCGGTGACGCGGCTGTTGATCGCCTCATGGCTGGGCACCCGCCCCGGCTGCGCCCAATCGGCCTCGATCGCGGCCGGCGGCAGGGTGATCGGCGTGGTGTCGGCCTCGTCGACCACCAGCCCGGCGCCGACGCTCAGCACGTCCTCGCGGCGCCCGACCAGAACCGGCTTCGGGTCGTCGTCAAAGATGTCGCAGCCCGCCGCCGGCAGCGCCAGCGCGCCCAGGCCCGCCAGCAGCATCGCGCGCCGGCCGAGCCCGCGCGGCTCCGATGACAGCGCGCCGCCGCCGGCATTCGGTGCCGCACCGGCCGCGGCCGAGGGAAGATCGTCGCGCCGCTGCATCATCCGCCGGTCTTCGCGCTGTCGAGGGTGTCGAGAAGGCCGCCGGCGCGCTCGCGCTGGCCTTCGGAGGCGGCCGCGTCCTGGCTCAGCGCGGCGAGCTTGCGCCGTGCGTCGGCGATGCGGTTGGCGTGCAGGTCGATCAGCGCGTCGGCCTCCTGCGCCATCAGCCGCCACGGGCTGGTGGGCACCAGGATGTCGCGCAGCCTGGTCTTCAGGATCGCCGGGTCGGCATCGTCGGCCTGGTGCTGCACCCAGAGCAGGTCGGCGAGGCCGCGGAAGTCGGGGTCGGCCGCGCGGTCGCCGGCGATGCGATCCCACAGCGCAAGCGCGCCGGCGCGGTCGTGGCCCTCCCAGTCGAGTGCTGCCAGGCGTAGCCGCGCCAGCGTGGCGAAGCCCTCCGGCGCGGTGGCCGCCACCTGGCCGAACTCGACGATCGCGCGGCGCTGCTGCGGCGTCAGCGGCGCGTCGGGGCCGGCCGCGGCCAGCGGCGCGGTGTCGGCATCCGCCTGTGCGGCGAAGTAGGCCGGCGCCACGGCATTGGCCAGCGCGTTCTGGCGGTGCGCCACGTACTGCCAGCCGCCGATGCCGACGGCGAGCGTGGCCAGCCCCGCCAGCCCCGCTGTCGCCAGGCGTCGCACGCGCGCCCGGGACTGCTCGGCCCGCAGGTCGTCGTCGACTTCGCTGAAGATATCGTCGGCCACGTGAAACCCGAGCTCCGACCCTGAACCAGCCCCCGGCCCCAAGCCGGCGGCGGCGGACCATAGCGGCGCCGCCTGCCGGCCGCAAACGCACGCGGGATTAGCGTTTCGTTCATGCGCCGGCGTCAGTCTGCCCGCCATGAAGCGCCCTCCGGCCCGGTGGCTGCCGCCGTCACTCTGCATGGTCTGCCTGCCCTGGCTGGGCGGCTGCGTGGCACCCACCGTGCTGCCGCTGGTCGCCGGCGCCGGTGCCGGCGTGGCCGTGTTCCACCGCACGGTGCCCGACCTCCTCTACTCGGCGATCAGCGGCCGCAACTGCTCGCTGGTCCGGCTCGACGAGGGCAAGACCTACTGCAAGCCGGTGGACCCGCCGGTGCCCCCGATCCCGTACTGCACGCGCAGCCTGGCCGGCGTCGATTGCTGGGCCCATCCGGAACAGATCCCCGGCATTCCGGCTCAGGTGGCGCAGGGGCCGCATACGCTGACCCCGGAGCAGGACGAGGCCAGGCTGGCGCGGTGGCCGGAGTGAGGAAGGAAGGCCAGGGGCTCTGCCCCTGGACCCCGCCAAAGGCTTGCCTCTGGAAACCATTTAGGGAATCGGGTCCTAGGGGCGCCGGCCCTAGCGGGGTCCAGGGGCAGCGCCCCTGGCCTTCTCAACGCTCCTTCGGCCGGTTCCGCAGCGCGGCGCCGAGCGCGGTGAAGTTGCCGGCGATCCGTCGCTGCAGGCCGATGTTGACCGCCTGGATGGCGTCGATGCGCTGGCGGGCGTCGTCGCTGATCGCGGCCTGCGCCGTGCTGGCCGCCCGGGCGACGCAGGCGTCGAACGTTCGTGCCTGGTGCTCGTACAGCGTGACGCGGTCGACGCTGGCGTTGTAGCGCTCGACGGTGCTGTCATCGACCTGCGGCGCCGCCGGCTCGCGCCCGCACTGCGTCGGCGGCCAGGCCGCGGCACCCGCTGCGGCGCTTGCGGCCGACCCGCCGAGCCCGCATAGGATCGCCGCCAGCACCACCCAAGCCTTGTTCACGATCGATCCCCGCTACCCGGTCCCTGCCAGGTGCGGGTATCCGCGGCTCCGGGCCGCCGTCAAGCCGGACGCAGCTAGCCATGACCGAACCCACGCCGCGGCCGGACCCGGCCTTCAAGGTCCGCCTGGGCCACCTCACCAGCGCCGAGGCTGCCGCCCGGCTGGCCGCCGGGGCGACCGTGCTGCTCCCGCTCGGCAGCCAGGAGGACCAAGGGCCGCACGCGCCGATGGGCGACCATCTCCTGGCCCAACGGCTGGCCGAGCTCATCGCCCGCGCCGCGTGCGCCGCCGGGCACGACACGCTGGTGGCGCCGGTGCTGCCGTTCGGCGGCCGCGACGTGTTCGGCAGCCGCGCCGGCGGCCTCGCGTTGGAGCAGACCACGCTGCGGCTGGTGCTGCGCGACGTGCTGCGCGGCCTGCTGCGCCACGGCGTGACCCGGATGCTGGTGGTCGACGGCCACGGCGGCAACGCGCAGGCGGTGCACGACGTCACCCAGGACATCCTGCTCGAACGCGGCGTGCTGATCCCGAGCTTCCGGCCGTGGCGGATCGCCGCCGGCCTGCTGCCCGGCCTGGTCGGTCCGCAGCAGGCGGCGCGCTCGACCGGACATGGGGCCGACCCGCTGGCCAGCATCGCCATGCACCTGGTCCCCGAGCTGATGCGCCCGGACCTGGTGCCCTGCCCGGCCAGGCCGCGTCGCGTCGCAGCCGGGCTCGAGGTCGCCGGCCTCGGCGTCGGCGGCTTCGTCGGCCGATACGGGGACGCCGAGATCGGCCTGCCGATCGAGATCGCCGCCGAGGGTGACGACGTCGCCGTCACCGCCGACGCCAGCCTCTGCTCCGCCGCCACCGGCGCCCGCCTGACGGCGCGGCTGGTGGCGCTCGGTGCCGGCCTAGTCGCCCACCTGGCCCAGCCGGATCCCGCTCCGAACTGAATCCGGCTTGGACATCCGGATCGTGCGATGCACAACATGCCCGCCGCCGACGAGGGAGCCGCACGCGATGTCCGAGACGATGACCCCCGCCCAGGCCGCGCGCGTTCCCCTGCCGACGCCGCACGGCCGGCGCTGGGCGATCCTGGCCCTGGCGGTGGGCGGCTTCGCGATCGGCACCGGCGAGTTCTCGATGATGGGGCTGCTGCCCGCGGTCGCCGGCGACCTCCGCGTCAGCATCCCGCGCGCCGGCTGGCTGATCAGCCTGTATGCGCTCGGCGTGGTGATCGGCGCCCCGCTTATCACAGTCGCCTGCGCGCGCATGGAGCGTCGCCGGCTGCTGATGGCGATGATGGTGCTCTACGCGCTCGGCAACGTCCTGATCGCGCTGTCCCGGCACTACGCCACCATCGGCGCGTTCCGCTTCCTGAGCGGCCTGCCGCACGGCGCCTATTTCGGCGTGGCGGCGCTCACCGCCGCATCCATGGTCGAGCTGGGCGAGCGGGCGCGCGCGGTCGGAGGGGTCATGCTCGGCCTCACGATCGCGACCATCGTCGGGGCGCCACTCGCCGCCTGGTGCGGCCAGGGGATCGACTGGCACCTGGCCTACGGCGCGGTCGGGCTGATCGCGGCGCTGACCGTGCTGCTGATCGGGGTCTTCATCCCGCGCATCCCGGCCCCCGCCGACGCCTCGCCGCTGGCCGAGCTGGGAGCGCTCGCCAACCTCCAGGTCTGGCTGTCGCTGGCGACCGGCGCGGTCGGCTTCGGCGGGCTGTTCGCGGTCTACAGCTACCTGAGCCCGGCGCTGATCGCCCGCACCCACATGGCGCCGGTGCTGGTGCCGCTGCTGCTGGCGCTGCTGGGCGTCGGCATGGCGGTCGGCAACACGGTCGGCGCGCGCTACGCGGACCGCAACCTCAACCGCTCGATCATCGCCTTCCTGCTGTGGGACGCGCTGGCGTCGCTGCTGTTCGTGGTGGCGCTGCCGAGCGCCTGGGCGGTGAGCGCCGACGCCTTCCTGGTCGGCATCGGCGTCGCGCTGGCGCCGGCGCTGCAGATCCGGCTGATGAACGTCGCCCGCGACGCGCAGTCCCTGGCCGCGGCGCTCAACCACTCCGCGTTCAACGTCGCCAACGGCCTCGGCGCCGCCCTGGCGGGTGTCGCCATCGCGGCCGGCTACGGCTGGGGTGCGCCCGGCGTGGTCGGCGCCGGCCTGGCGCTGGGCGGGCTCGCGATCTTCCTGGTGGCGCTGGTGGCCGCCCGCATCAGGCCGCGCGCCGACTGAGCAGAGCCAAGTCCGCAGTCAGGACGGGAGACCGGAGCCGTCAGCTTCACGTCCATTGCATCGCCTACCTGGCCCGGTATCCGGCCGATTAGATTTCCATCAAGGGCATTGTTAGTCGCGACCGTGGCTATTGCATCAGGGAAGAAGGCCAGGGGCTTTGCCCCTGGACCCCACTGGGGCCGCGGGC
>CAXTVM010000057.1:13573-17529 GCA_964247725.1 uncultured Acetobacteraceae bacterium | reverse complement strand
ACATCGTCGGTATGGTCGGCGACCCGACCCAGGCGAACTTCGGGCAGGTCTTCTCGACGCCGATCGAGGCGGCGCCTGCCGCGCCGGCTGCGGTCTTCTCCTACCCGGGCGACTACGTGCGGAACAATGCGCCGGTCGCGGCGATCCCGACCACGCCGCCGATCGCGGGCTGGACCCGCATCACCCTGGGGCCTCGCAACCTGCTCGGCTTCGACTGGGCGCCCGACTATGTCGGGGGGGCGGCACCGGTCGCCAAGCTGATGCAGACGGCCGCCACCCGCAATCCGGACAGCGGAACCTCCGCCACGATCGCTTTCGCCAACGCGGTGCAGGCGGCCGACACGGTCGTCGTGACGATGGCGGGCGGATCGAACGACGCCAACGCCACCATGCCGGCATCGTGCGCGGTGCTGGCAGGGTCGGGTCTCACGGGCTACTCGGTCGCCGCGAACCAGAGCTACAAGGTATGGCAGTGCCCGTCCGGCATCACCTACACCGTGAGCGGCCTCGCCGACGGTGCGATCGTCGAGGGGATGGAGGTCGCGAACTATCAGTCGGCCCTGGTCGCCGCCGCACCGATAGCACAGGGCACGACCACCCTGACGGTTCCGGCCACCGGCTCGCCGGGCGATCTGCGGCTGGGCGTGGTCGAGTGGGACGGCGCAGGCACCACGGTGGCGGTCGTTCCCGCCACCATCCCGATCACCAACTATCCGGCGGGGTCGGATAGCTACCATTACGGCTTCACCTACAGCCTGCCGGCGGGAGCGACGGGTGCCAGCTTCACGGCCACGACCGGCTATACCGTGGTGTCGCCCACCTACGTCCAGATCGACATCCAGTCGAAGCCGTCGGTGAACCTGCAGCCGTCGGCGTACACGTTCACGCAGGCGGACTGCGATACCTGGGTTCGGGATCTCGGGGCGACGGCCGCGCACAGCTACACGGTGCCCTACGGGCTTGCTCCCAAGTGCAGGATCGACGTCTATCAGGAGACCGCCAACGCGATCACGATCAACGCGGCCGCGGGCGTCACGCTGCGATCGTTGAGCGGCGCCACGACGACGGCGGGCGCCGGCGATCACCGGGTGATCGACGTGCTCGATCCGACGACGGCGAGCGTCCACCAGTAGGTCCGGCGCCTCGATCGCCGCTCCCGCCCCGATCGGGCGATCGAAGACGCGTTCGACGCGTCGGACGGAACTGGATCCCGAAGTAGCCGGTGCCGGTCGAGCGGGATCCGGAAGATATCCCGAACAGAGTCCGGTCGCCGATCGTCTGCGACCGGACGTTGCCGGCCAGATCCGAAGAGTCTTGGCTTGACGCGATTGATAGATACATCGGATAATCAATACGATAACGCAACAATATGTGAGGCTACAGCTCTCGCTGGAGAGCCGGCGGGACTTTTCACGTTTGGAGCATCCGAATGGTCTTCGACCTGACTTCGACCCGGCTCGTGCTCGCCGGGAACGCCTACGGCGAATGCAGCAGCGGCGGCCGCATCGGCATGGAGAACGTCACCTCGGTCGTGCTGACGCGGTGGCATGCCGGCTGGGCGCGGACGCTGATCGAGGTCTGCCTGGCGCCGGCGCAGTTCTCCTGCTGGACCGACGTCAACCGCCATCGCATCGAGGCGGCGGCGGGGGCCGACCCGCGGATCTGGGCGCTGGCGCTGGCGGTCGCGGATGCGGCGCTGGCCGGCACGCTGCCGGTCCGCACCAACGGCGCCGACAGCTACTACGCGCTCAGCATGGCGCCTCCGGCGTGCTGGGCGGCGCCGCCGGCGCACCACGTCTACGCCGATCGCTGGCACAGCTTCTGGAGCGTCCGGCGCCAGCATGCGCCGCCGGTTCCGGGCGTGCCGAACATCTCGGTGCAGGCCGGGGCCGCGACCGCCGCCGACGCGCTCGACGATGCCGAGCTGATCCAGCTCGGCGTGACGCCGCTCGCGTCGTCGCCGCGGCGCCCGGATGCCGTGGCGTGAGCGCCACGATCGCCGCTGGGCCGGCGCCGCTGCCGGAGCTGCCGGAGCGCACCCCTGCCCGTCGGATCTTCGACTGGTCGAAGCAGCCCGGCACGCAGCAGGGGCTGAGCCTGCTGGCCGGCGGCGCGATGCTGGCCTGGCTGCACCCGTTCCCGGCCGCCGAGGGCATCGGCGCCACGCTGCTGGCGGCCGGCCTGCCCCGGCTCTGGCCGGACAACACCACGGACGCCATCCGGACCCGGCAGCTCGCCAACGTCATCGCCCATGCCGCCGCGACCCGCCGCCCGGCCGACCTGGCACGGGCGGCCGATGCGGCGGCGCAGGCGGCGACCGACCTGCTGCTGTCGACGCGGCCGGCGGCGCCCGACGCCTGATTGGGCCCGGCGCCAGACCGCGGCGGCACGGCCTAGTCCCATCCCCTTCCACCCGCCAGCCGAGGGCCACGCGCAGCGCGTGCCGCCGGCTCGCCTGGCCTTCGAGGAACCCCCGAGCATGCCGATGATGTCCCGCCGTCGCCTGCTGTCGTTGTCCGCCGCCGGCTCGGCAAGCCTGCTCGCCGGCTGTACGGTCACGCGCGGCACCGGCACCACCACCGTCGCCATCAACACCGCCAGGCTCGTCACCGACACGCAGGCGATGCTGTCGGCGCTGTCGGCGATCCTGGCGGCGCCGTCGGTGATCGTGGCCCTGGGCGCCGACTACGTCGCCGCCCGGGCGGCGCTGGTCGGGGCGCAGGCGATCATGGCCGAGATCCAGTCGCTGACCGGCGGCTCGGTGACCGTCACGGTCGACACGGCCCGGCTGCAGGCGCTGGTGACCTCGCTGCTGGCCGATGCGCAGACGGTGCTGAACCTGGTGCTGGGCATCGACCGCAGGCTCACCGGGCAGATCGCGACCCGGATCGGCGATTACGTGGCGGCCGCGCTGGCGCTGATCCCGATGGTGCAGGTGACCGCGGATCTCGTCCGCTCGCCGCCGGTCGGCGCCGCGATGAGCGAGGCCGAGGCGCTGGCGATCGCGCGCTCGGCCGCCGCGACCCTGCCGTCCGGAGCCCGCCGTTGACCGCCGCGCCGGCGTCGCCCCTGGCTGGGTCCCGGCCGGGAGCTCTGGCTGAGGTGCCGCTTGGCGACGGCACCGGCCCGCAGCCCAGGAAGCTCGGCAAGAAGGCGGTGCGTCACGATCCGCGCACGCCGCGCCTGGCCGGGGCGCTGGCCGGGCAGCTCGCGCAGCCGCCGCTCGCCTGCGACTACGGCGCGATGTTCGCAGCCTGGCCGCTATGGCGCAACGGCGACCAGCTCGGCAGCCACGGCCAGACCATCCCCGGGCTCGGCGACTGCACCGCGGTCGCCGCCGCCAGCGCGATCCGGGTGCTGACCGGCAACCGCGGCGGCGAGATCGAGCTCACCGACGACCAGGTTGTGGGCATCTACCAGGCCAACGGCTACGACCCGGCGCGTCCCGCCACCGACCGCGGCGCCGTCGAGCTCGACGTGCTGAACCTCTGGTGCGACCGCGGCTACGACATCGGCCGGCAGGCGCCGGACGTGCTCACCGGCTATGGCGGCGTCGACTGGACGTCGCCGGACTGCGTCCGCCGCGCGATCGCGATGCTGGGCGGCCTGTATGTCGGGCTCGGCCTGCCGGACTACGCGCTGGGCGAAGCGGACTGGGTGGCGCCGCGGCGGCCGTACCGGATCGCCGGCGGCCATGCCGTGTTTCTGCACGGCTACGATGCGGACTGGCTCTATCTGAACAGCTGGGGGCGGCGGCGGCGGATGGACTGGGGCTTCCTCGCCGCGTTCGGCGACGAGGCGTATGCGCTGCTGTCCCGGGACTGGCTCGACACGCACGGCACCACGCCGATGCGCGAGACCTTCCTGGCGGTGGCGGACGAGCTGCGCGCGGTCCGCGCGGCGTGAGGCGGGCCGTCCTGCTGGCGACGCTGCTGCCGACCTCGCTACCCGCCTTG
>CAXTVM010000057.1:0-13473 GCA_964247725.1 uncultured Acetobacteraceae bacterium | reverse complement strand
CGTGAGGCGGGCCGTCCTGCTGGCGACGCTGCTGCCGACCTCGCTACCCGCCTTGCTGCCCGCCTTGTTGCTGGGCGGCTGCGGCTCGCTGGAAGCCTATCGCGCGCGGACCGCGCTGGTGGGCGCCACCGAGCCGGACCTGATTTCCTGCATGGGGGTGCCGGCGGAGCGGCAGTTCATCGGCAACGACCAGTCGGTCCTGCAGTGGGACTACGTGCAGAGCGGCACCGACGTCGACGTGTCGTTCGGAATCTACGAGCTCAAGCTAGGCCGGCCGGGGATCTGCCACGCGGTGATCCGCTTCGATCGGGGCTACGCGGAGGCGGTGCACTACACCGGCTCCGACGTCGGCCCGACCGATCCGGACAGCATCTGCGGCCGGCTGGTGAAGGACTGCCTGAACCACCGCGAGAGGACGCCGCTGCCGCCGGACTTCAGCAACGCGTCGTTGCTGAAGTAGCCACGTGGGGGCGCCGGGCACGAGTGGCGGGTGCGCCGAACGGGCCGCGCTTCCCATCATGACCCTGCGAGAACCGCATCGCGCGGTCGGAGTAGATCGATGCGGAAGAACGCCCACGATATGCCGGGCAAGGCAGCACTCGTCGGCGGCGTGAATCTCCGGCCATGCGATGCATTGAAAAGAGATATGCCGATTCCGAGCAGAAGCAGGATGAGGGTTTGCGAGCCAGTGCGGACGTCGGCCGAGGCCAAGCCGACGCCGAGCACGACGTCGTAGTCGCTGTGCGGCATGGCCGGAAGCGGCAGCGGCAAGAGCCAGCGCCGGTCCTGAAGGCCAAGCGTCAGGAGGACGGCCTCGCAGAGCCCGGCAAGGACGTGGAACGGCGCGCCCTGCGGCATGCGGAGGGTCTAGACCATCACGGTCGTGGCCGCACCGGCGCCCTGCGGGACCTGATCCCATGCTTCGATCGCCGCGAACGCGATGCCGATGACGACCGTGCCGAGCAGCCCGTCCCGACTGCGGAGCCTCGGGAACGGGCGCCGGTTGAACAGGCCGACGAAGAGCAGGGGCTTCACGCCCTCCTCGCGAAACCGGCCGCCCACTCGATCGGGAGCCAATGGAACGCCAGCGTTCCAGGGATGTGGTCGACGCCGATGCGGGTCAGGCCGTCGCCGGCCGGGCTCGCGACGGCGCTCGCGATGCCGCCGAACAAATCGGAGGCGACGAGTCGCGGGGACACGTGGGCGTGCAGGCGGAGGGCGGCCCGGATGAAGACCAACCCGCCCAGGCAGAGGCAAGGCGACAGCCACGCAAGCCGATGGGGTGAACCCATACGGAGCATTCCAGGCAGGATGGGCATCCGAACCCCCAGTTCCGCGGTTCCATCACGAGGCTGCGCCGTCCCTCCGACCGCGCGCCTCACCTTACCGCCCCGTCTCAAACGCTCGTCGTCGACGATCCGCCCAGCAGGGCGTGCAGCAGGATGAGCAGCAGCACGACCGCGATCAGCACGGCGAACACGCGGCCGAAGACCCGGAAGGCGGCGACGATCAGCGCGATGGCGAGCAGCACCAGGATCACCGTCTGCGGCGGGCCGCCGATGCCGATCCGGCCGAGCGCCTGACGCGCGGTGTGCTCGATGACGGCGATCGCCGCCACGATCAGGTCGAACAGGCCGACCAGAAGGCCCAGGACCACGTTGATCGCGTGCTGCATCTTGGCTCCTCGGGGTAGGGCGGCGGGGGGTAGGGGCGGCGGGGCAACTCCGAACCGGTGCTGAAGTTCAGTCCCGCAGCAGTCCGGAGACCGCCATGCCCAGCCTCGTTCGCCGACAGGATACGCCGACCCTCTGGATCACGCTCGTCGGGTTGGCGTTCGCGACGGCCGGCATCGCCAAGCTGATGGCGGTGGAGCCGGAGGCGAAGCTGTTCCGGAGCTGGGGCTGGTCGACCTCCGACATGCAGATCATCGGCGCCTCGGAGCTGCTGGGGGCGACGCTGCTGGTGACGCGCTCGACGCAGCGCCTGGGCGCGCTGCTGCTCAGCAGCACGTCGGTCTGCGTGCTGCAGGAGGAGGTCCGCCACGGCAACACCGAGCTGGTGATGCCGCGCAGCGCGCTGCTGCTCGCAGCACTTTCGGGCTTCGTCAAGCGCCGCTGATCCCGGCATCGCTCGGGCCCTGACCCGGCACCGGCGGGCGGAGCCGCAGCCGGATCACGCCGCGGACCCCGTCGGGGTCGACCGGGCGGCCCTTGCGCAGGACGTCGATCAGGCCGGCGCGAGAGAGGGCGCAGGCCGCCTGGCGCACGCGCGGCATCAGCGTCCGCCAGTGTTCGCCATGAACGCGCGCCACCTCGCTCGGACAGATCGACCCGCCGGCGCCGCGTGCCGCGACTTGGCGCAGGATCTCCCGGCCCAGGTCATCCAGCGTCGGGGTATCCGGCGTCGGGCCGTCAGTGCCCACGTCAGCGCAGCTGCTGGACCAGCGCGTCGGTGAAGTCCTGGGTACCGGCGCTGCCGCCGAGGTCGCGGGTGCGCAGGCCGGCGGCGAGCACGTGGTCGATCCCGGCGGTGAGGCGCCGGGCGAGGTCGCCCCGCCCGACATGCTGCAGCATCAGGTCGGTCGAGAGCAGCATCGCCAGCGGGTTGGCGATGCCCTTGCCGGCGATGTCCGGCGCCGACCCGTGCACCGCCTCGAAGATCGCCGCCTCGTCGCTGATGTTGGCGCCCGGGGCCATGCCGAGGCCGCCGACCAGGCCGGCGATCAGGTCCGACAGGATGTCGCCGAACAGGTTCGTGGTGACGATCACGTCGTAGCGCCAGGGGTCGAGCACCAGCTGCATCGCGCAGGCGTCGACGATGCGCTCGTCCACCTCGATCCGGCCCACGTAGTCCTTCGCGATCTGCCGCCCCTCCTCGAGGAACAGCCCGGTCAGCGCCTTCAGGATGTTGGCCTTGTGGACGAGGGTGACCTTCTTGCGCCCGTTCCGGACCGCGTACTCGAATGCGTAGCGGATGATGCGCCGGCATTCCGCACGGGTGTTGAAGCCGGTCGACATCGCGATCGCCTTGCTGTCGTGGCCGATCGGCAGGTAGTGCTCCAGCGCCGCGTAGAACCCCTCGAGGTTCTCGCGCACCAGCACGATGTCGATGTTGTCGTAGCGTCCGCCCGGGATCAGCGTGCGCGCCGGACGCAGGTTGGCGAACAGCTCGAATTCCTTGCGCAGCGTGACGTTGATCGACTTGAAGCCGCCGCCCACCGGCGTCGTCAGCGGCCCCTTCAGCGCGAGCCCGGTACGCCGGATGCTGTCGATCGTCTGCAGCGGCAGCGGGTCGCCGCGATCGGCCACCGCCGCCATGCCGGCGAGCTGCGTGTCCCACTCGAACGGCGCGCCGAGCGCGTCGAGCACGGCGACGACGGAGGCCACGATCTCCGGTCCGATGCCATCGCCTGGGATCAGGGTCGCGAGGATCTTCGTGTCGGCCATCGGTGGTTCCTCGTTGTTCGGCTCGTCGGTGCGGCGGGCCCGGTCACCGGTCCAGCGCGGCGCAGGCCCAGGTCAGCCAGGCGAGGGCCGGGGCCGGCAGGGCCGGCCCGACCTCTCGCAGCACGCGGGCATGGTAGGCGTCAATCCAGTCCCGCTCCGGCTCGGTCAGCAGCGCCGGGTCGATCAGCCGGCGGTCGAACGGCGCCAGGGTCAGGGTCTCGAACTCCAGGTAGGCCGAGCCGTCGCCGGTCGCCGCCGGGCCCACCAGCAGCAGGTTCTCGAGCCGCATGCCGTAGGCGCCGGGCAGGTAGTAGCCGGGCTCGTTCGACAGGATCATGCCGGCCTCGATCGGGATCGGCGCCGCCGCCGGCGCGATCCGGCAGGGGCCCTCGTGCACCGACAGGTAGCTGCCGACGCCGTGCCCGGTGCCGTGGTCGTAGTCGAGCCCGGCCTGCCACAGCGGCGTGCGCGCCAGCGCGTCGAGGCGGCCTCCGTGCACGCCGGCCGGGAAGCGCGCGCGGGCCAGCGCCACGTGGCCCTGCAGCACCCGTGTCGCGCGGTCGCGGATCGTGTCCGGCACTGGGCCGGGGCCGCTCCAGACGGTGCGGGTGATGTCGGTGGTGCCGCTCGGATACTGGCCGCCGCTGTCGATCAGGTAGATCTCGTCCGGTCGCAGCCGGCGCGCGGTGGCGGGATCGGCGCGGTAGTGGATGATGGCGCCGTTGGGGCCGGCGCCGGAGATCGCCGGGAAGCTCTCGCCGCGATAGTCCGGACGTTGGCGACGGAAGGCGTCGAGGCGGTCCGAGAGCTCGGTCTCGCTGTGGCCGACGCCCCGATCCGACAGAAAGTGCAGGAACCCGCACACGGCGACGCCGTCGGCGTGGTGGGCGTCGCGGGCGCCCTGCCGCTCGGTGGCGTTCTTGCGCGCCTTGGGCAGCAGGCAGGGATCGGCGGCTGCGGACACCGTGGCGCCGGCGGCGCGCAGCGTCTGCCCGAACCAGGCGGCGGTGCCGGACGGGTCGACCCGGACGACGCGGCCGGACAGCGCCGCGAGCGCCGCGGGCAGGGCGGCGGGCGGCTCCAGGCGCACGCTGTTGCCGAGCCAGGCGCGGGTGTCCGGCGGCAGCTTCTCTCCGGCCATGAACAGGGTGGCGGTCTCGTCGGCGTTGAGGATCGCGAAGCCCAGAGCGAACGGGGTGAAGCCGACGTCGCCGCCGCGCAGGTTGAACGCCCAGGCGATCGAGGCCGGATCGCCCAGCACCGCCGCATCCTCGCCCGCCGCCCGCAGCAGGGCGGCGACCTGCTGGCGCTTCTCCTGGCCGCTGCTGCCGGCGAACTCGAGCGGATGCGGCACCGCGGCGGCGGCGGGCGGGGCAGGGCGGTCGGTCCAGACGGCGTCGATCGGGTTCTCCGTCGCCGGCACCAGCACCAGGCCGGGCTTGCGGTAGCGGGCCAGCCCGTCCTCGCTCAGCAGCCACGGGTCGTAGCCGATGCGCGCCTCGCGGCCGGGGATCGAGGCGGCGGCGGTCGTCGCGAGCCAGGCTTCCGGCGGCTGGCGCGCCGAATGCAGGAGCTGGTAGCTCGCCGCATCCACCTGCGCGGCGAGCTGCAGCACGTAGCGGCCGTCCGAGAACACCGCCGCCGCGTCGGCCAGCACGATCGCGACCCCGGCGCTGCCGGTGAAGCCGGTCAGCCAGGCCAGCCGCTCGGCATAGGGGGCGACGTACTCGCCCAGATGCTCGTCGTCGCGCGGCAGGATGAAGCCGTCCAGCTCCTGCGCCTGCAAGGTGCTGCGAAACGAGGCCAGCCGGCCGGCGTGGGTGGGATCGGTCATCGGCACAGGATCGTCCGATCCGGCGCTGAGGCCAAGGGAGAAGGCCAGGGGCCTTGCCAGGGCAGCGCCCTGGCCTTCCTCTCCGAGCAGCCGGTGCATGAACACCAGATCGAGCCAGCGGTCGAACTTGCGGCCGACCTGCGGCAAGGTGCCAACGGCACGGAAGCCGAGCCGCCGGTGCAGCGCGATCGAGGCGGCGTTGCCCGCCTCGATGCCGCCGATCATGGCGTGCCGGCCGCGGGCCGCGGCGTGCTCGACCAGGGCCTGCAGCATCGCGGCGCCGAGGCCGCGCCGGGCGGCGCCGGGATCGATGTAGAGCGAGTGCTCCACCGTGTGCAGGTAGCCGTCATGCGGACGGAACGGGCCGTAGGAGCCGAACCCGGAGACGGCGCCGTCCCGCTCGACCACCAGCACCGGGTACCCGGCCCGCTGCCGCTCCGCCATCCAGGCGCCGCGGCCCTCCGGCGTCGCCGGCACGATGGTCCACAGCGCGGTGCCGGTCAGGATCTCGTGGTTGGTGATGGCCAGGATGCGCGGCAGGTCGTCCGCGACGGCGTCGCGGATCAGCATGCGGGCTCCGGCTTGCGCAGCACCAGCGTCGCCCACTGGCCTTCGAGCAGCCGGGTTTCCAGCACGAGCCCCTGGCGGCGATGCGCCGCCAGCACCATGCGCGCCTGGCCGTCCAGCACGCCGGCCAGGATGGCGGTGCCGCCGGGGGCGAGCCGGAGCCCGAGCGAGCGCGCCATCGCGCAGAGCGGCCGGGCGAGGATGTTGGCGAACACCAGGTCGTAGGGCGCGCCGGTGCGGACCGCCGGCGTGCGCCAGCCGTTGCCGTGGCGGCAGGCGAGGCGGCGGCCGAGGCCGTTCTGCGTCGCGTTGTCGGCGGCGACCCGGACCGACCACGGCTCGATGTCGACCGCCAGCACCGGCCGGCGCAGCAGGCGCGCCGCCGCCATCGCCAGGATGCCGGAGCCGGTGCCGAGATCGAGGATGCGCCGCGGCCGACGGTGCGCCACCCGCTCCAGCGCCCGCAGGCAGCCGCGGGTGGAGCCGTGCTCGCCGGAGCCGAACGCGATGCCGGCATCCAGCGTCAGCGTGATGCGCGGCGAGCACGGCGCCGCGGCCAGGTGGGTGCCGCGGATGGCGAAGCGGCGCCCGACCCGCTGCTCCGGGAAGCTCTCGTAGGTGCGGGCGAGCCAGCCCTCGGTCTCGGTGGCCGCACGGTCGAGCGGGGCGTGGATGCCGGTGGCGGCGGCGGCGAGCGCCAGCGCGTCGGCCAGCGCCGCCTCGCCGGCGCCTGCGTCCTTGACCCCCTCGACGCGCCACACGGTCTGGCTGTCGTCGGCCTCGAAGATGCCGACCGTGCTGCAGACGCTGGCGAGCGCCCGCTCATACGCCTCCACCGCGTCGTCCGGGACGGTGACGTGGACCGTCTCCAGCGCGGTGGCGTGCCGGCGCGCGACCCGGGCCGCGACGGCGTTCACGAGGCGGCCTCGCCGGCCGCCGGCTCGACGTAGCTGTCCAGCACGCGCTTGTACCCGGCCTTCTCGAACTCGACGTCGAGCTTGTTGTCGTCGGCCGCCTTCACCACGCCGTAGCCGAACTTCTGGTGGAACACGCGGGCGCCGACGGCGATGGCACCTCCGCGCGACGGCCGCGCCGGCTGCTCCCACGCCTCGACCACCCGCGGCCGGCGCGCCATCAGCGGGAACTGCCCGCTGAACACGGTGGGGGCGTGGCGCATCTGCTCGCGCGCCAGCGAGGCCGAGCCCATCTGCTCGACGTGCTCGGCCGGCAGCTCGTCGACGAACCGCGACGGGACCGAGCTCTGCCAGTTGGCATAGATGCGGCGGTTGGCGGCGTGGCTGATCAGCGCCCGGCGGCGCGCCCGCGTGATGCCGACATAGGCCAGCCGGCGCTCCTCCTCGAGCCCCTTGTTGCCGCCCTCGTCCAGCGTGCGCTGGCTCGGGAACAGCCCCTCCTCCCAGCCCGGCAGGAACACGCTGTCGAACTCCAGCCCCTTGGCGCCGTGCAGCGTCATCAGGTTGACGCGGTCGGCACCGGCGTTCTCGTCGTTCTCCATCACCAGCGAGACGTGCTCGAGGAAGCCGCCCAGCGTGTCGAAGTCGGCCAGCGCCCGCACCAGCTCCTTCAGGTTGTCGAGCCGGCCCGGCGCGTCGGGCGACTTGTCCCTCTTCCACATCTCGACGTAGCCGGCCTCCTCCAGCAGCGTCTCGACCACGCGCAGGTGGGCGCCGCCGGCGAGGCGCTCGTCCCCGTCCGGGCCGTCCGGCCGGTGCAGCTCCGACAGCGCCTCGCGGCCGCGGCCGAGGGCGGCCATCAGCAGCCCCAGCTGCTCCCGCACGCGGCCCTTCAGGGTGCCTGTCTCCAGCAGCCGCAGCACCGCCTGGGTCATCGGGATGCGCTCGGCGCGCGCGGTCTGGTGCAGCGCCTGCAGCGCCACGTCGCCGACGCCGCGGCGCGGCACGTTGACGATGCGCTCGAAGGCGAGGTCGTCGGACGGCTGGTTCATCACCCGCATGTAGGCGATGGCGTCGCGGATCTCGGCGCGCTCGTAGAAGCGCATGCCGCCGACCACGCGGTAGGGCAGGCCCAGCGTGATCATGCGCTCCTCGAAGGCGCGGGTCTGGAACCCGGCGCGCACCAGGATCGCCATCTCCGACAGCGCGTGGCCGTCGCGTGCGAGCTGCTCGATGCGCTCGCCGACCAGCCGCGCCTCCTCGTCGGAGTCCCACACCGAGGCGACCAGCAGCTTCTCGCCGGCGGCGTCGGCGAGCCCGGGCCGCAGCGTCTTGCCGAGCCGGCCCTCGTTGTGCGCGATCAGCGCCGAGGCGGCGGCCAGGATCGGCGCCGTCGAGCGGTAGTTGCTCTCTAGCTTGACCAGCGCGGCGCCGGGGAAGTCCTTCTCGAAGCGCAGGATGTTCTCGACCTCGGCGCCGCGCCAGGAATAGATCGACTGGTCGTCGTCGCCGACGCAGCAGATGTTGGCGGCCTCCCCGTCGCGTCGCGCCAGCAGCCGCAGCCAGAGGTACTGCACGGTGTTGGTGTCCTGGTACTCGTCGACCAGGATGTAGCGGAAGGCGCGGTGGTACTGCGCCAGCACGTCCGGGCGCCTGCGCAGGATGTCGACCACGTGCAGCATGAGGTCGCCGAAATCGGCGGCGTTCAGCTGCCGCAGCCGCTCCTGGTAGTCGGCGTAGAGCTGCCGCGCCTTGCCGCCGGCATAGTCGGTGTCCTCGGCCGCGGTGATCCGATCGGGGCCGAGGCCGCGATCCTTCCAGCGCTGGATCGCGCCCATCAGGCCCGGCGCCGGCCAGCGCTTGGCGTCGACCCGGTGCAGCTCCATCACCTGCTTCAGCAGCCGGAGCTGGTCGTCGGTGTCGAGGATGGTGAAGCTGGACGTGAGCCCGACATACTCGGCGTGGCGGCGCAGCATGCGCGCGCACAGCGCGTGGAAGGTGCCGAGCCACAGCCCCTCCACCGGCCGGCCGAGGATCGCGGCGACGCGCTCGCGCATCTCGCGCGACGCCTTGTTGGTGAAGGTCACCGCCAGCACCTGGCCCGGCGAGGCGCGGCCGCTCAGCAGGATGTGCGCGAACCGCGTGGTCAGCACCCGGGTCTTGCCGGTGCCGGCGCCGGCCAGCACCAGCAGCGGGCCGTCCAGGGTCTCGACGGCGGCGCGCTGCTCGGGGTTCAGGCGGTGGAGGTAGTCGGTCATGCCCGACGGGTTCTAGAGCCCGGGACATCCCGCCTCAATGGAGAAGAAGGCCAGGGCGCTGCGCAGGATCCGTTGCGGCCGTCACGCGAAGCGTGCTGCGGACGTCACGCGAAGCGTGCTGCGCACGACGGCCCCAAACCCCGATGCGTAAGAAGATCATCCGTACGTGGAAGTACATCCTCAACGGATCGGGGCCTGGGGCCCGCGGCCCGCGGCCCCAGTGGGGTCCGGGGGCAAAGCCCCTGGCCTTCCTTCCTCATGCAATAGCCGGAGCACTCGCATTCAGCTGCCGAATCGTCAACAATACGTTAATGAGCGAGACCGAACGGCATCATGCCGGAAGCAACCAGCCCGTCTTCAGCAGCACCGGCCCGCACGGCCACCGCGCCCGCATGCGCGAGCGGCTGCTGTCGCGCGGGCCGGAGGCGCTGGCCGACTACGAGGTGCTGGAGATGCTGCTGTTCCTGGGCATCCCGCGCCGCGACACCAAGCCGCTGGCCAAGGAGCTGATCAACCGGTTCGGCAGCCTGCCGGCGGTGCTGACCGCGTCGCCCGAGGCGCTGGCGGGGCAGGGCGGGCTGGGCGACGACGCGGTCACCGTGCTGCGCATGCCCGAAGCGGCGGCGCAGCGCCTGGCCGGCGCCGAGCCGCGGTCGCGGCCGGTGCTGAACAACTGGGACCGGCTGCTGGAGTATTTCGATACCGCCCTGGCCGGCGCCACGCCCGGCCAGCTGCG
The DNA here is from genome assembly GCA_964247725.1 of uncultured Acetobacteraceae bacterium. Taxonomy (GTDB): domain Bacteria; phylum Pseudomonadota; class Alphaproteobacteria; order Acetobacterales; family Acetobacteraceae; genus Lichenicola. Next base: position 3,718 of record CAXTVM010000057.1, on the reverse strand, counting down.
CGCGCTGCTGCTCGACAACCGCAACCGGCTGCTCGCCGACGAGCTGGTGGCAGGCGGAGCGGTGGCGGGCGAGCCGGACGCGCTGCCGCGGCTGCTGGCCGGACGCGCGCTGGCGCTGCACGCGACCGCGCTGATCCTGGTGCGGGTGGTGCCCGCGGGCCCGATCGAGAAGGCGCTGCCGAAGCGGGACGCGGCACTCTGCGCCGCGGTCGGCAAGGCGCTGGGCATGCTGTCGATCACGCTGCACGACCACATGCTGGTCGGCGGCGGCAGCTGGGTGAGCCTGCGGCAGAAGGGGCTGCTATGATGGGTCCCATACCGTGCTGCCGGAGCCCCCATGCGTCTCGACGGATCATGCCATTGCCGCGCCATCCGGTTCACGCTGAGGAGCCGCCAGCCGGTGCCCTACCAGTGCTGCTACTGCAGCATCTGCCGGAAGACCCAGGGCGGTGGCGGCTATGCCATCAACCTGGCCGGCGACGCCGCCACCCTGGAGGTGGACGGCCGGCGGCAGATGCGCAGCTACCGGGCGATCCTGTGCCGCGACGACGGCGGCGAGCAGCGCAGCGAGGCGGAGCGCACCTTCTGCGGGATCTGCGGCAGCGGGCTGTGGCTGTTCGACCCGAACTGGCCGGAGCTGATCCACCCGTTCGCGTCGGCGATCGACACGCCGCTGCCGGTGGCGCCCGAGCGCACCCACCTGATGCTGGGCTCGAAGCCGGACTGGGTCCAGCCGGCGATCGGGCCGCGCGACCGGCAGTTCCCGGAGCTGCCCGAGGAGTCGATCGCCGACTGGCACCGCCGGCTGCATCTCGAAGTCGACTGACCTCGCCGGACGGTCAAGCCGACGCGCGGGCGAGGTGCTCGGAGACCGCCGCGGCCAGCAGCGCGGGCGCCTCCACCAGCCCGTCGGCGCCGGCGGCCTCCAGCTCGTCGCGGCCGCCATAGCCCCACAGCACGCCGAGCGCCCGGACCCGGTTGGCGTGCGCGCCGGCGATGTCGAACCGGCGGTCGCCGACCATCACCGCGCGGCGCGGGTCGATCGCCTGCTCGGCCAGCAGCCGGGCGACCAGCTCGGTCTTCTCGGCGCCGCCGTCGTCGGGCCGGGCGCCGTAGAAGCCGCCGAACAGCCCGGCGATGCCGCGCGCCTCGACGATCCGCCGCGCCGTGTGCAGCGGCTTCGAGGTGCACAGGATCAGGCGGTGGCCGGCGCCGGCCAGCCGCTCCAGCGCCTCGCGGATGCCCGGGAACAGCGGGCTCTCGAACAGCCCGCCGCCCTCGTAGTGGTGGCGGTAGCGCTCGATCGCCAGCCCGTGGCGGTCGTCGCCGAACTCCAGCAGCAGGCGCGCCACGATGTCGTGCAGCGGCGGCCCCACCACCCAGGTCAGGTCCCGGCCCGGGTCCGGCACGTGGCCGAGGTCGCGCAGCGCCTGGCGCAGGCAGCGCACGATGCCGTCGCGCGACGCCACCAGCGTGCCGTCGAGGTCGAGCAGCACCGCGCGCGGCTCGGATGCGGGGGCCGGCTCGGCCTCGGGCGGGGTCATGCGGGGTCCGGCATCCATTCACGGGTGATCGCATTTGTGGGGAGGTGAAAGGAGAAGGCCAGGGTGCTGCCCTGCACCCGTTGGGGCCGCGGGCCCCGAACCCCGATTCGTAGGAAGATGATCCCTTGCTGGAGGGTAAGTCCTAAATGATCGGGGCCTGGGGCCCGCGGCCCCAGTGGGGTCCCGGGGGCAAAGCCCCTGGCCTTCCTCCTCATGCGATGGCCATGGGCGCGACGGCGCTGGCAACCGGTCCGAGTTTATTGCAAGGTCGGCGCGGCGCCATGGGCGGATGCCCTGGCCCTGGCGTCGGGGGGTCGCGGATGGCGGACGGATTTGCCGATGCCGGGATCGGCGCGCCGGCGTGCCCGATCGAGATCGCGCCCACCCGCAACCTGTCCCGCGGCGACGTCGAGGCGGCCCTGCGGCCGGACCCCGCGTCAGACCTGGCGCTGCTGGCGCGCTACCTGAAGCTGGTGATGCCGGCCGCGGACGAGACCGAGACCCTGGCGGCGACGGCGCTGACCCGGTTCGGCTCGTTCGCCGGGCTGCTGGCGGCGCCGGTGCGCGAGCTGCGCGGCGTGTCCGGGTTCGGCACCCACAGCCTGGCGGCGATCAAGCTGCTGCACGAGGCGGCGCTGCGGCTGGCGCGGTCGCGCATGGACGGCCGGCCGGTGCTGGCCGACCGCCCCGGCCTGCTCGACTACCTGACCGCGATCCTGGCGCGCGAGCGGATCGAGCAGTTCCGCATCCTGTTCCTGGACCAGGACGACCGGCTGCTGGCCGACGAGGCGCAGGCCCGCGGCACCGTCAACCACACCCCGGTCTATCCGCGCGAGGTGGTGCGCCGCGCGCTGGAGCTGTCGGCGCAGGCGATCGTGCTGGTGCACAACCACCCGAGCGGCGACCCCACCCCGTCGCGCGAGGACCTCGCCATGACCAGGCAGGTGGTGGATGCCTGCGGCGTGATGCGCATCCTGGTGCGCGACCACCTGATCGTCGGCAACGGGCGCTGGACCAGCTTTCGGGACGAGGGGCTGCTTGCCTAGCCGGACCCGCCGCCGCCTCGTCCGCACGCTGCGCCTGCTGGGCGGCCTCGCCTCCGGTGCGGCCTGCGGCATCGCCCCGGACCCCGCGTTCGCCTGGGGACCGGAGGGCCACGAGGTGGTGGCGCTGATCGCGCGCGACGACCTGACCCCGGCCACCCGGGCCAAGGTGGACGCGATCCTGGCCCGCGACCCCGATCCGCTCACCGCCCCGGACATGATCGCCCGCGCCAACTGGGCGGATGCCTGGCGCGACGTCGGCCGCCATCGCGAGACCGCCTCCTGGCACTTCGTCGACATCGAGCTCGACCATCCCGACCTCGGCGCCGCCTGCCACGACGACCCGGCCGGCTCCGGCCCGGCCAGCGCCGGCCCGGCCGACGACTGCGTCGTCGACAAGGTCGACGCGTTCGAGACCGAGCTGGCCGACCCGGCGACGGCGCCGGCCGAGCGCCTGCTGGCGCTGAAGTACCTGCTGCACTTCGTGGGCGACCTGCACCAGCCGCTGCACGCGAGCGACAACCACGACCGCGGCGGCAACTGTGTGCGCATCGCGCTGGGCGAGGCCGGCACCAGCAACCTGCACCGCTACTGGGACACCACCGTCATCGAGGAGCAGGACCCCGACGCGCGGCACTTCGCCGACACGCTGCGCGCGCGGATCACGGCGCGGGACCGGGCCGACTGGGAGCGCGGCCGCCCGCGCGACTGGGCGATGCAGGCGTTCGCGGTGGCGCGGGCGGCGGCCTATACGATCGGCTCGGCGCCCGGCTGCGGCCCGCAGGCGGCGCCGATCACGCTGCCCGCTGGCTACGACGCGGCGGCCCGCGCCGCCGCCGACCTGCAGCTGGAGCGCGCCGGCGTCCGCCTGGCCTTGGTGCTGAACCGCGACCTCGGGCGGATAGCTGCGATAGATAATTAAGGCATCCGCCTATCACGCCGTATGATCTAAGCGATTGTTGACTGTCAGCGATGTTCCCGGCATCCATGCTGCGTCAAACACTGACCGGACAGCACGCCCTGTCGACCCTAAGCATCTACCGGAATATAATGTCGACGTTAGATTAGGCCCTGTAAGGGCTTGAGCCGATCCATGGTTGCGGCCAGGCAGAGGACGCTCATGAAGGAGGC
>CAXTVM010000056.1:0-18718 GCA_964247725.1 uncultured Acetobacteraceae bacterium | reverse complement strand
CGGCGTCGTAGGGCACCTGCGCCCATTTGTGGAAGTCGAACGCCAGGCTGTCGGCGCGCTCGATGCCGGCCAGGCGCGGCCGGATCCGCGGCGACAGCGCCGCCAGCGCCCCGAAGGCGCCGTCGACGTGGAACCACAGCCCCTCGTCGGCGCAGAGGCGGGCGACGGCGTCGAGGTCGTCGATGGCGCCGGTATCGACCGCGCCGGCGGTGGCCGCCACCATGAACGGCACGAGCCCGGCCGCGCGGTCGCGCCGCACGGCGTCGGCCAGCGCCGGCACGTCCATGCGGTAGTCGGCGTCCACCGCGATCTGCCGCAACGCGCCGGTGCCGAGCCCGGCCATGTCGAAGGCGCGCGGGATGCAGCCATGAGCGCTGGCGCCGGCGTAGCCGACCAGGTGGCGCCCGCCGACCCCGTCCCGCCGCACCGCGTCCCCGGCCGCCCGCCGCCGCGCGGCCAGCACCGCGATCAGGTTCGCCACCGACGAGCCGGTGACCAGCAGCCCCGAACTCGCCCGGGGCATGCCGACCATCTCCGCCGCCCAGGCGACCACCACCCGCTCCAGCTCGATCGGCGCGTGGTCGCGGCCGCCGAGGTTGGCGTTCAGGCCCGCCGCCAGCAGCTCCGCCAGCATGCCGACGCCGGTGCCGCCGCCATGCACCCAGCCCATGAAGCGCGGATGGGTGTTGCCGAGCGCATACGGCGCGATCCGCTGCCGGAACTCGTCGTAGAGCGCCGCGGGGTCGGTCGGACCGCGCGGCAGCGGCCGTCGCAGCGCGTGCCGCTCGGCGTCGGGCATCGGCGTCCAGACCGGCTGCCCGGACTGCGCGGCCAGCCGGTCGATCATGTCGTCCAGCATGCGGTGGCCGAGCGCCCGAAGCGCGCCCCAATCGTCCGGATCAAGCCCGGCCATGGCGGCTTCCCGGCCGGGGCGACGGGCCCGCAGGGCGGCACCGGGCGTCGCCACCCATTGCGGGCGAGAGCAAGGTCGGGAACAAGGGCAGGTGGGCTGGTCTGGGATCGTTAAGCATTGCCGGCTTATGGTGTGGCCAGGGACCGGGCGTGAGAAGGGCCTGGCTGCCGGTGGACGGCGGCCTCGGCGCCGGACCCGGACGGCGTTGGCTGAGGGACACGGTGTGCAATGTTCTTCGCGGGCTTCCACTACGAGGAGATGACGCTGTCCGGCACCCGCTACCGGATGCGCACCGGCGGCGTGGCGGGCTGGAAGGCGGAACCGCTGCTGCTGCTGCACGGCCAGCCGCAGACGCATGCGATGTGGCACCAGGTGGCGCCGGCGCTGGCCGACCGCTTCGCCGTGGTGTGCGCCGACCTGCCGTCGCACCTGACCCAGGCCGAGCTCGCGCACGACATGCTGACGCTGATGAGCCGGTTCGGCCACCGGCAGTTCTCGGTCGCCGGCCACGATTTCGGCGCCCACGTCGCCGCCCGGCTGGCGCTCGACGCGCCGGAGCGGATCCGGAAGGTTGGCCTGGTGGAGGCGGTGCCGCTGCTGGGCCACGCCGGACGCCAGGACATGGCGTTCTCTCTGGCCGGCTACGCGGCGTGCTGGTTCGCGCAGCTGCACCCGAAGCCCGAGGCGCTGCAGATGCAGGCGCCGGACGACTGGTTCCGTCTGGCGGCGCCGGACGAGGCACGCGAGATCTTCCATCCCGAGGCGGTCGCCGACTACCTGCTGGAAGGCCCCTGGAACGAGGAGCTGCGTGGGCACGGCGCCGCCGCCGACGGCCCGGTGCCGACGCCGGACCTGGCCGACAGCGTGGGTGGCGGCGGCGGCGGTGGCCAACATCGCCGCATCGCCTGCCCGGTGATGCTGGTATGGGGGACCCGCGGCCGCATCGGCGGCTGGTATGATCCGCGCGCGCTGTGGGGCGAGGGCGTCGAGAGCGAAATCGCCGGCGGCCCGATCGAGGCCGGCCACTTCATTCCGGAAGAGGCGCCGCAGAAGCTGGCATTGATGCTGCGCGAGTTCTTCGCCGCCGGGCTGGCGGCCGAGGAGGCCTGGTTTCTCTGACTTGACGACCGGGATGTCGGGATGGGCCCGACCGGCACCGGCCTGGTCATCCGCCGGGGATAGAATCGTTTCGGTTCGATCAAGGCCGTCCTGTCCGACTGATCGTCCGGACCGTGGACGATCAGTCGGACGAGGATGTCAGTATTGAGCGAGCGGGTTGATCGCCGATCTGCAGAGGTTGGCGCTCTTGCACCTCGACGCCTTGTGGTCCTCGTTGATCGACAGGCCGGCAGATGCCGCGTGGGCGGTCGCGGTCGCGACCAGGCCGGCACCAACGATGAGCAACGCGCGCATGATGTTCATATCGTCTCTCCATAAGAGCCGGGGGTGGCCCGCCGCATAATTCCCTAGAAAATTATGAAATGACATCGATTTCATGAGGAGTTTGTCTCAACTGCGAAAAAAAATCTGCGGATGGTTCCCGAGATGCGCCACGTATCGATTTGATCTCTCAATAAGTCGACCGCCCCCCCTGCGCGGACCGACGTCACACTCGTCGAGATCCGGTCCCAATTGCGATACGGTTCGAAACGAGTGCCGGATCGTTTCCTTGGACCGGTCCCGTCGGACAGGCTGGCAGGCCTAGTGCCGGCTGGCACCGCCAGCGGCGATGCAGAGCCGCAGGGCCGGGCTGCAGCCGATCGCCAACCGCGCCACCGTCGCCACGTACCCCATCGATGCGGCGTCGGCAAAATGGGGGGCCGGACGCGACGCCGACACCTGGCCGTCGTTCGCCACGGCGATCGTTGTATCGAGGCAGCTACGACGGCTGGATACAATGATCGCGCGGACGGTCCGGCTCGCGCAAACGAGGTCGCTTGAGCGTCCGCGACCATGCCGGCACCGATGACCATGGATCGGTTCCAGTTGAGGAAGACCGTCCCGACCCGGGACATGCCGCGTCGACGGGCTAGCGGGCGGGGCCGCCGAGGCCGTGGCAGAACGCGGCGATGCGGCGGCAGGCCTCGTGCAAATCGGAGTCGGCTGCGGCGACGCTCAGCCGCATGAACGGGCTGAGCCCGAAGGCGGAACCGGCCACCACGGCCACGTGCCGCTCCTCCAGCAGGGCCAGGGCGAAGTCGTCGTCGCCGTCGATACGCCGTCCGCCGGGGCTGGTGCGGCCGAGGCAGCCGGCGAGCCCCGGATAGGCGTAGAACGCGCCGTCCGGCACGGCGCAGGTGAGGCCAGGCACCGCGCGCAGCGCCGACACCACCAGGTCGCGCCGGCGCCGGTAGGTGTCGCGCATCAGGCCGACCTCGTGCTGCGGGCCAGACAACGCCGCCGCCGCCGCCGCCTGGCCGATCGACGACGCGCCGGAGGTGGAGTTGCTCTGCACGGTGGTCATCGCCGCGACCAGGGCGGCGGGGCCGCCGGCATAGCCGATCCGCCAGCCGGTCATGGCGTAGCTCTTGGAGACGCCGGACAGCGTCAGCACCCGCCCAGCGAGGTCCGGCACCACCCGGGCCAGGGAGGCATGCGCCGCCTGCCCCAACACCAGCCGCTCGTAGATCTCGTCGCACAGCACCCAGACGTGGCGGTGGCGCAGCAGCACCGCGCCCAGCTCGGCCAGCAGCGCTTCCGGGTAGACCGCACCGGTCGGGTTGTTGGGCGAGTTCAGGATCACCCATCTCGTGCGCGGCCCGATCGCGCGCGCCAATGCCGCCGGGTCCGGGCGGAAGCCGTCCTGCTCCCGGCACGGCAACAGCACAGGCACGCCGCCCAGCAGCTGCACGATCAGCGGATAGCTGGCCCAGTACGGTGCGGGGATCACCACCTCGTCGCCAGGATCGAGCGTCGCCGCCAGCGCGTTGAACAGAACCTGCTTGGCGCCGTTGCTGACGCAGATCTGCTCTGGCCGGTAGTCGAGGCCGTTCTCCCGCCGGAACTTGGCCGCGATCGCCCGCTTCAGCGCCGCGGTGCCGTCGGTGGGCGGATACTTGGTGTGGCCGTCCAGCGCCGCCGCATGCGCCGCCGCGACCGCATGGGCCGGGGTCGCGAAATCCGGCTCGCCGATCGCCAGCGAGATCACGTCGTGGCCCTGCTCGCGGAGTGCCCGCGCCCGCACAGACATCCCGACCGTGGCCGGCGCGGACAGGTGGCGCAGGCGCTGGGCGAGTTCCGGCATCGCGTCCGGCCCGGTCGGCTAGGCGAAGGCCGCGCAGAAGCGCTGGATGCGCCGGCAGGCCTCGCGCAGGCTGTCGGTGTCGGTCGCGTAGGACACCCGGAAATGGCCGGGGAACATGAAGGCGCTGCCGTGCACGGCGGCGACCCCCTCCTCCTCCAGCAGCGCGGTCACGAAGGCGGCGTCGTCGGCGATCGGCGTGCCGCCGGCGCTGGTCTTGCCGATGCAGCCCTGGCAGGACGGGTAGACGTAGAAGGCGCCCTCCGGCGTGTGGCAGCTGACGCCCGCGGCGGCGTTCAGCATCCCGACGACGAGGTCGCGGCGCGCCTGGTAGGTAGCCACCATGCCGGCGATGAAGTCCTGTGGGCCGGACAGCGCCTCCAGCGCCGCCGCCTGGCTGATCGAGCTCGGGTTGGAGGTGGACTGGCTCTGCAGCGTGTCCATCGCCCGGATCAGCGCCCGCGGCGCGCCGGCATAGCCGATCCGCCAGCCGGTCATCGCATAGGCCTTCGAGCAGCCGTTCATGGTCACGGCGCGGTCGCGCAGGCGGGGCTCCACCTGCACGATGGTGGCCGGCCGGAAGTCGCCATAGACCAGCTTGTCGTAGATGTCGTCGGTGAAGACCCAGACGTGCGGGTGGCGCAGCAGCACGTCGCAGATCGGCCGCAGCTCGTCTGCGGAATAGGCGGCACCGGTCGGGTTGTTCGGCGAGTTGATGAAGAACCACTTGGTGCGCGGCGTGATCGCCGCCTCCAAATCCTCCGCGCGCAGCTTGAAGCCGGCGTTCGGCCCGCAGGGCACGATCACCGGCGTGCCGTCGGCCAACGCCACGATGTCGGGATAGGACACCCAGCAGGGCGACGGGATGATCACCTCGTCGCCCGCGTTGAGGGTCGCCACCATGGCGTTGTAGATCACCTGCTTGCCGCCGGTGGCGACGATGATCTCCTCGGGCGCGTAGTCGAGCCCGGAATCGAGCCGGAACCGCTCGGCCACCGCCCGGCGCAGCGCAGGCGTGCCGGCGACGTCGGTGTACTTGGTCTGGCCGGCCTCGATGGCGCGGATCGCCGCCCGCTTGACGTTGTCCGGGGTGTCGAAGTCGGGCTCGCCCGCCGACAGGCTGATGATGTCGCGGCCGGCTGCCTTCAGCGCGCGCGCCTTGCTCGAGATTGCGATGGTCTGGCTCGGGCTTACCTTTTTCAAGCGCGCGGCGATGAGGTCCATGGGTGGTCGGCTTCCGGATGGGGTGACGGGCGACAAGCTAACGCCGCCGGGTGCCGCTTGGGAACGACGGGCGCGGCAGGGCTGCCGCGCGATGCTCGGATCATCCGACCGCGAACAGGTTGAAGCCCCAGCCGGGCAGGTCGAGGTAGAGCCCGGCGGACGCGATCTCGCCGCGGTCGCGTACGTAGCGCTCGTCGCCCAGGCGATCGACCAGCGTCACCGCATCCTCGCCGGAGGGCCCGGGCAGGTCCACGCGCAGCAGGCACTGACCGCGGTCGGGCCCGAAATTGACCGCCAGCAGGTAAGCCGGACCGGCGTCGCCGGACCAGAGCGCCGCGACGAAACGCTGGTGACTGGGGTTGCCGTCCCAGGCCGGCCCCGGCGACAGCGGGTCGTGGCGTCCGTCCCGCAGCACGGGACCCGCCAGCACCGACAGCAGCCGGCGGTAGAACGCCAGCACCGCCTCGTCCACCGCCTCCTCCGGCCCGCGATCGAGGTGGATCGGGATCTGGACGCGCAGGCCCTCGAGCTGCCCCTGGTGCAGGAAGCGCAGGCCGGGGGCGGCGAACGCCAGCAGCGCCGCGGCCTGGTGGCGTGGCCAGTCGAAGCTGGCCGCCGCCCGCGGCTCGTCGTGGTTCTCCAGGAACCGTGCCAGGTGCGCCTGCGCCGGCTCTGGCGCGGACAGCAGCGCGCGCGCGGTGTGGGCGTCGCCATCCCGCAGCGCGTCGTAGAGCGCCTTGTCGTAGGCGAGGTCGAAGCCGTCCTCGATCAGCCGGTGCTCCAGCCCCCAGTACACCTCCGCCATCAGCTGGAAGCCGGGGTGGCGCACCTGCGCGGCGGCGATGGCGCCAGGCCAGAACTCGGCCACGAAGCGGCCCTCGGCCTGCGCCGCCCAGGTGGTGGCGAACACCTCGGGCAGCACCAGCATCGCCATGTCGCAGCGCACGCCGTCGCAGCGCTCGGCGATCTCGGCCAGGACGCCGGCCATCGCGGCCTGGGTGTCGGAGTTGGCATAGTCGAGCTGCACGGTATCGGGCCAGCCGGGGAAGTAGGGGTCGCGGCCATGCGCGAACACGTGGCCGCCGAGCCGCACCCAGTTCTCCGGTTGCCGCGACAGCGCCGCCTCGCCGCCGCGCACGAACAAGGCTGGCCACTCCGTCACCCAGGGATGGTCCAACGCCATGTGGTTCGGCACGAAGTCCAGCATCAGACGCAGGCTCGCATCGTTCGCCCGCCGGCGCAGCCGGGCCAGCGCCGCATCGCCGCCGAACGCCGCCTCGGCGCGGTAATCGGCGACCGCGAACGGCGAGCCGCAGATGTCGTCGGCCGCCAGGTCCGGGAGCGCCGCCCGGAACCCGGCCTGCCACGCCTCGTGACGGCGCGACACCTCCCGCCCGGCGGCGCCGGTCTGCCACACGCCCAGGAACCAAACCCAGTCGACGCCGAGCGCCCGCAGCGCCGCCAGCGCCTCGTCGGGCACGTCGTCGAAGCCGGCCGGGCGACCGAGCTCACGCGCGATCCCGCGCATCAGCACGCGGGTATTGACCTGGTACAGCAGCGGGTGGCGCGGGAGGTCCTGCATTGTTCGAGCCTAGCATAAGGCCAGGGGCTCTGCCCCTGGACCCCGCCAAAGGCAGAGCCTTTGGAAACCATTCTCAAGGAATCGGGGCCTAGAGCCACCGGCCCGTGCGGGGTCCAGGGGCAGCGCCCCTGGCCTTATCCAAACCCCGCCATGGTCCGAATCTTGACCGGAGGCATCCCGCAGGCCAGCAGCTCGCGCAGGCCGGCGGCGTGGTCGCGCTTTGCCAGCCGGCGGCCGGTGCCGTCTGTCAGCAGGCGGTGGTGCGCGTAGGCCGGCTCGGGCCAGCCCATCAGCGCCTGCAGCAGCCGGTGCAGGTCGGCGCAGGGCTCCAGGTCGCGGCCGCGGGTGACCCAGCTCACCCCCTGCAGCGCGTCGTCCTGGGTGGCGCAGAGGTGGTAGCTGGCCGGGACGTCCCGCCGCGCCAGCACGACGTCGCCGAACGCCTGCGGACGGCAGGCCACCCTGCCCTGGCCCTCCTCATGGCGGTTGAGTTCGGCTGGGAGTCTCCGGCGGGCGAGCGCCACGTCGAGCCGCAGCGCGTGGGGCACCCCGGCGGCGATGCGGTCGCAGCGCTCGGCGGCGGACAGCGCCCGGCAGGTGCCGAGGTAGAGCGCGCTGCCGTCCGGAGCCCGATGCGGCGCGGAGCCGGCGGCGGCGATGTCGGCCAGGACCGCCGCCCGGGTGCAGAAGCAGGGGTAGATCAGGCCCCGCGCCGCGAGTGCCTCAAGCGTGCTGCGATACTCATGGAGATGCGCCGACTGCACGCGCACCGGGCCGTCCCAGTCGAGGCCGCAGGCGGCGAGGTCGGCGAGTGCAGCCTTGGCGAAGGCCGGGCGGCAGCGGCCGGCATCGATGTCCTCCAGCCGCAGCAGGAAGCGGCCGCCGGCGGCGCGGGCGAGGGTCCAGCCGCAGAGGGCGGAGTGGAGGTGGCCGAGATGCAGCGGCCCGGTCGGGCTCGGCGCGAAGCGGGTGACGACCGGACTCATTGCGACACCTTCGTGACGGCGCCGGCCGCGATCCGGCAACGGCTTGCGGACGGATGCCCGCCCTGCAATAGAAGCAACAGGTTCTCGACGATGCCCGCGCCTCGGCGATTCGTCTGCGCGTCCCACTCGAGCGGACGCCCAGGACGGTGGAGCGGCGTCCCAGACGAGGAAGCGCTCTTGCCCGACGGCCGGCTGCCTTCGTTTTCCGCGTGCTTCCCGGCATGAGCCATATCCAGAACCTGCAGACGCTGGTGCTGAACGCCGACATGCAGCCGATGAGCTGGGGACCGCTGTCGGTGTGGTCCTGGCAGGACGCGCTGGTGGCCGTGCTGCAGGACCGCGTCACGCCGGTGATCAACTACGACGCCGAGGTGCGCTCCGCCACCCGCTCGTTCCCGATTCCCTCGGTGGTGGCGCTGAAGCAGTATCACCGCCGCAAGCGGGTGGCGTTCACGCGCTACCACGTGTTCCTGCGCGACGGCTTCCGGTGCCAGTACTGCAGCCAGGAGCTGTCGGCGAAAGAGCTCACGTTCGATCACGTGGTGCCGCGCTGCCGCGGCGGCCTGACCTCCTGGACCAACGTCGTCACCTGCTGCCAGCGCGACAACCTGCGCAAGGGCAGCCTGTCGCTGAAGGAAAGCGGCCTGCATTTGCTGCGCCGGCCGCAGGAGCCCTCGCCGCGCCAGGTCGACGAGGCCGCGAAGCGCCACGCGCCGCGCGACAGCCTGCACAAGACCTGGCTCGACTTCCTGTATTGGGACGCCAACCTGGAAGCGTGAGAAGCCTGTTCGAGAAAAGGCTCCAAGCCCCGGCTGGCGCAGTCAGATCCGCTGGTGGAGGACGCAGACCAGGGTGAACAGGCGCCGGGCGGTCTCGAAGTCGACGTCGATCTTGCCGGCCAGGCGCCGTACCAGAAGCTCGGCGCCTTCGTCGTGCAGGCCGCGGCGGCCCATATCGATGGTCTGGATCGCCAGCGTGCGGCCGTCCTGGATCGCCTGCTCGTAGCTGTCCACCAGCAGCTGGTAGTCCTTGATCAGGCGCCGGAACGGGCTCAGCGCGAATACGAACAGGCGCAGCTTGGCATCGGCGCTGTCGCGCACGTCGAGCACCAGCCGGCCGCCCTCCAGCGACAGGTGGATGACGAAAGGCCCGACGAGCCCGACCGGGGCGAACGAGGCCGCGTGCTGCAGGTCGGCCAGCGCCTGCTCGCGGTCGCGCTGCTGGTTGGCGACCGATGCGCTGCCCTGGCTCGCGCCGGCCAGTACCACGTGGGCGAGCGCGTCGGGCCGCGCGGCCGGGTCGCTCGCGTCGATCATCGCGTCGGCCCCCCGTGAAGCGCCAGATGTCCCGACATCTGCCCCTGAACCTGCAGGACGGCGTCGGCCAGCACGTCCTCCACCCCCGATGCCATGATCTGCACGCCGATGCAGAGCAGGATCAGCGCCACCAGGCGGGTCACGATCCGGGCACCGGAATGACCGAGCAGGCTGACGAGGCGCGGCGCCCCGGCATAGGCGGCCCAAACGATCAGGCAGACCAGCGCCGCAGCCAGACAGGCGCCCAGCGTGAAGGTGACCCGGCCCAGCAGTCCGCCGCGGTCGGGCCGTTCGGCGCCGAGCGCGATCGCCACCGAGATGCTGCCGGGTCCCACGGTAAACGGCATGGTGAGGGGGAAGAACGCGGTCGAGGACACGTCGGCGGCGGCGGTCCGGCCGTCCTGGCGGGCCTGGCTCTGCTTCTTGGCTTCATTGGCTTCCGGCGCCTGCAGCAGGCCCCAGGCACGCACGGCGACGACCAAGCCGCCGGCGATCCGAAGTGCTCCAACCGTGATGCCGAAGAACGCCAGCAGCGTGCTGCCGAGCCAGAGCGACACCAGCAGGATCAGGAAACCGTAGAGCGCCACCATGCGCGCCAGCATGCGGCGCTCGGCGCGGCTGCGGCCGTCGGTGACCTCGGCGAAGATGAGCGACGCGCCGACCGGGTTGACGATCGAAAACAGGGCGGGGAAGGCCAGCAGGAACGCGCCGGACAGGCTGGCGAAGCTGGCCGTCTCGGCATTCGGCATCGATCACGGCTCCGCTTCCGCATGGCCCGGAGGCGCCGGGACCACCGTCCGGATGCGGGCGGCGCCGGTCTCGACCGCGGACCATAGCCTGACCGTGCCCGGTGTCGAGGCCGCCCGGCGGCGGATACCGGCGTAGGGCTTGCACCGCCACCTGGGCTGCTCTAAATGCTCCGCCGCTGGCCACGTCCTGTTCGTCTAGGGGCCTAGGACACCGCCCTCTCACGGCGGTAACAGGGGTTCGAATCCCCTACGGGACGCCAGCGTTATCAATAAGTTAGAGGCCAATCCAAGCACCCTTGCCGCCTATACGGCACTTATACGGCCTAGATGATGCCGGACACATTAGGTTGATCTGGACCCATTGCGTGTGCTGCTACGGGATCTGTCATAGGCTTCATCCCTCGGCCCCTGCGAAGAATCGCAGGCTAAAGATGAGGTATGCCCCTGTTTTTATCTAACGCCTGTATGGTCGTTGCCACAGTCGTCCAGGTAGTCCAAGTCGGATTTACCGTCGCTGAATGGCACCGGAAGAATGGTCATAAAGCACTCAACACCTTTAACAAAACACGGCGAATGCTGCTGTTTATGTTTAGTCTTACACTAATTTCCTGCGCTGCTGTTGGTCTTGATTACTATATTAGAAATAAGCCATCACCGCTAGACATGATTGCTTCATGGGGTTGGGGCAATCAAGCATTCTACATTGGTATTAAAACGGATAGCCTCAGTAGCTACGCGGATGATTATCACCTACTGTTAATAACACGGATTCCATATTCGAATATAAATCGTCTGACTGATACAGGTATTTTGAAGTCTACGCTCTACAATATAGATAGTAGTTATATGATACTTGCCGCTACGATGGCGCCTGGATTAAGGGTTGCACATCCGGGTTTAGAGGTAGTGGAGTTTAATCTTGCTTTGCTTCCAAAGCAATTTAGTGCAGATCAAATCAAGACACTGAACGACATAAAGGCATTAGGCGGGAAAATCCTAGCGAATCCCCAAGCTAGCATGATGTTCATCTCCGCTTCGAAAGCTTCCAGCAAGAACCGATAGTTAAATTCTAATGTATGAAACAAATTGGGAAGGGTCTCTTGCTAGACACGTAGGACGACGTTAGAAAAATTGTGTGGGGATGGTGCAGCCAAACCGGCCCCCCATTTTGAAGGGAGGGGGTGGTAAAAATGGCGACGACTTTTCAGGGCTTTAAGTCGAGTGATGGACGTGAAATACACAGTCGTCTGACGAAGCTATTAAGGCAAACAAATGGAGAGAACGATAGAACCGTAGTACTGCTTATTGCTAGCTTTGCTGAAGAATCTCTAGGCGAGCTTCTAACGGCATTCTTGAACAAAACGAAGAACATTTCAAAACTACTCAAGGGTCCTACCGCCCCCCTATCATCATTTTCTAACCGGATCGAAATGGCGTATGCTTTAGGCCTGCTAACCGATGAACAGCATAAAGACTTAGACATAATTCGAGATGTTAGAAATACTTTTGCTCACAGGTGGGAAATAGTTGCTTTTGATGATGAGAGAGTAGTAAATCAGGTTAAGAAGATAAGCGTTCCATCATCTATTGTAGATTTAGGTGCAAATACACTTTCAGAGTGTATTCGAATACGTTGCTCTATTATCTTGTTAGAAATTATTTGCTTGAAAGATCAACTTAACAGCGACGGGTTTAGGCTTCCAATGATGATGGGAAACATACTTTTGGGAACTCCCCAACGCATTCCCGAAAGTGAGGCGCCCTAACTTCAAGCCAGCTTGAAAATCACGCTGTACGGGCAATGTCCGTTATGTCCAAATGCTTTCAACGAGGGTCGTGAGGGCTTGGACACCATGGCAAACCGCATCGTTACCTACCTCCGGGTATCCACCGCCGCGCAAGGCCGGTCAGGGCTTGGCTTGGAAGCGCAGCGGGCAGCCGTCGCGGCGTTCGCCGCATCGGAAGGCTTCACGATCGCCGGGGAGCACATCGAGGTTGAGACGGGCAAGGGTGCCGATGCCCTGACCCGGCGGCCGAAGCTCAAGGCGGCGCTAGAGGAAGCCCGCCGGCTCCGGTGCCCGGTTGTGGTCGCGAAGCTCGATCGCCTATCGCGTGACGTGGCGTTCATCGCCGGCCTGATGGCGGAGCGGGTGCCGTTCATCGTCGCCGAGTTGGGTACCAATGCCGACCCCTTCACCCTCCATATCTATGCAGCGCTTGCCGAGAAGGAACGCCAGGCGATTTCCGCCCGCACGAAGGCTGCCTTAGCAGCGAAGAGGGCGCAGGGGGTCAGGCTCGGCGGCTACCGTGGCGGCCCGGTGCCGGATGGCAAGGCAGGCGCAGAGGCGGCCCGTCAGCAAGCAGACACGTTTGCCGCCAGCGTCCGCCCGGTCGCGCTAGGGTTGAAGAGTCGGGGGATGAGCCTGCGCGCCATCGCTGCGGAACTGGCAGCGCAGGACATCCCGACGGCACGGGGCGGGGCTTGGACAGCCCAAGCGGTCACGAACCTGCTGGCACGGGCCGCCTAACCCCGGATTTTCCGGCGCCAGCGCCTTGCGAGGGCAGCCCCGGTGCGATCGGTCGACCGAACGCGGGAAACCGACAGGCGGATTATTTTTCCTGGCCGCTACACGCTATGGCGCCGGCTGCCGAGCATCCATGCCGACACACTCCAGAGCTGCCCTTGCCGCCCCTTGCTCCCTGATGGGGCAGCGGGGCGGGCCGATGACTCTGTGCAGGATCGCCGGGGGTCGCAGCCGATCAAGCTGATGCCCTGGACTTCGCGGCTGATGGCAGCCGATCCACGTCCAGGCATTCCGGCCTCGCAAAGTCGGCGCCGGACCTGCCGGGCAGTCCTATCGCAGCGAGGGCGGCAGAAAGACCTGGCGGGGGAAAATCGTTGTCGACTTCAAGGCGCGGCGGTCCACCATGCGGGATAGCCGCCACAAGGACGCCGAAGGCTAGGCGAATAGCTCAGTGTCTCTGCCATAATGCGCGCGGGGAACGTAGCGTTGGCTCGCTGCCGCGTTGACCTCGCATCCAATCGGCACCAGCTTTTATGCTCATCATGAGTATAATACTGGCGGCGGAAGTGAGTTAATCGGCTGCGAGGTCAGGCAGCGACAGGCCGCCAGCGGATCTAGCCAGAAAATCCGTCTCTCCCCGCGCCGTTTCGACTTCGAAATCGAAGCGGGAAACCGTAGCGTGTGCAAGCATTTCGACATGAGCCATAGAGAGATAGATAGAAAGAGGATTGCTCGCGTATATAAATACGACACACAGACCGAGCATCCCCTTATAGGCTTGTCGAAAACCCCGCACACGCTACCGATTTTCCTCTACGGCCGGGTTAGTCTTCCAGCAGTCGTCCCGATACGACGTGGTAGTCGATCTGGGCTAGGCCATTGATCTTGCGACGTTCCCTTCGATACAGCCCGGCTTCCTTGAGCCGCTTCGCCGTGCTTGTCGGCGACTTCCCGCGCATCAAGTCCCGCCAAGTCGCGGGATTCACCAGATACTCCACCCCGCCGTCCGCCGTCGCGCGGCGGAAGCCTGCGTGCTCCGGCAGCCGCTCCCACTGTTGGGCTGTGCCATCCACCAGCAGTGGGAAACGGCTCAAGCCATGGGCCGTGAGGTAGGTCCGCAGCGCGTCGATCGCCTGCGCCGTGTCGGAGTCCCCGGAGTGGCCGCGAGCCCCGACCCATGCACGCCAGCACTCGACGGCCGCCCATTCGGCGTGCCCGGCCGGCCAGGGCAGCGCGCCCCATTCGATGCCAAGCGTTCCGGCGAAGGCGACCAAGGCGAACTTCGAGCACGCCCGGAGCATCGGACCATCTGCGCCCTCCCCGGCATAGCTTCGCAGGAAACCGGTCCGGTAGTCGGTCCAGCGCATGGCGAAGGCAGCTTGATCGGCTCGCAAGGCGGCCACTAGCCGTTCGAGGAAGGCCGGCCCGGCGTGCCCGGCGTCCTGCTGGCAAGCTTTGGCGAGCGCCACGGACAGGGCGTTGTCCGACGCGAAGCCGTGCAGGGTATCGTAGACTCGGAAGCCCTTGCCAGCATCGCTGGGGATGGTCAGAAAGCGCGTCTCAAGCCCGCCGCGAAACTCCTGCCGGTCACGCCGCAGCATGTCCTCAAGGGACTCCTCGCCGGCCGATAACAGCAGCGTCTTCCAGGTCCGCACGGCCTGCGCGTCCAGCGTCTTCGTCATCCGCCGGGCGCCTGACTCGTTGCCGACCATGAACACCACGGCCGCCGCATCCTTCGGGTTGGCCTGCGACAGTTCATCGGCGATCAGGATAGCATCCGATGCCTGCGCACATGTTGCCTCCCAGCCGTTCGCCGTGCTGCGCCAGGTGCCAACGTGTGCGGGTCCGCCCCATACGGAGCCCGCCAGGCGCAGGGCAGTGCTCTTGCCATCGCCAGACAAGCCGACGAGATGCAGCGCGCCGCTGGCCTCGCCGACCGGCCGCAGCAGCGGACCGGCCAGCGCCGCAGAGACGAAGAAAGCCAGGCGGCTATTTCCCTCCGCCAGCCGGCCTTGCATGGCGTTCCAGCCATTGAGCGTGCCGATCGGCGAGAAGGCGCCTGACGCGGCCGTTGGGTTGGACAGTGCGACGGTATCGGCCGCCCCGCCGTAGATGCGGCCGGCAGGATCGGCGTAGAGTGGCGCCGCATCCAGGTCATCCCAGCCGGAGCGGTCCAGGCTGCGGATCACCCGGCGGACTTCCACCGACCGGAGAGCGTCGCAGAAGTCCCGTTCTTTCCCGGGCACGATGCGCAGGCCGCGCCCAATTAGGTTCTCGTGCAGGAAGTTGCTGCGGAGGCTCGACAGCGCGGCGAAGGGCACGTCGGCTTGGCGCTCGATCTGCCGGAAGTCCATCCAGCGCAGGCGGATACAGGCTTCGCCAGCCGGCCCACTGGTCAGGGCGACGATCTCGACCGGCCCGGCCACCGGCACTAGCTGGACAACGCGCTTATCGGTTTCCGGGTCCTTCACCTGAGCCAGACGCAGGATCAGCCCGTCCCTATTCTGCGAGAAGGGACCGCACCACCGGAGCTGCGGCCTCTCGACCGCCGGCGACTGGCAGTCCGGATCAGACTGGAAGCTATCGCCTTCAGTCAGTGGCGCATGATGACGTAGCCAGCTTTCGGGTGGTTCTCTCTCAAAGTCTTCCATCTGTTTCCTTTGGTAAGCCCGCCCCGGGATATACCGGAGCGGGATAGGATTAGGCTGCGGCGGCGAAGGTCTCGATCTCGGCCCGTAGGAGTGCGCTTATTTCTGGCACTAGATCGGCGACCGCATCACGCATGATTTGGTCAAGCTTGTAGCAAGGCGCCGCTTCGACCACATCCTTGCGCGGGCTGGACAAGATCACTCCGGCATTGCGAACGTGATCTATCATCTGCATTGCCCGCTCCCGACGGCTCATCTCAACAGATGGCTCTAGCGGGTAAAGAAGGCTTCCTAGCTGGCTTTCCGGAGCATCCGCGATCGTGCGCAACCAAGCTGTATGCGACTCAACTAGGAACTTGCGATGTGCGATGCCTTCGGCAGGCGGCAGACTGTAGTTTGAAACCTGTTCTTCGAGATTTCCTAGCCTGCTTTGGAAGGCGGCCTGATTGGCGTCGACGACCTCGGCAGCCTGAGTGCGTGTCCGAGCACGCGAATACAGGTCAGCAATATTCTCGTTCATTGCGTGGTCCTACGAGTTAATGGTGATCGCTGTAGCTGTCGCGCCTGGTATTAGGCTGACGCTGCCTGCAATCACGATGAAAGGGGCTGCAAGCTGAGCGGGATTTTGAACCAAATGTCGCCCGCCGGGATTGAGGATCAGATCGGCAAGCTCCGGGTCTAGTCTTTGTGGTGCGTAGCTCGCATCGGGCGCAAAGCGGAGAAGTGCTTGGCTTGAACTGTGATTTTCAACCATCAGGGCTGTTGCACCGCCAGCCGCAGGGTTTGCAACCGCGCCGCTTCCTCCGACGGCACCTACGGCAGCAACGGCAGGACTGCTGGCTGTGAAGTTGTATTCGTTCCGCATGTCTAGAACTTCCTATAACCCGGCGCCACAGACCGGGCTGCCGCTTCGTAGTCTTTGGCGTTCATCTTGCGGACATCGAGACCAAACTTAGGATTGACTTCAGTCGCAGGAAGGAGGCTGGGGTGGCCGTCGGATGTTGCTTCGATATGACTAAGTTGCCTATATCGCGCCAAGTCAGCTCGCGCCGCTGCATATTCTGCTGCGCTCATCTTTCGGGCATCTGTCATCAAGACTGACCCTGGCTAAGCTTTATGTTATAGCCTTGACCTCCCGAACCGCCTTTGCAGTGGGCGACGCGGTGGAAGATCGGATTGCTCTTTGGTCCGTAGCCGTGCCAATGCTTGGCACCGCAATGCGGACAGATCACGGATATTGAGCCGTCTTCCGCCAACGTGCCGACAACCGAAGGATCGGCATTTCTGTCATCATTCATCTTCTTTCCGATCGGAATATTTATCCTGTAGCAGGATAGCAAGTCAGGCTGCGTCTAGACTTTGCCAACTTGGAAGTTCTGCTAGGAAATTGTCGAGAGATTTGCGTTCTACTAGAGTTTGTCGGCCCGCCTTACGGGCGGAAAGCTTACCTTCGGCAAGCAGTCCGAATAGGCGGGTCCTTGTCAATCCTGAGTAAGCAACGGCATTGCGGACCGATAGAAATGCGGGGTTGATGGGCGTTGTCTGCACCATGATCTCCGAACATGGGGAAAGTTCCGGGCTCACAATGAGCCGGAGCGTCTTGAGCTAGTTGTGGCTTATACTGCGGCGCGAGGCGCAGGCCTCCCGCCGTCTGGTATGGACCCTGGCGCGGACCCGGTTGGTGAGATGACAAAGCGGGTTCTACCCGCTTTGGATGCACTCCCGGTTCGGGAGCATCGTGCCTAACAATGGAGTTGCGGGCCTCATATGCGGGCTCAACGCAATTTATCCAATGTAGGCCGAGGATGCCTGACCCTGGACCCGTCTGCAACAGGATACAACCGGACTATTTCAAGATAGAAAGTATCTTTTATGGCTTCGATAGCTATAGTGGCAGGAACACTGCATACACTTCAGCAAAAAAGCCCTGCAAAGTCGATTTGTTGTCTCCCTGTGCTCATACGCCCGAAAACAGGTAAACGGCGTCAGCAAGCTGAAAGTGCGGATCTATACAGGAAATGGCATAGGATGGCGGAGCGTGCTGCCAGCTACCCAATCAGCATCACGTTCGACTTTTCGACCAAACCCATGTCGGAGAACCCTGCCCGCACAGCCTGCGCGACATGGTCCGGCGTCAGGTGGGCGTAGTGCTTCTGCGTAATGGCGACGCTGGCGTGGCCGAGTTGCGCCGCTATCGCCAACATCGGCACCCCGGCGCGGGCTAGGCGGCTGGCGTGCGTGTGGCGCAGGATATGGAAGCCGACCGCCGGGGCGATCTTGGCCTTGCCGCAGGCTTCGTGCAGCGGGCGGTGCTGCTGAGACTTGTTCCAGCCCTCGCCATCCTGGCGCAGCAGCATCAGGCTGTCCCGTGCCCGGCCCGCTGTCAGCCCCTTGAAGAAGACGACTCCTTCCGTAGTTAGGACAACGTGCCTGGCATGTCCGCCCTTGGCATAGGGGACGTGGATCGTCCCGGCCTGCCCGTCCAGGTCGGCGATCCGCATCGCTGCCAGCTCGCCAAGCCGCATCCCTGTCAGTAGCGCGGCCGTGACCAGGCACCGGAGGTCGGCCGGGCAGGCGTTAGCGAGGCGCTTGGCCTCCGCATCGTCCAGGAACCGGACCCGAGCCGCCTCAACCCGCTGGAACGGCTTGACCCGACGCCAGGCCGCATCGCTGGCCACCCGGCCATCCCGAAACGCGAGGTTCAGCACGGCGCGAAGCACGGTTAGGATGCGGTTCGCGCTCGACCGCCGCGCGCGCTGGGCATCCGGCCCCTCGACCGCCCGCACCTTCGGCTTGTCGTCCTTCTTGCCGGTGCGCAGCCGGGGCGCTGCGGAAGCTAGGCCGGCGTGCCACCGCTTGATCTCGGCCGCGGTCAGGCTGGTGACGGTCCGGCCCCCGAAGGTTGGCCGGATGTGCGCCTTGATGGTGACCGTGAGGCTGGACAGCGCCTTGCCGCCCCGTGATCCATAATCGGCCACGTAGGCGTCCAGTGCCTCGGCCACCGTGATCGGCTTCTCTGCCGCGGGCGCTTCCCTGGCCGGAGCGGCGAACCATGCGCGGGCCGCTTCCTGCGCCTGGGCGAAGCTCAGGGTGCCGCAGCCATCGGCATCCGCCAGATCGTCGGCGGACGCCAGCGCCCGATAGACCCGGCCGTTGTCCGCATCGTGCCGGCGGGCGACCCAGCTTCCAGCCTTGCCACCGGCCAGCCGGCGGTAGCCGACCGCGCGGCCTTCCTGGATCACGCGCCAGTAAGGCTCCCGGCGGGGGGTTAGCCGCAGCCGGGCGGAGCGGGTATCCAGGCGTTCATCGCGGGCAGCTCGGGCCAAGGCACCATCCCCCAGGGCGGTCAATTCATACGGCGTTCATACGGCATAGACGATACCGGACACCGGGGGACATCATCACATGGTCGGAACGGTGTTTCCAGTCTTAACAATGGGATAGGTAGATGGAACAGGCCGGAACGGGACGATACCTATCGCCCTCTCACGGCGGTAACAGGGGTTCGAATCCCCTACGGGACGCCAGCGTTCC
>CAXTVM010000055.1:0-18738 GCA_964247725.1 uncultured Acetobacteraceae bacterium | reverse complement strand
CGTTAGGGGTGCACTTCCATGCACGTAGTATCTTCGAATCGGGGTTTGGGGCCCGCGGCCCCAACGGGTCCAGGGCAGAGCCCTGGCCTTTTCCCCGATGCGATGGTCGTGCGCGGTCGTCGAAACCCATGGTCAAGTCGGCGGCGACAGCATACCGTCCTTGCTGCTTTGTGGCGGATTAGGCTTCACTGGCCCGGTTCGCGTGACGCACGTCGACATCGGTTTCCAGGAGGACAGCATGGCCGAGTATCTCAAGAGGGGCGCCACGGTCGAGGCGCGGGCGGACCGGGACCGGCAGGTTCGCGACACGGTGGAAGCCATCCTCACCGACATCGAGCGCCGGGGCGACGAGGCGGTGCGCGAGCTGTCGGTCCGGTTCGACGGTTGGGACCGCGACAGCTACCGGCTGACGCCCGCCGAGATCCAGGGCTGCATGGACCGGCTGTCGGCCCAGGACCTGAAGGACATCGAGTTCGCGCAGACCCAGGTGCGCAACTTCGCGCGCATCCAGCGCGACAGCATGAGGGACGTCGAGGTCGAGACGCTGCCCGGCGTCGTCCTCGGCCACAAGCACATCCCGCTCAGCGCCGCCGGCTGCTACGTGCCGGGCGGCAAGTATCCGCTGCTGGCCTCGGCCCACATGAGCGTGATCACCGCCAAGGTGGCCGGCGTGCCGCGCGTCGTCACCTGCGCGCCGCCGTTCCACGGCGCCCCCGCGCCGGCGATCGTGGCGGCGCAGGCGATGGCCGGCGCCGACGAGATCTACTGCCTGGGCGGGATCCAGGCGGTGGCGGCGATGGGGATCGGCACCCAGTCGATCGCCTCGGTCGACCTGCTGGTCGGACCCGGGAACGCCTTCGTGGCGGAGGCCAAGCGGCAGCTGTTCGGGCGCGTCGGCATCGACCTGTTCGCCGGCCCCACCGAGACGATGGTGATCGCCGACGAGGTCGGCTGCGACGCGGAGCTGGCCGCCACCGACCTGCTGGGACAGGCCGAGCACGGACCCGACAGCCCGGCCGTCCTGCTGACCACGTCCAGGAAGCTGGCCGTCGAGACCATGGCCGAGATCGATCGCCTGCTGAGGATCCTGCCGACCGCCGAGATCGCGGCCAGGAGCTGGGCGGTGTTCGGCGAGGTGATCGTCGCCGACAGCGACGAGGAGATGGTCGCGATTGCCGACGAGATCGCGTCGGAGCACGTCCAGGTGATGACGCGCGATCCCGACTACTTCCTGCAGAACATGACCAACTACGGCGCCCTGTTCCTCGGCGCGCGGACCAACGTCGCCTACGGCGACAAGGTGATCGGCACCAACCACACGCTGCCGACCAGGAAGGCGGCGCGCTACACCGGCGGCCTCTGGGTGGGCAAGTTCATCAAGACCTGCACCTACCAGCGCGTGACCACCGACGCGGCCAGCGCCATGATCGGCGAGTACTGCTCGCGGCTGTGCGCGCTGGAGGGCTTCCTCGGCCATGCCGAGCAGGCCAACGTGCGCGTGCGCCGCTACGGCCACCGCAACGTCCCCTACGCCGGCAGCGCCGCGCCGCTCACCGAAGCGGCGTAAGGTCGGGGATGACGCTCCCGCGGACCCCGAGCTTCCGCCTCCCGGACCGGCGCGCGCTGGTCACGGGGGCGGGGCGGGGCATCGGCCTGGCGCTGGCCGCGGCCCTGGCGGAGGCGGGAGCCGCGGTCACGCTGGCGGCGCGGTCGACGGGCGAGATCGAGGCCGGCGCCGCCGCCATCCGCGAGGCCGGCGGCGCGGCCGACACGGCGGTCCTGGACGTGCTGGACCTGGGCGCCGTCCAGGCGTTCTTCGGCGATCGTCCGGCGTTCCACGTGCTGGTCAACAACGCCGGCACCAACCGGCCGATGCCGATGCAGGAGGTCGCCGAGGCCGACTACGACGCGGTGCTGGACCTCAACGCGAAGAGCGCCTTCTTCGTGACGCAGGCGGCCGTGCGCCGGATGCTGGCCGATGGCGTCCCCGGAAGCCTGATCCATGTCGGCTCGCAGATGGGCCATGTCGGCGGCCCCAACCGGTCGCTGTACTGCGCCTCGAAATGGGCGCTGGAGGGCATGAGCAAGGCGTTCGCGCTCGACCTCGCGCGCCACGGCATCCGGTCGAACACGATCGCGCCGACCTTCATCGAGACCCCGATGACGAGGCCGTTCTTCGAGGACGCGGCGTTCAGGCAGAGCGTGCTGGCCAAGATCAAGCTCGGCCGCCTGGGCACGGTCGAGGACCTGATGGGGGCGGTGCTCTACCTCGCGTCCGACGCCTCCGCGCTGGTCACCGGCACCAGCCTCGTCGTCGACGGCGGGTGGACCGCGGAGTAGGGGGGCCGCGCGGGGAGGCGGCCTCGTCGCGGTTCCGAGCGGCCCGGATCGATCGCCGCCGGTTTCGTCCGCAAGCCCGCCGCCCGTGACGCCCCTCGACGTCCAGCCCCGGTGACGTCCGGCCCCGGTCTGGCGACGCGGATCCCGCGTCACCGATGGCGCCAGGGCGGGGACCGGCAGCATCGGTTGCCTTCGACCCGGGCAGGCTGGTTAATGACGATCGAGACGACCCGGCATCGAACCGGACGTCACGGGGTGGGGTGGGACCGAGGATGCCGATCAGGATCGCCTGCTTGAAGGAAACCCGGCCGCACGAGCGCCGCGTCGCGGTGGTGCCGTCGGTGCTGGCGCGGCTGGCCAAGCTCGGCGCCGAGGTTCGGCTGGAGGCCGGGGCGGGCGTGGCGGCGAGCTTCGCCGACGAGGCCTACGCGGGGGTCGAGATCTGTCCGGACGCCGTGGCGGCGGTGACGGGGGCCGACATCGTGCTGGCGGTGGCGCCGCCCTCGGCCCTGCTGGTGGGCGCGATGCGGCCGGGCACGGTGGTCATGAGCTTCGTGCATCCGCAGAAGGAGCCGGGCCTGGCGGACGCGCTGGAGGCGGGCGGGCTGGTCTGCTTCGCGATGGAGCGGGTGCCCCGGATCAGCCGCGCGCAGTCGCTGGACGCGCTGTCGAGCCAGGCGGCGCTGGCCGGCTACTACGCGCCGCTGCTCGGCGCCACCCGGTTGCCCCGCATCCTGCCGATGATGACCACCGCGGTCGGTTCGTTGCGGCCGGCCAAGGTGCTGGTGATGGGGCTGGGCGTGGCCGGGCTGCAGGCGCTGGCCACCGCGCGGCGGCTGGGCGCGATCACCGAGGGCTACGACGTGCGGTCGGAGACGCGCGAGCAGGCGGCGTCGCTGGGGGCGAAGTTCGTCGAGACCGGCGTCGACGCGCGCGGCGAGGGCGGCTACGCGCGGGCGCTCACCGAGGCGGAGACGGCACAGGTCGAGCGGGTGGTGAGCGAGCACATCGCGCAGGCCGACATGATCGTCACCACCGCCTCGCTGCCCGGCCGCGATGCGCCCAAGCTGATCAGCGCCGCCCAGGTGGCTCGGATGAAGCCGGGCTCGGTGATCGTCGACCTGGCGGCCGAGGGCGGCGGCAACTGCGTCGGCACGGTGGCGGGCGAGACCGTGCAGGTCGGCGCCGTGACCATCATGGGGCCGCTGAACGTGCCTTCGCTGCTGGCCCAGCACGCCAGCGAGCTGTACTCGAAGAACCTGCTGGCGCTGCTGGAGCTGGTCGTGCGGGACGGGCGGCTGGCGCTCGACTGGGACGACGAGGTGGTGGCCAGGACGGCGCTCACCCGCGGCCATCCGACCGCCGTCGTGGTCCCGCTGGCCGCCGCCGTCTGATCCGCCCCGCCTGTTCCGTCCTGCCTGATCCGTCCCGCCTGGTCCACATCGGAGCCCGCATCATGCTCGAGACCTCGATGACCTGGGTCATCGCCCTCTACATCTTCATGCTGGCCGCCTTCACCGGCTACGAGCTGATCCGCCGGGTGCCGGCGATCCTGCACACGCCGCTGATGTCCGGCTCCAACTTCATCCACGGCATCGTCGTGGTGGGCGCCCTGCACGTGCTGTTCACCGCCGACGGCTGGGCCGCGCGCACGATCGGCTTCCTCGGCGTGCTGCTGGGCGCCGGCAACGCCGCCGGCGGCTACGTGGTCACCGACCGCATGCTGGGCATGTTCAAGCCGAGCGCCCGGCCGGCCGCGGCCCTGCCGTCGGCGCTGACCGCTTCCGCCGACGCCACCGTCACCCCACTGGCCGGGAGGGCCTCCGCATGATCGTGTTTCCTGGACTGCTGGGCGAGGTCGCGGCACTCTCCGGCTTCGCGGCGGCGCTGCTGTTCATCCTGGGCCTGAAGCGGATGTCGTCGCCGGTGACGGCGCGCTCGGGGATCGTCACCGCCGGCATCGGCATGCTGGTCGCGGTGGCGGCCTCGTTCCTGGTGCTGGGCGAGATCCCGGCCGCCCTGCTGCCGCGGTTCGAGCTCAACATCCTGCTCGCCCTGGTGGCGCTGCTGGCCGGCACCGGCTGGGCCTGGTGGAGCGGCAAGCGCGTGGCGCTGACCGCGATGCCGCAGATGGTGGCGCTCTACAACGGCATGGGCGGCGGGGCGGCCGCCGCGATCGCGGCCGTGGTGCTGATCGACGGGCCGATCCCGACCCGGCTGATCCTGGCGTCCACCATCGTCGGCGCGCTGATCGGCGCGATCTCGCTGTCCGGCTCGGTGATCGCCTGGGCCAAGCTCGACGGCCGCATCAGCGGCACCTGGCGCTTCCGCGGCCAGAGCGCCTTCAACGGCACCGTGTTCGTGGCGGCCGCCCTGCTCGGCCTGGTCGTGATCGCGGTGCCGGGGCTGCCGGCCGCCCCGGTGCTGGCGGCGCTGTTCTTCGCCGCCGCGCTGGTGTTCGGGGTGCTGATGACGCTGCCGATCGGCGGCGCCGACATGCCGGTGGTGATCTCGCTCTACAACGCCTTCACCGGCCTGTCGGTCGGGCTCGAGGGCTACGCGATGCAGAACCCGACGCTGATGATCGCCGGCATGGTGGTCGGCTCGGCCGGCACGCTGCTGACCGTGCTGATGGCGAAGGCGATGAACCGCTCGCTGTTCAACGTGCTGTTCAGCAACTTCGGCGCCGGCGGCGGCCTGGACGAGAGCCAGATCGGCGGCAGCCAGAAGCCGGCCGACGCCGCCGACGCCGCCGTCGCCATGCGCTACGCGCAGTCGGTGGTGATCGTGCCGGGCTACGGGCTGGCGGTGGCGCAGGCGCAGCAGAAGCTCTACGAGCTGGTGAAGTTGCTGCAGGCGGCGGGCGTCGAGGTGAAGTTCGCGGTGCACCCGGTGGCCGGCCGCATGCCCGGCCACATGAACGTGCTGCTGGCCGAGGCCGGCGTGCCGTACGACATCATCTTCGACATGGAGGAGATCAACGAGGAGTTCGCGCAGGTCGACGTGGCGCTGGTGATCGGCGCCAACGACGTGGTGAACCCGGCCGCCCGAACCGACAAGGGCTCGCCGATCTACGGCATGCCGATCCTGAACGTCGACCACGCCCGCCAGGCCTACGTGATCAAGCGCGGCAAGGGCAAGGGCTATGCCGGGGTCGAGAACCTGCTGTTCTACGCCGACAACTGCAACCTGGTGTACGGCGACGCCCAGGCCGTGCTGGTGCAGATGATCGCGGCGCTGAAGGAACTCGGCGAGCCCACGCAAGCCAGGGCGGCCTGAGCTCCGGACCGTCCCCGGGCCGCGGCAGCCTCCGCATGGGGGAATAGCGGTGGAGGAGAAGGCCAGGGCTCTGCCCTGGACCCGTTGGGGCCGCGGGCCCCGGACCCCGATTCGCAAGAAGACAGTCCGCGTCTGAAAGTACAGCCCCAATGAACTGGGGCCTGGGGCCCGCGGCCCCAGTGGGGTCCAGGGGCAAGGCCCCGGCCTTCCTCCTCATGCGACAGCGATTTACGCCGCCTGCCCGGGATACCGGCACGGTTCTTGCTCGGTCGTTTCGAAACCCATGGAGGTTCCGAATGAGCGCTACCGTCGACGCATCCGAGCGCCGCGCCACCCGGATCGACCTGTTCAGCTTCAGGACTGTGCAGATGCGCGCGTTCCACATGACGTGGCTCGCCTTCTTCGTCTGCTTCTACGCCTGGTTCGCCGCCGCCCCGCTGATGCCGGTGATCGCCAAGCAGTTCCACCTGACCAAGCTGCAGGTGGCCAACATCAACATCGCCGCCGTGCTGGTCACGGTGGCCGGCCGGCTGATCATCGGCCCGCTCTGCGACCGCTACGGGCCGCGGCGGACCTACATGTGGCTGCTGGTGCTGGGCTCCCTGCCGGTGTTCGGCCTGGCCTTCGCGCAGTCCTATGCCTCGTTGCTGTTCTTTCGCCTGCTGATCGGCATCATCGGCGCCTCCTTCGTGATCTCCCAGTACCATGCCAGCGTGATGTTCGCGCCCAACGTGGTCGGCACCGCCAACGCCACCGTCGGCGGCTGGGGCAATGCCGGCGCCGGGGTCGCGCAGTCGCTGATGCCGCTGCTGGCGACGCTCGCGGTCTCGCTCGGCGTCGAGCAGGCCTATGGCTGGCGGGTCGCGCTGTTCGTGCCGGGCGTCGCCATGCTGGGGATGGCGGCGCTCTACGGCCGCTTCACCCAGGACCTGCCGCAGGGCAACCTGGCCGCCGTGCAGCGCGCCGGGCTGCTGGTGGAGGGCGCCAAGAAGGGCGGCCTCGCGGCGATGGCGCTGGCGCTGCGCAACTACCGGGTCTGGCTGCTGGCCGCCTGCTACGGCGGCTGCTTCGGCATCGAGATCTTCATCCACAACATCGCCGCCACCTACTACATCCAGACCTACGGGCTGTCGCTGCAGACGGCCGGCTTCGCCGCCGGGTCGTTCGGGCTGCTGGCGCTGTTCGCGCGCCCGCTCGGCGGCATCTTCAGCGACGTCTCGGCCCGGCGCTACGGCCTCGACGGCCGGGTCTGGATGGTGTTCGCCATGATGGCCTGCGAGGGCTTCGGCCTGCTGCTGTTCAGCCACGCCCCCAGCGCGGCGCTCGCGGTGGCGACGATGCTGTTCTTCGGCGTGTTCCTGCACATGTCGGCGGGCGCCATCTACTCGATCATGCCCTTCATCGACCGCACCGCGATGGGCGGCATCTGCGGCGTGATCGGCGCCGGCGGCAACCTCGGCGCCGTGGTGGCGGCGCTGCTGAACCGCCAGGTGCCGTCCCAGCAGCAGTGCCTGACCATCCTCGGCGTCGCGGTGATCCTGCTGGCGGCCTGCGCGCTCGGCGTCCGCTTCTCGGTCGAGAAGAAGGTGACCGAGCGCACCCTCTACGACGAGGCGCTCCAGCAACGGGCGATGGCCTGACGGCAGGCGCATGAGGAGGAAGGCCAGGGGCCTTGCCCCTGGACCCCACTGGGGCCGCGGGCCCCAGGCCCCGATTCGTTAAGCGCATACCTCCATCCACGGATGATCTTCTTACGGATCGGGGTTTGCGGCCCGCGGCCCCAACGGGTCCAGGGCGGCGCCCTGGCCTTCTCCTTCCACTTCTCCCCAAATGCGACGGCCCTGCCGGCGGGTGCCGCGGCGCTTGACGGCCGGGCGGGGTCGGCGCCATTCGCTGCCCCGGGGGCGGACGCCCCCGCGCCCCCGAGGGAGTTCCGCCGATGCGCCTGTCACGCCGCACCCTGATCCTGGCCGCAGCGCCGGCCCTGCTGGGCGCGCGTCCGGCGCTGGCGGCGGCCGCCGCCTTCATGGCGCCGCGCGCGCTGGGGCCCGCGGATGCGAAGCTGGTGGTGCAGGAGTGGTTCTCGTTCACCTGCACCCATTGCGCCCGCTTCAGCCAGTCCGTGTTCCCCGAGGTGAAGGCGAAGCTGATCGACACCGGGCGCATCCGCTACGTCTACGGCGACTTCCCGCTCGACCAGGTCGCGCTGACTGCGGCGGTGATCGCCCGCACGCTGCCGCCGGAGCGCTACGAGCCGTTCGTGCAGGCGCTGTTCGCGTCGCAGGACCGCTGGGCGTTCTCGCAGTCGAACGACCCGGTCACCGAGCTGGCCCAGATGGCGGTGCTGGCCGGCCTGTCGCACGAGACCTTCCAGGCCGCGGTCGGCGACAAGGCCCTGAAGCAGGCGATCCTGGACGAGCAGAACGGCGCCCAGACGCGCTACAAGATCGACAGCACGCCGTCCTTCGTGTTCGGCACGAAGCTGTTCTCCGGCGAGATGGACTACGAGACCTTCCTGAAGCAGGCGACGGATGCGGGCGCGTAGGAGGGCAAAGGCCAGGGGCGCTGCCCCATCGATCCGCTTCGCGGCTCGATCCCGCTAGGGCCGGCGGCCCAGGACCCGATTCCTCAAGGAATGGTTTCCAAGGCCAGCCTTTGGCGGGGTCCAGGGGCAGGGCCCCTGGCCTGACGTCCCGATCCGATGCCGAAGCGGCGTCGGCCGGCTGCCGTCGCTGCACCTGGCGCAGGCGGCCTGGCTAGAGCAGGCGCCAGGTGACGACCACGCGCCGGTTGGCGGCCGCGGCCGGATCGGCGGGGTCGGCCGGGTCCGAGGTGCCGAACGCCTGCAGCAGCAGCCGGTCGGCCGGGATGCCGCGCGCGACCAGCCCCTGCTTGACCGCCTGCGCCCGGCGCGCCGACAGCATCAGGTTGGCGTATTCGTCGCCGGTGTTGTCGGCATAGCCGCTGGTGAACATCAGCACCGGATTGGCGTCCCGGAACAGCCGCGCCGCCAGGTCGAGCTGCTTGTCCGCCTCCGGCGTGAGGGTGGCGCCGCCGTTGGGGAAGGTGATCTGGATCCGGTCGTTGGCGACGGCGGCGACCTCCTGCCCCGCGGTCGGCTTGGTCGCCAGCGCGACGGTCGCCGGCGCCTGCACCGCCGCCGCGGCATGGTTCTCGCCGGGATCCACGCGGGCGCAGGCGGACACCCAGGCCGTCACCGCCGCCGCTGCTGCGACCCGCCGCAGAACCGGGACCCCCTGCCACATGATGCGTCCTTTCCGAACCCGCTCTTTCTCGATCGGCCTTCACCATATCCGAATGCGTATCGGAAAGATCGCCAGCTCGAGCGAGATGAGGTAAAAAATCCGGAAACTCGTCTCGTTCGCAGAGACATCTCGTTTCGTATGCAGGAAAAGCTAACCAGCCGTGAAGAAGCGAGTAGCGTCCTGCGGCCTGTCGGCGCTCGGCCTCGCCGCCCTGGCTTGCGCGGCCCCGGCCTTCGGCGCCCCAGCCTTCGGCGCTTCGGCCTCCGCAGCCCTGGCCAGCTCCGATGCCGCCGCCGGCGTGGCCGCGTTCCGGCACGGCCGCTTCGCCGAGGCCTACGACGCCTGGACGGCGGCGGCGGCGGCGGGCGACGCGCGGGCGGCGCGCTATCTCGGCGTCATGTACGACACCGGCGAGGGCGTGCGGCAGGACCAGCGCCGGGCGGTCGCCTGGTATCGGCGCGCGGCGGCACTCGGCGACCCGGCGGCGATGTTCAACGTCGGCGTGTCCTACGACTCCGGGATCGGCGTCGGCCGCGACCACCGTGAGGCGGCCCGCTGGTACGGCCGCGCCGCGTCCCGGCACCACGGCCGCGCCGAATACGACCTGGCGCTGATGTACCGCGCCGGCGACGGCGTGCCCCGCTCTCCGGCCGCCGCCGCCCGGCTGTTCCAGGCCGCCGCCCGGGACGGCGTCGGCGCCGCCTCCGCCTACCTGCCGAGGCCGCTGCCGGACCGCCCCCGACGGTCCGCGGCGCCCGCCCCGACGCCCGATCCGCCGGACGATGACGGCCCCTTCCTGCAGGCGCAGCGGGCGCTGCTGTCGCGTCGGCCGCAGGAGGCCGCGGAGGCCGTGGTCCTGTTCAGGCAGGCCGCCGCCGCCCCCGGTCCCGCCGCGGCGCCGGCGCTCTACGATCTCGGCTGGTGCTACGAGAACGGCGTCGGCGTGCCGGCCGACCCGTCGCGGGCCTACCAGTCCTACGTCCGGGCGGCGGCGGTGACCGACGACCACGACCTCCGCGATCTCGCCGAAGGCGCTGCCGTCGCCCTCCATGCCCCGTCGACCGCAGCCCCGCCAGCCGCCGTTCCCCCCGGTCGCTGACGCCCGCGGGCCCGGCAGGCCGGCTCAGTCCCCGCCTGTCCCGGCCTGCCGCGCATGCGCCCACCCGCCGGCCGGAGCCGGGAACAGCAGCCGCGTTCCGACCCCGATCGCAGTCGGATTCGCGGCCGCCACCTGCGCCGGCGGCGGCGCCGTCATGCCGCGATAGACCTGCGCGTACAGCGACGCCAGCGTGTCGCCGGGCCCCGCGATCAGCAACAGGCTGGCGGATGCGGGCGGCGGCGGCGGCGGCGGCAGTCCGGGGGGCAGCCTGGGGGGGAGCCCGGGGGGCGGCCCGGGCGCCGGCCCCGGCGGCGGTGCCGGCAGGAGCCCCGCCTCTTGTCCCGCGCGCATCCCGGCCCCGGGTTCCGGTGCGATCGGCAGCGGCGGCGGCCGCAGCGGCGCGCCCGGCATCGTCCGCAACGCCGGCGGCGCCGCGAGGACCGCAACCTCCCGCCGCCCGGGATTCCGCTGGCCGAGGCGGGCGACGCCCACCGCCAGCACCGCCGCCAGCAGGGCCAGGATGCCGCCCGCCAGCAGCAGCCGAGGCCGCCGGGCCGGCGCCGCCGCGCCACCCGTCCGCGCCAGGCTCCTGAACCACTCGCCGGTGTCCGGCACGATGCCCGGATCGTCGCAGCGCAGGGCGGCCTCGAGGCAGCGCGCCAGCGCCGGCAGCTCCCGGTGCCCGAGCAGGTCCGCCGGCTCGTGCCGGGCGACGAACAGGAACGACAGCCCGCCGAACTCGGCCGCCGCCGCCGCCGCGCGTTCCAGCTCCTGCAGGAGTTCGCCGGCCAGGCGGTCGGCCTCGTCGACCACCAGCAGCAGCGGGATCGACGCGTCCGACCGGGCCGCGTGCGTCCGCTGCACCCGGGCGCGCAGGGTCTCCACGCTGCCGGTCGCGGCGTCGAAGCGCACCGACGCCACCGGCAGCGCGTCCAGCGCCGCGGGCACCAGCGCCGGCGCCTGCGGTCCGCACAGCAGCACGCCGGGCGCCCCGCCGCGGAGCAGGCGGGCGGCCTCGTCCGCGATCCGCACCTCGGTCGCCGTCAGCGTGCCGGCGTGCGGCGATGCGAACGGTCCGGCGGCCTCCGCATCGAGAGGATCAGATGTCTGCACCGGCGCAGGCTAGCATCGCCCGGCGGTCGTCGCCACCGGATCGAGGCCATGCTGCCGCGACGGGTGCTTCCGGGACCGGCGCCCCCGAAGCGGGCGCTACTGCATCGGGATCGACAGGCTCATGCCGCCGCCCGGCCGGCGGCGGTTGGCGTGGTCGTCGTCCAGCGTCGAGCCGGGGGCGAAGCCGTCGCCGGAGAAGCCCTGCCGCGCCGCCGAGTAGAGGCTGGGCTGCAGGCGCGCCTGGTCCTGCGCCGCCAGCGTCTGGCGCGACGGGCCCGGAGCGTCGAAATCCTGGTCGGGCACCGGCGCCGGCCGCAGCGCCCGGGCGTCGGCCTGCACCACCAGCGCGCGCGCCGGCGGCGTGGCCGGGGGCACCGCCGCGATCGTCGCCCCGGTCACGGCGAGGCTGGTGGTGTCGACGGTCTGCAACGCCGCCGCCCGCGCGGCCCCCTGCGCGGCCCCGAGGCCGAGCGCCATCGCCGCGGCGATCGCGGCGGGCATCATCCGTGCATGCCGTGTCACATCGGCCTCCTGGAGGGTGGGCGGGGGAGCGGATCGTCGGGCAGCCCGCGCTCGCCGCGCGGGTCGTGCGCCGGGTTGCCGGAGGGTGCGGCGAGCGGCGCGCCGCCGAGCGCATGCCAGGCCTCGAGCGCCCAGCCGACGGTGGGGAAGGCGATCTCGGACCAGGGGATCTCGTCCCAGCCGAACAGGGCGACCTCCTCGCTCTCGGTGCCGGCGGCGATCCGGGCATCGTCGCCCTCGAAGCGCGCGCGGTAGAGGATGTGGACCTGGCCGATGCGGCTGACGTTGTAGATCGCGAGGATGCCGTCGAGCACGATCCGCGCCGTCGCCTCCTCGAGGCACTCGCGCATCGCACCCTCGGCCGTGGTCTCGCCGAGCTCGAGATAGCCGGCCGGCAGCGTCCAGTAGCCGCGCCGCGGCTCGATCGCGCGACGGCACAGCAGCACGCGCCCGTCCTGCGCCACCACCGAGCCGACCACGATCTTCGGGTTCTCGTAGTCGACATGGCCGCAATCGAGGCAGGAGAGCCGTTCCCGCTCGTCGCCTTCCGGCCTGATCCGTACGAACCGTGACATGACGGGACCGTGATCGAGCCACGCCGATCTTTCAATCCCAAAACTGTGGCCGGTAACCCGGGGATGCGGAACGTGATCGAAAGTTCCATGTCGGCGCGCCGCCCCGTCGCCGGCCGTCCGAACCTCCGGGCGCGCTACGCCAGGATATCCAGGCGGCTGCCGCGCCGCAGCGAACGGTCGGACGTCCCGGCTCCCGGCGTCGATCCCGGCGCGGCACCCGGCGCCGCGCCGCCCGCGGGCACGTTGGGTGCGCGGGTGACCGGCAGCCCCCGGCCCGCCTGCGACACGGCCGCCGCCGGCGCCGCCCCGGCGCCCCCGGCGCGGCTGCCGGGGACGGCGCCGGCGGCACCGGTCGAGAACGCGGCCAAGGAGGTGCTGGCGATCATGGCCGCCGATCATCGGGCGCCGATGCTAACGCCCGGTTAACGCCGCCCGGAGCGGCCCGGCCTGGCCCGGCTCAGCTCGGCCAGGCCACGCCCCGCAGCGACTGCAGCGCCTGGATGCCCGGCAGCGTCTTGCCCTCCAGCCACTCCAGGAACGCGCCGCCGGCGGTCGACACGTAGCTGAACTGGTCCGCCACCCCCGCATGGCGCAGCGCCGACACCGTGTCGCCGCCGCCGGCCACCGAGCGCAGCGTGCCGGCCCGTGTCAGCGCCGCCACCGCGCGCGCCAGCGCGTTGGTGCCGGCGTCGAACGGCTCGATCTCGAACGCGCCCAGCGGCCCGTTCCAGATCAGCGTGCGCAGGTGCGCCATCTCGGCCGCCAGGTGCGCCACGGTCAGCGGCCCGGCATCGAGGATCATCGCATCCGCCGGCACCGCGTCGATCGAGACCGTCTGGTTGGCTGCGCCCGCCTTGAACTCGCGCGCCACCACCGCGTCGGTCGGCAGCAGGATGCGGGCGCCGCGGGCCTCCGCCTGCGCCAGGATCGCGCGCGCGGTGCCGTGCATGTCGGCCTCCTGCAGCGAGCGGCCCACCTCCGCCCCCTGTGCGGCCAGGAAGGTGTTGGCCATGGCGCCGCCGATCACCAGCACGTCGACCCGGGCCAGGATGTTGCCGATCAGGTCGAGCTTGGTCGAGATCTTGGCGCCGCCGATCACCGCCCCCACCGGCCGCTCCGGGTTCTCCAGCGCCAGCGTGAGCGCGTCGAGCTCGGCCTGCATCAGCCGCCCGGCATGCGCCGGCAGGTGCCGCGCCACCCCCTCGGTCGAGGCGTGCGCGCGGTGCGCCGCCGAGAACGCGTCGTTGACGTAGATGTCGGCGAGCCCGGACAGCGCCAGCGACAGCTCCGGGTCGTTCAGCTCCTCGCCGGGGTGGTAGCGGGTGTTCTCCAGCACCAGCACGTCGCCGTCCGCCATCGCCGCCACCGCCGCCTCGGCGTCCGGGCCGATGCAGTCCGGCGCGAAGTGCACCGGGTGGCCCAGCACGCCGGCCAGCGCGTCGCGCACCGGCCCCAGCGACATCTCCGGCACCCGCTTGCCCTTCGGCCGGTCGAAATGGCTGACCACGATCACCCGGGCGCCCTTGTCGGCCAGCTCGCGGATGGTCGGCGTCAGCCGCTCCAGCCGGGTGAGGTCGGTGATCCGCCCCTCCCGCACCGGCACGTTGAGGTCGGCCCGCAGCAGCACGCGCCGGCCGCGGCAGTCGAGGTCGTCGAGGGTCCGGAAGCCCGCAGCGGCCGCCACCTCAGAGCGCCCCGAACACCGCGGCGGTATCCGCCATGCGGTTCGAGAAGCCCCACTCGTTGTCGTACCAGCCGCACACGCGCACCAGCCGGCCGCCGTCGATCAGCGCCGTCTGGGTGGCGTCGAACGAGCAGGACGCCAGCGCGTGGTTGAAGTCGCTGCTGACGCAGGGGTCGGTCGAATAGACCAGGATGCCCCGGAGCGCGCCGTCGGCGGCATCCTTGAACAGCCCGTTCACCTCGGCCACCGAGCCCGGCACCCGGGCCGGCACGAAGTCGAGCGAGACCAGCGACACGTTGGGCGTCGGCACCCGGATCGCGGTGCCGTCAAGCTTGCCCTTCAGCTGCGGCAGCACCAGGCCCACCGCGCGCGCCGCCCCGGTCGAGGTCGGGATCATGTTCAGCGCCGCCGCGCGCGCCCGGTGCGGGTCCTTGTGCAGCGTGTCCACGGTGCGCTGGTCGCCGGTGTAGGAGTGGATCGTGACCATGTAGCCGCGCTCGATGCCGTAGGCGGCGTCCAGCACCTTGGCCATCGGCGCCAGGCAGTTGGTGGTGCACGAGGCATTGGAGATGACGGTCATGTCGGCGGTGATGACGTCGTGGTTGACGCCGAACACGACCGTGGCGTCGACGCCGTCGGCCGGCGCCGAGACCAGCACCTTGCGGGCACCCGCCGCGATCAGCTGCGCGGCCGCCTCCTTCCTGGTGAACAGCCCGGTGCACTCCAGCGCCACGTCGACCCCGGCGTAGGGCACCTTCGACGGGTCGCGCTCGGCCGACACCTTGATCGGCCCGTAGGTGCGGCCATTGGCCTCCAGCGTGATGGTGTCGCCCTCGGCGGCGACGGTGCCGGGGAAGCGGCCGTGCACGCTGTCGTAGCGCAGCAGGTGGGCGTTGTCGGCGACCGAGCCCAGATCGTTGATCGCGACCACCTCGACGTCGGTGCGGCCGCTCTCGACGATGCCGCGCAGCACCAGCCGGCCGATGCGGCCGAAGCCGTTGATCGCGAGTTTGACAGCCATCGCTCTTGTCCCTTCCTGCTCGTTGACGGCGCCCCGCCCGTCAGGGCGCCGGAGGGCCGAGGCGCCGGCGGACCCGCGCCGCCACCGCGTCCGGCGTGATGCCGAACTGCCGGTAGAGCGTGTCCGCCGACGCCGCCGCGCCGAAACCGTCCATGCCGACGAAGACCCCGTCCGGCCCCAGCCAGCGCTCCCAGCCGAAACCGGACGCCGCCTCGATGCCGATCCGGAGCGCCTTCCCCAGAATGGCCTCACGATAGGATGCCGGCTGGGCCGCGAATAGCTCCCAGCACGGCAGCGACACCACCGCGGCCGCGATTCCCTGCGCTTCCAGCACCAGGCGCGCCCGCAGCGCCACCGCCACCTCCGGCCCGGTGGCGATCAGCGTCGCCCGGGCCTCGCCGCCGGCGGCGGCCAGCAGGTAGCCGCCCCGGGCGCAGCCGGCCGCCGCGGCCGCGCGGCGCTCCCGCGGGTCGGCCGTCCCAGGCGGGGATGCGGGTGGCGATGCGGGCGGACATGCCGCCTCGCGGTGCGGGCTCAGCGCGATCAGGCTCGGCGCCCGGTCATGGCGCAGCGCCAGCTCCCAGCAGGCCTCGACCTCGGCCGCGTCGGCGGGCCGGAACACCCGGAGCTCCGGCATCGCCCTGAGGCTGGCCAGCTGCTCGACCGGCTGCGCGCCGGCCGCGTCGGCGGCGGCGGGACCGTCGCCGGTGAGCAGGTAGATCACCGGCTGGCCCATCAGCGCGCCGAGCCGCAGCGCCGGCCGCATGCGGTCGATGGAGACGAACGCCGCCGCCAGCACCGGCCGCACCCCGCCGTGCAGCGCCAGCCCGTTCGCCAGCGCCGCCATGCCGTGCTCCTGCACGCCGCACGGCCAGTGACCGACGCCGACCGGCCGGCCTGCCTCCGCCCGGGTCGCGGCCCGGGCCTCATCCCCGCCCTGGCCCTCGGCGGCGCCGGCCAGCAGCGCCGCGCCGGCGGTCGAATGCAGGGCGACGAGCTCCGGCAGCAGCCCGCCCAGCAGCGCCAGCCCGTGCCGCCCGGCCTCCAGCGTCGTCGCGCCGCCCGGCGCGCCGCGACGCCACCCGAGCGTCCAGCCCTCGGTCCAGCCGCCGTCCCATCCGGGCGCCAGCTGCCCGTCGCGGCTGCGCTCGAACTCGGCCCGCTGGCGGTGCCGCACCAGCCGGCGCAGCCAGCCGCGGCGGGCCCCGGCACCCCGCTGCCCGCAGCCGAGCCATGCCGCCTGGGCCGCCTGGCGATCCGCCGGACCGCCGTTCCCCTCCGTCATCCCGCCCTGGCAGGCGATCAGGGTCGGCCGGCGCACCCGCAGCGCGCCGGCGAGCGCCGCCGCGACCGCGTCCGGATCGCCGGCATCGACCCGCCGCACCGCCCAGCCCGAGGCGACGAAGCGGGTCATCGCATCCGGTCCGTGCCCCGCCTGCCCGCAGCCCGGCGCCGCGCCGCACAGCACCGCCAGCTTGCCCAGCCCCATCTCGCCCGCCAGCGCCGCCGCCTCCAGCGACACGCCGGCGGCGAGGTCGGTCTCGCAGGCCAGCACCCAGGTGCGGTGATCGACCAGCGTGCGGCCGTAGCGCGCGGCCAGCGCCCGCTCCGCCATCGCCATGCCCACCGCCGCCGCCAGCCCCTGGCCGGGCGGCCCCGCCGCGGCCTCGACCGCCGGATGCCAGCCGAACGCGCAGCCGGCCGGCACCTCGCCGTGCCCGGTCAGCCGCAGCAGCGCCCGCAGCAGCGGCTGGAACCGCGCCGACGACAGCACGAAGCGGTCCCGGTCGGCCCAGCGCGGGTCGGCCACGTCGTAGCGCAGGAACCGGCTCCACAGCACCGACGCCGCCAGCTCCATGCCGGCCCCGTCCGCACCCGGCCCGGCCGCCCGCATCCTCCCGCCGCCGGCGGCGCGGTCCGACGCCATCGCGCCCCGCAGCGCGCGCGCGAGCTCGACCGCGCCGGTGCCGGCCGGCGCATCCTCCGGGCCGGCGTCCACCGCCGTGATCGGCGCGTCCCACAGCCGAGCGGGCGTCCCGCCGAGTCGCATCCGCCCTCCCGCATCCGATCGCCCGTCGGACACGGTCTTACGGGCGCGCCCGCCGACCCGGCAAGCGCTGGCACGCCACGGCCACGGCTGTCGCTTGAGGAGGAAGGCCAGGGGCCTTGCCCCTGGACCCCACTGGGGCCGCGGGCCCCAGACCCCGATTCGTTAAGGTCATAGTTTCATATCGGGTCCAGGGCAGCGCCCTGGCCTTCTCCCTTCACGTCTCCTCAAGTGCGATAGCCCTGCCACGGGCACCCTGGCAGCCTTGCCTTGCGTCTGCGCGGGCGTCGTCCTCGTGAGCGCCAGCTGGGCCGTCCACCGGGCCCGCGGAAGCACCGGCCGCCACCGCCTTGCCGCTCCCGACGCTTCCTGCAAGGCTCCGCCGCGATGCAGCCCGCCCCCTTCCGCCCGCGTCGCCTGCGTCCGGCCCTGGTCGGGTGCTGCCTGGCCTGCTGCGTGGCGATGGCCGGCTGCAAGCTGGTCGACCAGCGCAGCTTCGACGCCGCCGCCGGCCGCAAGCCCGTCCCGCATTTGCCCCCGGGACCGCCCCCTCCGCCGCCGCCGGTGCTGGCCACGGTCCGCTTCGGAGCGCCGCCGGAGAGCTGGCGGCCCGAGCTCGAGGCGATCGTGCGGCAGGCCCTGGCGCGCAAGCCGGAGGCGCTGTTCCGGATCGAGACCCTGGTGCCGGCGCAGGGCGCCCCCGCCGCCCAGGCCGCCGCCGTGGCCGCCGCCGGGCAGACCGGCGGCGAGACCGTTGCCGACGCCGTGGTCGAGGCCGGCGCGTCATCGGCGCAGCTCGAGCTGACCGCGGCCGCCGACCCCTCGCTGCGGCGCCCCGAGGTCAGGGTCTACGTGAAGTAGCCGCCCTCACTCCGCCCGCGCGGTCTTCACCGCCTGGCGCAGGCTGGCGAGGTCGATCGCGCCTGGGATCACCTGGCTGCCGACGATGAAGGTCGGCGTCCCGGTGAGGCCGATCGACTTGGCCAGCGCCACGTTGCGCTCCAGCACGTCGTTCACCGCCGGCGACTTCATGTCGCGCAGCAGCCGGGCCACGTCGAGCCCGACCGACGCCCCCAGCAGGCGGACGCGGTCGAGCCCCGGCGCGCCGCTGTCCGTCATCAGCGCGTGCTGCATCTGCAGGTAGCGCCCCTGCAGCCCGGCCGCCTGGATCGCCTGCGCGTCCACCACGCTGTTCGGCCCCAGGATCGGGATCAGCTTCTCGACCAGCCGCAGCCCGCGGTCGCCGGCCAGCAGCGCGTCGAGGTCGGGCAGCACCTTGCGGCAGTATGGGCAGCGCGGGTCGTAGAACTCGACCAGGCTGAAATTGCCCGCCGGGTTGCCCAGGATGGCGTCGCCCGGCCCGCCCGCCAGCGCGCCGCGATGCGCCTGCACCGCGGCGGCGGCCTCCGCGTCCTCCCGCTGCTGCGACGACGCGCGCAGCGTCACGATGGCGTCCTCCAGGATGCTGGGATCGGTCTTCAGCGCCTGCCGCACCACCGCGACGATCGCCGCCCGCTGCGCCGGCGTGAACGCGCCCGCCGCATCCGCCGGGTCGGCGGCGCCGGCCCGCCCGGCACCCAGCGCGCAGCCGAACCAGACGGCGGCCGCCAGCATCGGGCGAATGAAGCGGGATCGGGCCAGGCGGGATGATGGCAACACGGACGCTCTCCGGCCGGCGACGGCGATCGGTGACAGGGGAGGCGGGGTGTAGCATCGCGCTCCCCCCGCCGCGAGGCGCCCGTGCTGTCGCGTGAGGAAGAAGGCCAGGGGCTTCGCCCCTGGACCCCACTGG
>CAXTVM010000054.1:0-19138 GCA_964247725.1 uncultured Acetobacteraceae bacterium | reverse complement strand
CACCAGCGTGGGCACCAACATGGGCTCGGCGGCCGATGCCGCGCTCCCGGCCAGCATCGCCAGGACCAGCCCAGCCAGCAGAGACCTCATCCCGCTCGGCTCAGCCATGCAGCACGGCGATCCCGAGCCGGAAGATCGCGGCGATGATCGCGATCAGCACCAGCGCGATGCAGATCCCCACCAGCCAGTCGCGCCGCGATAGCGGCCGCTCCTGTTCACCGGACAAGGCAGTAGCTCAGCAGCGCGTGGCAGTTGGCGAGCGTGATGACCAGCAGCACGGCCGCCAAAGCCGCCGCCACCAGCCGGTCGCGCCGTGACAACGGCGGCTCCGTCTCGAGCTTCGGCGGCTTCCATTCGGGTGGGGCATGCAGGCTGTCGAACGGCATGTTCGGGTCCGCACCTGCCGACGTTTGAATGGCGGACCCGAAAGGATTCGAACCTTCGGCCTTCGCCTTCGGAGGGCGACGCTCTATCCAGCTGAGCTACGGGTCCAGCGGAGGCTGCATAGCCCGAAGCGAAGCCACGCGCCAGCCCTGCATGGCTGGGGTGAAGAAGGCCACGGCTTTGCCCTGGACCCGTTGGGGCCGTCGTGCGCAGCACGCTCCGCGTGACGGCCCCAAACCCCGAGTCATGAGAAGAATCCCTTAACGAATCGGGGTCTGGGGCCCGCGGCCCCAGTGAGGTCCAGGAGCGATGCCCCTGGCCTTTCCTCTCCTAAAGCAGGAAGCCGACCGCGGCCGCGAGCATCAGCGCGGTGGCGGCCCAGCCGCCGATCCGCATCGAGGCCGGGAGCGTCAGCGGACCCATGATGCGGGAGTTAGATGCGATCAGCATCATCACCGCCATCACCGGCGGGGCGAGCAGGCCGTTGACCACGGCGCTCCAGTAGAGGGCGCGGACCGGGTTGAGGGCGGTGAAGTTCAGCGCCACCCCGGCCAGCGTCGCCATCGCGATGGTGGCGTAGAACGACTTGGCCTGGAGCAGGCGGCGGTCGAGCCCTTCGTGCCAGACGAACGCCTCCGAGAGGGCATAGGCGCTGGAGCCGGCGAGGACCGGGACGGCGAGCAGGCCGGTGCCGACGATGCCGGCGGCGAAGACGACGAAGGTGAATGGCCCGGCGATTGGGCGCAGCGCCTCTGCGGCCTGCGACGAGGTCTGGATGACCGTGACGCCGCTCGCGTGCAGGGTGGCGGCGGCGGCATAGATGATGAAGAGCGCGACCACGTTCGAGACGCCCATGCCGACGATCGTGTCGAGGCGGATGCGGCGCAGCTGCGGGGTGGCCTGGGCGCGGGTGAGGCATGGCGCGTCGGGGTCGGCGCGGCGGCGTTCCTCGACCTCGAGGGCAGCCTGCCAGAAGAACAGGTACGGGCTGATGGTGGTGCCGAGTACGGCGACCAGGGCCATGGCCCCCTCGTGATCCAGCGAGAGGCGGGGGACCAGCGTCGCGCCGATGGCCCGGTCCCAGGGGAGGTGGACGGAAAAGACGACCGCGACGTAGGCGAACAGCGACAGGGTCAGCCATTTCAGCAAGCCGGAATAGAGTCTGTAGCTGATGAAGATCTCGGCGCCGATGCACAGAATGCCGAACAGCAGGGTGTAGAGGCGGGCACTGCCGCCGAGCAGGAGGCGGAGTGCGGCGCCCATAGCGCCCACGTCGGCGCCGAGGTTGACGACGTTGGCGAGCAGCAGGAGCAGGACGATCGGGCGGACCAGCCAGGCCGGATAGTGGCGTCGGAGGTTATCGGCGATGCCGCGCCCGCTCACGCAGCCGATCCGGCCGCTGATCTCTTGGACGACGACCATGAACGGCAGGCTGAAGAGCATGGTCCAGGCCAGGCCGTAGCCGAACTGGGCGCCGACCTGGCTGTAGGTGGCGATGCCGCTGGGGTCGTCGTCGGCGGCGCCGGTGATCAGGCCGGGGCCGAGGCGGCGGAGGATGTGGCCCGGGGGCGGGGCGTTGGGCTCGACCGCGTCGAGGGCCGGGAGCTCGGGCACTGGCGGCCCCTAGGTGGAGGATTCGCGGGCGTGCCGGACGACACGCGGGTCGTGACGGGCGCGTCCGGGCCGGGGCGCCTCAATGGACTCGAGGTCGAGCCTCCTGGTCGCGGGGACCATGCGGCGGGCGAAGACCAGGGTACCGGCGGCCGGCGCCGCCTGGAGAGCGACGCCGCCGATGTGGTCCATCGCGCCGGCGAGGTCGAGGAAGGTCGGGGCGAGGTCGATCACGGCGTCGATGCCGGTGACGTGCTGGAAGATGCCGATGCGGACGATGCGGCGGCTGGCCGAGTCGGTGGTGGCGGCGGACGGCATGGCACTGCCGGCGGCACGTCCCGGCACGATGCCGCTGACAATGCCGGGCATCAGCGGGGGCAGGCTGAAGGCAGCGCGCAGGAAGAGGAGGGCGCCAGAGACGACCCCGGTGTCACGGCCGAACAGGAGGCCGCCAAGGCGGCGGTGCCGGCGACGATCGCGATGTACATGAGCGCGCTTTCGGAGGACTCGGCGTGTGGTGCACGCTTTCTTCCGGGGCCGCTACGAATTTGTGGCGGTTGTCGGATGGGTGCAGGACGCGGGCGCCGATGCACCAGGCTCGGACAAGCCGACAGCTCCGGGGGCCGTTCGCCGGCGGCAAAGCGTTTCGGGCACGAGATCGGCTGCCGGATCGTCGGCTCCCGGACATGGCGCCTTGGCGCGTCGACGTCCGGTATGGGTCGATCGCCTATGGTCCAGTCGGCACCTTAGAGCTATCGCATGTGAGGAGACGTGAAAGGAGAAGGCCAGGGCGCTGCCCTGGACCCGTTGGGGCCGTCGTGCGCAGCACGCTTCGCGTGACGCCCCAAACCCCGATTCGTAAGAAGATAGTCCGTGGGTGGAAGTAGGCCCTTAACGAATCGGGGCCTGGGGCCCGCGGCCCCAGTGGGGTCCAGGGGCAAGGCCCCTGGCCCTCTTCCTGATGCGATAGCCCTGGGTCGGGACCGATCCCGGGCCAGGCGACTGCAGGACGGATCCCATCGGGTCTCGCCGGCAGGTCGTGCATGCGAAAGCCGCAGGCCCGGCACCAGCCCGGCCCTGGAGGCTGTCATGAGCCTGAACCCGGCTGGAACCGGCAGACGGTCCGATGGCAATGTCGGCCCACGTGCTGGCCGCGGTCCGCTGGACGTCGCGCGCGATCAGGCGTCCGGCATGGCCCGGTCTGATGAGCAAGAGGTTCACGGTGCGGGATTTTTGATGAGTGGTGCGGATGCGGTGCCGCGCCG
This sequence comes from uncultured Acetobacteraceae bacterium, assembly GCA_964247725.1. Lineage (GTDB taxonomy): Bacteria > Pseudomonadota > Alphaproteobacteria > Acetobacterales > Acetobacteraceae > Lichenicola. The sequence goes on along the minus strand of CAXTVM010000054.1, from coordinate 15,878 downwards.
GATCAGGGTCTTCGTCGACGCGGATGCCTGTCCGGTGAAGGCGGAGACCTATCGGGTGGCCGAGCGATACCGGCTCGCGGTGTTCGTGGTCTCCAACAGCCTGATCGCGATCCCCCGCTCGGGCCTGGTGGAGCGGGTGGTGGTGGAGGCCGGGCCCGACGTGGCGGACCGGTGGATCGCCGAGCGGGCGCAGGCCGGCGACGTCGTCGTCACCTCGGACGTGCCGCTGGCCGCGCAGTGCGTGAAGGCGGGGGCGGAGGTGCTGGGGCCGACCGGGCGACGGTTCGACACGGACTCGATCGGCATGACGCTGGCGACGCGCAACCTGATGGAGGAGCTGCGGTCCGCAGGCGAGGTCACAGGCGGCCCGAGGCCGTTCGGTCCCAGAGACCGCTCGGCGTTCCTGAACGCGCTGGACGCTGCGGTGGCGCGGCTGCGCCGGGCCGGGTTCGCCGCCGGATGAGCCGCCCGCTCCACGATCGCGACGGCTCCCGCGATTGGGGCACGACTGCCACGAACAAGGTATGGTTGTGGCAGCGAAACCTTCGCCGGCGATGACGCTTTCCCCCTGACCGCGCCCGATCGAGGGCACGGTCAGGGGACGACAGGACCTAAATCATGAAGACCAAGACGATGCTCGGCGCCGCCTCGCTGCTGGCCCTGCTGGCCGGGCCGGCGCTGGCCCAGACTCCGCAGTCGCAGACGACGATGTCACCGGCCCCGACCGGCACCACCGGGACCGCGCCCACGACCAAGTCGGACGCCGGCAACGACCAGACAGCCAAGGTCACCGCAGACGGCTACATGCGCGCCAGCAAGCTCGACGGCTCGGACGTCTACAACAGCGCCGACACGTCGATCGGCACGCTCGACGACCTGCTGATCGGACAGCGCCAGAAGGCGGCGACCGCGGTGATCTCGGTCGGCGGCTTCCTCGGCATCGACAGCAAGCTGGTGGAGGTGCCGTTCTCCAAGCTCAAGGTGAACAAGGAGGGCCACCTGGTCCTGGCCGGTGCCACCAAGGCAAGCCTGACCAAGCTGCCGGCCTACAGCTACAACAAGTAGGTCATGCGGCCCGGGAGCGATCCCGGGCCCCGTGCGAGCGGATCGCGAGGCCCTATGAGCCGGTTGGCAACGGCGGCCGCCCTCCTCCTGCTGGCCCTCTGGCCGGCGACCGCGGAGGCGGGGCCGTCCGCGGCATCGGCCGATCCGCCGGCCGATGCCGCGCATCCCGCCAGCCTTGCGGTCGTGCACGTGCCGAGCCACGGTGTCCCGATGAACGGCATCGTGCTGGAAGCTGCCGGAGTCGGGCCGCATCCGGCAGTGCTGCTTCTGCACGGGTTGCCGGGCAACGAGCAGAACCTCGACTTGGCGCAGGCGATTCGGCGCGACGGCTGGTGCGTGCTCACGTTCCACTACCGCGGCTCCTGGGGCACCGCCGGCACATACTCGATCGGGCACGTGATCGAGGACGCGCAAGCGGCGCTGGACTTCCTGCGCGACCCCGCGGTCGCCGCCCGCTACCGGATCGATCCGGGCCGGGTCGTCGTGATCGGGCACAGCGTCGGCGGGCTGGCGGCAGCGATGCTCGGCAACGCCGATCCCCGCCTAGCCGGGGTGGGCCTGATCTCGGCGGCTGACTTCGCGGCCAGGGTGGGGCCGTCGACCGCGCAGGCCCGTGCCCGGCTGACTGCGGCGATGGCCGACAACATGGAGTCGCTCCAGGGCGTGACGCCGGCAGGGCTGGCGGACGAGATCATCGCCCATGCGCGACAGTGGGACTTCACGGCGTTCGCGGCCGGCCTGTCCCGGCATCCGCTGCTGGTGGTGACGTCCGACGACGGGCTGGCGCCGCCCGGCCTGGCCTTGGCGCGGGCCGTCCGCCAGGCGGGGGGCGGGCCGGTCACCGAGGCGCATCTCGCCACCGACCATTCCTATTCCGACCGGCGCATCGCGCTCGAGCTTGCGGTGATCGGCTGGCTGGACGGGCTGCCGGCGCGCCCGCAGTAGCGCGTGCGCCGGGGGGGGGGGCGCCGATCGTTGCGGGAGCGTCCTAGTCCTGCGGCGTCCCGTCGAAGGTCACGCGCGCGTAGAGGCTGTCGACCGGAATTTCGGCGTCGATCTCCGGCAGCCCCAGGACGTCGCCGGCCTTGAGTGTCTGGAAGTGCCAGGGCTCGTTCCCGTCCCGCGACAGGACGGTGACGCCGGCGACGGTCTGCTCGACGATGACGTAGCGCCGGATCGAGGCGACGGCGGCGTATTCTCGCGGCTTGATGATCCGGTCCTCGCGGGTGGAGGACGGGCTGACCACCTCGAAGACGATGACCGGATCGGGCACGAGGTGGGTCCGCCCATCGAAGCCGGTGCAGGTGACGACGCCGTCGGGATAGCGGACGGCGTCGCCGATCGTCCGGACGCCGGCATCGGAAGAAAGCGCCTCGCAAGGGCCGCCGCCGAGGCGGAGGCTGAGCTGGACCAGGATGTTGCGAGTGATCCGCGCATGGTTGCCGGAGCCCCGGTCATGGCGACGGGCCGGACGCCGTCGAACTCGTAGCGTTCGTCCCGGGCCTGCGCCCAACGGAAGAACTCGTCCTGGGTCATCGGGAAGCGGAGGGCGACGTTCACGTGGTGCAGTCTAGCACTTCATCGCATGGACTTCTTCCCTTCCGTGATGCCGCCGCGTCACCAGCGCCCAGGCCGCGAGGGACGCGTGCCGGCAACCTCCGGGCTGGGCGCTTCCCGTTCCGGGATCGGTGGGATCCGCATCATGACGTGGCGACCCATGGCCAAGGCATCGACACGGCTCGCTCGCCCCGGCAGCCATGACCCGAAGGCGCCTCGACAAGGCGGCGTTCCTGGCCGGGCGCCGGGTCAACCCAGCGGGAAGTGGCAGGCGGCCTGGTGGTCCGGGGTAAGGGCGCGCAGGACCGGCGGCTCGGTGCGGCAGCGGGCCTGCGCCGCGGGACAGCGGGTGTGGAACCGGCAGCCGGGCGGCGGCGCGATCGGGCTCGGCACGTCGCCCACGAGCAGGGTACGGCGGGAGGCGGCGCCCACCACCGGTTCCGGCACCGCCGAGATCAGCGCCGCGGTGTAGGGGTGGGAGGGCGCGTGCAGCACCGCGTCCGCGTCGCCCAGCTCGACCACGGCGCCCAGGTACATCACCGCCACGCGAGTGGCGATCTGGCGCACCACGCTGAGGTCGTGGGCGATGAACACGTAGGTGAGGCCGAGGCGGCCCTGCAGGTCCATGAACAGGTTGACGATCTGCGCCTGGATCGAGACGTCGAGCGCCGACACCGGCTCGTCGGCGACCACCAGGCTGGGCGACAGCGCCAGGGCGCGGGCGATGTTGATGCGCTGGCGCTGGCCGCCGGAGAACTCGTGCGGGTAGCGCTCCAGCGCCGCCTGGGGGAGCCCGACCAACTGGACCAGCTCGCGCAGCCGCGCCGCGATCTCCGCATCGCGGCGGCGTCCGGCGGGACCGGGATGCACCCGCAGCGGCTCGGCGATGAGGTCGCCGATGCGGCGGCGCGGGTTCAGCGCGGCGTACGAGTCCTGGAACACCATCTGCATGCGCGGCCGCATCGGGCGCAGCGCGCGCTCTGACATGCGGGTGATGTCGATGCCCTCGAAGGTGACGTGGCCATCGGTGGCGTCGGTCAGGCGGAGCAGGCAGCGGCCGAGGGTCGACTTGCCGCAGCCGGACTCGCCGACCAGCCCCAGCGTCTCGCCGGCGCGGACGGCGAGCGAGACGCCGTCCACCGCGCGCAGCACCTGCCGGGGCCCGAGCGGACTGCCGACGCGGTAGTGCTTGGAGAGGTGCCGCGCCTCGATCAGCGGGGCTTCGGCCGCCAAGGTCACGACACCAGGCGCGGCGGCAGCCGGCGGCCCTCGGACGGCAGCACGCAGGCGACCTCCTGCGCGCCGCAGGCGACCAGCGCCGGACGGGTCTCGCAGGCGGCGTGGCCATGGGCGCAGCGCGGCTGGAACGGGCAGCCGGCGGGCCGCTCGGCCGGGGTAGGCGGGCTGCCGGAGATCTGCGGCAGCCGCGCCGGCCGCGGGCCGCGCAGCGGCGGGATGCTGCCCAGCAGGCCGGCGGTGTAGGGGTGCGCCGGTTGCGCGAACAGCGCCGCGGTCGGGCCGCGCTCGGCGACGTTGCCGGCATAGAGCACCATGGTGCGGTCGCAGGTCTCGGCGACCACGCCCATGTCGTGCGTGATCAGCAGCACCGCCGAGCCGTGGTCGCGGCGCAGCCGGCGCAGCAGGTCGAGGATCTGCGCCTGCACGGTCACGTCGAGTGCCGTGGTGGGCTCGTCGGCGATCAGCAGCGCCGGGTCGCAGGACAGCGCCATCGCGATCATCGCACGCTGGCGCAGGCCGCCGGAGAGCTGGTGCGGGTAGCGGTCGGCGGCGCGCTCGGGGTCCGGCACCCCCATCTCGCCCAGCAGCTCGACGGTGCGAGCGCGGGCGCCGGCGCGGCTGAGCGGCCAGTGCGCGCGGATCTGCTCGTCGATCTGCCAGCCGATCGTGTAGACCGGGGTCAGCGCGGTCATCGGGTCCTGGAAGATCATGGCGATCTCGGCGCCGCGCAGCGCCCGCATGCGGCGGCGGCCGAGGCCGATCAGCTCCTGGCCGCGGTAGCGCGCCGAGCCGGTGATGCGGGCGCCGGGCGCGTCCACCAGCCCCATCAGGGCCAGCGCCGTCATGCTCTTGCCCGAGCCGGACTCGCCGACCAGGCCCAGGATCTCGGCGGTGCCCAGCGAGAACGAGACGCCCTCGACGATCCGCGTCCAGCCGCCGCGGCCGGCCGGCAGCGCGATCGTGAGGTCGCGGACCTCGAGCAGCGGCGCCTCAGCGCCCATCGCGGACCCTGGGGTCGAGCAGCAGGTAGACGAGGTCCACCACGGCGTTGGCCAGCACCACGAACACCGCCGAGTACATCACGGTCGCCATGATCAGCGGCAGGTCGAGGTTGATCAGCCCCTGGTAGGTGAGCCGGCCGACGCCCTGCAGCCCGAACACCACCTCGGTCAGCAGGGCGCCGCCACCGACCAGCTGCGCGAAGTCGAGCCCGAACAGCGACACGAAGGTGATCAGCGAGGTTCGCAGGCCGTGCCGCAGCAGCACGCGCGTCTCGGTGAGGCCCTTGGCGCGGGCGGTGCGCATGAAGTCCTCGCCGTACGCCGATACCAGGTCGGCGCGCAGCACCCGGCCGTAGATGCCGATGAACAGCACCGCCAGCACGCACCACGGGATCACCAGGTGCGTGAACCAGGCGAGCGGGCCCTCGGACAGCGGCGCGTAGCCGAGACCCGGCACCCAGGACAACGCCCAAGTGTGGTGATACCGGCTCTGCGTGACCAGATTGGCCACCTCGCCCAGCCAGAACACCGGCATCGAGATGCCGACCAGCCCCAGCATCATCAGCCCGCGATCGACCAGCGTTCCGCGCAGCGCCGCGGCGACGGTGCCCATCGCCACCGAGGCCGCGATCCAGATCACCGCAGCACCCGCCACCAGCGACAGCGTCACCGGCGCCGCATCGATCACCTCCGGCACCACCAGCTCGCCATGGTCGACGAAGGAGGCGAGGTCGCGGGTGACGAACAGCTTGGCCATCAGGCGCGCGTACTGCACCGGCAGCGGGCGGTCGAAGCCGTACTCGTGGCGCACCGCCGCCATCGTCTCCGGGCTGGCGTTGCGGCCGGCGATGCGCGCGGTCGGGTCGGAGCCGGGGGTGGCGAAGAACACCAGGAACACCAGCACGCTGATGCCGAACAGCACCGTCACGGTTTGGCCGAGGCGGCGCAGGAGGGCGAGCAGCATCAGGAAGAAGGCCAGGGCTCTGCCCTGGACCCACCAAGGGCCGCAGGCCTTTGGAACCCGACCCCTGACCCAAGGAACAGGATGCAGCATGGTTCGCTGCCGCATGAGGACACTATGGCATACCGACCACGTTACGTTGGGTAAGGTGTCGCTTCGACAGATGTTCCACCTTTCCCGTCCGCCTTGGATTGACCTTAGCTGCCCATCACCCTAACCGCCACCTCATGGAAGTCCACGGTCGTGAAGGGAGCTCACGTCGCCGGCCTGGTTAGAGGAGCAGCGGGACGTGGCGTCAGGCGCGCATCCGATCCGTTGCGCAATCCACCGCGTTGTGAAGCAGTTCGTAACGACGCAGGAGGCCGTAACGAAGGATCGTCCGGACATTTTCAGCCGGATGAGGATGGTCGCGGGTCATCATCGCGTCCTGACCCCCGGCCGGAGATCATCAAACACCGATGACAACTCATGTTGGGTCAACGACAAGGCTGCGACCAACAGGAGCCAGCCGCGACATGCTGATCATCGGATCGCCAGCCCCGCGCCGGACCATCGAGTTCTTCAGGGCCCCGGACGCGGGTGGCGCCGGTCTATCGCCGAAGCTGCCGGTTCTCAGGCCGCTCCCCGATGAGAATACAGATGCCGGGGCCATGGCCCGGTTGTTCATTGCCGAAGTAGAGTTCACAGGCGGCGATGATATGCAAGAGGTAAGGCGCGAGATGGATCTGATGCGATGTGTCCTTGTCAATCGATTAAAGCATCCAAGGATTTCAGCGCGGACAAGTATTCCATGAACATAAGCCAGATTATTTCCGCCAGTAACGATCACATCCAGTTTCAGGGCTTTGAGAACTATTCCATCATCGGCGACGATCAGAAGAAAAATATCGCCGAGAAGCAGAAAGGTGTAACCGGGGACCTCGGATACGATCAAGTAGCCTACATCAGTTTCATTAACACTGCCATCGCGGCGGCGACCGATGTCTCGCCCGTGGACCCCACCCCGCACGGCCTTTATTTCTGGGTAAAGACCGGCGCGGCGTCACCAAGCGGCGAGCCGTGCTTTGGCAGAATGTCGGTGGCAATTCCTTCTACACCTGGGATCGGTCCAGGCCACTTCATGGGCACCACAAGAAGCCTGGGCATCACTAGCACGCCCAGCCCGTTTCCTGACGGGATGACTCCTCAATCGCGGCCACAGGAGACTTTTACCCAAACGATATCGTCCCATAGGTCCAGGAAGTGGGCCGGTTTAGTGTAGGCCAAATACCCGAGAGTAACCGCGTCGCCGCCGGCAGGCCAGGGATGGGTCGCGAAGCCCGGCAGAACGATGGCCACGGGGGCCGAATGGTCGGCCGGTTGCCTGAAACTGGCAGTCAGGCGGATGACACCAGAATAAACGTCTTGGCTCCGGGGTCCCGCCGGGAGCCAGATCGAGCAGAGCCCCCCGATCGGGCAGGTCTCCAGCAGGCGGAACGTCAGGTGCCTCTTGCCGCTGCTGCGTTCCAACATTTGGAACTGCCATGTCTCTCCGCTCTGCGTCGGATCATCGGCGATGGGACGACCATCGATCTTCAGGCGGTAGAGATAGCGTTTGTCCCAGCCCTCCGGATTTGGCCGATAGGTCGAGCCGATCTCCGGACAGTCATGGTCGTTGGCGATGGCTCGACCGCCATTACCGCCGCATACGGTAGCAAGGCAAATGACGATCAAGGTCATCGACGACCGGGAGAGGCGCATGAAGCAGACGTTATTCCTTCGTCCTCTTACGACGGGTCTGCAAGACTGCGCCGCATCGGCTTGAACCCTTTCGGAGGCCATCTGCCACAGCTGGGATGAGGACCCGGTCCCGCTGCTTACGTCCATCGGCGACGTCCTTCTCATAGCCGTCCTGAAAGCCATCGACGTAGCCGATTTCATAGGCCTGGACCGTATTGGTCTTGAGCAATTTGGCCAGGGCGGGTTTAGAAGCGACGCGGGCGTCAATGTCAGTGTCGCTTATAGGTGCCTCCTTTGGTCTGAGCGTTCCAGATTTAGGATGTTGGCCGCATGTTTCGCAGGCTCAACGACACAACAGCAGGAGGTTTGTTTCTCAAGCCTCATGTCCGTCTCCGGCTGGTCTCGCGCACGTCGAGCGCGTCGCGCAGCCCGTCGCCCAGGATGTTCAGCGCCAGCACGGTGGCGACGATGGCCAGCCCCGGGGCGATCGCCACCATCGGGCGGGTGTAGATCAGCCCCTGCCCGTCCTGGATGATGGTGCCCCAGCTCGCCGCCGGCGCCTGCACCCCGATCGACAGGAACGACAGCGCGCTCTCCGCCAGCAGCGCCAGCGCCATCACCAGCGGCGCCAGCACGATGAGCGTGGTGCCGACGTTGGGCAGGATGTCGCGCAGCAGGATGCGGTGCCGGGGGACGCCCAGGCAGCGCGCGGCCAGCACGAACTCGGCGTGGCGCAAGGTCAGCACGCGGCCGCGGATCGGCCGCGCCGCGTAGGGCACGTAGACCAGCGCGATGATGGCGATCGGCAGCAGCAGGCTGTCGGAGCGGATCGTGAACGGCCCCAGCGCCAGGCCCTGGCTCACGGTCACGATCGAGAGCGAGATCGCGAACAGGTAGACCGGGATCGCCCACATGACGTCCATCAGCCGCGACAGCAGCGCGTCGACCACGCCGCCGAAGAAGCCGGCGCAGATGCCGACGACCGCCGCCACCCCGATGCAGAGCAGGGCGGCCGAGGCCGAGATCAGCAGCGAGTTGCGGCCGCCGTACAGCAGCCGCGCGGCGACGTCGCGGCCCTGGTCGTCGGCGCCGAGCAGGTCGGCGTCGGCGTGCCAGGTCGGGCCGATCGGGGTCAGCCCCAGGTGCAGCCTGTTGTCGTTCGGCTGCATCACCGGCACCTCGACGCCACGGAGCGTGACGGTGCCGGCGACGTCGGGGGCGAACGGGTCGGTGTGGGCGATGCGGCCGGCGTAGAGCGGGGCGGCGAGGCTGGCCAACACCAGAAGCGCCAGAACGAGGAGGGACGCGACCGCGGTCGGCATCCGCAACAGCGCCCAAAGTGCCACGCGCCAGGGGCCGCGCACGCTCAGAGCCCGTTCGAGAATGGGGTATGCCGGGTGAGAGTGCAGCACCTGCGCGGCACGCCCGGCGTGTCCACCCGGAACCGGAGCGGAGCGGCCTTGATGGCCGTGAGCAGACGGCCAGGCGCAGAGGGGCGCGCCGGATCGCCGGCAGACCGCATTCCGGGACGAGCTCTCATCGCACCCAGGCCTGCGAGAACAGCATGTGGTACAGGTTGGTGGTGTAGAAGTTGCCCAGCCGCTTCGACACCAGCTCGATCTTCTTGAACTGGATCAGCGGCGCCGCCGGCGCGTCGGCCATCAGTATCCGGTCGGCCTCGGCCCACAGCGCGTCCCCGGCCGCCTTGTCTGTGACGGACATCAGGGCCGCCCGATTCAGTACGTCCTCGACCGGCCGGCTGCAGTAGCCGGAGATGTTGACCGACGAGTCCGAGCCGGGATGGAAGTTCTCGCAGCCGAACAGGGCGGTGAGGAAGTCGGAGGGTGCGGCGTAGTCGGCGTACCAGTCGGTCAGGCTGATCTGCACCCGGTTGTTGGTGTTCTGGATATAGGTGAACTGGATCGCGAACGCGATCGGCTTCACGTCGGCATCGTAGCCGAGCCGGCGCAGCATCGCCTGCAGGTAGGTGCCCATGGCAATCTCGACGCCCCGGTTCGGCACCACCAGCGTCACGTGCATGCCACGGGTGCCGCTCTCGTCGATCAGACGCTGTGCGCGGGCGAGGTCGGGGGCGGTCCAGGCGGCCGCCGGGTGCGCGACGTCCGCACCCTTGGTGTAGGGGCAGTCGGGCTCGTGGCCGGGCAGCCCGGCGGGGACGTTCTGGCACAGTACGCTGGCCGCGGCCGGGCCGCCGTAGAAGGTCTGCATGGCGCGGCGGTTGACGGCGTAGTTGATCGCCTGGCGCACCTTCGGATCGTTGAACGGCGGCAGGTTGACGTTCATCGCCAGGTAGAAGGTGCCGAAGATGGCGTTGATGTGCACCTGGTCGGTGTAGCGGTCGCCGAGCTCGCCGAAGCGGTCGAGCGGCACGTTGTCGTACATGTAGTCGTAGTCGCCGTTCTCGACCGCGGTCACCTGCGCCTCGTCGGTGAGGCCGTACGAGTAGGTGATGCGGTCGGGATAGCCGTCCGGCTGCGCATCCGCGGCCCAGACGTGGAAGTACGGGTTCCGCTCCGCCAGCATGCCGTGGTTGGGGTCGTAGCGGACGATCCGGTACGGCCCGGTCCCCGGCGGCGCGTCGTTGCCGACGTCACGGGCCGGGGTATCGGCGGGCAGCACGTAGGCGTGCGGGAACGACAGCTTGTCGAAGAACTCGGCGTCCGGATGGGTGAGGTGGAAGGTGACGGTGCGGGCGGCCTCGTCGCCGACCACGCCGCCGGCCAGCGTGCAGCGCGCGCCGTCCCGGAGGCAGGCGTCGGCGCCGACCAGGCCGCCGTAGAAGCCGCCGGCGGTGGGCGAGTTCACCTTGAAGATGCGCTGGAACGAGGCCACCACGTCGCGCACGCCGACCGGCTGACCGTTGGAGAAGCGGATGCCGTCCCGCAGGTGGAACACGTAGGTGAGGCCGCCGTCCTGCGGCGCCGGCAGCGCGTCGGCGAGGTCGGCGACCGGATGGTTGCTGGCCTCGAACGGCCGCTTGGCGAAGGTGGTGAGCCCGTCATAAACCATGACGGTGATCGTGATCATCTCGGAATTGTAGTTGATCTGCGGGTCGGCGGTGCCGGCGCCGGCATCGGCGGTGAGCCGCAGCGTGCCGCCGCGATGCGGGCTGCCCAGCGTCCGTCCGCCCGGGGCGACGACCGGCGGCAGGTCGGTGGTGCCAGGATCGGTGATACCTGGGTCCGGCGCCGGCGCCGCGGCGGCGCACAGCAGGACCACGAGGCAGGGTGCGGCGAGGCGGACGAGCGTCATTGGATCAGCGGGTCAGGTCGCGGAGCCTGGCGGCGAGGGCATCGGGCGTGGCGGCGCCGTCGATCGTGGCTGCGAAGGCGCCGTTCGGCCGGCGGACCACGAACAGGCCGGCACCAGGCGCGGCAGCAGGCGGGGCGTCCGGATCGCCGGACCCGCCTTCGGCTTGCCGGATCTCGGCTGGGGTGGCGGCGATCCGGGCGATCCGGGGGTCCAGCCGCGGCGCCGCGGCGTCGCCCGTGATGAACACCGGCGCCACGCGCGAGGCGTCCGGCCCCAGCCGGTCGAGTGCCGCGGCCAGATGGTCCAGCGCCGCCGCACAGCCTCCGCCGCAACCGGCGTCGACGTAGGCGACCGTCCAGCGGCCGGTGACGTCGCGGCCGGTCCCGGTCCCGGTCCCGGCTTGGCCGTGCCAGCCGAACAGGTGCATCGCCGAGGCGAGCTGGACCAGCACCAGCGCCACCAGGGCCGCCGGGATCAGATACCGGTAGGCCTTCAATGCGCCTCCGCCCAGTTCTGGCCGATGCCGGTCTCGACCACCAGCGGCACCGACAGGTGGGCGGCACCCTGCATGACGTCGCGCGCGACTGCGGCCAGTGCGTCGGCCTCGGCCTCCGGCGCCTCGAACAGCAGCTCGTCATGCACCTGCAGCAGCAGGCGGGACCGCAGGCCGGCCCGCTCCATCGCCGCGGGCAGGCGCACCATGGCGCGCTTGATGATGTCGGCGGCCCCGCCCTGCAGCGGCGCGTTGCCGGCCTGGCGCTCGGCATAGCCGCGCCGGGCCTGGTTCTTGTCGGCGATGCCCTGCACCCAGCAGCGGCGCCCGAACGGGGTCAGCACGTAGCCGTGCGCGCGCGCCTCGTCGCGGACCCGGTCCATGTAGTCGCGGATGCCGGGATAGCGCGCGAGGTAGGCGTCGATGTAGGTGCGGGCCTCGCCCGGCGGGATGCCAAGCTGGCGGCCGAGCCCGAACGCCGAGATGCCATAGATGATGCCGAAGTTGATCGTCTTGGCGCGGCGCCGGATCAGCGGGTCCATGCCCTCCATCGGCACGCCGAACACCTCGGACGCGGTGCGGGCGTGGATGTCCTGGCCCTTGGCGAACGCTTCCCGCAGCACCGGCATGTCGGCGACGTGCGCCAGCAGGCGCAGCTCGATCTGGCTGTAGTCGGCCGAGACCAGGCGGTGGCCGGGGGCGGCCACGAACGCCCGGCGGATGCGGCCGCCCTCCTCGGTGCGGATCGGGATGTTCTGCAGGTTGGGCTCGTTCGAGGACAAGCGGCCGGTCGAGGTGATCGCCATCTGGAACGAGGTGTGGACGCGGCCGGTGTCGGGGTTGATCTCCTCGACCAGCGCGTCGGCGTAGGTCGACTTCAGCTTGGCCAGCTGCCGCCAGTCGACGATGCGGGCGGCGAGCTCGCTGCCGCCCTCGGCCAGCGACTGCAGCGCCGCGGAGTCGGTGCTCCAGGCGCCGGTCTTCATGCGCCGGCCGCCGGGGAGCTTCATCTCGTCGAACAGGATCTCGCCGAGCTGCTTCGGGCTGCCCAGGTTGAACGGGCGGCCGGCGAGGCCGTGGATCCCGGTCTCCATCACCGCCATGCGCGCGGCGAAGTCCGCCGACATGCGGCGCAGCTCGGCCTCGTCGACGCTGATGCCGGCCGCCTCCATGGTCGCCAGCACGCGGATCAGCGGCCGCTCCAGCTGCTCGTAGAGCGCCAGCGCCCGGTTGGTGCGCAAGGCCGGCCGCAGCACGTGCCACAGCCGCAGCGTGACGTCGGTGTCCTCGGCCGCGTAGTGCGCGGCCCGGGGCAGCGGCACGCGGGCGAACGGGACACGGGCGCGGCCGGTGCCGGTGACCTGGTCGTAGGTGACGGGGGTGTGGCCGAGGAAGCGCGACGACAGCTCGTCCATGCCGTGGCCGTGCGCGCCGGCGGCCTGGGCGTAGGAGATCAGCATGGTGTCGTCGATCGGCGCGATCGGGCCGGCGAGGATGCCGCGGCCGATGCGCTCCAGGATCAGCACGTCGAACTTGGCGTTCTGGAACACCTTCAGCACGCCGGGATCGGCCAGCAGCGGCGCCAGCACGCCGAGCACCGCCGCCGTGTCCGGCTGCGGCGGCACCGGATGCTCGAGGTCGCCCTCGTGCGCCAGCGGCACGTAGCAGGCACGGCCGGGGGCGGTCGCCAGCGACAGGCCGATCAGCCGCACGCGGAGCGGGTCGAGGCCGTCGGTCTCGGTGTCGACCGCGCAGACCCCGGCCGCGGTGGCCTCGGCGACCCAGCCGGCCAGCACGCCGAGGTCGGTGACGGTGTCGTAGCCGTCGAACGGCGCGTCGGTCCGGGGGACCGGCGCGGCGGCGACGGCCGCGGGCAGCGGCACCGTCTCCAGAGACAGACGCTGGGTGATCGACCGGAAGCCCATGCCGTCGAGCCAGCCGGCGAGCCGAGCCTCGTCGGGGGCGGAGTAGCCGAGCCGCTCGATCGGCAGCGGCAGCGGCGCGTCCTGGCGCAGGATCACCAGCTCGCGCGACAGCCGGGCGGCGGCCTCGTGCGCCTCCAGGGCGTCGCGCCGCTTCGACGGCTTCATCAGCCCGTCCCGCAGCGCGCGGTAGATGCCGTCGAGGTCGCCGTACTCGTTGACCAGGGTACTTGCGATCTTCGGGCCGATGCCCGGGACGCCCGGCACGTTGTCGACGCTGTCGCCCATCAGCGCCTGCACCTCGATTACCCGGTCGGGTCCCACGCCGAAGCGCTCGCGCACCTCGTCCGCGCCGATCGGCCGCTGCTTGATCGGGTCCAGCATGTCGATGCCGGGGCGGATCAGCTGCATCAGGTCCTTGTCGGACGAGACCACCGTGCAGCGGCCGCCGCCGGCCGCCACGGTGCAGGCATAGGCGGCGATCAGGTCGTCGGCCTCCCAGCCGGCGAGCTCGATCGCCGGAATGCCAAACGCGGCGGTGGCGTCCCGCACCAGCGCGAACTGCGGCACCAGCTCCGGCGGCGGCTCCGGGCGGTGCGCCTTGTACTGGTCGTAGAGCGCGTTGCGGAAGGTCAGCCGCCCGGCGTCGAAGATCACCGCAAGATGGGTGCCGACATGCTCGCGCAGGAAGCGGGCGACCATGTTGGTGAAGCCGTACACCGCGTTCACCGGGGTGCCGTCGGCGCGGTTCATCGGCGGCAGCGCGTGGAACGCGCGGAAGATGAAGCCGGAGCCGTCGATCAGCACCAGGTGGATGCCGGCCCACGGTGCGTCCGGGGGTGCGTCGGGATCCGCCGGCGGCACGACGTCGCCACTTTCAAGATCGGCCAGATCGGGATCGGCCATGTCGGAGGGCGGGGTCAATGCGCGGAATCGTCGCCTTCGGGAGCATCCGCAGCCAGCACGTAGACGCGCGAGCACCACGGACAGAAGGTCTGGGTGCCGGCGATGCGCAGCCACACGCGCGGATGCCCGAGCGACCCTACGCCGCCGTCGCAGGCCAGCACGCGGCTGGTGACGACGAAGGTCTCGATGGCCTGGACGCCGAGCTGCGGGGTGGGGGTCGCTGCGCCGTACGGCATCGTGTCGCCTCGAAGGTGGTCTGCGGAGTGTGCCGATGATAGGCACGAGAACCGCGCTTTGAAACCTCCGCCCGTCCGAGGCCCGTGATCCGAACGTTCCGTCCCGCCCGTCGCGCCGTCCTGCTGCAAGCGCTGGCGGCGACGACCCTGTCGCTGCCGGGGTGCGCCGGCCTGCCGCTCGGTCGGCAACACGAGCTGCCGACGCCGTCCGCCGCTCACCAGGCCGACCGCCGGCTGGTCCCTGCCGACCTCACCTTCACCCTATCGGACGGCGTCCGGCTGCGGGCACGGGTCTGGCGCGCCGACGGGCCGCCGCGCGCGGTGATCCTGGCGCTGCACGGGTTCAACGACAGCCGCGATGCCTGGGAGCTGCCGGCTCCGGTGCTGGCGGCGCGCGGTATCACGCTCTACGCGCCCGATCAGCGCGGCTTCGGGCAGGCGCCCGGGCGCGGCCGCTGGGCCGGCACCGACCGCCTGGTGGCGGACGCGGCCGAGCTGGCGCGCCAGGTCGCCGCCCGCGAGCCCGGCGTGCCGCTCTACCTGATGGGCGAAAGCATGGGGGGTGCCGTGCTGCTGTGCCTGGCGGCGCGGCCGGACGCGCCGCCGGTGGCCGGCACCATCCTGCTCGCACCCGCGGTGTGGGGCCGCGACCAGATGAACCCGCTGCTGACGGTCTCGCTGTGGGCCGGGGCCATGCTGGCGCCGGATTGGCAGCTGACCGGCCGCGAGCTGCCGCTCAGGATCGTCGCCAGCGACAACCGCGCCGCCCTGTATCGGCTGGCATACGATCCGCTGACGATGCGCTCCACGCGCACCGCGACCCTGCGCGGCCTGGTCGACCTGATGACGCGGGCGCATGCGGCGGCGGCGCACGTGCGCGGCGCCATGCTGGTCGCCTATGGCGGCCGCGATCAGCTCATCCCGGCGCGCGCCACCGCGGCGGCCTGGGCGGCGCTGCCGGCCGGAGTGCGCCGCAGCTTCTACCCAGCCGGCTACCACCTGCTGATGCGCGATCTCGCCCGCCAGGCGGTGATCGACGACGTCGGCGCCTGGATCCTGTCGCCGGCGCAGGCGCTGCCGTCCGGCGGCGACATCGCGGCGGCGGCCTGGTTCGCGGGCCAGGGCTGGAGCGGCACGGTGCCGGCCTATCTGCCGGCGGCCGGTCTGGACGACCTGGCGGGGGCGAGCCGGTAGTTCCCAGGGGCACGGCTATCGCACTGGGAAGAAGGCCAGGGCTTTGCCCCTGGACCCCACTGAAGCCGCGGGCCCCAGACCCCGATTCATGGAGTTGTACTTCCACGCGCGGACTATCTTCTTTCGAATCGGGGTTTGAGGCCCGCGGCTCCAACGGGTCCAGGGCAGAGCCCTGGTCTTTTCCTTATCACCACTCCTCAAATGCGGTAGCCGTGTCCCCAGGCGTTTCGCTCGCGGACCCTGCCAGGGGCAGCGCTCCGCTCGGGACGGTCGCCGTTCAGATGCCCGGGAGCTTGGTCCCGCCGCCGACCG
>CAXTVM010000053.1:0-19448 GCA_964247725.1 uncultured Acetobacteraceae bacterium | reverse complement strand
TGCAGCTCGCCCATGCCCGACAGGATGGTCTGGCCGGTCTCCTGGTCGGTCTTGAGGCGCAGCGACGGATCCTCGCCGGCAAGCTTCTGCAACGCCAGCGTCATCTTCTCGACGCCCTCCTTCGTCTTGGGCTCGACCGAGATGTCGATCACCGGCACCGGGAACGCCATCCGCTCCAGCACCACCGGGTCCTCGGCCACCGCCAGCGTGTCGCCGGTGCCGGTGTCCTTCAGGCCGACGAAGGCGGCGATGTCGCCGGCCTGCACCTCCTTGATCTCGGCGCGCTTGTCGGCGTGCATCTGGAACATCCGCCCGATGCGCTCCTTGTGGCCCTTGGTCGTGTTCATGACCTGATCGCCCGACTTCAGCGAGCCGGAATAGACCCGCACGAAGGTGAGCGTGCCGTACTTGTCGTTGATGATCTTGAACGCGAGGCCGGAGAAGTTGCCCTTCGGGTCGACCTTGATCAGCCGGCGCAGCGCCGGGTCTGCATCCTCCTGCCCTTCCTCAGCCGCGACCCGGATGCCCTCGACGTCGTCGGGGGCCGGCAGGTAGTCGAGCACGGAGTCGAGCAGCGGCTGCACGCCCTTGTTCTTGAACGCGGTGCCGCACAACACCGGCCGGAACTCGCCCGAGATGGTGCCCTTCTTGATACAGCGCTTCAGCGTGTCGACGTCGACGTCGCCCTTGTCGAAATACATCTCCATCGCCTCGTCGTCGGTGGCGAGTGCGGTGTCGAGCAGGAGCTGGCGCGCCTCGGCCGCGCGGTCGGCGAGGTCGGCCGGGATCTCCTCGTAGTGGAACTTGGCGCCGAGCTCGCCGCCCTCCCAGATGATCGCCCGCATCTCCACCAGATCGACGACGCCGATGAAGGTGTCCTCGATGCCGATCGGCAACTGCAGCGGGAGCGCCACGATGTCGAGCTTCTCCTTCAGCGTGTCGAACGCGCGGTAGAAGTCGGCGCCGGTGCGGTCCAGCTTGTTGATGAAGATCACGCGCGGCACGTTGTAGCGGTCGGCCAGACGCCAGTTGGTCTCCGACTGCGGCTGCACACCGGCCACGCCCTCGATGATGAACAGCGCGCCGTCCAGCACCCGCAACGAGCGGTTGACCTCGATGTTGAAGTCGATGTGGCCCGGCGTGTCGATGATGTTGATGCGGTGGTCCTTCCACTCGCACGTCACCGCGGCCGAGGTGATGGTGATCCCCCGCTCGCGCTCCTGCTCCATGTAGTCGGTGGTGGTGTTGCCCTCGTGGACCTCGCCGATCCGATGCGATACGCCCGTGTAGTACAGGATGCGCTCGGTGGTCGTCGTCTTGCCGGCATCGATGTGCGCGGTGATGCCGATGTTGCGGATCTTCGACAGGTCGGACACGCGGGGGTTCTCCTAGAGACCAGGAAGGCGCGCCAAGGCGGCGCCGAACGGGAGCGATCCCGTGCGCCCTCCGGGGCCACGGGATCGCCATGGCCGAAAGACGGATCGGACTTCACATGCGCGAGATGCCCGGCGTTTGCAAGGTCAAGCCAGGCCGCGGGATCGGGCCGGACGAGGTTCTCGCCGGCCCCGCCGTTCAGGCCGGCTGGGCGGCCTGCCGCTTCGCCTGAGCGCGCAGGATACGCCGCTTCAGCGACTGCGCCGGCTCCGGCAGGCGGCGGTTCGGAGTGCCCAGCAGGAAGGCGTCGAGGCCACCGTTGTGCTCGATCGTGCGCAGGCCGTGGGTGGTCACGCGCATCCGGATCGAAGTTCCCAAGATGTCGGACAGCAGCGCGGTCTCCTGCAGGTTCGGCAGGTAACGCCGGCGGGTCTTGTTGTTGGCGTGGCTGACGTTGTTGCCGGTCAGCACGCCCTTGCCGGTTATCTCGCAACGGCGCGACATCGTCTTGATCCTAGGGGTGACGGTCCCGGCAGCGCCGGCGACATCTCGTAAGCAGGCGCGGCTTATCGCCAAGCCTGGCCGCATAGTCAAGGCCGGGGCGCTGCCCTGGACCCGTTGGGGCCGTCACGCAAAGCGTGCTGCGCACGACGGGCCCCAAACCCCGATTCGTTGAGATGGCCTTACGCCCGCCCAACGTCGCGGTCGTTGACCGGATCGAGCTCGCCGGCCGCCACGCTGGCGCGCGCGTTGTCCAGCATCCGCATCATCGCCGCCCGGTCCATGGTCCGCGCCAGCAGCCCGAGCGAGCCGCCCAGCAGGGCGGAGGCGATCGCCAGCGGCGGCAGGTGCTCGCCCAGCATGTACTCGATCGCCTTGTCGATCACGGCCCCGGCGTGGCTGAGCTCGGCCGGCACCGAGCCGTCCTGCCCCAGCCTCTGCTCGCCGCCTTGCGGTTCGATCGCCATCAATCCCTCCTCCCTATCATACCGCCAGGTCGGCGCCCTCGAGACCCGGCATCAGCACCGTCTCGGCCAGCGCTCCCGCCGCTTCCTCTTCCGACTGCGCCGCCCACATCCGCGCATAGGCGCCGCCCTCGGCGAGCAGCGCCCGGTGGGTGCCGCGCTCGGCGATCAACCCGTCCACGAGCACCAGGATCTCGTCCGCGTCCACCACCGTCGACAGCCGGTGTGCGATCACCAGCGTGGTGCGGTCGGCGGCCACCGAGCGCAGCGCCGCCTGGATCTCCTGCTCGGTGTGGGTGTCGAGCGCGCTGGTCGCCTCGTCCAGGATCAGCACGCGCGGGTTCTTCAGAATCGTGCGCGCGATCGCCACCCGCTGCTTCTCGCCGCCCGAGAGCTTCAGCCCGCGCTCGCCGACCCGGGTGTCGTAGCCCTCCGGCAGCCCCGCCACGAAGTCGTGCACCTGCGCCAGCCGCGCCGCGTGCTCGATCTCGGTCTGGGCTGCGCCGATCCGGCCGTAGCCGATATTGTAGCGGATGGTGTCGTTGAACAGCACCGTGTCCTGCGGCACCACGCCGATCGCCGCCCGCAGGCTCTCCTGCGCGTAGTCGCGCACGTCCCGCCCGTCGACCAGCACGCGCCCGCCATCCACGTCGTAGAAGCGGAACAGCAACCGGCTGACGGTGGACTTGCCGGCCCCGGTCGGCCCCACGATCGCGGTGCGGCCGCCCGGGCGCACCGCGAAGCTGACCCCGTGCAGGATCTCGCGGTTCGGCCGGTAGCCGAAGCG
Source organism: uncultured Acetobacteraceae bacterium (assembly GCA_964247725.1). Taxonomy (GTDB): domain Bacteria; phylum Pseudomonadota; class Alphaproteobacteria; order Acetobacterales; family Acetobacteraceae; genus Lichenicola. The sequence goes on along the minus strand of CAXTVM010000053.1, from coordinate 16,322 downwards.
GACCGCCTCGAAGCGCACCTCCGCCGGCGGCGCCTGCTCGAGCCGCGCCGGCAGCGGCCGCGCCTGCGAGCGGTCCCGCACCTCCTGGCCTTCGCCCAGCAGCCTGAACATCTGCTCCAGGTCCACCACCCCCTGCCGCAGCGAGGCGTAGACGAAGCCCAGGAAGTTCAGCGGCTGGTAGAGCTGCATCAGGTAGGTGTTGACCAGCACGAACTTGCCGACCGTGAGCCGCCCGGCCGCCACCCCCTGGGCCGCCATCAGCATGATCGCCGCCAGCGCCACCGCGATGATGGTGGCCTGGCCGACGTTGAGCAGGTTGAGCGAGACCTGGGTCTTCACCGCCGCCCGCTCGTAGCGCCGCTGGGTGTCGTCGTAGCGGCGCGCCTCGTGGCCCTCGTTGCCGAAATACTTCACCGTCTCGTAGTTGAGCAGGCTGTCCAGCGCCTTGGTGCTGGCCTCGCTCTCGACCTCGTTCATGCGCCGCCGGATGCCGATCCGCCAGCCGGTGAAGGTGATCGTGAAGCCCACGTACACCACCACCGTCAGCAGCGTGGCGCCGGCGAAGCGCCAGTCGAATAGGCGCCAGATCACGGCCGTGACCATCAGCGTCTCGATCAGCGTCGGCACGATGTTGAACACGCCGAGCCGCAGGATCAGCTCGATCGCCTGGGTGCCGCGTTCCACCGCCCGGGTCACGCCGCCGGTCTGGCGGTCGAGGTGGAAGCGCAGCGACAGCCGGTGCAGGTGCTGGAAGGTCTGCATCGCCGCGACCCGGATCACCCGCTGCTTGACCGGCGAGAACACCGCGTCGCGCAGCTCGCCGAACCCGCCCGAGGCGATCCGCAGCAGCCCGTAGCCGACGATGAGCCCGAGCGGCACCGCCAGCAGGTGGGTCGGGTCGCGGTGCGACAGCCGGTCGATCGCGCGCGCATAGACGATGGGCACGCAGATCGTCGCCACCTTGGCCGCGACCAGCAGCACCACGGCGGCCACCACGTGCAGCCGGGTGCGCAGGTCGCCGCGCGGCCACAGGTACGGCAACAGCCCGCGCACGGTGTCGAGCGCCGTCCGAGTGGGATCGGCATCGGACGGCGGGGTCGGCACTGATGCGGCGAGGTCTCTCATCTCCCCGATGTGGCATGGGCCCTTTCGGATGCAAAGCATATCGATCGCCCCGCCCGCCCCGGCCGCCCCGGCCGGCGCGGCGATTGCCAAGCCCGCCCCGCGGGCGGAGGCTGCCGAATGACCAGCCCGCCCGCGCCGTTCCTGCGCCACCTCGAGGCCTGCAACAACGCCGTCCTGCCCGGCCGCCGGCTGCCGTTCCGGCTCGGCCCGCTTCAGGTCGGCTGGGTCGGGCCGGAGCTGGCCGCCGAGCTGGACCGGCGCGGCCTGCGCCGCGAGGCCGGCGCCCTGGTCCTGGGCGACCCGGCGCGGCTGCAGGCGCTGGGCGAGGCGCTCGGCCGGGCCGGGCTGCTGCGCCTGCGCGGCGAGCCGTTCGACGTCCGCGCCGAGCCGGACGGTCCGGTGCTGGCCCGGCTCGACCGCGGCGCCCTGCCGGCCTTCGGCATCCTCGCCGACGGCGTGCACCTGAACGGCCTGGTGGACGGCGCGGAGGGCCTGCGTCTCTGGGTCGGCCGGCGCGCGCCCGACAAGCAGCTCGATCCCGACCGGCTCGACCACCTGGCGGCGGGCGGGGTGTCGGCCGGCTACGGCGTCCACGCCACGCTGGAGAAGGAGGCGGCCGAGGAATGCGGCCTGCCGCCCGCCTTGGCGCGGCAGGCGGTCGCGGTGGGCACCATCCGCTACGCGATGGAGCGGCCCGAGGGGCTGCGCCGCGACCGGCTGCACTGCTTCGACCTGATGCTGCCGGACAGCTTCCGGCCGGTTCCCAACGACGGCGAGGTGGCCGAATTCAGCCTGATCCCGCTGGAGGAGGCGCTGCGGCTGGTGCGCGACACCATGGAGTTCAAATTCAACGTGAACCTGGTGCTGATCGACCTGTTCCTGCGCCGGGGCCTGATCGACCCGTCGAGTCCGGAGGGGCACGAGTTAAGAAATCGCTTGAACGGCCCGAACGAACTGTAATATCAATTCTCTATTGGTCGTCCATTATCTTCTGCATCAGCTGACGACGCATCCGCCGCTTCGGCTGGAAGACGAGCGGAATCATTCCGCTCGCTCCCGTTCCTCAAGATCCGCCTCAACGTCCGGCAGCGGCCGGGCCGTCGTCGCAAGGCGGCGATCCGCTTCCATGCGATCGTTTTGTTCGCTATACGTTCTCATATGCCCGAGCACGCGGAACAGGCTCACGCTCCGATCAAGGCCGACCTGATCGAGGTGCTGCGCCTGCGCATCGGCCGGATCGGCAGCGCCGCATCCGGGTCCGCCGGCCGTGCCGCGATCCGGTTCGGGCTCGACAGCATCGATGCGCGGCTGCCCGGCGGCGGCCTTGCCGCCGGCGCGCTGCACGAGGTCCTGGGACACGGTCCCGACACCGAGCACGGCACGTTGGCCAGCCTGCTGGTCGGCGGCCTGCTGGCCGGGCACGACCGGTCGCGGCAGGTGCTGTGGGCGATGCGCGGCGACGACCTGTTCGCGCCCGGCCTCGCCGCCGTCGGGCTGCGTCCGGACCGCCTGATCCTGGCCCAGTGCGGTCGCTCGGTGCTGGCGGTGATGGAGGAGGCGCTGCGCCATCCGGGCCTGGCCGCGGTGGTCGGCGAGGTCGAGGGCGGCCTGGGCCTCACCGACTCGCGCCGGCTGCAGCTGGCCGCCGAGGCCTCCGGCGTCCCCGCGTTCGCGATCCGGCGCAGCCGCCGCCACGACGACCCGGCCCTGCTAGCGCCGAGTGCGGCGGTCAGCCGGTGGCGCATCTCGGCGCTGCCGGCAGAGGCCCCGTCCCGCCATCCCGGTCACCCCGACCCGCTGCCCGACCACCGGCTGTGGCGGCTGCAGCTGCTGCGCTGCCGCGGCACGCCGCTCGCTTCCCACTGGACCCTGCAGGCCTGCGATGTCCGATACCGCCCAGCCTTCGAATCCGCCTGGCTCCGCGACTGCGGGCCGCCGGATCGGCCATCTCTGGCTGCCGCACTGGCCGATCGAGCGGCTCAGGCGCCAATTCAGGGATCAGGGATGCGCTACGGCTGAGCGGCCGCTGGTCACCACGATGCAGGACGGGCCGCGCATGATCGTGGCCGCCGCCTGCCCCGCCGCGCGGCGGGCCGGGCTGCGCGCGGGCATGAAGTTGGCACAAGCGCAGGCGATGGTGCCGGAGCTCGAGCTGGTCCCGGCCGCGGCAGGGGCCGACGCCCGCGCCCTGGCCGCACTCGCCGACTGGTGCCGGCGCTACACCCCGCTCGCCCGCGCCGAGCCGCCCGACGGGATCTGGCTCGACCTCACCGGCTGCGCGCACCTGTTCGGCGGCGAGGCGGCGCTGCTGACGGAGCTGGCGGGCAGGCTCCGCCGCGCGGGCGTATCCGTGCGCGCCGCGATCGCCGCCACGCCAGGCGCCGCGCTGGCGGTGGCGCGCCACGGCGCAAACCGGCTCGCCTCGGTCCCGCGCGCCGACACCGAGGCGGCCCTGGCCGTGCTGCCGGTCGAGGCGCTGCGGCTCGACCCGGAGCAGGCGGTGCTGCTGCACCGCTTCGGCCTGCGCCGGATCCGCGAGCTCGACGCCGTCGCCCGTGGTCCGCTGGCCCGCCGGCTCGGCGCCGCGGTGATCCGGCGGCTCGACCAGGCGTTCGGGCGCGTGCCCGAGCCGATCTCGCCCGGCCTGCCGGAGCCCGTGCTGCAGGAGCGCCTCGGCTTCGTCGAACCGCTGCAGACGGCGGAGGCGCTCGCCGCCGCCCATGCCCTGCTGGCGCGGGCGCTGTGCCGCCGGCTGGAGGCGCTCTGCCTCGGCGCGCGCCGGCTCGAGCTGGTCCTGGTCCGGCTCGACGGCTCGTGCTGCCGGCAGGTCCTGACCCTGGCCAGGCCGTCGCACGCCCCGGACCACCTCGCCCGCCTGCTCGACGAGCGGCTGGAGCGGATCGATCCGGGCGAGGGCGTCGAGACCATGTGGCTCCTGGCCCGGCTGGCCGAGCCGGTGTCGCCGCGCCAGTCCGGCCTAGCCGCGATCGGCGGCCCCGACCGCGACCGGCTGGGCGACCTCGCCCCGCTGATCGACAGGCTTCAGAACCGCCTGGGCGCCGGCCGGCTGTGGCGGGCGATGCCGGTGGAGAGCGACGTCCCCGAGCGCAGCGTGCGGCGGCGCCCGCCGCTCGATCCGCCGGCTCCGGCCCCGGACCGGAACCCGGCCACCTGGCCCGAGCACCTGCCGCGCCCGATCCGGCTGCTCGACCCGCCGCAGCCGGTGCAGGCCCTGGCCGAGCTGCCCGACCACGCGCCGGTCTCGTTCATCTGGCGCGGCCGGCGCCACCGGGTGCGCCGCGCCGACGGCCCGGAGCGGATTGCCGGCGAATGGTGGCACCGCAGCGGCGAGCTCGTCGCGCTGCGCGACTATTTCCGCGTCGAGGACGAGGACGGGCGCCGCTACTGGCTGTTCCGCCGCGGCGACGGCGCCGATCCCGCCACCGGCGATTTCGGCTGGTTCCTGCACGGGCTGTTCTGATGCGGGCCCGGCACGGTCAGGGTCGGGGTGCCGCCTGCTCCGGGATGGGGCCGGCCGTGGGCATCGGCGGCGGCGCGCCCGCGGATGGCGCCGGCCGCAGGTCCGGCCGATCGCCGAGGCCGGTCGGGCCGCCCACCGGCAGGTGCTGCGGCACCTGATGCCACGGCCCGGTATAATTCCGGTCGAGCTGGCCGGAGTTGAGCGTGTCGACGGCGCTGTCGCCGGTGCCGTCGGCGTAGGACGAGCGCACCGGCGGCTGCCGCTGCGCCCAGGCTGGCGTCGTCAGCGCCGGCACCGCCAGCCCCAGCATGCCGAGCGCCGCCAGCGTGCGTGTCGCGAACCTCATGATCCCCCGTCCCTCCATCGTTGCAACCTCTACGTGTAGACCCCCGGAAGGTTCGCATCAGCCCCGCCATGCGCCCCGTCGAGCTCCAGGTCATCACCAACTACTCGTTCCTACGCGGCGCCAGCCATGTCGAGGAGCTGCTGCTGCGGGCGCACGAGCTCGGCCACGACGCGCTTGCCGTCACCGACCGCAACACCCTGGCCGGCATCGCCCGCGCCCACCAGCGCGCCGGCGAGATCGGCATCCGGCTCGTGGTCGGCTGCCGTCTCGACCTGCGCGACGCCCCCTCGCTGCTGGTCTACCCGACCGACCGCCCCGCCTATGCCCGGCTGTGCCGGCTGCTCAGCCTGGGCAAGTCGCGCGCCCCCAAGGGGTCCTGCGACCTCGCCTGGTCGGACCTGGGCGGGGCGGCGACGGACGGGTTGCTCGCCATCCTGCTGCCCGAACGGCCGCTGGAGGCGCTGGACGGCACCCTGCCCGCCGACCTCGACCGGCTGCGCGACCGCTTCGGCGACCGCGCCTGGTGCGCGCTGACCCTGGAGCGCCGCCCCAACGACCGCGCCCGCCTGGCCCGCACCGCCGAGCTGTGCCGCGCCGCCGGCGTGCCCACCGTGGTCACCGGCGACGTGCTGTACCACGCGCCGGACCGGCGCATCCTGCAGGACGTCGTCACCTGCATCCGCGAGGGCTGCACCATCGAGGCGGCCGGCTACCGGCGCGCCCGCTCGGTCGACCGCCACCTCAAGGATCCGGCGGAGACCGTCCGGCTGTTCGGCCGCGACCACGCCTCGGCGCTCGCCGCCACCCGCATCATCCTGGAGCGCTGCCGCTTCAGCCTGTCCGAGCTCAGCTACCAGTATCCCGAGGAGAGCGAGACGCCGGGCCTGTCCGACCAGGAGGACCTGGAACGGCTGGTGCGCGAGCGCCTGCCGGTCACCTATCCGGCCGGCGTACCGGACGCGGTCGCGGCCCAGGTCGCGCACGAGCTGGCGCTGATCCGCCGGCTCGACTACGCGCCCTACTTCCTGACCGTGAACGCCATTGTGCGGTTCGCGCGCAGCCGGAGCATCCTCTGCCAGGGCCGTGGTTCTGCGGCAAATTCCGCGGTCTGCTTCGTGCTCGGCATCACCTCGATCGACCCGGTGGACAGCAACCTGCTGTTCGAGCGCTTCATCTCCGCCGAGCGCCACGAGCCGCCCGACATCGACGTCGACTTCGAGCACGAGCGCCGCGAGGAGGTGATCCAGTGGGTGTTCACCCGCTACGGCCGCCACCGTGCCGCCCTCTGCGCCACCGTCTCCCGCTACCGCTCGCGCGGCGCCGTGCGCGAGGTGGGCCGGGTCATGGGGCTGCCGGAGGACGTCACCGCCCAGCTCGCCGGCCAGGTCTGGGGCTGGAGCGCCGAGGGCGTCGGCGAGGAGCAGGCGCGCGCCGTGGGCCTCGACGTGGCCGACCGCCGCCTGCGCCTGACCCTGCTGCTGGCCCGCGAGCTGATCGGCTTCCCGCGCCACCTGAGCCAGCACCCGGGCGGCTTCGTGCTGACCCGCGACCGCCTCGACGACCTGGTGCCGATCGAGCCGGCGGCGATGGCCGACCGCCAGGTGATCGAGTGGGACAAGGACGACATCGACGGCCTGCGCTTCATGAAGGTCGACGTGCTCGGGCTGGGCATGCTCGGCTGCATGCGCCGCGCCTTCACGCTGCTGGAGCGGCATCGCGGTCAATCGCTTGATCTGGCTACAATCCCGAGGGAAGACCCGGCCACCTTCGACATGATCTGCCGGGCCGACACGCTGGGCACCTTCCAGATCGAGAGCCGCGCGCAGATGGCGATGCTGCCGCGGCTGCGCCCGCGCACGCTCTACGACCTGGTGATCCAGGTGGCGATCGTGCGGCCCGGCCCGATCCAGGGTGACATGGTGCATCCCTACCTGCGCCGCCGCGACGGGCTGGAGCGGCCGCACTACCCGCACCCCAGCCTGGAGCGGGTGCTGGGCAAGACCCTCGGCGTGCCGCTGTTCCAGGAACAGGCGATGCACGTGGCGATCCAGTGCGGTGGCTTCACCCCATCGGAGGCCGACCAGCTCCGCCGCGCCATGGCGACCTTCAAGCTCACCGGCGGCGTCTCCGGCTTCAGGGACAAGCTGATCGAGGGCATGGTCGGCAACGGCTTCGAGCGCGCCTTCGCCGAGCGGACCTTCAGCCAGATCGAGGGCTTCGGCTCCTACGGCTTCCCGGAAAGCCACGCCGCCGGCTTCGCCAAGATCGCCTACGCCAGCGCCTGGATGAAGTGCCACCACCCCGACATCTTCTGCGCAGCACTGCTGAACGCGCAGCCGATGGGCTTCTATGCGCCGGCGCAGATCGTGCGCGACGCGCGCGAGCACGACGTGCCGGTGCGGCCGGTCTGCGTCGAGGCGAGCGCTTGGGACTGCACGCTGGAGCCGGCGGATGGGCCGTTGCTTGCGGTGCGGCTGGGCCTGCGCATGGTGCGCGGCCTGTCGCGCGCCGAGGCGGACCGGCTGGTGGCTGCCCGCGCGCACGGGCGCTGCCGTGGGGTCGAGGCGCTGCACCGCCGCACCGGCTTGTCCGCCGCCGCCCTGGAGCGGATCGCGCAGGCGGACGGCTTCCACGCGCTCGGGCTGCCGCGGCGCGATGCGCTGTGGATCGTGCGGGGCCTCGGCGATGCCGTCCTGCCGCTGTTCGCCGACCATCCGGAGGCGAGCGCCAACGAGCCGCGGGTCGCGCTGGCCCGGCTCGGCCGCGGCGGCGAGGTGGTGGCCGACTACCGCGCCTCCGGCCTCAGCCTGAAGCACCACCCGTTGGAGCTGCTGCGCCCGGCGCTGCGCGCGCGCGGTCTGCTGCCGTGCGGCGCGCTGGCCACCGCGCGCGACGGACGCCGGATCGCGGTGGCCGGCATCGTGCTGGTGCGCCAGAAGCCGGGCTCGGCCAAGGGCGTCATGTTCATGACGGTCGAGGACGAGACCGGCATCGGCAACCTGGTGATCTGGCCGTCCCTGTTCGCCGAGCAGCGCAGCCTGATCCTGTCCGCGGCCCTGGTCGCCTGCCATGGACGGCTGCAGCGCGCCGGCGAGGTGGTGCACCTGGTCGCCGAGCGGCTCGAGGACCTGACCCCGCTGCTGCGCGACCTGGAGCACGCGCCGGCCTCGCCCGACCGGCGCGCGGTATCGATCAAGGTGCCGACCCGGGATTTCCGATAGCGCAGCGCCGCAGCCACGCCGCAGAGGCCGGCTCGTCCGACCGGCCCGGTGCCAGCATCACCATCCGCTCGACGGCCCCCGGCGCCTGCACGGCCAGCCGGCACCCGTTCGCCTTCAGGAACAGCACGCAGCAGCCCCAGGCGGTGCGCTTGTTGCCGTCGTTGAAGGGGTGGTTGCCGGCGAGGCCGAAGGCGTAGGCGGCCGCCAAGTCGAACAGGTCGAGGCTGCCGGGGTCGCCGTAGGCCGGCTGGTTCACCGGCCGGCCAGGCGTACTGTGCAGCAGGTCCTCGCTGCGGACGCCTTGCACGCCGCCATGTTCCCGGAGCGCCTGGTCGTGCAGGAACAGCACGACGTCCGGCTCCAGGAACTCGGGCTCGGTCAACGGTGGGCGAGTTCCTGCAGCGTGTCGGCCTGCTCGCGGAGCACCTCGCGCGCCAGTTCCATCTGGCGCTCCAGCCGTAGGTTACGCTTCACCAGCTTCACGCCATCGGCCAGCTCGACAAGGGTGAGCTCCCGTCCGACTTCCAGCCCCATGCGGATCCGCGTCTCCGCCGGGAACGTCACGCCGATCGAGTTGCCCTGCCGCCGAACCGCCACCATCGTCATCGCCCCGCCACGTCTTACGGATGGTATTACTGAACCGTTTCGACCTCCGGTACTAAGTTCTCTCAAGGCCGCCGCCAGGATATGATCGATTCCTCGGACCTCGACCGCTTCGTCGCAGCGCAGGACCCCCTGATCGACCAGGTGCGGGACGAGCTCCGGCGCGGCGCCAAGCACTCGCACTGGATGTGGTTCGTGTTCCCGCAGCTTCGCGGCCTCGGCCACAGCGAGATGGCACGCCGCTATGCGCTGGCCTCGCGCGACGAGGCGAGCCGCTATCTGGACCACTCGATCCTCGGCCCGCGCCTGCTGGACTGCACGGCGCTCGTGCTCGCCGTGCCGGACCGCTCGGCGAACCACATCTTCGGCAGCCCGGACGACCTCAAGTTCCATTCCTCGATGACGCTGTTCGCTGCGGCGGCGACCTCGGACCAGCTGTTGTTTCAAATGGCGGTCGATCGCTGCTTCGCCGGTCTTCCAGATCAGCGGACTCTCGACCTGCTGCGAGCATCGTCGTCCGACGATGGAAGGCAAGAGTGAGGTATCTGGGCACAACGACGGCACGTGCCGCGACATCCACAGTCGGCGTTCTGGTCGTTGCCGTCCTGATAGACGTCTTCGTTTAGGAGATGCCATCCCTAGTTCTTCTCGCGACTCTCCTGTGGTTATCAGCGCTTCTAATCTTTGTTAGGATACTATTTGTTGTAAACGCATCTCATCGATTGCCTCGCGGCTGGTTCCTTTCGCTGTGCTGTCTGCCCGTAGCAGCCATACTTCTTATGTCGGAGACCGCTTTTCCGGCGGATATGGCTACTTCTTCATGCACCGCCAGCGCTACGCCGCTGAGTCAGCCGCGAGTGGCGAGCGAGGCCATCGGTTTGGGCTATGGGATTGGAGTGGGAGAGGCGGTGACGGGCTCGCCCGCCTGAAGTCATGCTCGTCTACGACGAGACCGATGAGATACGCCTCTCGACATCGCGCTACCGACCGGCGAGCAACGATTACGGCTGGTGGGATGCCTGCTTGGGTAACGTTCGGCATTTCTGGGGTCATTACTACATTTGCTCGTCGAACTCGTTCCAGGCGCCGCCCCGTCCGATCACCGAGAAGGCCTCCGTCGTGCGGACAGCGCCAGCAAGGCGGCCGTGAAAACGCCCGCACCCAACAGCGCCCCGGTGAAGCCGGCGACGCCGGGCCAGCCGTCGCGGCTCCAGACCCAGCTGCCGACCGAGCCCATCACGCCGGACCCGCAATAGTACGCCAGCAGGTAGAGCGACGCCGCATGGCCCCTGTCCACCACCGCACGGGCGCCGACCCAGGCGCTGACGACGCTGTGCGAGACGAAGAACCCGATCGTGGGCAGCGACAACCCGGCAATGATCGCCGGCAGCGACGCCAGCAGCGTCAGCCCGACCCCGGCCAGCCCCAGGACCGGACCCGCCACCAGCACCGGGCCGCGCCCGATCCGGGCCGACACCCGCCCGGCCAGCGGCGAGGCCGCGATCCCGAACAGGTAGACCAGCAACACCGCCCCCGACTGCCCTTGGCTCAGCGAGAACGGCGGCCGCAGCAGCCGGGAGCCCAGGTAGTTGTAGATCGTGACGAAGACGCTCATCGCCAGGGACCCGATCAGGTAGAGCCCGACCATGCCCGGATCGCGCAGGTGCCCGCCCCAGGCGCCAAGACCCCGGAACCCCGGCGTGGCAGCCGGATGTGCCGGGACGGCAGCTGGCCGCCGCGCCGGCGGCAGTAGGGTCACGAACAGCAGCGCGGCGACCAGGCGGCATGCCCCCGTCGCCAGCAGCGCCAGCCGCCAGGCGCCGTGACCGGCGCCCGGATCGGCCCCCAGATCCGCGACGAAGGCGGTACCGACGCGGCCGGCCATGCCGCCGAACGCGGTGCCGCCGACATAGAGCCCCATCACCGAGCCCAGCTCCGCCGGCGCCGGCGGCTGCCGCCAGCACGGCGAAACTGCTAGCACTGCCGTCGTGACGACAACGCGGCTGCTCACGATCGGCTACGGGGACGCCCACTTCGACCAAGTGCACACGGCCCTGCTCGAGGTCGGCACCCGGCTGCTGATCGACGTCCGCGCCGTCGCCGCGTCCCGGCTTCTCGAAGCGGCTGCTGGCCGGTGGGCTGGCCGAGGCCGGCATCGGCTACCTGCACCTGCAGCCGCTCGGCACGCCCAAGGATGGCCGCGACGCCGTCCGCCGCGGCGACGTCGACGGCATGCACCGCATCTTCCTGGCCCATATGCGCGGCGATCGCAGCCAGGCCGCCCTCGCCGAAGCCGGCGCGCTGGCGGCCGAGACTGGCACCTGCCTGCTCTGCTTCGAGCGCGATCCCACCCATTGCCACCGCAGCCTGGTCGCCGGAATGATCTCGGACGGGACCGGGCTCGTGGTGCATCGCCTGCACGCCAGCATCGATCTACCCGAACCGAAGCCGAAGCGGTCGCGAAGGACCCCGCCATGACCCACGACCCGATCCCGCCGGTCGCCCGCCGGGAGCCACGCCGCATCGAGCAGCTCGGCCGCGTCCGCATCGACCCCTACGCCTGGATGAAGGACGATAACTGGCAGGCGGTGCTGCGCGACCCCTCGGCGCTGCGGCCGGACATCGCCGAGCACCTGCGCCGCGAGAACGCCTACGCGGAGGCGGTGCTGGAGCCGACGCAGGGGCTCGCGTCCAACATCCTGGACGAGATGAAGGGCCGGCTGAAGCAGGACGAGATGTCGCCGCCGGTGCCGGACGGGCCGTGGGAGTACTATGTGCGCTACGAGCCCGGCGCCCAGCATCCGGTGCACGCGCGTCGGCCGACCGGCGGCCAGGCCTCGGAGCAGGTGCTGCTCGACGTGCAGGCGCTGTCGGCTGGCCACGACTACTACCGCGTCGCCGCCGCCCGCCACTCGCCCCCGCACGACCTCTACGCCTATGCCGAGGACGCGCAGGGCTCGGAGGTCTACCGCATCCAGGTCCGCGACCTCGCCACCGGCGAGACCCTGCCCGATCCGGCCGACAGCTCCACCGGCGACTTCGCCTTCTCGCCCGACGGCGCCTGGTTGTTCTGGACCTGGCGCGACGAGCACGGCCGCCCCACCCGGATCTACCGCCGCCCGTCGCGCGGCGGCCCCGACACGCTGGTCTACCAGGAGGCCGATCCCGGCTTCTTCATCGGCGTCGAGCTCAGCGCCTCGCGCGGCTGGATCATGATTACCTGCGGCGACCAGGAGACCAGCGAGGTGCTGCTGATCCCGGGCGGCGATCCGACGGCGCCGCCGCGGGTCGCGGCCCCCCGCCTTGGCGGCGAGCGCTACGGCCTGACCCACTGGCCGCGTGCCGACGGCGGCGAGGACCGCTTCATCGTCCACACCAACCGCGGCGGCGCGATCGACTTCGCGCTGATGCAGGCCGACGCCGCCCACCCGGACCGCGACGGCTGGCGCGAATTCGCCCCGCATTGTCCCGGCCACTTCATCATCGGCGTCACCGCGTCCGCCGGCCATCTCGCCTGGATCGAGCGCCGCGACGTCAACAACCGCATCCTGATCGTGCCCCAGGAGGCGTCGGAAGCGCCGGATATCCGCGCCGCCGCCCGCGAGATCGCGGTCGAGGAGGAGGCCTGCCTGCTCTCGCTGGACGGCTCCTTCGAGTTCGACACCACGACGTTGCGCTACGGCTACCAGTCGCCGACCACGCCCCGGCACTGGTACGACCACGACATGGCGACCGGCCGCCGCACGCTGCGCCGGGTGCAGGAGATCCCGTCCGGCCACGACAGCGCGTCCTACGTCACCCGCCGCCTGTTCGCCGCCGCCGCGGACGGCGCCGCCGTGCCGATCACGGTGCTGATGCGGCGGGACACGCCGCTCGACGGCAGCGCGCCGCTGCTGCTCTACGGCTACGGCTCCTACGGCCACGCGATCGAGGCCGGCTTCTCGACCCGGACGCTGAGCCTGGTCGACCGCGGCTGGATCCATGCCGTGGCCCACGTCCGCGGCGGCTCCGAGAAGGGCTGGGGCTGGTTCCTGGACGGGCGCGGTGCCGCCAAGACCAACAGCTTCACCGACTTCATCGCCGTCGCCCGCCACCTGGTGGCCTCGGGCTACGGTGCCGCCGGCGGCATCGTCGCGCACGGCGCCTCGGCGGGCGGGCTGCTGATGGGGGCGGTGGCGAACCTGGCGCCGGAGCTGTTCGCCGGCATCGTCGCCCAGGTGCCGTTCGTCGACGTGCTGAACACCATGTCCGACACCTCGCTGCCGCTGACCCCGCCCGAGTGGCCGGAATGGGGCAACCCGCTGGAGGACGCCGACGCCTACGACCGCATCGCCGGCTACTCGCCGTACGACAACGTCGCCGCCCGCCCCTATCCGGCGATCCTGGCGATGGGCGGCCTGTCCGACCCCCGCGTGACCTACTGGGAGCCGGCCAAGTGGGCGGCGCGGCTGCGGGAGGCCACCACCGGCGGCCGGCCGATCCTGTGCCGCACCAACATGGAAGCCGGCCACGGCGGCGCGTCCGGCCGTTACGACAGCCTGAAGGAGGCCGCCCTGGTGCAGGCCTTCGCGATCTGGGCCCGGGAGGCCGCCGGGCCCACGGCCGGGTGAGCAGGCCGGGCCACGATGCCCGGCTACGAGGTCGGCAGCGCCCGCACCCGCCGCTCGGCCTCCAGCACCACCTTCATGCTCAGCCGCCGGGCATCCTCGGTGGTCCCGAACCCCGACAGCTCGGTGAAGTGCGCCAGCGCGATCTTCTGCTGCGCGGCGAGCATGATCATCGTCTCCGACGGGCGGTCGTAGAGGACGATCACCATGCGCCCCAGCACCTGGAAGCCGAACTTGCCGACCAGGGTCAGCAGCCGCCGGAAGAACGCGCCGTCGCGCAGGAACACCACGAACAGCTCGTCCTTGCGGGGCTCCGGCTGTGTCGCGAACTTGATGCCGTGCCACACGGTCAGAGCCGCCTGGTTGGCCATCGACGATATCTCCCAGCCCTGCCGCTCCAGCGAGCGCACGCCCCAGTTCTCCATCTGCCGCTGCGTCGTCGACTGCGGCCAGAGCAGCCGCAGGCCGATCCGCCGCTGCCGCCGGACCCACCACAGGACCCCAACTGCCAACGCGCCGTAGAGCGCCAACAGCGACCAGATGATCAGTTGCATCGTCATGCCCGGCCTCCCCCGCGCCCATCGTTCCGCATCGGCTCGCGACCTAGAACAGCAGGCCCTTCCGCAGCATGCCGTGGATGCCCTTCTCGCCGTTCACCGTCTGCGTCACCCGGAAGTCCACCATCAGCGAGCAGGACTGGTAGGCCTGCCCGCGGGACAGGGGGGTGCGCTCGCAGATCAGCGCGATCATATCGCGCAGCGCGTGGCGCATCGCCTGGTCCAGGTCCTCGTGCAGCCCCATGCTGATCCAGTGCGTCGGCGTCTCCGCGCGCGGGTAGCGCAGCGGCGGCGCCGACCGGTCCGCCGCCTTGTGCAGCACCAGCGTGAAGCGCCCGTTCAGCGCCATCTCCAGCGCGTTCACGCACACCTCGCCGTCGCCCTGCAGGCCGTGCCCGTCGCCGGCCGAGAACAGGGCGCCCTCGGCCATCACCGGGAGGTAGAGCGTGCTGCCCGCCACCAGCTCCTTGTTGTCGAGGTTGCCGCCGAACGCGCGCGGCTCCCTGCTCGACAGCACGCCCCAGTCGGCCGGGGGCGCCACCGTCATGATGCCGAAGAACGGCGCCAGCGCCAGGTCCGGGCCCCCAGGCGGCGTCCAGGGCAGCCGGCAGGTATTACGCGCCCGGTCGACCGGGATGTGGGTCAGCAGGCGGCCCTCGAAGTCGTCGGGCAGCGTGCCGGCGAGCGGACGGAAGCCGCAATAGCCCCAGTCGGCAGCCGGCTCCACCGCCTCGATCCGCACCTCCAGCACGTCGCCCGGCATCGCGTCCCGGACCGCCACCGGACCGGTCAGCATGTGCGGCCCCAGCCGCGGCAGCCCGGCCGCATGGATCGCTGCCAGGGCGGGCGGGACCGGGAACGCGGCGCGGTCAGCGGCCATCACCTCCGGGCCGCCGGACAGGCATTCGAGCGTCACCGTCTCGCCGGACGAGATCGTCAGCACGGGTGCCGCGCGCGCATCGAGGATGCCCAGCCGGATCGTGTCCGACGTCGCCGGCACATGGTGGACCATCGGCGCCCCGTTCATCCCGCTGCCGCTCCGCGCAACCCTCCCCTAGTCGCGCATCCGGCCCGGATTGAGAAGCCCGCCCGCGGCGCCCGCCGCCCATCGCCGGCAGCCCCAGGAAAGACGGCGGCAGGAAAGACTGGCGCCGTGCCGCGTTCAGCGCGACACGAGGGGACCGGTCCCGGATCCACCCGCCTTCAAGGAGTCGCCCACGACATGAGCGAGGCACGCAGCCCGATCGCACGACCGGATTGGCCGGCCGACTCGCAGGCCGCCCGACGCATCCGGTTCCAGCAGTTCGCGCGCGGCGGGCTCGGGGCCTTCCTGGTGCTGCTCGGCCTGTTCACCCTGCGCGACTTCCTGCCGGCGCTGGTCTGGGCGGTGGTGTTCGCGATCGCCACCTGGCCGCTGTTCCGGCGCATCAAGCGCCGCTGGCCGCCGGGACGGCACAACCTGCTGCTGCCGCTGCTGTTCACGGCGATGATCGCGCTGGTGTTCCTGGTGCCGATCTCGCTGATCGGGCTGGAGGCCGCGCGCGAGGCGCAGGGCGTGTTCGGCTGGATCGAGCATGCCCGCCACACCGGCGTCCCGGTGCCGGACTGGATCCGCCAGCTGCCGGTCGGCGGCGAAGCGGCGACCGGCTGGTGGCAGCAGCACCTGGCCACGCCGGACGGGGCCACGGCGCTGTTCGCGACGCTCAAGACCGGCGGCAGCCTGCGCATGACGCGGACGCTTGGCAGCCAGGTCGCGCACCGCGGCACGCTGTTCGCGTTCAGCATCATCACGCTGTTCTTCCTGTTCCGCGAGGGCGAGGCGGTGACGTCGCAGATGCTGGTCGCCAGCCGCCGCGCGTTCGGCACCCGCGGCGAGCGCATCGGCCGGCAGATGGTGGCCTCGGTGCACGGCACGGTGGACGGGCTGGTGCTGGTCGGGCTCGGCGAGGGCGTGGTGATGGGCGTCGCCTACGCGCTGGCCGGCGCCCCTCACCCGACGCTGTTCGGTCTCCTGACTGCGGTTGCGGCGATGATCCCGTTTGCGGCGGTGGCCGCGATCAGCCTCGTCTCGCTGCTGGTCATGGCGAACGGCTCGGCGATCGCGGCGATCGTCGTGTTCGTGTTCGGCATGATCGTGGTGTTCGGCTCCGACCACTTCGTCCGCCCGGTGCTGATCGGCGGCGCCACCAAGCTCCCGTTCCTGTGGGTTCTGCTCGGCATCCTGGGCGGCGTCGAGGCGTGGGGCCTGCTCGGCCTGTTCCTGGGCCCGGCGATCATGGCCGCCCTGATCCTGCTCTGGCGCGACTGGACCAACCCGCAGGAAGAGGCCGCCTGAACGCGACGGTTGGTCGGGCAGGCGGGATTCGAGCCAACGACCTCTAG
>CAXTVM010000052.1:0-21197 GCA_964247725.1 uncultured Acetobacteraceae bacterium | reverse complement strand
CCTACGGCACCAACAACGAGTTCGGCTTCGACTACCTGCGCGACAACATGAAGTATCGGCTGGAGGACATGGTCCAGCGGCCGTTCAATTACGCCATCGTCGACGAGGTCGACAGCATCCTGATCGACGAGGCGCGCACGCCGCTGATCATCTCGGGCCCGGCCGAGGACAGCTCCGACCTCTACCGCCGCGTCGACGGCGTCGTCGCCGAGCTGGCGAAGGATGCGGCCACCTACGACAAGGACGAGAAGTTCCGCACCGTGATCCTGACCGAGCACGGCACCGAGACGGTGGAGGCGATGCTGCGCGACGCCGGCATCGTCACCGAGGGCGGGCTCTACGACGTGTCGAACGTCTCGGTCGTGCATCACGTGCAGCAGTCGCTCCGCGCGCACACGTTGTTCGCGCGCGACGTCGACTACATCGTGCGCGCGGGCCGGGTCGTGATCATCGACGAGTTCACCGGCCGCATGATGGAGGGCCGCCGCTACGGCGACGGGCTGCACCAGGCGCTGGAGGCCAAGGAGCACCAGGAGATCCAGCAGGAGAACCAGACGCTGGCCTCCATCACGTTCCAGAACTACTTCCGGCTGTACCCGAAGCTCGCCGGCATGACCGGCACGGCGATGACCGAGGCGGACGAGTTCTCCGAGATCTACAAGCTCGACGTGGTCGAGATCCCGACCAATGTGCCGGTGATCCGCCAGGACGGCGACGACGAGGTGTACCTCAGCGAGGCCGACAAGTTCGGCGCGGTCACCACCCTGATCGAGGAGGTCACCGCGACCGGCCAGCCGATCCTGGTCGGCACCACCTCGATCGAGAAGAGCGAGCATCTGTCCGGGCTGCTGAAGGAGCGCGGCATCCGCCACAGCGTGCTGAACGCGCGCTTCCACGAGATGGAGGCGACCATCGTCGCCCAGGCGGGTGCCCCCGGCGCCATCACCATCGCCACCAACATGGCCGGACGCGGCACCGACATCAAGCTCGGCGGCAACGTCGAGATGCGCATCCGCCAGGAGCTGCAGGCGGTCGAGGACCCGGAGCGGTCCGCGCAGGAGGCGGCGATGCGCGAGCAGGTCGCGGCCTGGCACGACGACGTCGTCGCGGCCGGCGGCCTGTTCGTGATCGGCACCGAGCGTCACGAGAGCCGCCGCATCGACAACCAGCTGCGCGGCCGCTCCGGCCGCCAGGGCGATCCCGGCGCGTCGCGGTTCTTCCTGAGCCTGCAGGACGACCTGATGCGCATCTTCGGCTCCGACCGCATGTCGGGGATGCTGCAGAAGATGGGGCTGAAGCCGGGCGAGGCGATCATCCACCCCTGGATCAACCGGGCGCTGGAGAAGGCGCAGAAGAAGGTCGAGGCGCGCAACTTCGACACCCGCAAGAACCTGCTGAAGTACGACGACGTCAACAACAGCCAGCGCAAGGAGGTCTACGCGCAGCGCAAGGAGTTCATGTCGTCGGAGGACGTGTCCGACATCGTCTCGACCATGCGCGCCGAGCTGATCGACCACATGGTCCGCGCCCGCATCCCCGAGAAGGCGTTCGCCGAGCAGTGGCAGAGCAGCGAGCTCGCCGCCGACCTCGATCGCGTGCTGGCCCTGGACTTGGCCGTCCCCGCCTGGGCGACCGAAGACGGCATCGACCTCGAGGCGGTCCTCGGTCGCGTGCAGGCCGCCGCCGCCCAGGCCGCCGCCGTCAAGGCCGCCACCTTCGGCCCCACCGTGATGCGCTACATCGAGAAGCAGCTGCTGCTGAACACGCTCGACACCGTCTGGAAGGAGCACCTGCTGCTGCTCGACCAGTTGCGCCAGGGCATCTCGCTGCGTGCCTACGGCCAGAAGGACCCGCTGAACGAGTACAAGAACGAGGCCTTCGCGCTGTTCAACGTCATGCTCGACGAGCTGCGCGAGCGGGTGACCGCAATCTTGGCGCGGGTCGAGGTGCTGCCGCCGCCCGAGGACCCGTTCCCGGGCCAGATCGCCGCCCCGCCGCCCGAGCTGGCTGCCGCCACGCTGCAGCAGACCATCGCGCCGGAGCCGGACGCGGTGACGTTGGCGCCCAGGCACCCGAGCCTGACCGCGGACCCGGCGAGCTGGGTCGATACCGCGCGCAACGCGCCGTGCCCGTGCGGCTCGGGGTCGAAATACAAGCATTGCCACGGGCGCGTGGCATGAGAGGGAAGGCCAGGAGCGCTGCCCCTGGACCCCGCTGGGGCCGGCGGCCCTAGGACTTGATCCGTTTAAGTTGAGGTTTCCAAAGGCGAGCCTTTGGCGGGGTCCGGGGGCAGAGCCCCTGGCCTTAAACTACCGAGAGTCTCGATGGCCGGTCATTCCCAGTTCAAGAACATCATGCACCGCAAGGGCGCGCAGGACGCCCGCCGCGCGCGGCAGTTCGCCAAGGTGATCCGCGAGATCACGGTGGCGGCGCGCTCCGGCCTGCCCGACCCGAGCTCGAACGCGCGCCTGCGCGCCGCGATGTGGGCGGCGCAGAAGGTGAACATGCCGAAGGACACGGTCGAGCGGGCGATCAAGAAGGCCTCCGGTACGGCGGCCGGCGACGACTATGTCGAGATCCGCTACGAGGGCTATGGCCCGGCCGGCGTCGCCGTGATCGTCGAGGCGCTCACCGACAACCGCAACCGCACCGCGTCCGACGTGCGGGCCGCGTTCTCCAAGCACGGCGGCAGCCTGGGCGAGCTGAACTCGGTCTCGTTCCTGTTCACCCATCTCGGCGTGGTGACCTACCCGGCCGCGGCCGCGAGCGAGGACGCCATGCTGGAGGCGGCGATCGAGGCCGGCGCCGACAACGTCGAGAGCGGCCCGGACGGCCACGAGGTCACCTGCGAAACGGGCGCGTTCTTCGCGGTGCGCGACGCGCTGGAGGCGCGCTTCGGAGCACCCGAGACCGCGAAGCTCGACTGGCGCCCGGGCACGGTGGTGACGCTGGACGAGGAGCGCGGCGGCAGCCTGCTCCGGCTGATCGACGCGCTCGACGAGAACGACGACGTGCAGGCGGTGTACGCCAACTTCGACCTGCCCGACGCGGTGGCCGAACGGCTCTCGGCGTGAAGCGGGCGGCATGATCCGCCTGCTCGGCATCGATCCCGGCCTCCGCTACATGGGCTGGGGCCTGGTCGAGGCCGACGGCAACCGCCTGCGCCACGTCGCCGACGGCGTGATCGCCACCGACAACGAGGCCAGCGTCCCGGACCGCCTGCGGACCCTGCACGATGGCCTGGTCGCGCTGTTCGAGGCCTACCGGCCGGCCGAGGCGGCGGTCGAGGAGACCTACGTCAACCGCAGCGGCTCGGCGACGCTGAAGCTCGGCTACGCCCGCGGCGTGGCGCTGCTGGCGCCGGCCCTGGCCGGGATCGTGGTGTCAGAATATGGTGCCATGGAGGTGAAGCGCGCCGTCGTCGGCACCGGTGCGGCCACCAAGGAGCAGGTGGCGATGATGGTGCGCCGGCTGCTCCCCGGCGCCACGCTGCGCCGCGCCGACGCCGCCGACGCGCTGGCGGTGGCGATCTGCCACGCGCACCACCGGGCGAGTCGGCTGCGCGTCGCGGCCGGAACCCGGATGGCCTAGCGGCCGGAAGGCCAGGGCCAGGGCCGTGCCGTGGACCCGATCTCGGCCTGCCGGCGACTCACGCCGCCTGGACCTCCCGCACGAAGCCGTGCACTTCGCCGGCGAGGCGCTCGGCCTGTCTGGACAGGTCGGCGGCCGCTCCGAGAACGTGGCCGGCCGCCGCTCTGGTGTCGTTCGCCGCGT
The DNA here is from genome assembly GCA_964247725.1 of uncultured Acetobacteraceae bacterium. Taxonomy (GTDB): domain Bacteria; phylum Pseudomonadota; class Alphaproteobacteria; order Acetobacterales; family Acetobacteraceae; genus Lichenicola. The sequence continues at coordinate 17,423 of CAXTVM010000052.1, read as the reverse complement.
CGCTCACGCTCGTGATGTTCACCGTCACCTCCCGGGTGCTGGCGGCGGTGCTCAAGACGTTGCGTGCGACCGCCGCCGTCGCCGCCCCCTGCTGCTCCACGGCCAGGGCGATCGAGGCGGAGATCCGCTCACCTCCGCCACGCACGCGGCGATGCGCTGGATCGCCGCGACCGCCTCGGCCATGGTGCCCTGGATCTGGCCGATCTAGCCGATCTGGCCGATCTGGCCGCCGACATCGGCCGTCGCCCTGGCGGTCTGCTCGGCCAGGCTCTTCACCTCGGTCGCCACCACCGCGAAGCCCCGCCCCACCCCGGGGAGCCGGAGCGGAGCGGCCTCCGCGGCCATCAGCGACCGCCAGACGCGGGCGGCGCGCCGGATCGCCGGCACGGCGTGTCCTCGGACGGCCGCTCCCTGATCGAGCCGGCGTCGCACGGTGTCGCGCACGAGCGTCTGGTCGGCGGGCATCCGCGGAAAGCGATATCCCTCCGGACGCGAGGAGGCGCGACGAGGCTTGCTCAAAGCCTCCTGTAGCCTCGGTGCCGACCCGATGGAGCGCTCTGGCGGACGACGCCCCGCGAGAGAATTCTCCTGTGAGGCATGCGAGCGTTCGGGGGCGCCCGACACCCTGAACGCTGCGACTCAGCCTGCCGCCACGGCGGCCGGACCAGTTCAGGCTCACGACGCCCGGCATCTGGTTGAACCGGACCATCGGAACATCACGTTTTAGGCATCGGTGACATGTTTTTAGCATCTGCCACCGGTCTGCCGGCGCGAGCAAGAGACAGTCGGCTACACGCGAAACGTGGGGCGGGAATGACAACCAAGAACCGACGCCGTAATCAAAATAAGAACAAGGCCAGCGAAACAATGATATGCGATGTGCTACCGAACGAAGCTTTTGCAAGGGGCAAGAAGAGGCGGTCCTATCGCGCTCCGCGATACGCCTCCACCATGCTCGCGGCCGCGATCGGGGCCCTCCTGGCCGGCGGTAGCGCGCGCGCCCAGTCGGCGCCAGTCATGACCTCGTCCGGCTGGGTGCAGGGCAACTCCGCCGACTCGAACGGCATCACGTCCTTCCTAGGCATCCCCTATGCGGCGCCCCCGGTCGGGCCGTTGCGCTGGCATGCGCCCGAGGCGGCGCCTCGTTGGACCGGCATCCACGAAACGACCGCCTACGGCAATTCCTGCTTCTCCACCCTCGTAGGCGCTCCCAATCCCTCCCAGAGCGAGGATTGTCTGTCGCTGAACGTCTGGACGCCCGCTCCCTATGCCGGCGCCCGGAAGCCGGTGATGGTCTACATATATGGCGGCGGCTTCAATTTCGGCACCTCGAACAGCCGTCTGCTGAACGGCGCGAACCTCGCCACGCGGGACGTGGTGGTCGTCACGCTCAACTACCGGACCGGCGTGCTCGGCTTCCTGGCCACGTCCGGGCTCGACGCCGAATCCGGCACGTCGGGGATGTGGGGTATCCAGGATCAGATCGCGGCCCTGAAGTGGGTGAAGCGGAATATCGCGAGGTTCGGCGGCGATCCGAGCCGGGTGACCCTGTTCGGCGAATCGGCGGGCGCCCATTCGGTCGGCATCCTTCTGTCGTCGCCACAGACGCGCGGCCTGATCGATAGCGCGATCATGGAGAGCGGCGCCTTCTGGGACAGTGCCGAGTACGGCTCCATCGCCACCCATCAGGAGGCGCTGACGCTCGGGGCGGCGTTCAGCGCGAAGTTCCCCGGCCAGGACCTGCGCTCCGTCGATGCCGCGACGCTGACCGCGGCGGACCCGTTTGGACTCGGCAACCCACCCGTCACCGTGATTTCGCCCAGCGTGGACGGCAACGTGCTCCAGGTCGCGCCGGCCAAGGCGTTCGCGGACGGCACCGTGCCGAACATACCCATGCTCGCCGGCTGGAACGCGTCCGAGTATTTCCTGTTCCAACCGCTGGCCCTGCCCGCATCGCCGCCGATCTATTTCGACGCGGCGGCGCAGCTCCTGTTCGGATCGCGGTGCCTGCCGCAGTTCGAGGCGCTGTTCCCGGCGACCACCGCGGCCCAGGCTCAGGCGTCCGCCTTCAAGCTTGACAGCGACATGATCATCGCCGAGCAGACCTGGCAGGCGCTCACCCTGTCGCGTCATCCCGGTTCGGCACGGGCCTATGCCTACAACTTCACCTACACGTCGCCCTACTCACCGATCGCGTCCCATACGGCCGAGATCGCCTTCGTGTGGGGTACCACGGCCGCCGTGCACGAGGTGTTCGCGCCGACGGCTCCGGCGGCGACCGCGGCCGACCAGCAGTTCTCCGACATCATGATGTCCTACTGGACCAACTTCGCGCACAGGGGAAATCCGAACGGCCCGGGCCTGCCGGTCTGGCCGGCGTTCACCGGGGTCGACTCGCCGGTCATGGATCTCAACGCATCGCCCTTCGCCCGCGCAAACACCGACGAGAGCGACTTCAAGTTTCTGGCCGCCTACCGAGGCGCGAACGGCCGGTTCCCGGCGGCCTGGCGGACCCTGGGTATCGGATCGCCGGACCAGTATCGTAACGTCGACTGCGGCGGCTAAGGACGATCGACGCAGACGTGACGGGCGGGATTCGCTATCTGGTGCATCCCGCCCGGGCGTGCTAGGCCAGTTACATTACGCTCCCGTGAGGGACAGTCCGAACTGCACAAGTCCCGATCGGGATCGGTCGACGCTTCTGCGCTCCGCGATCGTTTCACCGACACGGCGGGCGGCCGTCTGAAGACACGCGAAAGGCTTGAATACCAGGACCGACGATGACGACGACCGGCCGGCGAGCCGGAGTGACAGAACGACGGCGGCTCGAAGCGACAACAGATCGCAGAGTCGGGGGGAGAAGACTTTCATGCGCCTGAGTGCTCGACTCATATCGACATCCGTGATCCTCATCACGGGCCTATCGCCGTTGGCCGCGCACGCGGCAGACCAGCCGCCTGCGCCGCAATCCACAAACGCAGCCGCGAACGCGACGGTTCCATCCGCCGCGGGACCTCGGGCGACAGGTGCGAAATCGTCCAGTCTGCCGTCTCGCGCCGTCAACACCAGCGACAGCGGCATCGCGACGAACCCGAAGAACAACACGACGGCGAACTACTCCCTCATCTCCCCTTCGCTGCCGATTTCGGGGCCTCCCAGGACCGGCCTGTTTCCGGGCTTCGGCCGGACGCTGCTCGACGACGGGATCGACATCCACGGCATCGCGGCGGACCACTTCCTCGCCAATCCCTCGGCGGGAAACATTCCGCACCAGACCTACAACCTCTCGGCGCTGGCGCCGGCGGTGGACGTGGATCTCGGACGTCTGATCGGCTTCCGGGGAGGCACCGTCCACATCATCACGACGTTCTTTGGCCTGCGGAGCAACATCCCGACCATCGCCAGGGATACCGGCGGCTTCATCGACGGCTATCAGACGACGCCGGTTCCGAGCACCACCCCGTTCGTGCTGTCGGTGCTGACCTACGAGCAGAAGCTGCTGAACGACAGGCTCTCCATCGAGTTCGGCAGGACGAACCCCTATCGCTACTTCCTGCTTCCCAACGGCATCGATCCGTTCGAGGTCTACGGTTCCACGTTCAACGTCGTCGGTGACTTCAACTCCATCCCCTATCCCAGCTGGGGGGCGCACGCGACCTATCACTTCGAGCCGAAATGGTATGTCCAGGTCGGCGGGTTCGCCAACAACTACTACCGCGCCATCTACAACAACCTGAACCTCGGGGCGGAGGCCACCTCCGGCGCCCAGCTCCTGAGCGAGGTCGGCTACCGCAGCGAGTTCAACAACGCGGCCTACCCGGCCAACTTCGAGATCGGCAACGAATACAACACCTCCGGCCACGCCTTCAACATCAAGGGGGCGGGCGTGTTGGCGACGCGGCTCAACGTGGCGACCAGCTATCCGGGCGGCGGCGTCGTCTTCGCCGAAGGCCAGCAGGTCCTGTGGCGCGGCCGCCAGGGACCGTTCGGTCCTCCGGCGAACATCGCCGTGTACACGTCGGCCGGCGTATCCTACGACAAGCCGCAGCCGTTCGACGCGGACGGCATCGTCGGCGTCAACTTCACCGGCCTGATCCCGGGACGCGCCTTCGATGCCTTGGGGTTGCAGATGCACTACCAGAGGCTGAGCGCGGTCGAGGCCAACTTCGAGACCCGGAACCAGACCAGGTTCGCCGGACGCGGTCCGGCCCAGAACCGCAACAACTGGGGCTTCGAGGCGGTCTACAACATTCAGGCCACGCCTTGGCTCAAGCTTGATCCGGTCGTGCAGTACTACGTCAACCCGGACGACTTCGTCGGCTCGGCGTTGCCGAGGCGGCCGACCGACGGCTTCATCGCCGGCGGGTTCCTCAACATCTCGCTGGGCAAGCTCCTCGGAACGAGCAACAAGCCGTTCTGATCGGCATCGTTCCGTCGCCGACGCCGGCGACCGGGACGCCGCGGCGGCCCCTCTCTCGACGCACAACAGGCAAGGGACGGAAGATGAGCGAGATTTCGATGAACGCCGCGGTCAATGCCCCGGCGGTCGGCGCCAAGGCCGTCGACCGCGACTGGCCGGCGGTGTTCGCCGCGATGGCCGGGCTGATCTTCAGCACCGGCACGCTGACCATCTACTCCTTCGGCGTGTTCGTGCATCCGCTCCATGCCGAGTTCGGCTGGAGCCGGACGCAGCTCGGCGTCGCCGTGGCGATCTCCCAGCTGGCTCTGGCGGTGGCGCTGCCGTTCTGGGGCTCGCTGGTCGACCGCTTCGGTCCACGACCGATCATCCTCGCCTCGGTCGTGACGATATCCCTCCTGGTCGCCTCGCTGTCGCTGCTGACGCCGCATCTCTGGCACCTGTACCTCGCCTATGCCGCGATCCCGTTCCTGGCGGGGGGCGCCTCGCCGCTCGGATATTCGTCGGTGATGGTCCGCCGGTTCCATCGCCATCTCGGCCTGGCGCTGGGCCTGGCCACCATGGGGGTGGGGCTGGGCGCCACCATCCTGCCGCCGCTGGCGCAGGCGCTGGTCGGCGCGTTCGGCTGGCGGCGGGCCTACGTCACGATCGGCATCATCACGTTCCTGGTCGGCCTGCCCGCCGGCCTGATCGCGACGCGGCACACGTCCGGTCCGGTTCGACTGGCCGTCAACACCGTGAAGCTGCCCGTGCTGCCGATGCTGCGCACGACGCGCTTCCTCGTGATGTGCGCGGTCTTCCTGCTCATGGGCGTGACCACCGTCGGGGTGCTGGCCCAGCTGGTGCCGATGATGATCGACCGCGGCTTCGCGCCGCAGGTCGCCGCCGGCATCGCCGGTCTGACCGGCCTGGCGGCGCTGGCCAGCCGGGGCGGGATCGGCTGGGTGCTCGACCGGGTGCAGGCGCCGCGGGTCGTGGCGGCGGTGTCGGTGCTCGCCTGCATCTCCTTCCTGCTGCTGGCGTTCGGCGGCAGCCGTTCCTCGAGCTACCTGGCGGTGGTGCTGCTCGGCAGCACCATCGGCGCCGAGGTGAATTTCGTCGCCTTCCTGATCCGGCGCCACTTCCCCGCCGCCCTGTTCGGCCGGCTCTACGGGTTCGGGTTCGGCGTCTACCTGGTCGGCTGCGGCATCGGGCCCGTCCTGCTGGGCATCAGCTTCGACCATTTCGGCGGCTACCGGCCGAGCCTGCTGCTGTTCACGGTCCTGGCCGCGCTGTCCGCCGCCATCGCCCTCAGGATCCCGAAGAACACCATCTTGCACGCCTGAGACAACGACGGCCGGGAAGCCGGAGCGAGACGCCCGAGTTGGCAGATTTGGCATCGCTCCGCCGTATTTTGCATCTCCAAGCCGCCGGGTCCGACTAGCTATGGTCTGTCATAAAATTCAGGGACGACAACGGATGACCGAGACCAGGACCTTCGATCAACCCCTCGACGTCGTCATCATCGGCGCCGGCCCGGCGGGGCTCGCCTCCGCGATCGAGCTCGGGCAGCGAGGGATCCGGTGCCTGGTCGTGGAGCGCAACGACCGGGTCGGGTACAGCCCGCGTGCCAAGACCACCAACGTCCGGACCCGCGAGCACCTGCGGCGGTGGGGAATCGCCGACATGCTCCGCCGCGCGTCCCCGATCGGCGAGGACTACCCGCCCAACGTGGTGTTCGCGACCCGCATGAACGGCCCGCTCCTGGCTCGCTTCGAGAACGCGCTCAACGGGAAGCGCGTCCGCAACAACCTCTACTCGGAAGAGTCCCAATGGGTTCCGCAATACGTGCTGGAAGACGTGCTGCGGCAGCACGCATGCACGTTTCCGAACGTGCGCGTCGCGTTCAACACCGAGCTGAAGTCGTTCACCGAGCGTGAGGACGGGGTCACGGTCGACGTGTACCTCAAGACGACCGGCGCCTCGGAATCGATCGAGTGCGCCTACCTGATCGGCGCCGATGGCGCCCGCAGCTCGGTGCGGGAAGCGATCGGCGCGACCATGACGGGCGATCCCGGCACCTTCCGCAACTACAACATCATCTTCCGGGCACCGGACCTGGCGGGACGCCATGAGCTCGGCAAGGCGCTCATGTATTGGATGATCAACGCCGACGTGCCGTCCCTGCTCGGTCCGATGGATGAGCAGGGGCTGTGGTACTTCATCGCGACCAGGCTTCCTGGCAACGTCGACGCCGCAACGGTGGATCCGATCGAGCTGATCCGTCGCGGCACCGGCCTGCACGACCTGGAGATCGAGATCGTCGGCAAGGACCCCTGGGTCTCGCGTCAGCTGATCGCCGACAGCTACGGGACGCAGCGCGTGTATCTGGCCGGCGATTCGTGCCATCTGCATCCCCCGTTCGGCGGTTTCGGGATGAACATGGGGGTGGGCGACGGCGTCGATCTCGGCTGGAAGATGGCCGCCACGATCCAGGGCTGGGGCGGACCGGAGTTGCTGGCGTCGTATCAGACCGAGCGGCGCAAGGTGCACGAGAACGTCATCGCGGAGTCGGTGATCAACTACGGCTCGGTCAGCAACCAGCTGGTGCAGCCGTTCATCGAGGATGCGGGGCCCGTCGGCGAGGCGGTCCGCAACGAGGTCAGCGAGATCATCTACGCCACCAAGGTCCGGGAATTCAAGACGCTCGGCGTCATCCTCGGGCAACGCTACGAGAACTCGCCGATCATCGTCGACGACGGCAGCCTGCCGCCGCCGCATCATCACATGATCTACAGCCCTTCGGCCCACCCGGGCTGCCTGGCGCCGCATCTGTGGTTGCAGGACGACTCGTCCGTCTACGATCATTTCGGGCAGGGCTTCACGTTGCTGGTCACCCACGGCGGGACGGAGGCGGCCGACCGGCTGGTGTCCGCCGCTGCCGCACGGGCGATCCCGCTCACCGTGGCGGCCCCCGGCGACGACCGGCTCCTGGCGCGCTATGCGGCACGGTTCGCGCTCATCCGGCCGGACCAGCACGTAGCCTGGCGGGGCGATGCGATCCCCGATGACGTGGACGGGTTGCTGCGGCAGGTCGTCGGCCACGCCCGCCTGCGGCCGCCCGCGACGACGTCGTCGATGGCCGTCGAGGACGTGCGACAGCCTGCCTACGCGTCCTGACCGTGGTGCGCATGCCGGCTGCTGTTGCAGCCGGCATGCGCCTTTCGTGGACAGAGGACCTGTCCGGCTCGTAGGTCCGGGGCGTGCCAGGCGGTTGGCGGACGATCCCTTGCCGGGAACGTCACCCGCGGCCGGGCGATCGACGGCGGTCGCCCGACCGCTTCCGATCGGTCGGCACCAGTCAAGGATGGTGGCGGGACGATCCGGTCGCTCAGGTGACCGGCGACGGTGCGGCGGCGAGGCACGCGGGATCGTCGCCGGCGAGCCACCGCGCCATCCTGGCCCGTAGCGCCTCGGTGGCCGCGCCACGCGTTCCCGGCAGGCCGTTCGTCACCGTCAGTCCGATCTGGGTCTGCAGGTACGCCAGGTGGCGGTAGCCTTCGGGATAGGCCTCGAGCAGCGCCGTATCGAGGGCTGGCCGCGTGGCGGCGTCGACCGGCACCATGATGTCCATCTCGTAGACCGGATGCCGAAGCCGCAGGCCCCAGCGCCCGTCAAAGCGCTGCAGCGCGTCCGAGAACCGGCCGAAGCAGGTCACGTCCACCATGACGCCGTGCACCGGGGCGCGCTGGACGATCTGCATCTTCGTCTGCGCCACGGCCCGATCGCCGGCGATGTCGACCGTGCTGCCGCCCATCACGTGCAGCACCTTGAGGCCGGCCTCCCAGGCCTTGCGGCTGCGGCCGACGAACTCATGTCCGGCAACCTCGCACCAGGTGGTGACGATCCGTCCCTCCGGGTGCCACACCGTCGCCAGCCGGTCCCATTCGCCGGTATCGCGCCAGAGCGCCCAGTTCTCGATCACGCGCCGGATCTCGAACTCGTCGGCCATCGTCTGCTGTGGCTGCTGCATCGGCATCCTCCATCACAATCGGGTTCGGCGCTGCGTCGGGGCCGGGGGTGGCCAGGCCGAGCCCGCCTGTCGGCCGCGGCCGCACATGTCGCCGCAGCGGTCGCGGCGCCCGGGATCGGGGTTCATCCCGGTCAGGCCAGCAGGTCCCGGGTCATCCGCAGATAGTCGTCCGGCGTCGGCACATACGGGCTGGTGCGGTTGAACGGGCTGCGGACCATGTAGTCGATCAGCGGCTCGATCGGGCCCGCCACGTATCCGGCCGCGCGAAGGCTGCCTGGCAGGCCGAGCGCGCGGCAGAGGGCCCGCAACGCCTCGCCGATGTCGGCACCTTCGCCCAGCCCGAGCGCCCGTGCCGCGCGCGCTGCCTTGGCGGGCGAACGGGGCGCCACCAGGGCGATCGTGACCGGCAGCGCCGCGGCGACCAGCATCCCGTGATGCAAGCCCTGATCGCCGCAGGCGGTGGCGATCGCATGGGCAGGACCGAGACCCTTGTGGATCGCCGCCCCGCCGGCGAACGCGGCGGCCATGAGCGAGGCCCGTGCCCCGTCTCCATCCGGCCCCATCGCGGCGCGGATGTCGCGGAACGCGCGCTCCATCCCGTCGAGCGCCAGCGCATCGACGATCGGGTTGGCGGGCTCGGCGAAGAAGCCCTCCAGACAATGCGACAGCGCGTCGATCCCGGTGGCTGCGATCAGCCGCGGCGGCAAGGTGCGGGCCAGCTCCGGGTCGCAGATCGCCACGCGCGGCACCAGATGCGGGCTGCGCATGCCGATCGTGCGTGTCTGTGCATCAGGGTGCAGGCCGGTGGCGGGCGAGCTTTCGCTACCGGTGCCGATGGTGGTCGGGACGGCGACCAGCGGCGCGACCCCGGGTCCGATCAGCTCGGGGCTGCCCAGCAGGTCCATGGTCCGCGCCGCCCCGCCGGCGGCCAGGGCGGCCACGATCTTCGCGGTGTCGATCACCGAACCGCCACCCAGCGCCACCACCCCATCGCAGCCCGCGTCCCGATAGGCGGAATGGGCGCTGTCGGCGCCCGCGGCGGTCGGGTTTTCCGGAACGTCCAGAAACGTCGCGACGGAGTCCGGGAGCGCCGCCATGGCGGACGCCACCAAGCCGGCCCGCTCCAGCCCATGATCGCTCAGCAAGAGCGGCCGGCGCACGCCGAACAGCGACAGCTCGCGCGGCAGCGAGGACAGCGTGCCGGCACCGAAGACGAGGCGCGGAAGCGGCAGCAGGGCAGTCACCGACATCTCCCGTCCCGCCGGTCCGGTCGCATCGACGACCTTGTCAACGCAGTTCGAAACAGTTAGGCGATTGCGCGCGCTGATGTCAAACATGGCGGATGGCTCTAGCGAACATCCGGTGGGCATCACCATGGTATGCGTCGCGTTTGACGTTCCTCGTCGCGGACGCGCATTCTCGGGCAGGATGCGGCGTCGGGTCCCGGCGGATCGCGATGATGACGGGCTGAGGTTTCGGCTCGACGCAGGGCGCACGAAACCACGCCGCTCGAACGGGACGGTCGGCGGCGTGGCGGCGGCGTCGGGCCTGGACCGCAAGACGGCCTGACGGCAGGCCCGAAGGGAGGACCATGAACGAGATCAAGCCGGCGCGGCCGACGGCCGGGCGCACGACCCACTTCATCAACGGGCAGTGGTCGGGGGCGACCGGCCGGACCTTCGCCGACACCAACCCCTTCGACGGCAGCCTGGTCGCCGAGGTCGCGGCCGGCGGCCGGGCGGAGGCCGAGGCCGCCGTCGCGGCCGCCGCCGCCGCATTTCCGGCCTGGGCCGCGACGTCGCCGCGCGAACGCCAGCGCCTGTTCCTGAAGGCGGCCGATGTCGTGGAGCGGCGCACGCCCGACATCGTCCGCGTGATGGCGGCCGAGACCGGAACCGGCGGCGCGTTCTCGATGTTCCAGATCAGGTGGTCGATCGACCTGCTGCGCCAGGCGTCCAGCTGGGGCTACCTGCCGTCGGGCGACGTGCTGCCCAGCGACAATCCCGATCGGTTCGCCATGGCCGTGCGCAAGCCGCTGGGCGTCGTGGCCGGCTTCACCCCCTGGAACGGCGCGTTCAGCCTGGCGTGGCGCACCGTCGTGCTGCCCATGATCTTCGGCAACACGCTGGTGCTGAAGCCGTCCGAGGAGGCGCCGCTGTCGGCCGGCCTGCTGCTGGCGGAGATCCTCGACGAGGCGGGCTTCCCGGCCGGCACGATGAACGTCGTGACGCACGCGCCGGGCGAGGCGGCCGACGTGGCCGACGTGTTCTTCGAGAGCCCGGCGGTGAGGAGCATCAACTTCACCGGCTCGTCCGCCACCGGCCGGATGCTGGCCGCGCGCGCCGGGCAGTCGCTCAAGCGCATCGTGCTCGAGCTCGGCGGCTACAACCCGCTGCTGGTGCTGCGCGACGCGGACCTCGCGCATTCGGTGGACGTGGCGACGTTCAGCGCCTTCTTCCATCAGGGCCAGATCTGCATGAACGCCCGCAAGATCCTGATCGAACGGCCGCTGCACGATGCCTTCGTGGAGCGCCTGGCGACCCGGGTGCGTGCGCTGAAGGCCGGCGACCCGGCCACGCCCGGAGTGGTGATCGGCCCGTTGATCAACGACCGGGCAGTGCGCCTGGTCGAGGAGCGGGTCACGGACGCGGTCGGGCGCGGTGCCACGCTGGTGACCGGCGGCACGGCGGAGGGCCGGGTCTATGCACCGACGATCCTGACCAACGTGCCCGCGGACGCGCCGGTGTGCCGCGAGGAGACGTTCGGACCGGTGCTGGTGGTGGAGGCGGTGGACGACCCGGAGCAGGCCCTGGCCCAGGCGATGGACACGCCCTACGGCCTGTGCGCGAGCATCATGACCGGCGACCAGGACCGCGGGCTCGCCCTGGCGCAGCGGCTCAATTGCGGCATGGTCCACATCAACGGCCCGACCATGGCGAGCGAGCCGTCGCTGCCGAACGGCGGCGTGAAGGACAGCGGCTGGGGCCGGTCGGGGCATTACGCGATCGAGGATTTCACCGAGATCCGGCTGACGACGCTCACGCGCGGCGTCGGGCGGTATCCGATCTAGGGCGCCATCCGATCGAACCGGCCCGCTCGGTCGGATAGGGATGCTCGCCGAAACGAAGCCGGAGCGTGATCCGCGAGCCCGTGCAGTCGGATCGTGCTCCCGAGTTCGACGGGCGGCGCCGCGGCCTCGGCCGGAGGCGCCGCATGGACGACACAACCTGTCAGATGGATGGCATCATGCGAATCGTTGCGCTTGAGGAACACTTTACCGTGCCGGCGCTGTCCGCGCGGATCGGCAGGGAGGCCATCGTCGCGCGCGGGATGACGCCCGGCGGCCATGTCGTGCCGGCGGTGGACCGCCGTCAGCAGCTCCAGGACCTCGGTCCCGGACGGATCGCCGACATGGACGACGCCGGGATCTCCGTCCAGGTGCTGTCGGCCACGGCGGCGGGCGCGGAGCTGCTGCCGCCATCGGAGGGCCCGGCCATGGCCCGCGAGATGAACGACCTGCTGGCGCGCCTCGTGGTCGAGCATCCCGGACGGTTCGCGGGCTTCACCCACCTGCCGATGACGGCGCCGGACGCCGCGGCGGACGAGCTCGAGCGCTGCATCGCGCAGCACGGGTTCTGTGGCGGCATGGTGCACGGAACGACCGATGGTCTGTTCCTCGACGATCCGTCGTTCGAGCCGTTGCTGGCGCGGTTCGAGGCGCTGGACGTGCCGCTCTACCTGCACCCCGCTCCGCCGCCCAAGCCGGTGCGCGAGGCCTACTACGACCGCCTCCCGGGGGATGCGGGCATGCTGATGTCGATCGCCGGCTGGGGCTGGCATTCGGAAACGGCGATCCACGTGCTGCGGCTCGTGCTGTCCGGCACGCTGGACCGGCATCCTCGGCTGAAGCTGATCATCGGCCACATGGGCGAGGGATTGCCCGCGATGTTCGGCCGCTGCGACCAGGTCTTCGCCGACGAGGCGAAGAACCGCCTGACCCGCACCGTGAGCGGGACGATCACCGACCAGGTCTGGGTCACGACGAGCGGCTTCTTCAGCCTGGCCCCCCTCCTGCCCCTGCTGATGACGTTCGGGATCGACCGCGTGATGTTCTCGGTCGATTATCCGTTCAGCTCGAACCAGCGCGGACGCGCGTTCCTGGATGCGCTGCCGATCTCGCCGGAGGACAAGGTCAAGCTGGCGCACGCGAATGCCGACAGGCTGCTGAAGCTGGATGTCACGAGATCCTAGGACGAGGTCCCGCCGCCCATTCCGGCCACCCGCTCGGTCGCCCACGCCAGCCCTCTCCGCTTCAAGACCGAGAGCCTGCCATGACGGTAAAGCTAGCCCATCTGCGTGACGTTCTTGCGGTCGCCGAGACGGGCAGTCTCCGGGCCGCGGGGCGGCAGCTCGGCATCACCCAGCCGGCGATCACCAGGAGCATCCGGGAGATCGAGCACGAGCTGGGGGTCCCGCTGTTCGAGCGTCATGCCAAGGGCGTCAAGGTGACGCCGATCGGGGCGTCCTTCCTTCGCCGCGCGGAGGCCATCCAGTCGGAGCTTCGTCGCGCGCGCGAGGAGATCGAGCAGCTCAAGGGGCACCAGACCGGACAGGTCACGGTCGCATTCTCGAGCGGCTCCGCCATAGCGATCCTGCCGGGCGCGCTGCCGACCTTCCGGAAGCGGTTTCCCGACGCGATGGTGAAGATCATGGAAAGCCTGTTCCAGTCCGTGGAGGCGGAGATCATCTCGGGAAGCGTCGACTTCTATGTCGGCCCGCTGGATGACGTCATCTCGTCGACGACGCTGCTGGTCGACAAGCTGTTCGACAACCGACGGATGGTCATCGCCCGCCGCGGTCATCCGCTCCAGGGTGCCAGAACCCTGGCCGAGCTGAGCGGGGCGAAGTGGATCCGACCGGCCTTCACGACGCGCAAGAGCGAAGCCGACTTCGAGCTCGTGTTCGAGCGGGCCGGTCTGCCGCAACCGCAAGTCGTGATGCACACGCGATCGGCCCTGATGACGCTGCTCGCCATGACCAGCTCCGACCTTCTCACGATCCTGCCGACGCAGCTGCTGGACTTCCCGGCCGCCATGGACCGGCTTCAACCGCTCACCCTCGAGGAGGAGCTCTATGCCGCTCCGATCTGCAGGATCAGGAGACGTGACCTGCCGCTCACCCCGATGGCCGAACACCTGTTCGATCTGATCCAGAAATCCGCCGAGAACTACGAGCGGACCCACAGGACCGCGGCGATGCGCGGACCCCGGCTGATCAATCTGCGTGACTAGGCTTGCCGGATCATGAAGGCGCGAGATTTCTGCCGTGGAGCGAGATCCCGGGCTGGTTCGGATGGGCGGACCCGCTGGCCAGGGGACGGTCGACGCTTCCGCGCGCGATCACCCGAGCCCGATGCGGGCGGCGACGTGGACGGGGCGCGGGTCGGGCCGCCATCGAAGCGGGCGCCCGGTGCCGGGCGTCGGCCGAACCCTCGGCCTGGCGGACATGGCGAGGAACCCGGCGCGCTGTCCGGCATCGGTGGCCGGCCGGGCGAGCGCGGCGATTGCCGTGCCGACATGCGGAACCGGGTCTGACATCCGGCGTAGGCAGCGCGTCCGGCTAGGATAGATCCATGCGCGTCGTCGCCTTGGAGGAGCATTTCCTCCTCCCCTCCGCTATCGAACGGATCAGCCCGGAAGCGATAGCCCGACGCGGCATCCCGGCGCGCGGCGAGGTCTGGAGCCCGCTCAACAAGACCGACGAGATGGCCGAGGTCGGGCCGAAGAGGCTGGGCGCGATGGACGAGAGCGCCGTCTCGGTGCAGGTTCTCTCGGTGGTCGGTCCCGGCGCCGACCTGCTCCCTCCGGCCGACGGTCCGGCCTGGGCGCGGGAGGTCAACGATGCGATGGCGACGGCGATCGCGTCCCATCCGACCCGCTTCGCCGGCTTCGCCCACCTGCCGCTGACGGCGCCCGAGGCGGCGGCGGACGAGCTGGAGCGGGCGGTCCGGCAGCTGGGCTTCTGCGGCGCCCTGGTCAGCGGATCCACCGGCGGCCGCTTCCTCGACGCCCCTTCCTTCGATCCGATCCTGGCGCGGGCCGAGAGGCTGGGGGTGCCGATCTACCTGCATCCCTGGGTCCCCGAGGCGTCGGTGCGGTCGGTCTACTACGACGGCATGCCCGACGACCTGTCGTTTCCGTTCGCGATCGCCGGCTGGGGCTGGCACGCGGATACGGCCGTCCATGTGCTGCGCCTGGTGCTGTCCGGCGCGCTCGATCGTCATCCCGGCCTGCAGCTGATCGTCGGCCACATGGGAGAGGGGCTGGCCACGATGCTGCCCCGTTTCGACCAGGTGTTCGGCACCGTCCGGAAGGCGCCCCGCAGCGTGAGCCAGACGATCCTCGAGCAGGTCTACGTCACGACCAGCGGCTTCACCACGCTGCCGCTCTTCACCGCGCTGCTCGAGACGTTCGGCGCGGACCGCATCATGTATTCGGCCGACTATCCCTTCGTGGAAAACGATGTCGGCGGCAGCTTCTTGAAGAACCTGCCGGTCTCGCCGACCGATCTGGCCAAGATCGCCCACGGCAACGCCGACCGCCTGCTGAAACTCGTCGCTGCCTAGCCGCCGCGTGCCTTGCGAAGGCCTGTTCAAGCAGGATCGGATGTCGTCTTTGCTGCGCGGCAAGCCTTGTTCGTCGACGCCGGCGCCGGGCCAGATGGCGACCAGCTCCGCCGGCAGCCAGGCATGCGTCCGAACGTCGTCCACCACCTAAGAACCGGCGGCGTGGTTTGACGGGCTCCAGGACTGGCCGTCGTTCCTGTAGCCGTGCATGGCGCGTTGGATAGTCGGACACGACCGGCAGTGTCGCGCGCCTGCGACAGCGTAGCATAACTCCTCCAAGCCGGCCGCACGTCGTCCAGCCGGTGTACACTATTAGTCGGTCAGCTCATGGCGGCAGCCTCCCGGATCGCCACCGGGAAGGCCGTCGCATGGTCAGAACCTGCTGGTGATGCCGAAGCGGACGTAGCGGCCGAGGATGCCGGACGACGCCCACGCAGGGTTGTACAGGTAACCGCCATAGGTGCCGGTGTCGAACGGCGGGCGGAAGTCGGCGACGTTGTAGACGTTGGTGTAGAGGTGGACCATCTTGGTCAGGGCGTAGTCGAAGGTCATGTCCACGTCCCAGAAATTGTTGACGCCGCAGCGGGTGGGCGCGCCGGTGAAGCCGACCAGCGCGTTGGCGCAGTTGCCGGCGGTGTTCGGGCCGGTGATGTCCTCGGCGGTGGTGCGGTAGCCGCTGGTGTAGTAGGTGGCGACGCCCACGGTCAGCTTCTTGTAGATGAAGGTGTTGAGCCAGCTCGCGCGCCAGCGTGGCGTGCCCGATGCCGACGTGACGTTGTACGGCCCCAGCGTGCCGGCATACTGCTCCGTGCCGACGCCGGGATAAGTGATGTTGTAACGGTTGACGTAGCTCGCGGTGCCACTGCTGATCCACTTGACGTCGCGGAGGAAGCGGCTGGGGAGATGCAGGTTGGCGGTGAGCTGCAGGTCGAAGCCGTCGGTCACCAGGCTCGCGGCGTTGATGTAGGTTTCGTCGATGGTCTGGATGCGTGGCTGCGCGGTGGGATGCTCGGGATCGGGCGAGTCCGGGAACACGCCGGCTGGGTTCAGGCCGGCATAGTAGTCGGCGAACTGGGTGCTGTAATCCGAGGTGACGACGTAGTCGCGCTTCTTAATGTAGTAATAGTCTGCGGACAGGCTGAGCCAGGGCTTTGGCTGCACGATCACGCCCCCGGTGAAGTTGTCGGAATGCTCGGGCTTCAGGTTCGGGTTGCCGACGGTGTTAAGCGCGAACGTGGGCGCCGTGGCATAGGCGTCCGTGGCGCCGCTGCTGGTTTCATGCATGGCCGTGAACGCAGATGGGAGCGTCGGGGAGCTCACGTAGCCGTAGTTGGTCCCGCCGGTCTCGGCGAAGCTCGGTACGCGGAAGCCCTTGGAGTAGGTACCGCGCAGGGTCAGCTCCGGGATCGGCTTCACGATGACGCCGACCTTGGGCGCGAAGTTGTCGAAGCCCTCGGAGTAGTTGTCGTAGCGGCCGGACACGTCGAGGGTGAATTGCTTCACGAACGGGATGCCGAGCTCGAAGAAGGTGGACCCGACCCTGCGGCTGCCAAACGCGCTGAACGGGTTGACGTCGCGCAGGTACTGCGCGTTCGGGTTGGATGGGTCATCCGGGTTGGCGCTCGGGTCGTAGAGCGACTCGTAGCGCGCCGATCCGCCAAGGCCGAGCGTGGTCATGCCGCCCGGCAACTCGAACAGCCCCTTCGAGACAATCACGTCGAGCGCGTACTCCTGCGAGGTGGCCGTGGTCACGTCGGTCGGCGCGATCGCGTTGCGCTCCGCCTGGGTGTTCTGCGACGGGTCCATGAAATTGTAGGAGCCGTTGTTGACCGCGTTCAGGATGCCCTGGAAGGTCGGCGTACCGGTGAGGGTGCGTCGCAGGCTGTCGACCATGCCGACGAAGCCGACGTTGTACTGCCAGTCCCCGCCCCAATGCGACGCGACCGTGCCGTTGATGCCGCTGGAGCCGCGGAGGGTCTGGTTGAAGTCGGTCTCGGTGGGGATGATGTCGCCGAACAGGTAGTAGATCTGCGCCGCATAGCCCTGGGACGCGAACGGGTTCTGCGGGTTGAGCTGGCCGTTGGCGAGGTGGACCGGCAGCGCGATGTTGATCAGGTTCGCGTCGCCCGTCGAGCTGTGGTCAGTGATGTAGTTCGGCACCTCGGGGAAGGAGACCTGGTTCTGCGAGTAGGTGAACATCGCGTAGCCTTGGGCGTTGTCGCCCAGGTTCACCGTCGCCTTGATCGTCGAGCTGATGCGCCGGTCGCTCGGCTGGATGATCTTGTAGTCGCTGACCTGGTTCTGCTCGCAGACCGTGCCGACCCCCGCCACGACGTGCGTGGTGAGGCCGTTGCAGCCGAGTGCGGAGT
>CAXTVM010000051.1:0-21828 GCA_964247725.1 uncultured Acetobacteraceae bacterium | reverse complement strand
GCGGCCCCAGTGGGGTCCAGGGGCAAAGCCCCTGGCCTTCTTCCTCATGCATAGCCGGGCGGACCCGATCAGTACTGCCAGACGATCGGCTGCTCCGGCGGCTGCGCCGGGTCGATCCGCACCGCGTGCCCGTTCTCGAGGCTCTGGCCGCTGAGCGCCAGCAGGAAGCCCCAGTGCGATACCACCAGCGCATCGTGCGAGGCAGGACTGCCGACCATCTCGCTCCGGAACCGGCCGGCCCGCGCGATCACGCTGGCCTCGCTCTCCCGCGCCGGACCGCCATCCTCGCCGAGGCGGCCGTCATGCCACCACGCCTCGTCCAGGCCGGAGAAGTCGAGCCCCGGCCAATCCCGCGCCAGCGCGTCCGGGGCCGAGCCGATGTCGCAGGCGAACGCGTAGCGCTCGCGCACCAGGCCGCTGACGACGGGCGTGATACCGAGCCGGGCCGCCAGCGGCGCCGCGGTCTGCAGCGCGCGGCGATAGGGCGAGACGATGATGCGGGCGATGCCGGAGCCGGCACCAGCGGCGCACAGGCGCTCGGCGGCCGCCTCGGCCTGCGCCAGGCCCTCCGCGGTCAGCGACGGGTCGACGATGCCGGGGTCGCGCCGGGTCCGGGTGAAGTGGAGGTTGAACTCGCTCTGGCCATGCCGCAACAGGATCATCGGCGCCCGGGATACGCCTCGCCGGGAAGCCCGGCAATCGCGGGAGGAGGAAGGCCAGGGGCCTTGCCCCTGGACCCGTTGGGGCCGCGGGCCCCAGACTCCAATCCGTTGAAGTAATACTTCCACGTACGGATGATCTCCTTACGAATCGGGGTTTGGGGCCCGCGGCCCCAACGGGTCCAGGGCAGAGCCCTGGCCTTCCTTCCCCAGCAGCCGCCGCCTGATTGTGCCGGCCCGCCGCGCGACCTATGTCTAGAACCGCCGCAAGGCCCGTTCGCGGCCGGACGCTCCCGAGGCCCGAGAGGATCGAGACACCGATGCACTCCTTCGGCAACTTCCCCGTAGGCCTGGTCCTGCTGGGCCTCGCGGCGGCGCTCCTGGTGCTGCGGCTGCGCAGCATCCTCGGCAAGCAGACCGGGCTCGAGCGGCCGGCGACCCCGCCGGCGGGCCTGCGCCCGATCGGCCCGATCATCGAGGCGCGCGCCGAGCCGACCCCGGCCCCCACCGAGAAGCGGCTGCCCGATCCGTCGAGCCCGGTCGGCGTGACGCTGGCCCGGATCCGCGAGCGCGAGCGGGGCTTCGATCCCGCCTCCTTCCTGACCCAGGCGGAAGGCCTGTTCCGCCGCATCGTGCAGGCCTTCGCCGAGGGCGACCGCGCCGCACTCCGCGGCAGCCTGACGCCGGACGCGTTCGCCGCCTTCGAGGCCGCGATCGCCGCCCGCGAGGCGGCCGGCCAGACCCAGCGCGCCGAGATCCGCGCCATCACGCAGGTGCAGATCGTCGATGCCGTCCTCTCTCAGAACAACGCCCTCGGCAACGGCGTCTGGTCGGCCTCGCTCGAGGTGCGGTTCGTCTCCGATCAGGTCAGCGTGCTGCTGGGACGCGACGGGTTGCCGGTATCCGGTGCCGACGCGGTGACCGAGCTCGCCGACCTGTGGACGTTCGAGCGCTGGATCGGCGGCCCCAAAGGGTCCGACGCCGGCGGCGGCTGGCGGCTGTCGGCGGCCCGCAGCGCCTGAGCGCCCCTCCGGGAACGGGGTGCCGCCGCCCGAAGGTGCCGCACCTGCGCGGCACGGCTCGCATGTCCACCCGGAGCCGGAGCCGGAGCCGGAGCCGCAGCCGAAGCGGAGCGGCCTCCCGGCCGTGAGCAACGGCGAGCGCGTCCGATCGCCGGCGCACGCCATTCCCGAACAGGCTCCGGAGCTTCATCTGCGGCCCCGCCGCCGCCGCGACGGCCGCCCGTCGCCGATCCCGCCGAGCCTCCTCCCGCTGGCGTTCGCCCTGCTGGCCGCCGGCTGCGCCGCCGAGCCCGGACCGCCGGCGCTGACGCTGCGCCCGGTCGCCTTCGACGCCATCCCGGGCTGGCGCGAGGACCGGGTGGCGCAGGCGCTGCCGGCGCTGCTGGCCGAGTGCGAGCAGCTCGGCCGGCTGCCCGCCGACACCAGGCTCGGCGGCGCCGGCGCCGCGTCCGCCGCCGCCGGGACGGCCGGCCTCTACCGTCCGGCCTGCCAGGCCGCGCGCGCCCTGCCGCCCGCCGACGAGGCCGCCATGCGGGCCTACCTGCGCAGCTGGTTCCTGCCCTACGAGGTCGGCGACAACGATGTGCCCGACGCCAGCTTCGCCGGCTACTACGAGCCGGAGATCCAGGGCGCGCTGGCCGAGGGGCCGGGCTTCACGGTGCCGGTCCACGCGCGGCCGCCGGACCTGGTCGGCGCGCCGCCCGCCACCCCGGGCGCCCGGCCGGCGGTAGGCCGCGTCGCGGCCGGGCACCTGGTGCCGTACTGGAGCCGCGCCGACATCGACCGCGGCGCGCTCGGCCACCGCAACCTCGAGATCCTCTGGCTGCGCAGCGCCGTCGACCTGTTCTTCCTGCAGGTGCAGGGCGCCGGCCGGGTCAGGCTGCCGAGCGGGCAGATCGTCCGGCTCGGCTATGCCGGCGGCAACGGGCTGGAGTCCGTGCCGCTCGGCCGCATCCTGGTCGAGCAGCGGCAGCTGGCGCCGGACGCGGTGACCACGCAGTCGGTCCGCGACTGGCTCGACCGCCATCCGGCGCAGGCGCAGGCGACCCTGGAGCGGAACCCGAACTACGTGTTCTTCCGCGTGCTCGACGACGTGGCGCCGAACCAGGGCCCGCCCGGGGCCCTCGGCGTCGACCTGGTGCCGCTGCGCTCGGCTGCGGTCGACCGCGCCTTCCTGCCGCTCGGCGTGCCGCTGTTCGTCGAGACCACGCTGCCGTCCGGGGCCGCGTTCGACCGGCTGGTGCTGGCGCAGGATCTCGGCGGCGACGTCAGCGGCCCGACCCGCGCCGACCTGTTCCTCGGCTGGGGCGGGCAGGCGGCGCGCGACGCCGGCGCGCTGCAGGCCGGCGGCCGCATCGTGGTGCTGCTGCCGCGCCAGCCGGCGGCACCCCCCGCCTGACCCTTGGCCCGGTCCCGCATTTTGCAACCTGTCAAGGCTGGCCGGACCGTATCCCTCCTGGCGATACTCGGCGGATGGTGCCTCTCGATTCGCTGCAGGCCGATTCGGTCGTCCATCACGCTCCCGAGCTGGAGCCCGCATCCGTCCCGGTCTCCGCGCCGGCATCCGCCTCGGCCGTCGAGCCCGCCATCCGCCGCCACTCGATCGGCCGGCACCTGCTCTATCGGGGCGACTGCCTGGCGGTGATGGAGAGCCTGCCGGCGGAGGCGGTCGACGTCGTGGTCACCTCGCCGCCCTACAACATCGGCCTGTCCTACCGCAGCTACGCCGACCGCCGCGCCGAGGAGGACTACCTCGACTGGATGGTCTCGGTCGCCACCGGCATCCGCCGGCTGATGCGGCCGGACGCCTCGTTCTTCCTCAACATCACCGGCTCCAGCGCCATGCCCTGGCTGCCGTTCGAGCTGATCGTGCGGCTGCGCAGCCTGTTCCGGCTGCAGAACCACATCACCTGGGTGAAGTCGATCTCGATCGGCGACCAGTCGGTCGGCCACTTCAAGCCGATCACCAGCCGGCGCTACCTGCACCGCAACCACGAGCACGTGTTCCACCTGACCCGCAACGGCGCGGTGCCGCTGCACCGGCTGGGGGTGGGGGTGCCGTTCAAGGACAAGTCCAACATCGCCCGCCGCGGCCATGCCCAGGACCTGCGCTGCCGCGGCGACAGCTGGTTCATCCCCTACGACACCGTGCGCACCCGGGCGCAGAAGTTCGACCATCCCGGCACCTTCCCGGTGATGCTGCCGCGCATGTGCATGCGCCTGCACGGCCGGCCCATGCCGGTGGTGCTGGACCCGTTCATGGGCACCGGCACCACGGTGCTGGCGGCCGAGGAGGAGGGCGGGCGTGGCGTCGGCATCGAGCTCGACGCCGGCTACGTCGCGATCGCCCGCACCCGGCTGCTTGCCTCGATGAGGGCCTCGCGCGCCGCCTGATGCGGGCCCACGTACGGCGGTCTCGCGGTGCTGCCGCCGGGGCGGTCGGTCGCCTGTCATGCACTTGAGGTTGGCCTGTCCCCAGCCGCGAAGCCAGCGGTTCCGCAGGCCGCGCGGCAGGTGGTGCCGGCCGCCAACAGGTGGCGCGCCGCGCCATGACGGACCGGTCGCGGTTTCGGAACCGTTTCGAAGAATCGAGCCGCGGGAAGGGGTTGAGCCGCAGTCGGAAGCTGGCATGCTTGCTGCAGTTCCAGTGGGGACAGCAGCGGCGCCGATCCCTACGGCCCGACCAAGAGGGGCCATGACCGAGACCGCGCCGCCGCACCACGAGCCGGCCCCCCCGCTCGCCGGCACCCGATGCCGATCGCGGCCGGCGTTCGCGCTGTCGGCGCTGGCGGCACTCTGCCTCGGCGGCTGCGAGGTCGGGCCGGACTTCCATCGGCCGACGATGCAGGTTCCGGCGCGGGTCGACGAGGCCGGCGCCCTGTCCCCGGCCGGGCGGGCCGCCGTCGCCGGCACCGCCCAGCGGATCGAGGTCGGCCGCGACATCCGAGGGGACTGGTGGACGGCGTTCCGCTCGCCCGAGATCACCGCGCTGGTGGCGGCGGCCCTGCGCGGCAGCCCGACCATCGACGCCGCGAACCAGGCGCTGCGGCAGGCGCAGGAGCTGCGGCTGGAGCAGGCCGGCACGCTGCTGCCGACGGTCGCCGGCACCGTCAGCCGCACCCGCCAGGAGCTGCCGATCTCCGCCGAGGGCGTCCAGGCGCCGGCGCTGCTCTACAGCGACTATGGTGCTGCACTCGACCTCAGCTACACGCTCGACGTCTGGGGGGGCTTGCGCCGCGCCGTCGAGCAGGCTGGGGCGCAGGTCGAGCTGCAGCGGTTCCAGCTCGAGGCCGCCTACCTCAGCCTCAGCGCCGGCGTGGTCGAGACCGCCATCCTCGCCGCCTCGCTGGCCGGCCAGATCGCGGCGCAGACCGAGCTGATCGGCCTGGAGCAGCGCCAGCTCGACACCGTGCGCCAGCAGTTCGAGCTGGGCGGCGCCACCGGCACCGACCTCGCCACGCAGCAGGCGCAGGTGGCGGAGGCGCAGACCGTGCTGGTGCCGTTCCAGACCGCGCTCACCCAGGCGCGCGACCAGCTCGCCGCCGATCTCGGCCGGGCGCCGTCGGAGGTGGCGATCCCCCGCCTCGACCTCGGCCGGCTGACGCTGCCCGACGCGGTGCCGCTCAGCCTGCCGTCGGCGCTGCTGTCGCAGCGTCCCGACATCCGCGCCGCCGAGGCCAACCTGCACGCGCAGACCGCCGCACTCGGCGTCGACATCGCGACGCGGCTGCCCAACGTCACGCTCACCGCCGCGGTCGGCTCCGACGCCGCCGACATCCACCAGCTGTTCAGCCCGACCAACGGGATGTGGTCGCTGGTCAACCAGGCGGTGCAGCCGATCTTCGACGCCGGCCAGCTGCTGCACCGGCAGCGGGCGCAGCGGGCGGCGATGCTGGAGGCGGCGGCGCAGTGGCGCGGCCTCGTGGTGGGCGCGTTCCAGAACGTCGCCGACGTGCTGGCGGCGCTGCGCAACGACGCCGCGGCACTGGTCTACGCCTCCGCCGCGCAGACCGCCGCGGCGCGCGGGCTGTCGCTGGCCAGCCTGCAGTTCAAGCTGGGCGGCGTGTCCTACCTCAGCGTGCTGAACGCCGAGCAGATCTACCAGAACACCGTGATCACGCTGATCCGCGCCCGCGCCGCGCGCTACACCGACACCGTGGCGCTCTACCAAGCGCTGGGCGGCGGCTGGTGGCACCGCAACGACCTGCCGCCGCCGCCGCCCGGCCTGCTGAGCTCGCCGCTGCCATGATGCCCGGAAGGAAGGCCAGGGCGCTGCCCTGGACCCGTTGGGGCCGTCACGCGGAGCGTGCTGGCGCACGACGGCCCCAAACCCCGATTCGCAAGGAGACAGTGCCCATGTGGGAGTATCACCTCAACGGATTGGGGCCTGGGGCCCGCGGCCCCAGTGGGGTCCAGGGGCAAAGCCCCTGGCCTTCCTCCCCCAATCCCAGGACACCCCACCCATGACCAGGAAACTCCTGCCGCTGCCGCTGCTGCTGGCGGTCGTGGCGGCGGGCGCGGCCCTGGCCGGCTGGCGCTGGCTCGATCGTCCGGCCGCCTCCGCAGCACCCCCCGCCGAGCATCCGGTGGTGGTCTCGGCGATCACCGTCGCGCGCGCGCCGTGGCAGGACCGCACCCAGGCCTTCGGCCAGGTGCGCGCGGTGCAGGGCGCCGACCTGTCTGCCGAGGTCCCGGGCATCGTCGACAGCATCGACTTCCAGTCCGGCGCCGACGTCGCCGCCGGCACCGTGCTGCTGCGTCTGCGCCCGAACGACGACGACGCGCGGCTGGCGACGCTCGCCGCCACCGCCGACCTCTGGGCCGCCAACGTCGCCCGCGACCAGCGCCAGTTCGATGCCCAGGCGATCAGCCGCGCCACGCTCGACCTGGACCAAGCCAACCTGCGCAGCTTCCGCGCCCAGGTGGCGGCGCAGCAGGCGCTGATGCAGGAGAAGGTGGTGCGCGCCCCGTTCGGCGGCCGGCTCGGCCTCCGCGCGGTCGATCTCGGCCAGTATCTCACCGCCGGCACCGCCATCGTGACGCTGCAGGCGCTCGACCCGATCTACGTCGACTTCAACCTGCCGCAGCAGCAGGTCGGGCGGGTGGCGGCCGGGCAGCCGGTCCAGGTCCGGATCGACGCCTATCCCGGCCGCGTGTTCGGGGCCCGGGTGCTGGCGGTGGACAGCCGCATCGACGCCGCCAGCCGCATGGCCTCCGTGCGCGCGACCCTGCGCAACCCCGACCACACGCTGCTGCCCGGCATGTTCGCCACCGTCGGCCTGGCCGAAGGGTCGCCGCATCCGGCGGTGACGGTGCCGGCGACGGCGATCAGCTACAACCCGTACGGCGACTTCGTGTACGTGCTGGCGGGGTCGGACCGGGCCGGGACCATGACCGCGCAGTCGCGGGTGGTGACGCTGGGCGAGGCCCGCGGCGACCGCGTGGTGGTGCTGACCGGGCTCCGGGCCGGCGAGATCGTGGTCACCGCCGGGCAGGTGAAGCTGCGCCAGGGCGCCCCGGTCCGGATCGACGACCGCGTGCAGCCGCAGGACCAGCTAGACCCGAACCCCCCAGAAGAGTGAGCGGGAGCCCGCTTGAGAATGCGCTGTGCCGGCGATCCGACGCGCCTTTCTGCGCTTCCGGTGCTCACGGCCAGGAGGCCGCTCCGCTCCGGTTCTCGAGAGTCACGCCGGCCGTGCCGCTGGCGCGGCACTCTCATCCGGCACACCCCATTCTCAAG
Organism: uncultured Acetobacteraceae bacterium; assembly: GCA_964247725.1. GTDB lineage: Bacteria > Pseudomonadota > Alphaproteobacteria > Acetobacterales > Acetobacteraceae > Lichenicola. The sequence continues at coordinate 14,407 of CAXTVM010000051.1, read as the reverse complement.
CGGGCTCTGAGGGAGACCAATCGATGCGCCTCACCGACCTGTTCATCCATCGCGTCGTGCTGTCCTGCGTGGTGTCGATCCTGGTGCTGGTGTTCGGCATCCGCGCCGAGCAGCTGCTGCCGGTGGAGAAGTTCCCGCATACGGTCAGCGGCATCGTCGAGATCCAGACCGCCTATTACGGCGCCGACCCCGCCACGGTGGCCGGCTTCGTCACCACCCCGCTCGAGGGCCGCATCAGCCAGGCCCAGGGCATCGACTACATGACCTCGACCTCCTCGCTCGGCGCGTCCGACATCAGCGTCTACCTCAAGCTGAACTACGATCCGGCCCGCGCGCTGGCCGAGATCCAGGCCTACGTGACCGCGGCGGCGGCGCAGTTCCCGGCCGGCGTGCAGGCCTCCTCGATCACCTCCTACGCCTCGGGCGGCGGCATCATGGACATGCTGGTCGACAGCGACGCGCTGCCCGCTGTCCAGGTGAGCGACTACGTGAAGCGGGTGGTGCAGCCGCGGCTGCAGTCGGTGGCCGGCGTGCAGACCGTCAACGTCAACGGCGCGCCCGACCTGGTGATGCGGGTCTGGCTCGATCCGCACCGGCTGGCCGGCTACGGCCTGACGCCGGGCGACGTCTACACCGCGCTCGCCAACAACAACTTCGTCACCGGCGTCGGCGAGACGCTGGGCAGCACGGTCAGCGTCAACCTCGACATCAACTCCAGCCTGCACAGCGCGGCGGAGTTCCGCCGCCTGGTGGTGCGGCAGAACAACCTGCGGATCGTCCGCCTCGGCGACGTCGCCACGGTGGGCTTCGGCAGCGATCCCGACAACATCGAGGCGATCGGCGACGACCGCTCCGGCATCTACATCGACATCAAGCCGACCCCCACCGCGAACGCGCTGGCGGTGTCGCGCGACCTGCACGCGCAGATCGCCTCGCTCCGCGCCACGATGCCGCCCACCTTCCGCATCACCGTGCTGGACGACGACGGCGACTACATCCGCGCCTCGATCGGCGAGGTGGTCACGACGCTCGCCGAATCGCTGCTGATCGTGGGGCTGGTGGTGTTCGCCTTCCTCGGCTCCTGGCGCTCGGTGCTGGTGCCGCTGGTGACGATCCCGCTCTCCCTGATCGGCACCTTCGCGCTGATGTCGGCGATGGGCTTCTCCATCAACCTGCTGACGCTGCTCGCCCTGGTGCTGGCGATCGGGCTGGTGGTGGACGACGCCATCATCGTGGTCGAGAACGTCAACCGCCACCTGGCCCGGGGCCTGGGCCCGATCGCCGCCGCGTCCGCCGCGGCGCACGAGCTGCTGGCCCCGATCCTGGCGATGACCGTGGTGCTGATCACGGCCTACGTGCCGCTCGGCCTGCAGGGCGGGCTCACCGGCGCGCTGTTCACCGAGTTCGCCTTCACCCTGGCCGCCAGCGTCACCGTCTCGGCGCTGCTGGCGCTGACGCTCTCGCCGATGATGAGCTCGCGGCTGCTGCGCGCGCGCACGCCCCCCGGCCGGACGGTACCGCTCGCCGAGCGCATGGAGCGCGCCAGCGAGCACGCGCTGGACCGGGTGCAGCGCGGCTACTCCGCCCTGCTGCACGTGACGCTGCGGCTGCAGCCGCTGGTGCTGCTGATCGGCCTGGCGGTGCTGGGCAGCTCCTGGCTCTTCTACGCGCACGCCAAGCACGAGCTGTCGCCGCCGGAGGATATCGGCCACCTGTCGATCTCCGGCAACACGGCGCCGAACCTCACCATCGACGACATCTCGCGCTACACGCCCGCAATCGTCGGCATCTACAAGTCGGTGCCGGAGATGAAGAACTACTTCCTGTTCGGCCAGGCGCCGCAGCTGCAGGGCGGCCTCGACCTGGTCGACTGGAGCCACCGCCGCCGCAGCGTGTTCGCCATCGCGGACGAGGTGCAGGCCGGGCTCGACGCCGTGCCGGGCATGGAGCTGGCGAGCTTCGTGCGGCCCTACCTGCCCGGATCGTACGGCCTGCCGATCGGCTTCGTGCTGCAGAGCAGCGGCGACTTCCGCCAGCTCGACGAGGTCTCCGACGCCTTCGTCGCCCGCGCCCGCGCCAGCGGGCTGTTCGCCTACGTCGACAAGGACCTCAAGATCGACCAGCCGCAGGCCACCGTGGTGGTCGACCGCGAGAAGCTCTCGGCGCTGGGGCTGACCATGAACGACCTGGGCGGCTCGCTGAACGCGATGCTGGGCGGCAACTACACCGGCTTCTTCTCGACCGACGGGCGCTCGTACAAGGTCGAGCCGCTGGCGATGCGGCGGTACCGGCTCAACCCGGACCAGATCCTCGACTACCCGATCAAGTCGGTGAACGGCGTCGCCGTGCCGCTGCGCTCGGTGGCGCACATCGCCGACACCGTAGAGCCGGAATCGGTCAACCACTTCCAGCAGCTCAACGCGACCACGGTGAGCGCCGTGCCCGCCGCCGGCGTGACCCAGGGCCAGGCCTACGCCACCCTGCAGGACCTCGCCGCGCACACGCTGCCGGTCGGCTACGGCACCGACGCGGTCGGCCCGCTGCGCCAGTTCGTGCAGGAGAGCAGCGGCTTCGCCGGCACCTTCGCGCTGGCCGTGATCATGACCTACCTGGCGCTGGCCGCGCTGTTCGAGAGCTTCCGCGAGCCGCTGATCATCCTGGTGTCGGTGCCGATGTCGATCGCCGGCGCCCTGCTGTTCGTCTGGGCGGGCGTGGGAGGTGCCAGCGTCAACCTGTTCACCGAGGTGGGGCTGGTGACGCTGATGGGGCTGATCAGCAAGCACGGCATCCTGATCGTCGAGGTGGCGCGCGAAGGCCAGGGGCTGGGGCTGTCGCCGCGCGAGGCGATCGAGCGCGCCTGCGCGCTGCGGCTGCGCCCGATCCTGATGACCACGGCGGCGATGGTGCTGGGCGTGATGCCGCTGGTGCTGGCGACCGGCGCCGGGGCGGCGTCGCGCTTCGTGATGGGGCTGGTGATCGCGTCCGGGCTCTCGATCGGCACGCTGTTCACGCTGTTCGTGCTGCCCGCGGTCTACCTGCTGCTCGCCTCCGACCGCGCCGCCCGCGTCCGCGTCGAGCCCGCCTGAGAATGGCGTATGCCGGCGATCCGACGCGCCCGTCTCCGCTTCCGGTGCTCACGGCCATCGAGGCCGCTCCGCTCCGGTTCTCGACGGTCACGCCGGCCGTGCGCGGCACTCTCATCCGGCATACGCCATTCTCGAGCGGGCTCCGGAGCCTGCCGGAGAAAGGCCAGGGGCGTTGCCCCTGGACCCCCGCTGCGTCCCATTTCTTAGGGAATCGGGTTCCAAGGGCCCGCGGCCCTTGGCGGGTCCAGGGCAGAGCCCTGGCCTTCACGCCGCAAGCGCCTACCTTCCCATCACCAGGGTAGACAGAGGGTCATGGCGCGTCGGCTGTTGAGGGAGGGCGAGCAGCGCCTATGGGCGGAGACCATGCGCGCGGTGCGGCCGCTGCGGGGCCGTCCGCCGCTCGGGCCCCCGCCCGATGCGCCGCCGGCGATCGTCGCGATTGTCCCGGCCGCGGCGCCGCCGCCGCAGCCCGTGCCGGCGCCGCGTCCGTCGCGGCCGCCGGTCGAGATCGGCGCCCGCAACCTCGGGCTCGACGACACCAGCTGGCGGGGCCTGTCCAACGGCCGGCTGCGCGCCGAGCGCCGGCTCGACCTGCACGGCCAGGTGGCGCAGTCCGCCTTCGCGCTGCTGCACGCCTTCCTGCTGCGGGCGCAGGCCGACCGGCTGCGCTGCGTCGAGATCATCACCGGCGCCGGCGCCGGCTCCGGCGAGGAGGGCGGCATCCTGCGCCGCGAGCTTCCGCACTGGCTGAGCCGTCCCGACCTGCGGCCGCTGGTGCTGGCCGCGGTGCACCCGCCGCTCGCCGGCCGGTCGCGCAACGTCGGCTCCGTGCGCCTGCTGCTGCGCCGCCCCCCCGCCCCGCGACGGCCATGAGCGCCGCGCCGGCCATGACGGGCGTCGACACGCTGCGCCTGGTGCTGGGCGACCAGCTGTCCGACGGGCTCGCCGCGCTGGACGGGCTCGATCCCGCCCGCGACCTGGTGCTGATGGCCGAGGTGCGGGAGGAGTGCACCTACGTCCGCCACCACAAGAAGAAGCTGGTGCTGGTGCTCTCCGCCATGCGGCACTTCGCCGAGCGCCTGCGCCAGCGCGGCGTGCGGGTCGCCTACGTGGCCTTTGACGATCCCGACAACACCCACAGCCTGCGCGGCGAGATGCTGCGCGCGGTGGCCGCCCACGCGCCGGCGCGGATCGTGGTCACGGCACCCGGCGAGTGGCGGCTGCAGGACGAGATGGCGGGCTGGCAGGACCGCGCCGGGTGCCCGGTCGAGCTCCTCGACGACACCCGCTACCTGTGCGGCCTGCGCCAGTTCCGGCACTGGGCGGCCGGCCGACGCTCGCTGCGCATGGAGTTCTTCTACCGCGAGATGCGGCGCGGCCACCGCGTGCTGATGGACGCAGGCGAGCCCGCCGGCGGCCGCTGGAACTACGACGCCGAGAACAGGAAGCGGATGCCGCCCGGCGTGGTGCCGCCGGCAGCGCCCCGCTTTCCGCCCGACGCGGTCACCGAGGCGGTGGCGGCCCTGGTCGAGCGGGAGTTCGGCGATCATTTCGGCGACATCGCGCCGTTCGATCTGCCGGTGACGGCGGAGCAGGCGGCGCTGGCGCTCGACCATTTCGTGACCGAGCGGCTGGCCGGCTTCGGCGACTGGCAGGACTTCATGCGCACCGGCGCCCCGGTGCTGTTCCACGCGCTGATCTCGACCTCGCTCAACCTCGGCCTGCTGGCGCCGCTGCAGGTGTGCCACGCCGCCGAGGCCGCCTGGCGCGAGGGCCTGGCGCCGCTGAACGCGGTCGAGGGCTTCGTCCGCCAGGTGCTGGGCTGGCGCGAGTACGTGCGCGGCGTCTACTGGCTGAACATGCCGGAATACGGCCGCCGCAACGCGCTGGCGGCGACCCGCCCCCTGCCGGCGTTCTACTGGACGGCCGAGACCAGGATGAACTGCGTGGCGCAGGTGGTCGCGGACACGCGCACCAACGCCTACGCGCACCACATCCAGCGCCTGATGGTGACCGGCAACTTCGCGCTGCTGGCCGGGCTCGACCCGGACCAGGTCGACGAGTGGTACCTGATCGTCTACGCCGACGCCTACGAGTGGGTGGAGATGCCCAACGTGCGCGGCATGGCGCTGTTCGCCGACGGCGGCATCATGGGCTCCAAGCCCTACGCCGCGTCCGGCGCCTACATCAACCGCATGAGCGACTACTGCGCCGCCTGCGCCTACGACCCGAAGCAGTCGACCGGCCCGCTTGCGTGCCCGTTCAACCCTCTCTACTGGGACTTCATCGCCCGCAACGAGCGCATCCTGGCCGCCAACCCGCGCATGGCGATGCCGGTGCGCACGCTCGCCCGCATGGAGCCGGCCAAGGTGGCCGCGCTGCGCGCGCAGGCGGCGGAATTCCTGGCGACGATGGATGCGCAGCGGGACGAGCTGAATTGATCTCGTTTCTTTCAAGGACTAGCTTCGGTTCATGAACGGCTTCGTCCTCCCGATCCCTTCCCCGACCATGCGACAGCTCGTGGGCGGCTCACCTGAGGATGCGTTCGAGAACCCGACCGGAACGCCGGCGCTCCCGAACGTGCCGCTGTCGGCCTGCGAGTCGGTCCTGGACTTCGACAGCGGGTGCGGCCGCGTCGCCCGCCAACCGCGGAGATATCTGGGCATCGACCTCCACCAGGGCACGGTCGACTGGTGCCGGAACGACCTGAGCGGCGCCGCACCGTCCTTCCGCTTCGAGCACCACGACGTCTTCAACCCGGGCTTCAACCCCGACAGGACGAAGCCGGGCACGCTGCCGTTCCCGGCCGACGACGACGCCTTCAGCCTCGTCCTCGCCTGGTCCGTCCTCACCCACACGACCCAGAGCCAGACCGAGCACTATCTGGGCGAGGTGGCGCGCGTCCTCAAGCCGACCGGAACCTTCGTCTCGACCTGGTTCATGTTCGAGAAGAAGTATTTTCCGATGATGCAGGACTTCCAGAACGCCCTCTACATCAACGAGAACGACGTGACGAACGCCGCGATCTTCGATCGGTCCTGGCTTCAGCTCTCCCTCGAAGCCCTCGGCCTGAAGGTGGTGCGGGCGGAGCCGCCCGGCCTGCGTGGCTTCCAGTGGCTGCTCCACATCGCCCACGTCCAGGACGACCGGCCAGCGATCGACCTGCCGGTCGACGCGGCCCCGTTCGGCCGCCTGCCACCCCCGGTCATCAACGAGAACGTGGCCCGCGCCGGCCGCTGATCGCCCGCCACGAAACCAGGCTCGCCGCCGAACGGCAGCTCGGTCCAGGGCGCCGGGCTCACGGCCCACATCCGGGAGCTTGGCCGGGCCAAGGGCCAGCCAATACGCAGTCGGGACGATCGGTTCGCATCGGAAGACGAAGGCTGCCTCGAACCGGCTGGATCAGTCCACTGACCTTTCCGTTGCATCGCGCCGCAAATGCGGCATCCTCCGCTGGCAGCAAGGGAATGCTCCCGGTCGCTGGATGGAAAACCTCGGTGGCAGAAGAGCCGGAGAATCTCACCCCCGTCCTTCTCCGCGAGATGCGCGAGCGGTTCGGCTCCCTCGACGCCAAGGTCGATGGGCTTCGCGCCGACATCCGCGAGCTGACCGGCCGTGTCGGCATGCTCGGGCAGGGCTACGCGAACGTCTCGCTGCGGACCGATCGGGTGGTCGGCACGGTGGACCGGATCGAACGCCGCCTCGGTCTAGTCGAGGCGTGACCCCCGAAGAGCTGCGGAGTGCCCTGGAAGGACTTCGATGGTCCCAGCCGAGGTCTCGCCGACGCCCTCGGCTGCGACGAGCGGACGATCCGCAGGTGGGCGACCGGGGCGATGATCGTCCCATCGCCCGTCGCCGAGTGGCTCCGAACCCTCACGGCGTTTCACCACGCCCATCCTCCCCCCGCATCCCGGAAGGCGGTCGCCGCATGATAGAGCGGCAGTTGTCTATTGCGCTATGCGATAGGTAAGGACGTTCCGATGATGGGCAAGCGGTAGGATACCAGGCGACCGCGGCACATAGATGAGGGTGCTGAAATATATCAGGGCCGCGGTGTCGAAACCATGGTCGACCGTGCTCGTGATACGGCAGTCGTGCGTTCGGCCGTTCGCATCGATGGCACAATCCCCGACGACGCGACCTTGAATGGATCTGTGATACATCGCAGAAGGATAGATTGGTCTTTCTTGTGAGATCAACACGAGTTCCGGAACGCTGGGATCAGGTGTCCCACCAGCCGGTGGCGCGGCTGTTCGATCAGAGATCACGCAGCCTGCAAGCGACGCGATCAGGGCGGAGGTGATCCCCATGACGCCGAGCGGTTGAAGATGTCTCTGCAAAACTGATTTCCTTGACGGCAGTTGATGGACCAAATCATTCAATTTGGAGCCGCATGCGCCGATTGAATCTTGCGACGTTAGATCAGGGCGATAAAAACGATACAGCTAAACCGGACAGGACAAGTCATGTTCGCTGATTCCTATCATCTAATTAGGCCGTATCTGAATGCAGCCAAATCGGGCGGGATCCAGGAAGCATCCTCTCTGCCACGTGCCAGTCAACGTGAGTGGTAGATTGTCCTTTCCAGATCCCACGGTCGTGAGTTTGCCCGATCCATCCGGCCAACCCAGGTGGAAGTCTCCCGCGTAGGAGTTTCCCTGCCCCCAGGTCAGAAGCCCATGACCTTCCCGGTTTCCATCATGAAAATCCCCTTCGTAGCGAGCGCCTTTCGGGTACTGGAAGACACCATGACCATCATACTTGCCAAGGTGGAAACTGCCGACATATCGGCTTCCTCCCGACGTTACCACTGTTCCCATACCTTCCAGACGACTGTCTCTGAAGTAACCGTCGACAGTATACCTAATCTTGCCCGTTTTAACGTCGAAAAACTGCTCGAAAGCATGGTCCCGGATGAAGCCATGAACCATTTGACCGTCAACCACAGACGTGATTTTCAGGTCTCTGCCACTCAACGTGGCTATATGGCCTTCGTCTGCCGTCGGATCCGGCGAGCTCCAGACTATCCTGCCTGGTCCCTCTATGAAGCCGCCAACGCACGATCCGCTCCAGCTTGCGGTCTCGCCGACACGGGGAAAGGGATCCCAAATCTGGCAGTGTTCAAGGGTCGTAATCCAGCTTGGTTGAAGAGACGTCGATACCCGGGCAGGTTGATCGGCGCATGCCGCGACGCTCGCACACAGCGCTATCATCCAGCGATCATGTTTCATGCAATGCCCTTCTCGTACCGCAACGTATAGCATCCAATGACCCAATCGTGGATGATATGGAAGATGGATTCGATATGGCATGCGATCCAGCCCCGACGCAGCGCGGGAAAATGCTGGGCCGTCCGCGGACTGAATACCGCTGTTACACACCGATCCGTCGATACCTGTAGTTAATTGCTCTGACTATCTGATCAGCGTCGAGACAATCAAACGATAGTCGATCGCGTCTTCTAACCCGATCGAAACTTCATCGGCCCGTCAGCGCAGCACCGTCATCTGGCCGAGCTTCATCTGGGCCAGCATGCCTATCGGCGTCGCCATGCGCGGTTCGGCAGGCGGCCCCCGATCGCTCACAGCCACCCCGTCTGCCCCGCGATCCACCGCCGCAGGGTCAGCTGCGTGGTCTCGTCCGCGTTGATCCGCGCCAGCGCCTGCACGCATCGCGGCGCCGGCACCGGATCGACCTCCGCGGTCCGCGCGGCGCTGACCAGCCCAAGGTCGGACAGCGCGTCCTGGCAGGCGCTGCGCCAGCGCGCCACCAGTGCGGCCGGCGCCAGCAGCGGCAGCACCAGAGCGGTGTCGATCGCCGCCGCCGCCGCGGTCGCCCGCCAGGCCTGGAACAGCGCGCCCGAGGGGGCGTGGCCGGCCTGCCTCCGGTAGAGCTCGGCGAAGGCCGGCACGTCGGACAGCGCCGGATCGCGCGCCTCGATGTCGTCGCCGGCGCCGCCGAGCGAGAACAACGGCGCGAAGCCGTCCGCGCGCAGCGTCCGCAGCCGCGCCGGCACGTCGTGGCCGGCCAGGAACACCGCGTCGACGCGCCCGTCGCGCAGCGCCGCCGCCGCGTCCTGCGGCTCCGACAGCCCGAACGCAGGCGCCGGCCGCGCGCGCAGCATCGACAGCCCGAGCAGGACCGGCAGCTCGGCGCCGGTGGCGGTCGAGGCGGCGACGCGCAGCGTGCGGCCCGCCAGGCTGCCATCCATCCCGCCGCGCGCCACCAGGACGCCCGAGCACAGGCTGGCCAGCGCCGGCACCCAGCGCGCGGCGTCGAAATGCACCCGCGGGTCGCCGGCCAGCCAGGCGATCGCGGCCGCACCAGGCACCAGCATCGCGGTGGAGCCATCGGGGGTGGTCAGCGCGTCGAAGGCGTTGGCGCCGGTGACGCCGTCGCGGCCGCCGGTGGCGGCGACCGCCAGCCTGGTGCCGGCCTGCAGCGCGTTGGCGAGGCGCGGCGCCAGCAGCGCCGCCCAACGCCCCGGTGCGGCGTCGGCAGGGCCGGCGACCAGCAGGCTCGGGTTGCGTAGGCTGGGCGGCCCCTGCTCGAGCATCGATCCGGTCAGGCGCCCCGGGTCAATGATGGGCTCGGCAGCCTCGTGCGCCGTTGCGGGCCGGGGCAGGGCGCCGGCGAGGGCCAGCCCCGCCGCCCGCAGCAGGAGCGACCGCCGCGGCAGCCATCCAGCCGTTCGGCTCAAGGAAGGGTGGCCTCGCTGTTCATCGCGACGTCATACATGACGGGGGACGATGTCTCAAATGAGACCGGGACCGCGCAGGCCAGGGGCTTTGCCCCTGGGCCCCACTGGGGCCGTCACGCGAAGCGTGCTGGCGCACGACGGCCCCAGGCCCCGATTCGTTGAGGTTCTGCTTTCACACACGAAACATCTCCTTACGACTCGGGGTTCGGGGCCCGCGGCCCCAACGGGTCCAGGGCAGCGCCCTGGCCTTCCCCTCACGGCCAGCTCACCTCCGGCGGCAGGCTCATCAGGATCGCCTCGACGTTGCCGCCGGTCTTGAGGCCGAACAGCGTGCCGCGGTCGTGCAGCAGGTTGAACTCGACGTAGCGGCCGCGCCGGACCAGCTGCTCCCGGCGCTCGGCCGCGGTCCAGGGCGCCCGCATGCGGTCGCGGACGATGGCGGGGTAGGTCTCGAGGAAGGCGGTGCCGACGTCGCGGGTGAAGGCGAAGTCGGCGCCCGGGTCGGCGGTGTGCAGCCGGTCGTAGAAGATGCCGCCCATCCCACGCGGCTCGCCGCGGTGCGGCAGGAAGAAGTAGCGGTCGCACCAGTCGCGGAACCGCTCGTAGTAGTCCGGGTCGTGGCGGTCGCAGGCGGCCCGGAAGCCGGCATGGAAGCGGGCGGCGTCGGCCTGCGCCGCCTCACTCCGCGGGAACATGGGCGTGATATCGCCGCCGCCGCCGAACCAGCCCGCGGTGGTGACCAGCAGCCGGGTGTTGAAGTGCGCGGCCGGCACCAGCGGGCTGTGCAGGTGGGCGACCACGCTGATGCCCGACGCCCAGAACCGCGGGTCGACCTCCGCGCCGGGGATCTCGCGGCGGAACTCGGGGCTGAACTCGCCCGCGACGGTGGAGACGTTGACGCCGACCTTCTCGAACACCCGCCCGCGCATCAGCCCCATGACGCCACCACCGCCGCTCCCGTCCTCCAGCCGCCGCCAAGGCCGGCGCTCGAAGCGCCCCGCCGGCCGGTCGCCGAGCGGCCCGTCCTGCTCGTCCTCGATCGCCTCGAAGGCCGCGCAAAGCCGGTCGCGCAGCCCCTCGAACCAGGTGCGGGCGTCCCCCTTCAGGGCCTCGTGGGCTGCGGACATCGATCGCCTTCGGGTTGGAGGGAAGGGGCGCTGGGCCCACCTCCTGAACGAATGGATTTCAAAGGCTCCGCCTTTGACGGGGTCAAGGGGCAGAGCATGGCTGTTGCATGAGGAAGGCCAGGGGGCTTCGCCCGCGGCCCCAACGGGTTTAGGGCAGCGCCCTGGCCTTCTCCTTCCACTGAGCCCCTTGCCTTCCTTGCCTCTCGTGCGTTGGATTAGACATGAGCGATCGAGACGCCGCCGTGCTGCCGGACGACGACCTGCCCCCCGAGCGGCGCCCGTCCGAGCATCGGTTCGGCCGCCCGCCGGTCTCCGACCTGCCGCACGACGCGCATCCGGCGACGCGCTGGCTCGACTCCCGGCTGCCGGTGATCTCCACGTTCCGGCGCGAGTACGTGTCCTACCCGATGCCGCTCAACCTGAACGGGCTGTGGGCGTTCGGCGCCTTCATCACCGTGACCCTGGCGGTGCTGCTGGTCAGCGGCGTGTTCCTGGCGATCGACTACACCGCGACCGTGGCCGACGCGTTCGCCAGCGTGGAGGCGATCGACCGCCAGGTCAGCAGCGGCTGGCTGGTGCGCTCCATCCACCAGGGCGGGGTGTCGATGTTCTTCGCCGCCCTCTACGTCCACGTCTGGAAGAGCCTCTGGTACGGCTCCTACAAGGCGCCGCGCGAGGTGCTGTGGCTGACCGGCATGCTGCTGATGGTCATGGTGATGGTGGCGGCGTTCGCCGGCTACGTGCTGCCCTGGGGCCAGATGTCGTACTGGGGCCTGACGGTGGCGAGCCACGCGCTGGGCTCGGTGCCGCTGCTGGGCGCCCCGCTCGCCGATTGGCTGCTGGGTGGCGCCTCGCTCGGCGACACCGCGCTGCACCGCATCTACGTGCTGCACTTCGTCACCGCGTTCGCGATCCTGGGAGTGGTGGGCCTGCACATCGTGGCGCTGCACGTGACCGGCTCCAACAACCCGCTCGGCATCGAGGTGACCAGCCCGCGCGACACGATCCCGTTCCACCCCTACTACACCGCCAAGGACGGGCTCGGTCTGGCGCTGTTCGCGCTGGCGTTCGCGGTGCTGGTGTTCTTCCTGCCCGGCTGGCTGACGCTGCCCGACAACTACCTGCCGGCGAACCCGCTCTCGACGCCTTCCGACATCACCCCGGAATGGTACTTCGCGCCGTTCTACGCGATCCTGCGCGCCGGCGGCCCGTTCGGTCTGGTGCTGTCGGCCGGCAGCCTGGCGGTGCTGTTCGCACTCCCGTGGCTCGACCGCTCGCCGATCCGCAGCGCCCGCTACCGGCCGGCCTATCGCTGGATGCTGCTGCTGCTGCTGGCCAGCGCGGTGCTGCTGGGGGTGGCCGGCTTCCGGCAGCCGACCGGCGCCTGGCTGGTGCTGAGCCGGCTGGCGACCGCCTACTGGCTGCTGCACTTCCTGGTGCTGCTGCCGCTGCTGGGGCGGATCGAGGCGCGGCCGATGCTGCCCGCCAGCATCGCCGCCCACGAGGGCATCGCCGCCTGATGCGCCGGCGGCTATCGCGCTGCCTGGTCCCGGTCCTGCTCGCGGCGCAGCCGGCGCTGGCGGCGGCACCCAGCCGCTACGACCTGGCCAGCGCGCAGCGCGGCTATGCGGTCTATGCCGGCGTCTGCAGCGCCTGCCACTCAATCCGGCAGCTAGCCTACGGCGACCTCGGCGGCCTCGGGCTCGACCCGGACCAGCTGCACGCGATCGCCGCCAGCCACCTGGTCGCGGACGGCACCGACGCCGCCGGCCAGCCCAGGCGACGGCCGGCGCGGCTGTCCGACCGCCTGCCGTCGCCGTTCCCGAGCGACGCGGCCGCCACCGCGGCCAACAACGGCGCGCTGCCGCCGGACATGTCGCGGCTGGCGCTCACCGAGCCGGGCGGCGCCCGATACATCGCCCGCCTGCTGACCGGCTACGAGGCCGCGCCCCCGTCCGGGCCAACGCTCGAGCCCGGCAACTACGCCAACGCGGCGGCGCCGGGCGGGCGGATCGCGATGCCGCCGCCGCTGGTGGCGGACGGCCAGGTGCGCTACGCCGACGGCACCCCGGCGACGGTGCCGCAGATGGCGCACGACGTCGCCAGCTTCCTGGACTGGGCGGCGCACCCGCACGCCGCCGCGCGCCGGCGGCTCGGCGCGAGCGTGGTGCTCTATTTGCTGCTGCTGATCGCCCTGCTGTTCCTCCTCAAGCGACGGATCTGGCGCGATGCACGCTGACACTCCCGACACCGCACCGACCGTCCGTCCGGTGATCGGCCTGATCGGCGGCTCCGGGCTCTACGACCTCGAGGGGTTGCAGGACAAGGAGTGGCGCACGGTCGACACGCCCTGGGGTCGGCCCTCCGACGCGCTGCTGTTCGGCCGCCTCGGCGAGACGCCTTGCGTGTTCCTGCCCCGGCACGGCCGCGGCCACGGGGTCCCGCCGTCGCGGCTGAACTTCCGCGCCAACATCGCAGCACTGAAGCAGTCCGGCGTCACCGACGTGATCTCGCTGTCCGCGGTCGGCAGCCTGCGCGAGGAGCTGCCGCCCGGGCGGTTCGTAATCGTTGACCAGTTCATCGACCGCTCGTTCGCGCGCGAGAAGAGCTTCTTCGACACCGGCTGCGTCGCCCACGTCTCGATGGCCGAGCCGGTCTGCCCCCGCCTCGGCGACGCGTTGGAGGGGGAGGCGCGCCGGCTCGGCCTGCCGGTCGCCCGCGGCGGCACCTACCTGGTGATGGAGGGCCCGCAATTCTCGACCCGGGCGGAGAGCCACCTGTATCGCAGCTGGGGCTGCTCGGTGGTCGGCATGACCAACATGCCCGAAGCCAAGCTCGCCCGCGAGGCGGAGCTCTGCTACGCCACCGTCGCCATGGTCACCGACTACGATTGCTGGCGCGACGGCCACGACGCGGTCACGGTCGACGAGGTGGTGGCGGTGATGGCGGCCAACGCCAAGCGGGCCCGCGCGCTGCTGCGGGCGGTGATCCCGGTGCTGGGGCAGGCGAGGGGCCCGTGCCCGGCCGGCTGCGACCGGGCGCTGGAACAGGCGCTGATCACGCCGCAGCCTGCACGCGACCCGGCGCTGGTGGACCGGCTGCGGACGATCGCCGGCCGGGTGCTGGGCAGCGCCGCGGCCCCGGCCGGCTGAGCCGCCCGGCTGCTAGATGCGGCCGAGCACCAGCAGCACGATGACGACGAGCAGCACCAAGCCGAGGCCGCCGGACGGGAAGTAGCCCCAGGCGCCGCTGTAGCCCCAGGTCGGCAGCGCGCCGATCACCAGCAGGATCAGGATAATCAGGAGTATCGTACCAAGCATGCGAGCTGTCCCCATCTGTTGCGCGTACGGATGGCGATAACGGCGACGGGCAGACTTGGTTCGCAGCCGAAACGCGATGGCCCGGCACCGTGTCGGGCAGGTGACGCCCGGCCGGTTTCGGTACCGAAATCAGTCGGAACACGGCTACCGCATGAGGAGGAAGGCCAGGGGCTT
>CAXTVM010000050.1:0-22720 GCA_964247725.1 uncultured Acetobacteraceae bacterium | reverse complement strand
GGCCCCAGTGGGGTCCAGGGGCAAAGCCCCTGGCCTTCTTCCTCATGCGATAGCCCTGGGACAGGGTCCCAACCTAGCCGGCCGTCTGACCTTGCCACAGGTTGTGGGCCTGCTCGCAGATTCGCGTCCATCCCTCGAGGTTGTCCGGATAATGGTGCCGGTCCGGCGCGAACCAGTCGATATGGCCGACCATCAGCCCCGGATGGACCAGCCGGACCGTGAGTGGAGGATGGTCCGCGTCCGCCCGGCAGACGAACAGCAGCATGTTCCGGCCATACCCGTTCACCGCCTCGGCCAGCGCCAGCACCTCCGCCTCGTCCGGGGCGGACCCCAGGTAGCGGTAGACGAAGACCTTCTCGCCGTCCTCGAGGTCCTCGCGCAGCTTGCGGGCCAGGAACCGGAACCGCTGGCACATCATCTGCAGCGCGTCCTCCTGACGCACCGTCAGCCGGTCTAGGTGGGTGTGGTCGCAGCGCAGCCCGTAGGCCGTGTCGATGAAGTGCCAGTCGTAGGCGTCCTCGGCGAAGTCGAGCACGCAGTTCCCCAGCTCGGCGATGCCCTCGAAGTCGTTCGCCAGCAGCCGCGTCACGTTCGCCAGGTTGACGCCGGTCCAGCGCAGCAGGCTGAGCGGCTCCAGCGCCGCCTGGCGCTGCAGGAACCCGAACTCGCAGCCATAGAGGATGATCCCTCCCGGACCGCCGCCGCCCAGGCTCTCGAACAGGCCGAGCAGCGTCCGGCGGGCCCGTGACGCGTCCTCCGGGCCGGGCGGCGACGCGGCGACGCCGGGCTCGTCCGCAACCAGCTCCCCGCGGCCGAGCAGAAGCTCCCGCGCGGCGGTGATCTTCCGCTCGATCGCTTTCGCACCCGGATGCACCCGGGCCAGGTGCAGGAGCCGTTGCAGGTAGCCCTGGTAGTCGCCGTTGATCTGCGCGAGCTCGGCCTTGGCGACCAGCAGGTCCTCGGCATCGCCGCACCTCCGGATCCAGTCGTCCACCATCTCCTCGAGGGTGGCGGTCGACATCTGCCGCTCGCTCGCCTGGAGCCGGATCGTCAGCTGCACGAGCTCGGTGAGCGTGCTGCGTTCTTCCGGAAAGGCCTTCATCACCTCGATCAGCATCGCCTCCGCCTCGTCGAGCCGGCGGGCGGCGCCGACGGAGCAGGCGAGCCGGAAATGAGCCAGGTGACTGTGCGGGTAGCGCTCCCGGATGGCGCGGTAGCGCTCGATCGCCTCGTCGACCTCTCCCACCCATTGGGCGTGGTCGGCATAGGCGAACATGACCTCCGGCTCGTCCGGGAACAGCTCCAGACCCTCCCGGATGACGCGCTCGGCATCCGCGAAGCGTTCCATCTTGCGGTATGTCAGCGCGATCTCCCGGAGCGGCGGCCACAGGCCGGGGAACCTCGCCCTCGCGTCCTCGAACCGCAGCAGCGCCTCCGGCCAGTCCCTGGCCGCGGCGGCGAGGTCCGCGTGGTCCAGGAACAGATCCGGTTGCTGCGGATGGCGGCCCTGGCCGTCGAGCAGCACGGCCTCGGCCTCCCCGGCGCGGCCGGTCGCCCGCAATGCGGCGGCGATCCGCCGGTAGGACCGCCAGTCCTGCGGAAACCGCTCCCGAACGGCCTCGAACCGCTGCAGGCTCTCGGCCCAGTCCCGCCGGTCGAACGCCAGCTCGGCATGGTCGATGAACAGCGCCGGCTCGCCCGGGACCTGTCGCTGCCCCTCCAGCAGCGCCGCCTCGGCCTCGTCGGCGCGGCCGGTCGCCCGCAGCGTGTCGGCGATCCGCTTGTACGGCCACCACATGCCGGGGAACCTGTCCCGGGCGATCTCGAACCGTCGCAGGCTCTCGGCCCAATCGCGCCTGTTGAAGGCCAGCTGGGCATGATCGATGAACAGCCCCGGCTCGCCAGGCGCGCGACGCTGCCCCTCGAGCAGCGCCGCCTCGGCCTCGCCGGCGCGGTCGGTCGCCAGCAGCGTGTCGGCGATCCGCTTGTACGACCACCAGGCGTCGGGGAACCTGTCCCGGGCCGCCCCGAACCGCCGCAGGCTCTCGGCCCAGTCCCGCCGATCGACGGCGAGCTCGGCATGATCGACGAACAGCGCCGGCTCGCCGGGGAAGAGACGCTGCCCCTCCAGCAGCACGGACTCGGCCTCGTCGCCGCGGCCGGTCGCCCGCAACGTGTCGGCGATCCGCTTGTACGGCCACCATTCGCCCGGGAACCGGTCTTTGACCGTCCCGAACCGCCGCAGGCTCTCCGCCCAGTCCCGCCGGTCGAAGGCGAGTTCCGCATGATCGAGGAACACCACCGGCTCGCCGGGTGCCAGCCGCTGCCCCTCGGCCAGCACGGCCTCCGCCTCCATCGTGCCGCCGGCCCGCTTCAGGACGTCGGCGTGGCGCTTGCACGTCCACCAGAAGCCCGGATACCGCTCCCTTGCCGTGTCGAAGCGTCGGGCGGCTTCCGCCCAGTCCTCCCGATCCGCCGCGACCTCCGCATGTTCCGTCAGGAAATGCCTGTCGTGCGGGACGTGCCGGTAGCCCTCGAGCAGCGCCTCCTCCGCCTCGGCCAGCCGCTTGGCGTTGCGCAGCGCCGCCGCCAGGCGCGCATGGGTCCAGATCTGCGACGGAAACCGCTCGCGGGCGAGGTGATACCGGCGCGCCGCCTGGCCCCAGTCCTGACGGTCCTCGGCGATGGCGGCATACTCGGCGGCCAGGTCCATGTTCGCCGGAAACCGGCACATCCCCTCCAGCAGGACCGTCTCCGCCTCGCGGGCGCGGTCGACCTGCCGGCACAGGCGGCCGGCGCGCAGGTAGGCGGCCTCGGCTGCGGGATGGCGGTCGATCGCCGCCTGCAGCATCTCTATGGCGCCGTCCCGGTCGCCGGTAGCCTCCGCCAGCGACGCCTGGTCGAGCAGGAGGTGCGCGTCGTCCGGATGCAGCCGGCGGCCGTGCGCCAGCAGCGCCGCCGCGTCCTCCATCCGGCGGTCGCCGATCAGGGCGGCCGCCCGCGCGCGCGGATCGTCGACGCTCGGGCCCTGCGCCGGCTCGATCCCGGCTCGATGTCCTGGCTGCACGGCGGCCCTCGTATCACGTTGCGATCGTTCCGCTTCGTGCATATCACCGTCATCCGGGGCGGCTCGCGGACCCCGGCGTTCTAACCTTGGCGATGGCGTCGCGCAACAGATGCGCGAGCAGGCCATATCCCCTCGCGTTCGGGTGGATGCGGTCGGAACCGTAGAGGCCGGACCGCTCGCGATCGGCGAGGTCCGACAGGCCGGGCACCGACGCGTAGTCGATCACGGCATCCGCGCCGGCGCGGTTCCGCAGCTCCAGGCGGTTGTACTCGGCGAGCTGCGCCTGCGCGGCGGCGCTCCAGTCGGGGCGGCCGAGCTCGGTCGAGACGATCACCCGCCAGCCCTGCGCGTGCGCCAGCCCGATATAGCGGCCGAGGCTGTCGTAGGCCTCGGCCGCCGTCCGGCCCAGGGCGATGTCGTTGTCGCCGCCGTGGAAGGCGATGACGTTGTCGGCGGCGGCCGGGTCGAAGTGCGGGGCCACGTTGCCGGGAAACTCCGCGAGCGACGTCGAGACCGGGCGTCCCGAGACCGCCACGTTCAGGATCCGGACCGGGCCCTGGAGCAGGGGTGCGATCTGTGCCGACGGGGACTGCGACGGATCGACGCCGAAGCCCAGCGACACGCTGTCGCCGTCGAACAGCAGGACCCACGGCGCAGCACCGGCCGCGCCGCTCACGGCGGACCAGCCGACGGATCCGGCGGCCACGCCCATGACGGCCAGCGGGAGCAGGCTCCCCGCTCTCCGCCGTCGCGCAGATTGCCGTCGCACGCCATCGTCCCCCCAGTGCCGCCTGCGATCCAGTGCCGCCTGCGATCGGCCATGGCCGAAGCTGCCGATCGCTCCGCCACGCCCATCGGCTCCGACCCGATTAGCAGCAGGGCCGCCGTCCGTCACGGCGGCCCGGGCCCCTCGCGGCCGGCGCCCCTGGCCTTCGGCGCCATCCCGTCATAATGGCAGCCCGGAACCGATGACCGACCCCGCCCCATCCCAGACCGGCATCGTCCCGCGCGCCGCCACGATCGCGGCGGGCGTCCCGCCGCTGCTCCGGCTGCTCTGGTCGGTCGTGCTGCCGGCGTTCCTCGCCGTGCTGCTCGGCGCCACGCTGCGCGGCGTCGTCGACTGGCTCGCCGTGCGCACCGGCCTGCGCGCCTCCTGGCTGCCGGCGCTGGTCGCGCTGCCGCTGGCCGCGATCGCCGTCGGCCTCGCGGTCCCGATCGGTCCCGCCCTGGCGCAGCGGAGCGCCGACCTGGCGGACACCCTGGTCGGCGAGGCCGGCACGCCGCGGCAGCGCTACGGCGACACCGAATGGGGCCGCCGCATCCCGGGCCGCCTGCAGCAGGCCGTGCGCGCCGGCTCCGGCAGCTTCGCCGCACCCGCCTTCCGGGTGCCGGGCGGCACGCTGGACGTGGCGGCGACCCTGGTCCCGCTGCTGATCGCCGCCCCCTCCCTGGCGATCTCGCCCGGGCTCCACATCGGCGGCATGCTGCGCCTGGTGCCGATCCGCCACCGCCCGCGCGCGCGGGCGGTCATGCGCGGGACCGGCCGCACGCCGCGCCGCCGGCTGCTCGGCCAGCTCGCCGACATGGCCGTCGTCGGCGTGCTCGCCGGCCTCGGGCTGGGCCTGCCCGGCGTCCCGGTCACGCTGGCGCCCGGCGCCGTCGCCGGCCTGCCGACCTTCATCCCCTGTTTCGGCGCCGTGCCGGCCGGCGTGCCGGCGGTGCCGGTGGCGCCGCCGGTCGGCCCGCACCCGGCGCTGCTGACGCCGCGCGTGCTGCTGCTGGCGCACCTGGTCGACGGCGACCTGGTCTCGCCGCTGATCCAGCGGCGGATGGTCGTGCCGCCGCCGGCCGCCACGGTGACGGCGACGACCGCCGCCGGCACCGTCGCGGTGCGCGAGCTCTCCGTCTCCGACACGCTCGGCGACGACGAGGTCCGGGCCCGCCCGTGATCCGGCGCCGTCCGGCCAGCGGGCTCGCCGCCGCCCTGCTGCTGTCCGCCCCGGCCGCCGCCGCCGCCGCAGCACTCCCCGGCGCGGCCCCGGAGCTGCCCACGCAGATGTCCGGCGACTGGCTCGCCGCCTGCGACAACCTGCTCGAGTGCAGCGCCTACGGCTTCGGCGCCGACGAGACCCCGGCCGTGCTGCTCGTCGCGCGCGACCGCGACCGCCCCGCCACCGCGACGCTCGTGCTGCGCGCGGACGGCCCCCGCCCGCTCGCCGCGATCCGGCTGCTGGCGCCGCGGCACGGTCCGGCGATCACCGTCCGCCTGCTCGCCGGCAACGCCGGCACGCTGCGCGGCACCCTGTCCGCCGGCGAGGTCGGGCTGCTGCTGCCGGTGCTGCACGGCGGCGGCCGGCTTCTGCTGCTGTCGGCATCCGCGCTCCGGCCCGGCGCCCGACCGGCACCGCTGGGCGCCATCCGCCTCGCCGGCGCGGCCCCCGCGCTGGACTGGATCGACGCCCGCCAGCGCCGCCCGCCAGAGGTCCCGCCGCCGCCGCCGGATCCGGCCCTGAATCCCGGCCCGCCGCCCGATCCGCGCCGCCTCCCGCCCGCCGTCGCGGCGCTGGCCGCCGTCCGCGATTGCCGCCGCCAGGACTCCGCGACACCAACCGACGACACCGCCGCATACCGGCTCTCGGCCACCGTCAGCCTGTGGCAGATCCCCTGCGGCAGCGGCAACTTCGACCGCTCCACCGCCTTCGTGCTGGCTTCGCCGGGCCGTGCCGCCCTGGCCCGCTTCGGCATCCCGTCCGGCCTCCCCGCCCGGCCGCCCGGCCTGCTGGTCAACGCCCAGGTCAGCCTCGACGGCCGCGAGCTCGGCGCCGACGAGCCGAGCCGCGGCCTCGGCGATTGCGGCGACCTGCGCACCTACCGCTGGGACGGCGTCCGCTACCGGCTGGTCCTGGCTCGGCTGATGCCGGCCTGCCGCGGCCTTGCCCCCGAGGACTGGCCGTTGGTCTATCGTATCCCCCGATGATCCCCAGCCCCGCCGATGCCCTGGTCTATGCCGCCGCCGCCCTGGCCGAGATCGCCGGCTGCTACGCTGTCTGGGCCTGGAGCCGCCTCGGCCGCTCGGCGCTCTGGCTGCTGCCGGCGCTCCTGTGCCTCGGCCTGTTCGCCTGGCTGCTGACCCGGATCGACAGCGCCACCGCCGGCCGCGCCTTCGCCGCCTATGGCGGCATCTACATCGCCGCCTCGCTGCTGTGGATGGCGACCGTCGAGCGCGTGCCGCCCGACCGCTGGGACCTGCTCGGCGTGCTGCTCTGTCTCGCCGGCAGCACGGTGATCCTGGGAACCCACCACCCGTAGGCGTTCGGGCTCGTCAGGAAGAAGGCCAGGAGCTCTGCCCCCTGGACCCCACTGGGGCCGTGGGCCTTGAGACCCCGATTCGCCGGCGTTGCACCTTCGCGGACGGACTGTCTTCTTACGGGTCGGGGCTTGGGGCCGTCACGCGGAGCGTGCTGCGCACGACGGCCCCAACGGGTCCAGGGCAGCGCCCTGGCCTTCTTCTCCGGGACAGGGAACGTATCGACATGGACCGGACCATCCTGGTCGCCTGGGCGAGCCTGCTGGTCAGCCTGCTGGTGCTGGCCACCAAGACCGAGGCCTACCGCCTTACCGGCAGCGTTGCGCTCTATTCGGACGCGCTTGAGACGGTCATCAACGTCGCCACCGCGCTCGCCGCCCTCTTCGCGCTGTGGTACAGCGCGCGCCCCGCAGATACCAACCACCCGTACGGCCACGACAAGGCGGAGTATCTGAGCGCCATCGTCGAGGGCACGCTGGTGCTGGCCACCGCCTTCATGATCCTGAATGCCGCCGCGGCCGCCTGGACCCGCCCGGTCGCGGTGCATACGCCCTGGCGCGGCATCGCGCTCAACGCCGCTGCCGGGCTGGTCAACCTCGTGTGGGCGCTGGTGCTGCTGCGCGAGGGCCGCCGATGCAGGTCGCCGGCGCTCGCCGCCGGCGGCCGCCACGTCATGACCGACGTCTGGACCACGGTCGCGGTGCTGGCAGGCTTCGCGCTGGTGCCGCTGACCGGCTGGCTGCGCCTGGATGCCGCCGTGGCCGGCGTGGTGGCGCTGAACATCCTGCGCACCGGCTGGGCGGTGCTGCGCAACTCGGTCGGCGGCCTGATGGACGAGGTGCAGGATCCGGACGCGGTCACCACCATCCGCCGTGTCATCGGCCATTCCGGCATGGGGGCCATCGAGGCGCACGACGTCCGCCTGCGCGTCGCCGGCCGCATGACCTTCGTCGACTTCCACCTGGTGGTGCCGAGCGACATGACGGTGGACGCCGCCCACGTCATCTGCGACCGCATCGAGCGTGCGATCCGCGACGAAGTCGGCCTGGCCGTGATCAGCATCCACGTCGAGCCCGGCTACAAGACCAAGCCCACCGACGATCGCGCCGACGCGCTGATGCTGGCCAGGACCCAGGCGCGCTGACGCACGCCGGCTCGCTCGTTTCATAGCGGCGCGCCGCGCGGGCGGTGCCGATTACGAGGGCCGGCTCGCGTCTTCGGTTACGGTACCGGTCGGCGGCAGCCCCGTATCGACGCTCGGGCTATCGGCTGAGCCGACCGCGGGCGCTACGGCGTGGCCTGGATCTCGGCCAGCCAGCCGCGTGCCTTCCTGACCTCGTCCCACGGCGGCGCGCCGAGCGGGAAGTGCCCGGCCAGGATCATGCTCAGCACCGCGTTCAGCCGGTCCAGGCGCTGCCGCGCCTCCGGCGTCGTCCGGCCACGCCCCGCCACCTCGTCGCGCGCCGCGCTCACCTCCGTCACCGCCTGCGAGAACGAGGCACCGTCGTGCCCCGGGGCCGCCGCGATGGCCCGGTCCATGGCCGCCAGCGCGCGATCGAGGCGCTCATCGGGCAAGGACCGTGCCTCCCGCGTGCGCCAGCCGCCCGGGCCTGAGGTTGCAGGTGATCGCCTTGGTGGTGTGGATGCTGACGTTCGGGTCGCCGCTGATCGCGAACAGCACGTTGGCGATGTCGCCGGTGGCGTAGCCCTCGTGCCCATACAGCCACGGCATGCCGATCTGGTGCACCGTGCGGTCGCCGAGCCGGAACGCGCGCATCCGCTCTGTGACCAGCGCCCGCACCTCGATCTCGCCGCGCAGCGTCGACAGCACGGTCCAGTCCAGGCTGCTGATGCCGTGCTCCGCCGCGAGCTCCGGCGAAATCTCGACGAACGCCTCCGGCTGCAGCTCCGCCGTGTGCGGCATCACCCGGCTCGGGATGCCACCGCAATGGATCTCGGTCAGCCGGTAGGTCGTGAAGACATGGGGAAAGCGGGGATCGGCCTCCCGCCGGCCCGACATCAGCTTCCGTTTCAGCCAGCCGGAGAACCTGCCGGACAAGGCGCAGGGGGCGTCGATCAGGGCGAAGATGCGAGCGCTGCTCAAGGCTCGGAACAAGCGGTAGGCAAGGCCAGGGCTCTGCCCCGAGCCGTGTCCACAAGGAGATGTCTCTTCGCGAATCGGGGTCCGGGGCCGCGGCCCCAGTGGGATCCAGGGGCAGAGCCCCTGGCCTCGTGCCCTTGACGATCAGAGAGTTCGGCCTCATCTCGGGGATACCGGACTCGTCCGGTCCTTGATCATCATCGCATCCCCGTCGAGGCGTTATGCTGCGGTTGTCGAAGCTGACCGATTACGCGGTGGTCGTGCTGGTGCAGTTGTCGCATCAGGGCGCGGTCACCACATCGCCGACGCTGGCGCAGGCGACCGGGATCCCGGAGCCGACGGTGGCCAAAGTGCTGAAGGCGCTGGCCGTAGCCGGGCTGGTCACGTCCCAGCGTGGTGCGCGGGGTGGCTACCGGCTGGCGCGGCCGCTCCGGGAAATCGACATGGCCGGCGTGATCGTCGCCATCGACGGGCCGATCTCGCTCACCGCCTGCGTCGACGGCGCGACCGGAGGCTGCGAGGCCGAGGGCGTGTGCCGGATCCGGGGCCGCTGGGACCCGGTGAACGAGGCGATCCGCTCGGCGCTGGGCGGGATCATGCTGGACCAGATGGACGTGTCGCGCTGCGGCCTGTCCCGAACCATTCCTTACGGCCCGGGCAGCATGCCCGCCGCCGCCATCCATGCCGCCGAGTGAGGGCCCGATGCCTGCCGTTGCCGAAACCCTCAACACCGTCGAGACGCTGACCCAGTCCGCCTACAAGTGGGGCTTCGAGAGCGACATCGAGATGGACCTGGCCCCCAAGGGCCTGAACGAGGACATCGTCCGCCTGATCTCGGCCCGCAAGGAGGAGCCGGAATGGCTGCTGGAGTGGCGGCTTAAGGCGTTTGCCGCCTGGTCCGCCATGCAGGGCCCCGACTGGTCCAAGGTCGGCGGCCATCCGCCGATCGACTACCAGGACATCCACTACTATGCGGCGCCGATCAGGAAGCCGGGCCCGAAGTCGCTGGACGAGGTCGATCCCGAGCTGCTGGCGGTCTACGAGAAGCTCGGCATCCCGCTGCGGGAGCGCGCGATCCTGGCCGGCGTCGAGCCGTCCGAGGACGACCGTCCGCAGATCGCGGTCGACGCGGTGTTCGACAGCGTCTCGGTGGCGACCACGTTCCGCAGCACGCTGGCCAAGTCGGGGGTGATCTTCTGCCCGATCAGCGAGGCGGTGCGCGACCATCCCGAGCTGGTCCGGCAGTATCTCGGCAGCGTGGTGCCGCAGGCCGACAATTTCTATGCGGCGCTGAACTCGGCGGTGTTCACCGACGGCTCGTTCGCCTTCATCCCCAAGGGGGTCAAGTGCCCGATGGAGCTGTCGACCTACTTCCGCATCAATGCCCGCAACACCGGGCAGTTCGAGCGCACGCTGATCATCGCCGAGGAGGGCGCCTCGGTGTCCTACCTCGAGGGCTGCACTGCGCCGATGCGGGACGAGAACCAGCTGCATGCGGCGGTGGTCGAGCTGGTCGCCATGGACGACGCCACCATCAAGTACTCGACGGTGCAGAACTGGTATCCGGGCAACGCCGAGGGCGTCGGCGGGATCTACAACTTCGTCACCAAGCGCGGCGCCTGCCGCGGCGCCCGCTCCAAGATCAGCTGGACCCAGGTCGAGACCGGGTCGGCGATCACGTGGAAGTACCCGTCCTGCATCCTGCAGGGCGAGGGCTCGGTCGGCGAGTTCTACTCGGTGGCGGTGACCAACAACCGCCAGCAGGCCGACACCGGCACCAAGATGATCCACATCGGCCGGAACACGCGCTCGACCATCGTCGCCAAGACGATCAGCGCCGGCCGCTCCGACAGCACATACCGCGGCCTGGTGCGGGTGCTGCCGAAGGCGTCGGGGGCGCGCAACCACACTCAGTGCGACAGCCTGCTGATCGGCGACCAGTGCGGGGCGCATACCGTGCCCTACATCGAGAACCGCAACATGTCGGCCAAGGTCGAGCACGAGGCGACCACGTCGAAGATCTCCGAGGACCAGCTGTTCTACTGCCGCTCCCGCGGGCTGTCGGAGGAGGATGCAGTGGGGCTGATCGTGAACGGCTTCTGCAAGGACGTGCTGAAGGAGCTGCCGATGGAGTTCGCGGTGGAGGCGCAGAAGCTGCTGCAGGTGAGCCTGGAGGGCAGCGTCGGATGAGCGCGCCCCTCTCCATCCGCGGGCTGCACGCCTCGATCGACGACAACGGCGCGCCGAAGCCGATCCTGCAGGGCTTCGACCTTGAGGTGCCGGCCGGCGAGGTGCACGCGATCATGGGCCCGAACGGGTCCGGCAAGTCGACGCTCGCCTACGTGCTGGCCGGGCGCGAGGACTATGCGGTCACCGCGGGCTCGGTGTCGTTCAGGGGCCGCGACCTGCTGGCGATGGAGCCGGACGAGCGCGCCGCGGCCGGGCTGTTCCTGGCGTTCCAGGCGCCGGTCGAGCTGCCCGGCGTGAACAATGCCAACTTCCTGCGCACGGCGGTGAACGCGGTGCAGCGCGCGCGCGGCGAGGCCGAGCTCGACGCGATGCAGTTCCTGAAGGCGGCGCGGGCGCAGGCAAAGGCGCTGTCGATGCCCGAGGACCTGCTGAAGCGCAACGTCAACGTCGGCTTCTCCGGCGGCGAGAAGAAGCGCAACGAGGTGCTGCAGATGGCGATGCTGGCGCCCAGCTTCGCCATCCTCGACGAGACCGACAGCGGGCTCGACATCGACGCGCTGCGCTTCGTGGCCGAGGGGGTCAACGCGCTGCGCTCGCCCGACTTCTCGGCGCTGGTCATCACCCATCACCAGCGGCTGCTCGACCACCTGGTGCCGGACCGCGTGCACGTGATGGCGCGCGGGCGCATCCTGTGCAGCGGCGGGCCGGAGCTGGCGCACCGGCTGGAGGCGCAGGGCTATGCCGGCTTCCTGGCGGAGGCGGCGTGAACGCCATCGTCCCGCCCGCGCGAGCCGCCGCCGTTGGCAACGCCGCCGACCTCGTCGAGCGCTACCGGACGCTGCGCGCCGAGCTGCCGGGCGACCCGGCCGCGCGCGACCTGGCCGCCGACTGGCTGGAGCGTCACGGCCTGCCGACACGCAAGATCGAGGCCTGGAAGTACACCGATCTGCGTCGGGTCCGGGAGGGACGGTTCGGGACCGTCGAGACGGCCCCGGAGCGGGCCGCCGCGCTGCTCGATGCGGCGCTGTCGAACTGCGGGCTGCAGGCGGACGGCGCCCA
Organism: uncultured Acetobacteraceae bacterium; assembly: GCA_964247725.1. Lineage (GTDB taxonomy): Bacteria > Pseudomonadota > Alphaproteobacteria > Acetobacterales > Acetobacteraceae > Lichenicola. Next base: position 10,996 of record CAXTVM010000050.1, on the reverse strand, counting down.
GGCGGCGCCGCGGCTGGTGTTCGTCGGCGGCACGCTGTCGCAGGCACTCAGCCGGATGCCCGACGGCCTGGAGATCGGCCCGTTCGCCGGCGCCGACGCCGCCGAGCCGCTGCGCCATCCGATGCTGGCGCTGAACGCGATGCTGGCGACCGACGGCGCCGAGATCCGCGTCCCGGCAAGGCAGGATGCCGGGCGGCTGCTGCTGGTGACGCTGTGCGGGGGCGAGGGCGATCGACAGGCGGCGTCGCACCTGCGCCACCGCCTGGTGCTGGAGGAAGGTGCGTCGCTGGCGGTGCTGGAAATCTGTGGCGGCGAGGGCGCCTACCTGAGCGAGGGCGTGCTCGACGCGGCGATCGCCGCCGGCGCCCACCTGCGCCACGTCAGGCTGCAGCGGGATTCCAGCGAGGCGTGCTCGTTCTCGACCGTGCGCGTCGCGATCGCCGAGCGCGGCGCCTATGACGGCTTCAACCTGGCGCTGGGCGGGGCGGTGGCGCGGCACGAGGTGCACGCGACGCTGGCCGGCCCGCATGCCGCGGTGCACGTGAACGGCGCGCAGCTGCTGGCCGACGCCCAGGTCGCCGACCTCACCAGCGTGATCGCGCACGACGCGCCGAACTGCACCTCGCGGCAGACGGTGAAGAACGTGCTGACCGACCGCTCGCGCGGCGTGTTCCAGGGCAAGATCGTGGTGGCGCGGGTGGCGCAGAAGACCGACGGCTACCAGATGAACCAGGCGCTGCTGCTGTCCGAGACGGCCGAGATCGACGCCAAGCCGGAGCTCGAGATCTACGCCGACGACGTCAAGTGCAGCCACGGCGCGACCGCCGGCGCGCTCGACGAGGAGCAGATGTTCTACATGCGCAGCCGCGGCGTGCCGGTCGCCGAGGCGCGCGCGATGCTGGTCCGCGCGTTCCTCGACGACGCGCTGCAGCTGGTCGACGACGAGATGATGCGGGCGGCGCTGGACGAGGCGGTCGCCGGCTGGTGGAAGGGACGTGCCTCATGAACGCCATCACCCCGATCGCGGCAGCGACCGACCTGTCGCACCTGCGCGCCGACTTCCCGATCCTGCGGCAGACGGTGCGCGGCAAGCCGTTCGTATTCCTCGACAGCGCCGCGTCGGCGCAGAAGCCCGACGCGGTGATCGAGGCCATGGTGCATACCATGCGCACCCAGTACGCCAACGTGCATCGCGGGCTGCACTGGATGAGCGAGCGCACCACCGACGCCTACGAGGGCGTGCGCGACAAGGTGGCGGCCTTCCTTCATGCGCCGTCGCGGGACGAGATCGTGTTCACCGGCAGCTCGACCGGCGCCATCAACTTGGTGGCGAACTGCTACGGCGCGCTGCTGCGGCCGGACCAGGCGGTGGTGGTGTCCGAGATGGAGCACCACGCCAACATCGTGCCCTGGCAGATGCTGCGCGACCGGCGCGGGATCGAGCTGCGGGTGGCGCCGGTGACGGATGCCGGCGAGCTCGACATGACGGCGCTGGAGGCGCTGCTGGCGGACGGGCGGGTGGGCCTGGTCGCGGTCACGCACATGTCCAACGTGCTGGGCACGGTGACGCCCGCCGCGCGGATCGCGGCGCTGGCGCACGCGGCCGGTGCCCGGCTGCTGCTGGACGGGTCGCAGGCGGTGGTGCACCGGCCGGTCGACGTGCAGGCGCTGGGCGCCGACTTCTACGTGTTCACCGGCCACAAGCTGTACGGCCCCACCGGGATCGGCGTGCTGTGGGCCAGGCGCGCGCTTCTGGAGGCGATGCCGCCGTTCCTGGGCGGCGGCGACATGATCGGATCGGTGAGCTTCGAGCGCTCCACCTGGGCCGAGGTGCCGCACAAGTTCGAGGCCGGCACGCCGCCGATCGTCGAGGCGATCGGGCTGGGCGCGGCGATCGACTACGTGACCGCAATCGGCCTGGAGCGGATCCAGGCGCACGAGGCGATGCTGACCGAGCACGCGCTGGCGCGGCTGGCCCGGGTTCCGGGCGTCTCGGTGATGGGGCAGGCGCAGGAGCGGGGTGGCGTGCTCTCGTTCTCGATGGCGGGCGCGCACGCGCACGACATCGCCACGCTGCTGGACCAGAACGGCATCGCGGTCCGGGCCGGCACCCATTGCGCCGAGCCGCTGATGCGCCGGTTCGGCGTCACCAGCACGGCGCGAGCGAGCTTCGGGCTCTACAACACGCCGGCGGAGATCGACGTGCTGGCCGAGACCCTCGAGCGGATCGGACGGTTCCTTGTCTGAGCGGACAGCCACCGCCGTCGCTGGCGACGCCGAGTCGCTCTACCGCGACCTTGTGGTCGAGCGGGCGCGGCGGCCGCTGCACGGTGGCGTCCTGGAACCGGCGGACGGCGTCGCCGACGGCACCAACCCGCTGTGCGGCGACACTGTGCGGGTGGGTGTCCGGCTGGGTCGCGGCGGCGCCGCTGCCGAGATCCGGCACCGCACCCGCGGCTGCGCGATCTGCGCCGCGTCGGCCGACCTGATGGCGGATGCCGTCCAGGGCCGCACCGCGCGGCAGGCGACGGAACTCCGCACCGGCTTCGAGGCGCTGCTGACGCAGGGCCAGGACACGCTCGGCCCCGCGGCGCGGGCGGAGCTGGGACCGCTGCTCGCGTTCGCCGACCTGCACGAGTACAGGTCGCGCCGGAAGTGCGCGATGCTGCCCTGGTCGGCGCTGCTGGCCGCGTACAAGTCGTCGGAGCCTGCATGATGGCGATGTTGAACCAGATCGGTGATGCGGCCGCCGAGCCGCCGATGCGCCCGATCCCGAACTTCGGATCGCCGAAGGCTGCGACCTCCGGCATCTCGGCCTGGACGCCGGACGGCGAGACGGTGCCGCCGGTGCGTGAGGACGACGTGATCGGCGCGATCGCCTCGGTCTACGACCCGGAGATCCCGGTCAACATCTACGAGCTCGGCCTGATCTACGCGATCGACCTGCACGATGACGGCCAGGTCAGGATCGAGATGACGCTGACCGCGCCGGGCTGTCCCAGCGCGCAGGAGCTGCCGGTGCAGGTGCGGGACGCGGTGCTGACCGTGCGCGGCGTCACTGGCTGCGAGGTCGAGACGGTATGGGACCCGCCGTGGGACCAGGGCCGCATGAGCGAGGACGCCCGCCTCGCCCTCAACATGTTCTGAGGAGTTCCATGTGATGAGCAACACGCAGACCGAGTTCAAGATCGAGACCGGGTCGCCCCGGCGCCGTGCGCTGCCGCCGCTGATGGCGCTGTCCGACCGCGCCGCCGAGCGGCTGGGCCAGCTCTACGCCACCGCCCATGCCGGCCAGAAGCTGCGGATCAGCGTCGGCACCAAGGGCTGCTCGGGGCTGTCCTACGACATGGACTGGGTGGCGGCGGCGGGCCCGAACGACGAGGTGGTAACCGACCGCGGCCTCACCGTGCTGGTGGACCGCAAGGCGTCGCTGTTCCTGATCGGCACCACCATGGACTACCAGGTGCAGGATCTCTCGGCGGGCTTCGTGTTCATCAACCCGAACGAGAAGGGCCGCTGCGGCTGCGGCGAGAGCTTCCACGTCTAGCGCCGCGGTTTCTTCCGACCGACCGGCGGCCGCCTGAACACGCTGACGCTCTCGACCCGGGCCGACCACAGGAACTGGTCGATCACGGTGAGGCGATCGAGGGCGAAGCCGGCGCGGGCGAGGGGTCGGGCATCGGCGGCGAGCGAGGCCGGGTTGCAGCTCACGTAGATGATCGCGGTGGCGTCGGAAGCGGCCAGCTCGGCGACCTGCGCGGCGGCGCCGGCATGCGGCGGGTCGAGCACGATCGCGGCGGCGCCGGCGACGTCGCGCCCCAGCAGCGGCTGGCGGTCGAGGTCGCGCCGCGTGACCTGGAGCCGGCGGCCGCCGCTGGCCGCGTGCAGGCAGGCGACCGCGGCCGCGTCGCTCTCATAGGCGGCCACGCCGACCCGCTCCGACAGCGGCAGGCCGATGGTGCCGCAGCCGGCATGCAGCTCGACGACCCGCGCCGACCGCGGCAGCCGCTCGGGCAGGGCTGCCAGCACGGCGCCCACGATCGCCGCCTCGCCCTGCGCGGTCGCCTGCAGGAAGGCGCCCGGCGGCGGCACGACCGCGACCCCGCCGAGCCGATGCGACACCGGGGCGCGCAGGCAGACCGGCTCCGGCGGCCTGTCGTGTCGCTCCGGCCGCCAGCAGATGCGCGGGATGCGGTGGATTTCGGCGAACTCGGCCAGGATCGCGCGGTCGCGGGCCGCCAGCGCGGCATCGGTCGAGAGCAGGAGGTCGGGACCGCTGTCGAACAGGTTGACGAGGGCGGAGCCGGCGCGTCGAAGGCCTTGCAGTCGCGTCAGCACCGGCGGCAGCGCCAGCACCAGCCGCAGCAGCGCCGGATGCAGCACCGAACAGGCGGTCATCGGCACGATCCGCTCGGCGCCGCGCGCGTGCAGGCCCACGGAGACGGCGCCGCCGGGCTCGCGGCGGGCGGCCAGCGCGATGCGGCGCCGGGCGGCGGGCGGGCTCTGCACGCTCTCGATGGCGGCCGGCATCGCGAAGCCGGCGCCTTCGAGCGCGTTGGCGACCAGCCCGGCCTTCCACGCCAGCGCTGCCGCCGGCACCATGTGCTGGAGCACGCAGCCGCCGCACTGGTCGACCGGGAGACCCGCCGGAAGGCCGACCAGGGGTCCGAACAGCGGGCAGGGCGGGTCGACGCGATCCGGGCTCGGCGTCAGCACTCGCTCGGCGACGATGCGGTTGCGGGCCAGCGAACGAGCCAGCACGGTCTCGCCGGGTAGGGCGTAGCGGATATGCACCGGGGCACCGCGTCCACGGCATACGCCGTCGCCGTCGGCGCCGAGCGACCCAATCCGCGCCTCGAACGGCTCGGCCGAAGCGAGGGCGGTATCGGCCGCGGGATCAGGCGTCGACGGCGACGTCCGGATAATCCTGCTCGGACTCCGCCGGTCCTGGCGCCTCCGCGCGATGCCCGCGCGTCGGCAGCAGCATGAAGGCGGGGACCTCGCCGCCGAAGCCGACGACCGCGGGACCGAGATCGTCCGGCCGGTGGCGGCGGGGCTCGGTGCTGCGCGGCTCGGGCGGCCGGCGCTCGATCAGGCGCGCCTCCGCGGCGCGAGGCTCGAGGACGGCCGGCTCGGTCCGGCCGCGGGTGGACTCCTCCGGGCGGCGGCGCGGCGACGGCTGCGCCCGCGCGGCCGGAGCCGGGTCCTGGGTGCGGGCCGGCGTCTGGGCATCGGGCGCCCGAGCATCAGATGTGCGGACCTCCTGCGTGCGGGCGGGGCGCGACCGCTCGCGCCCGTCCGCGGGTCTGGCCCGGCCGCGCCTGCCGCGCCCTTCGGACCACGGCACGCTGGCGATGCCGTCGACCTCGAGCGGCGGGATCGGGCTGCCGATGAGCTTCTCGATGGCGTCCACGAAGCCGCGGTCGTCGGGGGCGGCGATGGTGTAGGCGTGGCCGGTGCGGCCGGCGCGGCCGGTGCGGCCGATGCGGTGGACGTAGTCCTCGGCGTGGATCGGCACGTCGAAGTTGAACACGTGGCTGAGGCCGCCGATGTCGATGCCGCGGGCGGCGACGTCGCTGCAGACCAGCATCTGGATCTCGCCCGACTTGAACCGCTCCAGCGTCGAGAAGCGCAGGCTCTGCACCAGGTCGCCGTGAAGTGCTCCGGCCGAGAAGCCGTGCTTGGTGAGCGACTTGTAGAGGGTGTCGACGTCGCGCTTGCGGTTGCAGAAGATGAGCGCGTTTTGCACGTCCTCGGCACGGATGAGCTTGCGCAGCGCCTTTCGCTTGTCGATCTCGTCGACCACGGCGACGCCGGCGACGATGGTGGGCGCCACCGAGGCGGCGCGGCTGACCGTGATCTCCTTCGGGTCGCGCAGGAAGGCGTCGGACAGCCGGCGGATCTCGGGCGCCATGGTGGCGGAGAAGAACAGGGTCTGCCGGGTCGGCGACAGCAGGGTCACGATGCGCTCGACGTCGGGGATGAAGCCCATGTCGAGCATGCGGTCAGCCTCGTCGATGACCAGCGTCCGGGTCTGGGTCATCAGCAGGCCGCCGCGCTCGAACAGGTCGAGCAGCCGGCCCGGGGTCGCGATCAGCACGTCGACGCCGGCGTTCAGCGCCGCCTTCTGGTCGGCCATGCTCTCGCCGCCGATCAGCAGCGCATGGGTGAGCTTGGTGTACTTGCCGTACATCACGAAGTTCTCGGCCACCTGCAGGGCGAGCTCGCGGGTCGGCTCCAGGATCAGCGAGCGCGGCATGCGGGCACGGGCGCGCGAGCCCGACAGGATGTCCAGCAGCGGCAGGGTGAAGCTCGCGGTCTTGCCGGTGCCGGTCTGCGCCACGCCGAGCACGTCGCGGCCGGCCAGCACGAACGGGATCGCCTGCGCCTGGATCGGGGTGGGGTGCAGGTAGCCCATCTCGGCGATGGCGCGCTGGATCGGCTCGGAAAGCCCCAGCTCGGAGAACAGCGGCAGCGCGTCGGCTTCGGTGGCGACGACGGAGGCTGGGTCGTCCAAGAGATCTGGCGGAGCCGGATCGCCCGAGGCCACGCCGCCGCCGACATGCATCGCCGACGAGACGAGGTCGAGCGTCTCGGCCTCGAGCGGTTCGATCGTCGGCGGTTCGGCCCGGTCGTGGCGAACGATCGCCGCGGCATCGTCCTCCGACGGATCAGGACCCTGGTCTTCGATCGTGCCGGTAATGCTGTCGCTCAAGGATGTTCTCGAACCTGTCGGTGTGCCGGCCGTGCCATGGCCGTTCGGTCTGCAGCGGGCGGGAGGCCGGCATCTCCGGAGGTCCGGTCGTTCGCCAAGCCCTCCGGACCATCCCCCGGACCGGTCTTGCCAGGCCATGAGTTGCTTGCGGCACGGCGCACGGCCACCGACCGCGACGCCGCTCGGCGCCGGTCCGTGCTGCGTATCGGCATATCGTCCGGCGAAGTCAATTGCGCAACCCTTCTTCCGGGCGCCGGCCGGGGCGGGAACCGATCATTCCGGGTCCCGTTTCCCCCCTGCACTCGTGAACAAGGTGGCTGGTCTTGCCCTACACGCCGATGGCAATCGAGGATTACGGGCTGATCGGGGACTGCGCCAGCTGCGCGCTGGTCGGCCGGAACGGCTCGATCGACTGGCTGTGCTGGCCCCGGTTCGACAGCGCGGCCTGCATCGCCGCCCTGGTCGGCACCGAGGAGAACGGCCGCTGGCTGCTGGCGCCGAGCGGCGCGTTCACCAGCACCCGGGCCTATCGGGATCAGGGCATCGTTCTGGAGACGGTCTTTACCACCGGGACCGGCAGCGTGGCGGTGATCGACTTCATGCCGATGGGCCATGCGGCGCCGTCGGTGGTGCGCATCGTCGAAGGCCGTGGCGGCACCGTGGCGATGACCCAGGAGCTGATGCTGCGCTTCGACTACGGCACCTCGGTGCCCTGGGTGACGCGGCTGCCGGAGGATGCCGGCATCACCGCGATCGCGGGGCCGGCCCTGGTCGTGCTGCGGACGGCGGTGCCGCTCGAAGGCGAGGACATGAAGACGGTGGCGCGCTTCTCGGTGGCCGCCGGCGAGCGGGTTAGCTTCGTGATGAGCTACGGCCAGTCACACCTGCCGCCGCCGGCCCCGTTCGACGTCGACCAGGCGCTACGGCACACGCTGGATCACTGGCAGGAGTGGGCCGGGCGCTGCGCCTACGAGGGGCCGAACGCAGCGGTGGTCAAGCGGTCGCTGGTCACGCTGAAGGCTCTCACCTACGCCGAGACCGGCGGCATCGTCGCGGCGGCGACCACCTCGCTGCCCGAGCAGATCGGCGGCGGGCGCAACTGGGACTACCGCTATTGCTGGCTGCGCGACGCCACCCTGACGCTGACGGCGATGATGGCGGGCGGCTACTACGACGAGGCGCAAAGCTGGCGCGACTGGCTGCACCGCAGCGTCGCCGGCAGCCCCGAGCAGCTGCAGATCATGTACGGCATCGGCGGCGAGCGGCAGCTGATGGAGTGGGAGGTGCCGTGGCTGGCCGGCTACGAGGGTTCGGTGCCGGTGCGGGTCGGCAACGCGGCCGCCGGCCAGCTGCAGCTCGACGTCTACGGCGAGGTGATCAGCGCGCTGCACCTGTCGCGGCGCGAGAACCTGCGCCAGGCTTCGCACGGCTGGTCGCTCCAGGTCGGGCTGCTGCAGCATCTGGAGACGATCTGGAAGGAGCCCGACGAGGGCATGTGGGAGGTGCGCGGCGGCCGCCGGCAGTTCACGGTGTCGAAGGCGTTCTGCTGGATGGCGTTCGACCGCACCATCCGCGACGTCGAGGAATACGATCTGCCGGGTCCGGTCGAGCGCTGGCGGACGGTGCGGGACGAGATCCACGAGACCATCTGCCGCGAGGGCTACAACCAGGCCAAGGGCAGCTTCACGCAGGCGTTCGGCTCAGACGCGCTGGATGCGGGACTGCTGCTGCTGCCAGTGATCGGCTTCCTGCCGCCCGACGATCCGCGCATCGCCTCGACGGTGGCGGCGGTGGAGCAGGAGCTGCTGGTCGATGGCTTCGTGCTGCGCTACCGCACCGACGAGACCGCGGACGGGCTCGCCGGCGACGAGGGCGCCTTCCTCGCCTGCAGCTTCTGGCTGGTCGACAGCTACGTCCTGCTGGGCCGGCACGATGAGGCGCGGGCGCTGTTCGAGCGGCTGGTCGGGCTGTGCAACGACCTCGGGCTGCTGGCGGAGGAGTACGACCCCCGCCGCAAGCGTCAGGTCGGCAACTTCCCGCAGGCCTTCTCGCACGTGGCGCTGGTGAGTGCGGCCGTGCACCTGCGCGATCGTTCGGTGCCGGCGCGCGGCGAGCTGGACGAGGCGGCGGAGTGACGCCCTGCCTCGAGTGCTAGAATACATGGTCGAGCGAGGCGATGACGACCACCAGCACGCCGAGATAGAGGTTGACGGAGACCAGCGAGCGCACCCGGTCAAAGTCGGCCGGCTGAGGCCGGATCGCCCGGCGGACCTTCCGCAGCGGCTTGAAGTAGGCATAGGCGAACAGCAGCGCGATCACCACGCCCAGGCCCTGCATAGCCTGGACGTGCCAGTCGGGATCGTTGAAGCCGCCGAGCGGGAACGCCAGCATCAGCCAGCCGGTGACCAGCACCACCGGCATGGCGTGCCAGACCAGCCGGAAGTAGCGGGTCAGGGTCTGCAGCTGGACCGAGCTGCGCTGTGTGCCGTCGAGCAGGCCGAGGCTCGGGCGCATCACCAGCACGGTGTAGGCGGCGCCGCCGAGCCAGGCAGCCATCGCCAGCAGGTGCAGCGACAGCACCAGGCCCCACAGCACGCCACCCCCGGGAGCGCCGATGCCGTTACTCGTCATCTGGCCGGTCATGGTCGCGGTCTCCTGCTGGGGCGCCTGCTGATCGCGGTTTCGACGGCCGTGCGCAACCCTGGCTGAAGGATCGGAACGGCATGGATGGATTTCCAGAGGATGGTGGCGACCCGGTGCCGCCGCAGCTGCGGCTGCTGACCCCGGCGGACGCCGCCCGGCTCGACGCCGCCGCCGCCGCCGCGTCGCCTGACGGGCTGTGGCGGCTGATGGAGTGCGCCGGACGGGCGGTGGCGCGCGCGGCACGGCGGCATGTGCGGCCGACGCCGACGCTGGTGCTGTGCGGGCCCGGCAACAACGGCGGCGACGGCTACGTCGCGGCGCGGCTGCTGGCGCAGGCCGGCTGGCCGGTGACGGTCGCGGCCCTGGCGGCGCCAGCGCCGGGCGGGGACGCGGCGCGGGCGGCGGCGCTGTGGCGGGGACCGGTGACCGGATTCGAGCCGGCGGCCGCCGCCCGCGCCGGGCTGGTGATCGACGCGGTGCTGGGAGCCGGGCTCTCGCGGGACGTCGCCGGCCCGGCGGCGGCCACCCTGGCGGTCGCGCGGCGGGTGCTGGCGATCGACATGCCGACCGGCGTCGACGGCGAGACCGGCGCCGTGCGCGGGCAGGCGAGGGCGGCCGAGCTCACCGTCACCTTCCACCGCCGTAAGCAGGGCCACCTGTTGCTGCCGGGGCGGGACCTGCTGGGCCGGCTGGTGGTGGCCGATATCGGCCTGCGGCAGGAGCGGCTGGAACGCGACCTGGTGCGCGCCTGGCATAACGCGCCCGGCCTGTGGCGGCTGCCGGCCATCGGCTCGGCCAGCCACAAGTACAGCCGCGGCGTGGTCAGCGTGTGCGGCGGCGGTGCCATGAGCGGGGCGGCGCGGCTGTCGGCGGCCGGCGCGCGCGGCGCCGGCGCCGGGCTGGTGCGGATCGCCGCCCCGCGCGGCGCCGACCTCTACCGCGCCGGCGCCCCCGGCCTCATCGTCGACGAGGCGCCGCTGGCGACCCTGCTGGAGGACGCACGCCGCCAGGTGTGGGTCTGCGGACCGGGGCTGGCGTGCGACGAGGCCGAGGCGGCGCTGCCGGCGCTGCTGGCGGCGGGCCGACGGGTGGTGGCCGATGCCGGCGCGCTCACCGCAGCCGCAGGGGCGCCGGAGCGGCTGCGCGGCGTATGCGTGGCGACGCCGCACGCGGGCGAGTTCGCGCGGGTGTTCGGCGACCCGGGACAGGACCGGGTCGGCGCCGCACGCCGGGCGGCCCGGCTGCTGGGGGGCGTGCTGGTGCTGAAGGGGTCCGACACGATCGTGGCGGCGCCGGACGGACGGGTCTCGATCAACGACAACGCCAGCTCCTGGCTCGGCACCGCCGGGTCCGGCGACGTGCTGTCCGGCGTGGTCGGCGCCTGCCTCGCCGGCGGCCTGGCGCCGTTCGAGGCGGCGTCGGCCGCGGTGTGGCTGCACGGCCAGGCCGGTACGCTGGCCGGCGCCGGGCTGATCGCCGAGGACCTGCCGCTGCACCTGCCGGAGGCTTGCGTGTTGGCGCGGGCCGGGGAAGGCCAGGGCGCTGCCCTGGACTCGTTGGGGCCGCCGGCCCAGTGGGGTAAGGGCAAAGCACGGCTGTCGCATTAGGAAGAAGGCCAGGGCTTTGCCCCTGGACCCC
>CAXTVM010000049.1:0-24262 GCA_964247725.1 uncultured Acetobacteraceae bacterium | reverse complement strand
CTTGTTCGTCATGACCGGTACATTGGTGCATGCCTCAAGCCCTAACAGGGCCTAGGTGCGGGGCTATACGGTGTTCTTATCATCAAGTTGTCACTGACCTCCCTGTTAGCGTTCGGCTCCCAGACCTTTTCCAACGTCGATCAGTTAACCAAGTCGTGATCCCGGCCTCGTGGTGGTTTGTCATCTGTAATTGACGAGTCGCGTAATTTCATTCATACCGGAAGACAACCGAGAAGGCTCTTAGAGGCTTGCCACTGAAGCATTGGTAAGTTCAGGTTGTACCTTCTCGACTCACATCAACTTAATAAATGTAATAGATGAGGAAGACCACGATGTCCCCCAACCAGAAAGACATGAGTCTGTCGCTATCTGCTCTTTGCTTGGTGGGTTATATGCTTTCAAATGAAGCGTATGCTGACAGTGTCAATGTTGGTAATGCTACGGCTGGAGCAACCCCATTTCTTGCAAAAATCACGGCACTTAGCAATAACGGGAATTTACAATCAGCATCATTCTCCATTCAACCGAAGCCTGGATCATTTACCCGGCCTATCACGGCTACTTATTCTCAAAGCTATCTTTTTGCTCAGGGTTTATTGGGACAAAGCGATACGTCATTCAGGGTTAATATTCCAATATTCGGTCTATATTCCGGGACTAACAATATAATAAATGTGACGCTCGTGGATACCGATGGCTCAACGGTCTCTGTTGCGGTTCCTTTCACGACTGCAAGCTATACAGACCCATGTGGCGATGTAAACTCACCTAAACTGATGCAGTATCGTAAGTCGACCAGCGATCTTCAATATGACTACTTCCTGTTGAAAGATCTCTGCAGTACTAACTCGCCCGCAATTCTTGATACAGACGGCAACTTTCGTTGGGTCGGAACAGCTAACGTAAGCACACCCGCATCAATATTCTTTAACGGAAACAACGGTATTTATGCAAGCGATGGAAAGACTGGCTTGAACCGTATAGATTTGACAACTGGTGCAGTCGCTAAAATTGCCGACTACGCAAATCAAAACGTAACGTTTACTGGGCATCATAACATAGACTATGGTCGTAATGGCCTAATGCTTATTGATGTTAATACACCTGCAGAGACAGAGGCTGCTGCTATCGAAGTAGATGGGACTGGTAAACTTACAAATCAGTGGGATTTCGGCAATATCATAAAATCAGCAATGATAGCTGGAGGTGATGATCCCTCACAGTTTGTGTATCCAGTCGGAAACGATTGGTTTCACAACAACTCAAATACCTACAATCCCACGGACAATACATTGATTGTCTCAAGTCGAGAAAATTTTGTCATGGCGGTGGATTATGATTTTCCGAAGGATGGTTCTGTAAAGAAAATCCATTGGATTTTAGGAGATACTACGAAGAAATGGTACACGGATTTTCCATCCCTTAGGAAATTCGCTCTTAACCTAGGATCGGATACCCTCCCACCAATCGGGCAACATGGCATCGCCCTGGACGGGCAGGGAAACCTTGAGTTGCTTAATGACGGTTATAACAGTATATTCCAAAAGCCATCAGAAGGTAACTCATATAATTATACTGCGGCAGACACATATAAAATAGATCTTTCTACAGCAAGCTCGAGTTCGCCAGGCACTGCAACGACAATCTACAGCTACCTGCCAAGCCCTGCGATATACAATCCGTTTTGTGGAAGCAGTTATGTATTCAATTTCAGCACTACGCGACTTGTTGACTTCGCCACGGCAGGAAATGGGGCTGCTACCGAGCTTCAAGGTTTAGGGTCAACGAACAACGTAGTCTTTGACCTGCAATATCCCACATCTTCATCTAATCAATGTGGTCCAGGCTGGAACGCGGTTCCTCTTAATCTTTCAAATTTAAGCTTCTGATATGGCGATGTCACTCCGCGCCAACGGCCCCAGCGCCGCCTCAATGCCGAACGGGCCGGGCAGGCCGCCGCGCGGGAACAGCCGGTTCACGTGGCCCATCTTGCGGCCCGGCCGCGCCTCCCGCTTGCCGTAGAGGTGCGGCAGCAGGCCCGGGGTGGCGACGATCCGCGGCCACAGCGCCATGTCTTCCGGCCCGACCAGGTTGCGCATCACCGCGTCCGAATGCCGGACCGCCGGCGGCAGCGGCAGGCCGGCGACGGCGCGCACGTGCATCTCGAACTGGCTCGCCGGGCAGGCGTCCAGCGTCCAGTGCCCGGAATTGTGCGGCCGCGGCGCGATCTCGTTGACCAGCAGCGCGCCGTCCGCCGCGACGAACATCTCGACCCCCAGCACGCCCACCAGCGACAACGCCTCGGCGATCCGGACCGCCAGCGCGCCGGCGGCGGCGGCGACCGCGGGCGCCACCGGCGCCGGCGCCAGGGTCAGGTCGAGGATTTGGTTTCGGTGGTGGTTCTGCACCGCGTCGAAGGCGCGCACCGTCCCGTCCGTGCCGCGCGCCACCATCACGCTGAGCTCGCAGGCGAAGTCGACATGGGCCTCCGCCACCAGCGGGTGCGGCGCCAGCGCCTCGAACGCGGCGTCCAGCGCGGCCGCCGCCGCGATCACGCGCTGGCCCTTGCCGTCATAGCCGAGCCGCGTGGTCTTGAGCACGAACGGCAGCCCGAGCGCCGCCGCCGCCGCGTCGAGCGCCTGGCGGTCGCCCACCGGGCGCCACGGCGCCAGCGGGACGCCGGCTCCGGCTAGGAACAGCTTCTCGGCCAGTCGGTCCTGGCTGATGCGCAGGATCGCGCCGGCCGGCCGCACCGGCCGTTCCGCCGCCAGCAGCTCGAGCCCGTCGGCGCTGACGTTCTCGAACTCGAAGGTGACGACGTCGACCGCGGCGGCGAACCGGCGCAGCGCCGCCGGATCGTCGTAGGAGCCGACCGTGACGGCGCCGGCGACCTCCGCCGCCGGGGCGTCCGCGTGGTCGGTCAGCACGTGGGTGCGGTAGCCGAGCCGGGCCGCCGCCATCGCCGACATGCGGCCGAGCTGGCCGCCGCCGACGATGCCGATCACCGACCCCGGCGGCAGCGCCGCGTCGGTCGCGGTCCCTGGGGTCACGGCTCCGAAGGGCCCTCGGCCGGGATCTCCGGCACCGCAGCGGTCTGCAGCGACCGCCAGGCCTCCAGGCGCGCGCGCAGGCCGTCGTCCGACAGCGACAGGATCGAGGCCGCCAGCACCGCCGCGTTGACCGCGCCGGCGCGGCCGATCGCCAGCGTGCCGACCGGCACCCCGGCCGGCATCTGCACGATCGACAGCAGGCTGTCGAGGCCGCGCAGCGCCCCGCTCTCGATCGGCACGCCCAGCACCGGCAGCGTGGTCCAGGCGGCGCACATGCCGGGCAGGTGGGCCGCGCCGCCGGCGCCGGCGATGATCACGCGGATGCCGCGGCCGGCGGCCTCGGCGGCATAGGCGGCCAGCCGGTCCGGGGTGCGGTGCGCCGAGACGATCCGGCTCTCGTGGCCGATGCCCAGCGTCTCGAGCTGGCTCGCCGCGTGGCACAGCGTGGACCAGTCCGACTGGCTGCCCATCAGGATGCCAACCACCGGCCCCGCCATCGCCACGGCGTCGTCGAGCACCGCGTCGTCGCCCGGTATGGTCTCGCTCATGGTCGGCTCCTCAGGCGATGCTGTCGGGGATCAGCCGGCTTTCCAGCATGGCGATCTCGTCCTTCAGCAGCAGCTTGCGCTTCTTCAGGCGCTGGATCTGCAGCTGGTCGATCGGCTGCGGCGCCAGCCGGCCGATCACGGTGTCGAGGTCACGATGCTCGCTGCGCAGCTCGTGCAGCCGGCGCAGCATGGTGTCCCGGTCGATCAGCATGAGCCCCGCATAGCATGCGGACGCCGCCGCCTCCAGCCGCGCCTCCGTTTGCTGTGGCGCCGGCGGCCATGGCGGGTCTAGCGTGAGCGGGTCCCAACCAGACGAACCGGAGGCATCATGAGCTTGCAATCGCGGATCGAGAGCCTGAGGACCCGCCACGCCGCGCTGGACGACCGCCTCTTCGACGAGGATCGCCGGCCGGCCCCCGATCAGGGCGCGCTGAACCGGCTCAAGCTGGAGAAGCTCAGGGTCAAGGACGAGCTGGAGCGGCTGGGTCGGCAGGGGTAGAAGGCCAGGGGCCCTGCCCCCGGACCCCGCTAGGGCCGGCGGCCCTGGGACCCAATTCTTTAAGTGACGGTTTCCAAAGGCGAGCCTTTGCCGGGGTCCAGGGGCAGAGCCCCTGGCCTTGCCTTCCTTCAGGCGGCCTCGTCGTCCACCTGCGGCGCCGGCGGCGCCGGCACGTGCTGGCCGTCCCGCACCAGCCGGTCGTTGGCCATGGCCACCGTCGCGTTGAGGTCGGTCTGGCTGCACAGGCCGAGGATCACCGGGTCGCGCGGCTTGATGTTGGCGCTGTTCCAGTGCTGGCGATCGCGCACCTTGGCGATGGTCTCCTTGGTGGTGCCGAGCAGCTTGATCACCTGCACCTCGCTGAGCTGCGGGTAGTTGCGCAGCACGAAGGCGATCGCGTCGGGGCGGTCGTTGCGCTTGGCCACCGGCGTGTAGCGGGCACCGCGCGAGCGGCGGGTGACCGGGTTGCTCGCCGACAGCACGGTCAGCCGCCGCTCCGGGTCGCCTTCCGCGTAGGCGATGTCGGCGGCGGTGACCTGGTTGTTGGCGACCGGATCGTAGCCGACGATGCCCTGCGCCACCTCGCCGTCGGCGATCGCCTGCACCTCGAGCGGGTGCATGCCGCAGAACTCGGCGATCTGCGTGAAGGTGAGCGCGGTCTTCTCGATCAGCCACACGGCGGTGGCCTTCGGCATCAGCGGCAAGCTCATCGTACTGTCCTCGCGGCGTCGCCGCGACATGGCGGCACCGGTTCTGCAGGGGGTGCCGAATCGGCACGGCTGCCGGCGATATGGGCGTCGGCGCCCGGCACGGTCAAGCCTCGGCCCAGCGCATGAAAGCGAAGGGGGCCGGTCGATCCGGCCCCCTCCATCGTCATCGTCCTTGGTAAGGGTGCGTCGCGATCAGGCGGCCTTGCCGTCGACCGTGGCGGCGCCGTCGTTGGCCGGGCCGGCCAGGGACGCGGTCCTGCCGATCGCGATCCGGCGCGGCTTCAACGCCTCCGGGACGATCCGCCGAATGCCGATCTGCAGCAGCCCGTTCTGGAGGTCCGCCTGCTCGACCTGCATGTGGTCGGCCAGCGCGAACCGCCGCTCGAACGCCCGCGCCGCGATGCCGCGATACAGCACCTCGTGCTTGCTCTGGTCGGTCCCGCCGACGCGACCCGCCACCACCAGGGTGCCGTCCTGCACCGTCAGCTCGATGTCGTCCGGACCGAAGCCCGCCACCGCCATCGTCAGCACGTAGCTGTCGTCGCCGGTCTTCTCGATGTTGTAGGGGGGATAGGCCGTCACGCTGGCAGACTGCGCCGCGGTGTCGACCAGACGCGCCAGGCGATCGAAGCCGATCGCGGTGCGGAACAGGGGTGCGAAGTCGTAGGTCATGGAAACCTCCTCGAGGGGCAAGGTCATGTGGCTCCCCCCGCAGGGCGGAGCCGGGTCCAGCTCGTGTGCGAAAACCCCGGTTGGGCATTCCCGACAGCACTGGATTTGGATGATGCCACCTCGTCATCAAGGGCGGCACCACCAAAAAAATCCGACCTCGCGCAGGACGTTTCCTGGCCCCGTCTAGCCCTTGCTGCGGACGCCCAGCCCGGCGAACTTCTTGTTGAACTTCGCCACCTGGCCGCCGGTGTCCATCATCCGCTGCACGCCGGTCCAGGCCGGGTGCGACTTCGGGTCGACGTCGAGCCGCAGCGTGTCGCCCTCCTTGCCGTAGCAGGAGCGGGTAGTGAACTGGGTGCCGTCGGTCATGACGACGTTGACGGTGTGGTAGGCGGGGTGGATGCCGGGCTTCATGGAGGCTGGTTCCTGCTTGAATGCCGCCGATGCCGACCGGCGCGCGATGCCGCGGCTATAGAGCAGCCCCGGCACCCGATCAACGCCCGCCCGATCGATGCCGGATGCGCGCTCAGCCCGACTTCTGCAGCGCCCGGTTGGTGTTGTGCTGGAAGGTCGCATCGGCGGCCTTCCTCTGCTCCGGGCTCAGGCTGTCGTAGAGCGCCTGGAACGGCGGCAGCAGCATCTGCACGTTGCGCGCGTTGGCCTGCTGCACCTCGGCGTAGGACTGCAGGTCCTGCACCGCGTTCATGCTGCCGTACTGGGTCTCGCGCCGCCCATAGACCGCGTCGAGCTGCACCACGTTCTCCCGCATCACGGTGGCGAAGTTCTGCCACAGCGGCTCCTGCTGCGGCGTGATCCGGAGTGCCGCGTGCAGCCGCGCGATCCGGGTCTCGATCTTGGCAGCCTTCTCCTTGCCGACCTTGCTCTGGAAGCCGGCGCTGCTCAGCTGGGCCGGGGCCGGGGCCGGGGCCGGGGCCGGGGCCGCCATGGGCCCTGCCGCGCCGAGCGGCGCCGTCGGCGGCACCGGCGCCGTGGGCGCCTGCACCATGGCCGGCCCCTGCGGCGAGGCGGCAGCCGGCACGCCGGGTGCCGCAGGTTGCGCCCGCGCCAGGCCGGGGGCGGCCATCGCGCCGGCCAGCAGCAGCGCCAGTCCTGCCTTCATCGGATGGGCCCGCTCATGTCGCAGCATCTTGATCTCTCCTGTAACGGCCCGTTCCGCATCTCGACACGATCGTCGCATAGGTCCGGCCCCCCGGGTTCCGCGGGGTCATGCCGGACATGCCGCGTCGCGTGCGGTGCAGGGCCCGATCGACCGACCCTAGAACCAAGCGGCCGCTCCGACCATGGCACCCGCACCGCCATATCGCGCCGGCCCCCATTCCGGCCATCGTGGTGTCCTTGACCTCCGAGGAGCAGATCCCATGGCGAACCAGGTTCCCGCGTTCCACGTCCCCGGCTGGATCGGCGAGTTCCGCAGCTTCATCACGCGCGGCAACGTCGTCGATCTCGCGGTCGGCATCATCGTCGGCACCGCCTTCACCGGCATCGTGCAGAGCCTGGTCCGGGACATCTTCACCCCGTTGATCGGCCTCGTGCTCGGCAACGTCGACTTCTCGAACATCTTCTTCACGCTGAAGGGGCCGCACTACGCGACGCTGGCCGAGGCGCGGAAGGCGGGCGTCGCCACCGTCGACGTCGGCCTGTTCCTGAACGCGGTGATCCAGTTCCTGATCGTCGCCCTGGTGATCTTCTGGGTAGTCAAGCTGTTGACCAGGATGCGGATCCGCAGCGACGCCGTGGCCGGCCCGACCCCGAGCGAGGCCCTGCTCGCCGAGATCCGCGACCTGCTGGCGCAGCGCGAGGCCGCGACCCCGCCGCAGACGACCCAGATCGTCTAGCCTCGGGGTCAACCCTTCATCGAGGCCGGAACCTTGCCGCCGTTCTCCTCGAGCTTCCGCACCACCGCCTGGTGCAGGGCGACGTTCTGCTCGGCGGTGCCATCGGCGCTCGCATGCACGTCGAGCTCCTCGGCCAGCTGCTTGCGGGCGGCCAGGCTCGAATCCAGGTCGAGCAGCTTCAGCAGGTCGACGATCGAGTTCTGCCAGTTGAGCGCGCCGCCCTTGTCCCGGGCCAGCGCCGTCAGCACGGCGCCGACATCGACCGCCTGCAGCGGCGTCGCCGCAACGGTCGGCTCGGCCGTCGCCGGCGACAGCGTCGCGGGCGAGGTCACCGCCGCCGCCGGATGCAGCACCGAGCCGGCATAGCCGACGATCTTGTCCATGATCGATCCGAACAGGCTCATCTTCGTGATCCTCGAGGCTGGCGTCCTGTCCGGAGCGTGCCGGACCGCTGCCGGTTCCTTGCGCGCGGGCGCCGAACGCGGTGCAATGCCGCGATGACCAAGCTGTCGCGCACCAAGTTGTGGCGCACCCTGCGGACCGGAACGGCCGGCCTCGGGCTCGCGGGCCTGCTGGCGACCGGCGGCTGCGGCCTGTCCGGCTCGCAGCGCCTGGCGATCGGCGCCAACGACCCGAACGAGCCGATCAGCCTGATCGACAGCTTCCTGATCGCGCGCGGGATGGAGTTCAGCTACGGCCGTTCCGGCCGCGCCACCCCGCAGCAGATCGCGCAACTGATCCAGTACGACCATGCCGCCCTGATCGCGGTGCTGAGCGCCGAGCGGAATCCCGGCTACGCGCTCAACCTGAAGGCGCAGCACGCCCTGCAGGCGCTGGTGGACTACACCGCCGCGGGCGACCTGGCGTCCGCGGGGCCCTGAGGCTAGGGGCGCTGCCCCTGGCCTTCACTTCGGCCGCGCCCGCACCGGCGCCGCCTGCTGCGCGTCGCGGCGCAGGCGCTTCTCGCCCAGCAGCAGCAGGATCGGGGCGGCGATGAAGATCGAGGACGAGGTGCCGACCACGATGCCGAACAGCATCACCCAGGCGAACCCGGACAGGGTGTGCCCGCCGAACAGCGCCAGCGGCAGGGCGGCCAGGAACACCGTCGACGAGGTGCCCAGCGTGCGGTTCAGGGTCTCGTTGATGGACAGGTCGATCAGCTCGCGAAGCGGCATCGAGCGGTACTTGCGCAGGTTCTCGCGCACCCGGTCGTAGACCACCACCTTGTCGTTGGTGGAGTAGCCGAGGATGGTCAGGATCGCGGCCACCATCACCAGGTCGAACTCGAACCGGGTGACGGCGAGGAAGCCGATCGTCTTGGTGATGTCGAGCACCAGCGTCGCCACCGCGCTGACCGCGAACTCCCACTCGAACCGGAACCAGATGTAGGCCAGGATCATCAGCAGGCTGATGCCGAGCGCCAGCAGCCCGTTGCGGAACAGCTCGGCCGACACCGAGGCGCCGACCGCGTCGGCGCGCAGGATCTGCGTGCCGGGCTGGGCCGTGGCGGCGGCGGCGCGGACGCGGTCCACCAGCGACTGCGTGGCGGCCTCGGAGCCGGTATCCTTGCCCGCCGGCGCATCGATGCGGATCAGCACGTCGTCGTCGGCGCCGAACCGCTGCAGCCCCGCGGCGCCGACATTGCGTGCCGCCAGCGCCGCGCGGATGCGGCCGAAATCGGCCGGCCCCTGCGTGCGCGCCTCGACCACGATGCCGCCCTTGAAGTCGATGCCGAGCGACAGCCCGGGATAGAGGAACAGCGCCACCGAGGCCAGCGACAGGAAGGCCGAGACCGCCAGGCCCAGGAAGCGGCCGCGCATGAAGCGGATGCGGGTGTCGTCGCGGACGAAGCGGAACCTCGGACGGAGCAGGGCCTGCGACATCAGGGGATCCTAAAGGCAGGAAGGCCAGGGGGCTGCCCTGGACCCCGCGGGCCAAAGACCATCATACCGGCAGCAGGGCGGGTCGGACGGCGGCGTACCAGCGCACCATCAGCATGCGGGACAGCAGCAGCGTCGTGAACAGCGTGGTGACGATGCCGATCGTGATGGTGAGCGCGAAGCCGCGCACCGGCCCGGTGCCGAACACGAACAGCATCACGTGCGCCAGCAGCGCGGTGGCGTTGCTGTCGACGATGGTCGAGGTGGCGCGCTCGAAGCCGGCCTGCATCGCCGCCAGCGGCGCCCGGCCGCGGCGCACCTCCTCGCGGATGCGCTCGTTGATCAGGATGTTGGCGTCCACCGCCATGCCCAGCGTCAGCAGCATCCCGGCCATGCCCGGCAGCGTCAGCGTCGCCTCGAACAGCGACAGGGTCGCCACGATCAGGATCAGGTTGGCCAGCAGCGCGAGGTTCGCGTACCAGCCGAACAGCCCGTAGAACGTGGCCATGAAGCCCACCACCAGCACGAAGCCGACGGCGAGGCTGATGGCGCCGGCGCGGATCGAGTCCGCCCCCAGCGTGGGTCCGATCGAGCGCTGCTCGATCACCGCCAGCGGCGCCGGCAGGGCGCCCGCGCGCAGCAGCAGGGCGAGGTCGGTGGCGCTCTGCGCGGTGTAGCGGCCGGTGATCTCGCCGCTGCCGCTCGGGATCACGCCCCTGATGGTGGGGGCGGTGATCACCTTGCCGTCCAGCACCACCGCGAACGCGCGGCCGATATTGTCCCGGGTGATTTCGGCGAACGCGCGCGCGCCGACGCTGTCCAGCGTGAAGTCGACCGCCCAGCCGCCGTCCTGGCCGTCCAGGCTGGCCCGCGCGTTGGTGAGGTCGGCGCCGTCCACGTCGACGTGGTGGAACACCGGGATGATTGCCTTGGGATCGTCCTGCATCGGCAGCAGGTCGATGCCGGGCGGCGCCGCCCCCTGCGGGCTGACCCCGCTGGCGACCAGGTGGAACGTCATCTTGGCGGTGGTGCCGAGCAGCTGCTTGATCCGGTTCGGGTCGCCGACGCCCGGCAGCTGCACCACGATGCGGTCCTGGTTCTGCCGCGTGATCTCCGGGTCGACCGCGCCGGTGGCGTCGATCCGGCGCCGCACGATCTCGATCGACTGCGCCACCGCCTCGCCGGCCCGTCGGCGCAGCGCCGCCGGCGACAGCGTGACCGCGATGCGGCCGTCGCCGAGCGTGCCGACGTCCAGCTCGTGCGGCGTGGCGGTCGGCAGCGCCTCCAGCGTGGCGACGTCGCGGTCGTGCTCGGACGGCTCCCGCGGCGCGAACGTCACCGCCTCCAGCTTCGGGTCCGCGGCGAGGGTGCGGTAGCCGAGCCCCGCCTTCAGCAGCGACTGCCGCACCTGGTCGGTCAGCGTCTCCAGCCGCTCGCGCGCCAGCGCGTCCAGGTCCACCCGCATCAGCAGGTAGGAGCCGCCGCGCAGGTCGAGCCCGAGATGGATCTGCCGCCAGGGCAGGGCGGCGCTGGGCGCGCGGACGAGGTTCGGCAGGCAGAGCAACAGGCCCAGCAGGCAGACGGCCAGCACCGCGGCCATCTTCTGTCGACTGTAGTACATCATGACGGCCGGGTCGGCTCCTCGGGCGGGTGCGGCGGACCATGCCGGGGCGTCCCTGCCGATGCAACCGGTCGCGGCCCCGTCGCGCGGCACGCGCCGAGCCGCCATGATGGACCGGGTCCTCGTGGTCAGGCGGTGGAGCGGGCATGAAACTTCCTGGACTACCGATCCGGACCGGCGCTGCGCCGCCGGACGGGCGGCGGCTGCGCATCGGCATCGCCGGCGCCGGCCATTTCGGCCGCTACCACGCGCTGAAGGTGGCGGCCGGCGCCCGGTCCGAGCTGGTCGGCCTGCACGACCCCGACGTTGCGCGTGCCGCCGCGGTCGGCCGCGAGGCGGGCGGCGCGCCGGCGCTGCCGCTGGCGGCCCTGCTCGAGGCCTGCGACGCGCTGATCGTCGCCGCCCCGGCCGAGGCCCACTGCGCGCTGGCCGAGGCGGCGCTGGAACACGGCCGCCACGTGCTGATCGAGAAGCCGATCGCCGCCACCCTGGCCGAGGCCGACCGGCTGATCGCGCTTGGCGCCGCGCGGGGCCGCGTGCTGCAGGTCGGCCACCTGCTGCGCTACTCGGCCGAGCACCGCGCCATCACCGAGCGCATCGCGCGGCCGCTCTACATCGAGGCGACCCGGATCGCGCCGTTCAAGCCGCGCGGCACCGACGTGTCGGTGATCCTCGACCTCATGATCCACGACCTCGACCTGGTGCTGGCGATCGTCGACAGCCCGATCGAGGCCGTCGACGCCCTGGGCGCCGCGGTCAGCAGCGCGCACGAGGACATCGCCAACGCCCGCGTGCGCTTCGCCAACGGCTGCGTCGCCACCATCACGGCCAGCCGGATCTCGCTCAAGACCGAGCGGCGGATGCGGCTGTTCTCGGAGGAGGGCTACGTGTCGGTCGATTTCGGCGCCCGCGAGCTCACCATGATCGGCCGCGGGCGCGGCCTGCCGCTGCCCGGCACCGGCGGCTGGCGCCGGGACGCGGTGAGCTGGCAGGAGCACGACACGCTGGCGGCCGAGCACGACGCCTTCTGCGCCGCCTGCCTGGACGGCGCGCCGGTGGTGGTCGACGGCGCCGCCGGCCGCCGCGCGCTGGCGGCCGCGATCGCCGTCACCGAGGGCATCGCCGCCTCCCGCCGCCGCATGGAGCTGTCCGGCCTGCTCCGCGGCTGATCCCGTGCGGGGTGGTCCCGGGCGATGGCGCGGCCTATCAGGGCCCGTCACCCAGTACCTGGAGCCCCGTCATGCCGACCGAAATCGAGACCATGCCGAACGGCATCCGCTACCGCGACGAGGTGGTCGGCACCGGCGCCGAGCCGCGGCAGGGCCAGCGCGTGACGGTGCACTACACCGGCTGGCTCGACCGGGACGGGGCCCCGGGCGCCAAGTTCGACAGCTCGCGCGACCGCGGCCGGCCGTTCAGCTTCACGCTGGGGCTGGGCGAGGTGATCTCCGGCTGGGACGGCGGCGTCGCCACCATGAAGGTCGGCGGCCGCCGCACCCTGCTGCTGTCGCCCGAGCACGGCTACGGCGCCCGGGGTGCGGGCCGCGCCATCCCGCCGAACGCCGCGCTGATCTTCGACGTCGAGCTGCTCGAGCTCGGATAGGCCGCCCTGCGGCGATCGCATCAGGAGGAAGGCCAGGAGCTTCGCCCCTGGACCCCACTGGGGCCGCGGGCCCCAGACCCCATTTCGTTAGGGAAATCCTTCCTACGAATCGGGGTTTGGGGCCCGCGGCCCCAACGGGTCCAGGGCGGCGCCCTGGCCTTCTTCTCGCGGACGACGTCCCACGTGCGACGCGGGAAACCAGTTGCCGTGGAAGCCGGGAGGGATCCGGTGCGGCAGCCGGACGGTGGCGACCGGGCCCGCCTCGATCTGGCGGGCATCGAGGATCGTGAAGTCGGTGGCGTCGGCGGCGCGGTCGATGACGTAGCCGAGCAGCCAGCCCTCGTCCTCGTCCGCATCGGGGTGCGCCGGCACGAAGGCGAACTCGCCCGGCACGCGGCCGTCGCCGAAATCGTAGGCGCCGCGCCGTCCGGTCTCCAGGTCGTGCTTGAACAGCGTCGTGGCGCCGAGCAGCTGCACGTCGCCGTCGGGCGGGACCGCCACCGTGTAGGCGTAGCGGTAGGGCCTGCCGAAGCGGCGCTCGTCGAGGCGCGGGAACTCCTGCGGCGTCCGGTCGATCGTGCGCCGTTCGATGCGGCGCGTCGCGGGGTCGATCGTCCAGCGCTCGAATCGGCCGAGCGCGTCGACGCCGGCACCGCCGGAGTCGAACATGGTCGGATAGGCGACGACGTCGAGGACCACCCGGCCGTCGGCGGCGTCGTAGGCATTGGCGACGTGGAACACGAAGCAGGGATCGAGGTCGCACCAGAGGATGTCGGCGCCCTGGCCATGCCGCGGCAGCAGGCCGACCCGGGCGGGGTGCGCCCTGTTCCAGCGGAACGGGAACACGTGCCCGCCGAGCACGGCGCGCATCGAGAAGGTGACGGGCAGGTCCAGCACGATCGCGAACCGCTCGGTGAGGCCGCAATCGTGGATGCAGGGGCCGTGCCGGACCGCGATCGGCATGTCGCGGATCACCCGGCCCTCGTCCGACACCACGACGTGGCGGACCGCGTCCTGGATGCCCCCGTCATAGGCGATCGCGTGATGCTCGCCCGTCCGCGGGTCCCGGTGCGGGTGCCCGCTGAACGAGCCGCCGAGCGTGCCGTCGAACGGGTTGTAGCGCTGCTTCTCCAGGGTCCCGGACAGCTCGACCGGGAAGCTGCCCGCCTCCACCAGTGCGAAGGCACGGCCGCCGATCTCGACGACGTTGGTGTTCACGGTGTCGCTGCGCCCGCGGCGCGGTCCCGGCGCCGCCGCCTGCCCGAGTGCCGCCGCCGCGGTGCGCGACCGGATCCATCGGTTGCGATACCAGAGCACTTGACCATCCCGGATGGCGAGGCCGTGCACCATGCCGTCGCCGAGGAACCAGTGCTGGCCCGTGAGGTCCGGATCGACCGGATTGGCCCCCATCTTCAGGTAGCGCCCGTCGAGGCCGGGCGGGATCGACCCCGTCACGGCGAGGTCGCGCAGCGTGAGCTCGGCCGTCATCGGCGCGTGGATGCCGAGCAGGAACGGGCTGGCGGTCCGGGCCAGGCGCCTGCGGTTCAGCGACGCGACCCGCTCGACACCCGCCTCAAGCGCCGCACGGACGGCGGATCGAACGACTCCCGACATGGACCGCAGCCTCCGCCGACACAGGCACCCGCGCGGTCACGGTAGGCCGACCCCCACGACATACGGCACGGCAAGGGTGCCCTGGAAGGCCAGGGCCTCACCTTTCACGATTTTGGACTGTCCAACGGGGCTGGAACCGGTGGGGGTATCTGCTCTGACGGCCTGCGCGGCCGTCCACACTCGCTCAGCGTCACGCTCAGCCTGGGCAGGTGATCTTCGGTCGGCATGGCGGCATCGCCACCATGAAGGTCGGCGACCGCCGCACCCTGCCGCTGCTGGCCGAACGCGGCGGGTCCGCTTCCGGGACTGCCACAGACGAAGCGGACAAAGCCGTCGATCAGCACGGCCGCTTCCGCCCTCGCCATGTAATCCTCGGCTTTTCTGTCTCGGGTGGTTTAGCGCTGCCGATCGTGACCGCGGCACAGCCAGAGAACGCTACCGATGTGGATGGTCGATATCCACCGGCTCGCCGACTGCTCCTCGAGCCCCAACTAATCGGCGACAGCAAACCAGTTCCGGAGCTTGTCACCGCCTTGCCGCAGCCAGCTCTTATATCGTTCAACATCGTTGGCCTGACTGTGGAGTCTATCAATCTTATATGAAATTGTAAGAGGTAGGCTTAGGCGCACAGAGCCGTCCTCCAGCCGGTCATGACCGATCGGCTGACCGACATCAGCCGACAGCGAGTAGTAGTCGCTTCGCATGTTTAGGCTATCGCGAGTGACCGTCATTCTACTACTGGGCGGGGCATAGATCGTTTCGATCTGTTGCTAAAAGTCTGAAAACACGTTTCCCAAATCGCGTAGCATCCCCTCCGCCTGCGCGACGGATATCTGATTAGCATACGGACTGAACGATCGACTTACTGCTGTCACAGCTCCGTCGCTGTCAGATCGCTCCCGCTCCCACCAACCCATCTCGCTCGCAACAAACCCGAGCGTCGATGCGACTACGAAGTCACGCGTCACAACGTCTATGCCCAAACGGTCGATCTCCGCATTCACGTCGACATGACGGGTCATGGCGTCCTCGACAAAGATACGGCGACCAGTGCTAGGGACGTAGCACTCCGAACGAAGTTTATGGATCGAGGGCAAATAGGTTACCACCGCGGTCGCGTCGGAGGACGACCTAATCAGAACCAGATCGTATAGGGTGCTGTGGGCAAAGAAGATGAGCGACCTAAGCATCGTGAG
The DNA here is from genome assembly GCA_964247725.1 of uncultured Acetobacteraceae bacterium. GTDB lineage: Bacteria > Pseudomonadota > Alphaproteobacteria > Acetobacterales > Acetobacteraceae > Lichenicola. The sequence continues at coordinate 9,013 of CAXTVM010000049.1, read as the reverse complement.
GTAACTCAGGACCAGAGCCCTCGACTGCACATTGGTGACTACAGGTAGTCCGAGCGAAAGCAGAAACATGAACCCGCTGCCGGTAGCGATCGTCACCACTGTGCTCATTCGTAAGCCCGACATGTGCCAACCATTCAGCCGCAAAGCGGCAGAGCCTGGGGGCAGCCGGTAGCAGACCGGCCTCTCATGATCATCAGCCTGGAACCCTGAAGAAAATTCAGGCCGTTGCCGCTACGACGCCGTCTCGGAGGATCACGTCTTCGTTGCTGCGAAGCGACGCGGCTATCTCCGCTAAGCGTAAGTCGGACGGCGTTCCACTCCGTCCGCTTCGAGCGCAAAGCACCGACTTATGCCCTGAGCGACACCATCAGTTAGCACCTGCGCGCATAGCGTGGCGGAGCTACCCCAGCCGTCACCTCCGCTCGACCGATAGGTGGGACCCTATCGTCTCCACCTTCCGTCAAACCGCTCGAACGGGCGTCGGGGGAACACCCCCTCGAACGCTCTCCGACGGCCACGCCCGACGCAGAACCGCCAACGCAGGTTCATGACACCATCTCATGACACCACGCCCGCCCATCCCGCCCTCCCCATCCAGACCTCCCGGCTCGCGATTCCACTGCACCGTCGCGCTTGGGACAGCGTAGTCTCCGCTCCCACCACCCGGGCAGATCAACCGCATGCCGACCCGCCGCTATCGGACGACGCAGCCGTCGAGATGCTCTTCCCCGGCCGCATCGCCGAGCTGGGCTCGCCGCGCCGGGCAGGAGCCGGTCGAACGACCGCCCGCGCGCCGACGGCGGGCATGACCGTCTAGACGTCGGGGACGCGGCGCAGAGCCGTCACCGCGGCTCCCGGACAGCCTCGTCCGGCGCCGCCGGCCTAAATCCGCCACCGCCCGGCGTGCGGACCTCGAACACATCGCCGGCCTCCATCCGCGCCTGGCAAACGCCGTCCATCCCCTCGCGCGTCCCGTCCGCCCGCTCGACCCATTGCACCCCCGGCGCCCCGTCCGCCCCGCCGGCGAGCCCGAACGGCGCCACCGTACGCCGTGACGACACCAGCATCACCGTCATCGGCTCCAGGAACCGCAGCCGCCGCACCAGCCCGTCGCCGCCGCGATGGGCGCCCGCACCACCCGAGCCGCGGCGGAGCTCGAACGCCTCGACCCGCACCGGATAGCGCATCTCCAGCACCTCCGGGTCGGTCATGCGGGTGTTGGTCATGTGGCTCTGCACCCCGTCGGCGCCGTCGAACCCGGGCCCGGCGCCGGTGCCGCCGCCGATGGTCTCGTAGTACTGCCGGCGCGCGTCGCCGAACACGAGGTTGTTCATGGTCGCCTGGGCCGAGGCGCAGGCCCCGACCGCGCCCAGCAGCGCGTTCGCCACCGCCTGCGACAGCTCGGTGTTGCCCGACACCACCGCCGCCCCCGGGCGCGGGTTCAGGAAGCTGCCGGGCGGCACCGCGATCTCGATCGGCCGCAGGCAGCCGTCGTTGAGCGGGATGTCGTCGTCGACCAGGCAGCGCAGCACGTACAGCACCGACGCCCGCACCACCGCCGGCGGCGCGTTGAAGTTGCCGTCCCGCTGCGCGTCGGTGCCGGCGAAGTCGATCCGGGCGGTGCGGGCGGCGCGGTCGATCCGCACCGCCACCCGCAGCATGGCGCCGTCGTCGAGCGGATACTCCCGCGCGCCCTCCGGCAGCCGATCCAGCAGCCGCCGCACCGCGCGCTCCGCGTTGTCCATGACGTGGCCCGCCTGCGCCTGCAGCCCTGGCCAGCCATAGCGCGCCGCCACCCGGCGCAGCGCCGCGATGCCGGCCGCATTGGCGGCGATCTGCGCCGTCATGTCGGCGACGTTGGTGTCCGGGGAGCGGGCGGGGCAGGGGCCGGCTCCCAGCGCCGCGCGGAACGCCGCCTCGCGGAACCGGCCGCCCTGCATCAGCAGCAGGTCGTCCAGCACCACGCCTTCCTGGTCCAGCCGGGTCGAGAACGGCGGCACCGAACCCGGCGTGATGCCGCCGACGTCGGCGTGGTGGCCGCGGCTGCCGACGAAGAAGCGCAAGCTTCCCGCCTGGTCGAACACCGGCGTGATCAGCGTGATGTCGGGCAGGTGGGTGCCGCCGGCGAACGGGTCGTTCAGCGCCACCGCGTCGCCCGGCCGCAGCGTCCCGCCCCGCCGCGCGATCACGTGCCGCACGCTCTCGCCCATGGCGCCCAGATGCACCGGCACGTGCGGCGCGTTGGCGATCAGCTGGCCGCCGGCGTCGAACAGCGCGCAGGAGAAGTCCAGCCGCTCGCGGATGTTCACGCTCTGCGCGGTGTTCTGCAGCACCGCCCCCATCTCCTCCGCCACGCTCATGAACACGGCGTTGAACAGCGCCAGCCGGATCGGGTCCGACGCCGCCGGCGCCGCCGCGGCTCCGCGCGCCTGCACCCTCCGCAGCCGGAGTGCCCCGTGCGCGTCCACCTCCGCCGCCCAGCCGGCCTCGACCATCGTGGTGCCGTGCGCCTCGGCGATCAGCGCCGGCCCCTCGATCAGGTCGCCCGCCAGCAGGGTGCCGCGCTCGAATACGGGCGTCGGCCGCATCGCCGTGCCGTGCCACACCGGCACCAGCCCGGCCGGCGTCGCGACCCCGTCGTCCCGGCGCCGCAGCACCGGCTCCGGCACCGCCTCGCCGGGCGCCGTCACCTCGACCTCGACCGCCTGCACCAGCAGCGTCCGCTCCGGCGAAGCGAAGCCGAAGCGCTGCCGGTGCAGGGCGGTGAACGCCGCCGCCATAGCCGCCGGCAGGTCGAGCGCCACCGCCAGCGCCGTCTCGCTGCCGTCATAGCGCAGCTGGACGCGGGCCTCGCACGCGAGCCGCGCCGGATCGGCGCCGTCCTCGGCCAGCGCCCGCGCCGCCTCCGTCCCCAGCCGGTCCGCCAGCGCCTCGAGCCCGGCCGCGTCCACTCCCAGCGCCGCCTCGACCGCCGCCAGGCGCAGGATCGACTGGTCGGCCAGCCCCATGCCGTAGGCCGACAGCAGCCCGGCGCGCGGATGGATGAAGATCCGCTCGAGCCCGAGCTCGTCGGCGACCAGGCAGGCGTGCTGGCCGCCGGCGCCGCCGAAGCAGACCAGCGTGTGGCCGTCGAGGTCGCGCCCGCGCGCCACCCCGATGCGCCGGATCGCGTCCGCCATCTGCTGCACCGCGACGCCGATCGCCCCCGCCGCGACCGCCTCCGGCGTGGGCATGCCGGCACCGGCGGCGGCGAATGCGCCCACCATCGCCGCGAACCCCTGCCGCGCCGCCGCCGCGTCGAGCGGCTGGTCGCCGCCTGGTCCGAACAGGCGCGGGAACCGCTCCGGCCGCACCCGGCCGAGCAGGACGTTGGCGTCGGTGACCGTCAGCGGGCCGCCGCGCCGATACGAGGCCGGGCCCGGGTCGGCGCCGGCACTGTCGGGTCCGACCCGCAGCCGCTCGCCGTCGAACCGCACCACCGAGCCGCCGCCGGCGGCCACCGTCTCGATCGCCATGGCCGGCGCCCGCACCGCGATGCCGTCGATCTCCGTGCTCTCGGTGCGCTCATAGCGGCCCTCGTGCAGCGAGACGTCGGTGGAGGTGCCGCCCATGTCGAAGCCGACGATGCCGACGATCCCCGACGCCGCCGCGGTGCGCGCCGCTCCCACCACGCCCCCCGCCGGCCCGGACAGCAGGGCGTCGCGGGCGCGGAACCGCTCCGCCCGCACCAGCCCGCCATGCGACTGCATGAAGTGCAGCCGCACCCCCGGCAGCGCCGCGCCCAGGCGGTCGACGTGGCCGCGCAGCACCGGCGCCAGGTAGGCGTCCACCACCGTCGTCTGCGCGCGCGGCAGCAGCCGCGGCCGCGGGTCGGTCTCGTGGCTGGTGGAGACCTGGTCGAACCCGGCCTCGGTGGCGAGCTCGCCCAGCCGCCGCTCGTGCGCGGGATGCGCCCAGCCGTGCATCAGCGCGATGGCGCAGGACCGCAGGCCCTCGGCGCGCGCCGCCGCCAGCGCCTGCCGCGCCGCCGCCTCGTCGAGCGGCGCCACCTCGCTGCCGTCCGCCGCCAGCCGCCCGCCCACCGCGGCGACCCGCGCCGGCAGCGGGGCCGGCCGCCGCACGTCGAGCGCGAACAGGAGCGGCCGCGCCTGGGAGCCGATCAACAACAGGTCGGCATGGCCCAGCGTCACCAGCAGCAGGGTCGGCACGCCCCGCCGCTGCAGCAGCGCGTTGGTGGCCACCGTGGTGCCCATCCGCACGACCTCGATCGCCTCGGTCGGCAGTGGCTCGCCGGCGCGGAGCCCGAGCAGCCGCCGCATCCCCTCCAGCGCCGCGTCGTCGTAGGCGGCGGGATCGTCGCTCAGCAGCTTGGCGTCGTGCAGCCGCCCGTCCGGCGCCCGTCCGACGATGTCGGTGAAGGTGCCGCCGCGATCGATCCAGAACTGCCAGCGCCCGGTCGGGGCAGACGTTCCGATCAGCGTCAGTCCCGGCTCACCAGCCGCAGGCTCGGCCGGTGCTGGGTCGCCAGCTGCCGATAGATGCCGAGATAGTCCTCCGCCATCCGCCGCGCCGTGAACCGGGTCTCGAAGCGCTGCCGGATCGCCGCCGGGATCAGCCGGTCCAGCCGCGCGATGGCGCCGATCGCGCTGGTCTCGTCCTCGACGATCAGCCCGGTGATGCCGTCCTCAATCACTTCGGGCACCGAGCCGCGGTTGAAGGCGATCACCGGCGTGCCGCAGGCCATCGCCTCGATCATCACCAGCCCGAACGGCTCCGGCCAGTCGATCGGCATCAGCAGGCCGCGCGCGCCGGACAGGAAGGCCGCCTTCTGGCCGTCGTTGATCTCGCCGATCAGCTCCACCCCCGGGCCCAGCATCGGCTTGATCACGTGCTCGAAATACTCGACGTCGACCTTGTCGACCTTGGCCGCGATCCGCAGCGGGATGCCGACCGCGCGCGCGATCCGGATCGCCTTGTCGACGCCCTTCTCCGGGCAGATCCGGCCAAGGAAGGCCAGGTACGACCGGCCGCCGCCATCGAGCGGACCCTGCGGCGTCAGCAGCCGCTCCGGCAGCCCGTGATGTACGGTGCGGACGAAGTTGGCCTGCGCCAGCGGCCGGCGCTGGCTGTCCGAGATCGACACCACCGGGCAGTTCGGGAACGCCGCGAACACCGGCTGCAGCTCCGGCAGGTCGAGCCGGCCGTGCATGGTGGTCACGAACGGGATCTGCTGGCGGCTGAAATGGGTGAACGGCCAGTAGTCCATGTGGAAGTGCAGCACGTCGAACTGCTCGACCCGCTGCGCCACCTGCTCCATCATCAGCATGTGCGGAGCGATCGGGTCGCGGATCGCCGGATCGAGCCGCAGCGCGCGCGGCCAGCAGGCCTGCAGCGAGGCGGTGGTGACGCTGTCGCCGCTGGCGAACAGCGTCACCTCATGGCCGAGGGCGACCAGCTCCTCGGTCAGGAACGACACCACCCGCTCGGTGCCGCCATACAGCTTCGGCGGCACGGCTTCATGGAGCGGGGCAATCTGCGCGATGCGCATCGGGATCTCCTTCAGGCGCGGCGACGGGTCCCGGCAGCCAAGGGCCCGCGGCGTCGCCAAGTGGACGCGACGAACGAGGCATTTTGTTGGCGGCCGGATGGTGTTAGCCCCAACTACCGGGCGGGGCCGTCCGACCGCCGGCTCGCCGGGTGACACGCACCTGGTCGTTACGCTTACAAAGCCGCCGGGACGTCCGGGGTTTCCAACCGCGACCGGGAGGCTATCGTATGGGGCTGATGGGGGATCGCAAGCCGGGCCTGGGTGGGGGAAGACGACGTCGCCGCGGACCCGCGCGCGACGAGGCGGTCATCATCCCGGATGCCGAGCTGATCCGCCTGGCGCCGCGGCCGCTCGCCTTCATGATCCGCTACGTCCTGCACCACAAGCTGCACCACCTGATCATCCTGGGCTCGGTGCTGGTGGCGGTCGCCGCCGTGGTCGGCTCGTCCTATGCCGTCAACAACCTGGTCAACACGCTGACCGGCTACCACGGCGGCTCGATGCGGCCGGTCTGGTCGGCGGTGTTCCTGCTCGGCGTCCTGATCGCGATCGACAACATGGCGTGGCGCATCGGCGGCTGGGTGTCCACCTATGCGTTCGTCGAGGTCACCGGCGACCTGCGCCGCGACCTGTTCCGCCACCTCACCGGCCATGCGCCGTCCTACTTCGCCGACCGCATGCCAGGCACGCTGGCCGGCCGCATCACCGCCACCTCCAACGCCATGTTCACGCTGGAGAACCTCACCACCTGGAACGTGCTGCCGCCCTGCCTGAACGTCGCCTTCTCGATCCTGCTGATGATCACCGTAAGCCCGCTGATGGCCGCCGTGCTGGTGGTGCTGGCGGCCCTGCTGTCCCTGCTGATGTTCCGGCTGGCGGCCGGCGGCCGTCCGCTTCACCACCGCTACGCCTCCGAGGCCGCGCGCGTCGACGGCGAGCTGCTCGACATCATCAACAACATGCCGCTGGTGCGCGCGTTCGGCGCCACCGGCCGCGAGCGCGTCCGCTTCAGCCGGCGCGTGCAGGGCGAGATGAGCTCGCGCGGCACCTCGCTGCGCTACCTCGAGAAGCTGCGCCTGCTGCACGCGGTGGTGACCGCCTTCCTCACCGCCGGCCTGCTGGTCTGGGCGGTGCTGCTCTGGCAGCACCAGGCCATCTCGGTCGGCGCCGTGGTGATGGTCACCACGCTGGGCTTCATGATCCTGCACGGCACCCGCGACCTGGCGGTGGCGCTGGTCGAGACCATCCAGCACGTCGCCCGACTGGCCGAGGCGCTGTCCACCCTGCTGCTGCCGCACGACATGCCGGACGCGCCCGACGCCGGCGGCTTCCGGGCCCCGCCGCGCGGCGAGATCGTGTTCGAGCACGTCAGCTACGCCTATCCCGGCACCGCGTCGGTGCTGGACGATTTCAGCCTCCGGGTCGAGGCCGGCACCCGGGTCGGCCTGGTCGGGCGCTCGGGCTCGGGCAAGACCACCGTGCTGGCGCTGCTGCAGCGGCTCCGCTACGTCGAATCCGGCTGCGTCCTGATCGACGGCAAGCCGCTCCGGAGCCTCACCGAGGAGGCGCTGCGGTCGGTGATCTCGGTGGTGCCGCAGGACGTCTCGCTGTTCCATCGGTCGGTGATGGAGAACATCCGCTACGGCAAGCCCGAGGCCACCGACGAGGAGGTGCGCGCCGCCGCCGAAGCCGCCGGCTGCCGCGAGTTCATCGAGGCGATGCCCGAAGGCTTCGATACCGCGGTCGGCGACCGCGGCGTCAAGCTGTCCGGCGGCCAGCGCCAACGGATCGCCATCGCGCGCGCGTTCCTCCGCAACGCGCCGATCCTGCTGCTCGACGAGGCCACCAGCGCGCTCGACAGCGAGAGCGAGCAGAGGGTGCAGCAGGCGCTCGACCGGCTGATGGTCGGCCGCACCGTGGTCGCGGTGGCGCACCGGCTGTCGACGCTGCGCGACTTCGACCGCATCGTGGTGATGCAGAACGGCCGCGTGCTGCAGGACGGCGCCCCCACCGTGCTGGAGCGCAGCGAGGGCCCCTACCGCGAGCTGCTGTCGCGCCAGGCGATGAGCCTCGAGGACGTCGTCTAGGGGCGTCCGGCTCCTGTTCCGCGGCGGAACTGCCATCATTTCGTCATGTTGCAGCCAGACGTTCGGATGGTCACCGCTCGATGAGTATGTCTTCCCCGCCGATCGCCGCCGCCAGACCTGCACCCGTGACGCTCGCGGACGCGACGCTGCCCGCCTCGGCCGCCAACGAGGGCGGCCGCGACAGCCTGAGCCAGCGCGCCTACGCGCAGATCCGCCACGCCCTGATCGGCAGCGCGCTGCGCCCCGGCCACCGGCTGATCCTGCGCCCGCTCGCCGCCGAGCTGGGCCTGAGCCCGACCCCGGTGCGCGAGGCGTTGCTGCGCCTGGTGTCGGAGCAGGCGCTGTCGCTCGACGATCGGGGCTCGGCGGTGGTGGCGATCATGGACCGCGCCGGCTTCCGCGAGCTGATCGAGATGCGCGGCGACCTGGAGGCGCGCGCCGCCGAGCGCGCCGCGCGGGCCGCCAGCGCAGCACAGATCGACGAGCTCGAGCGGATCAACGACGGCTGCCTCGACCGCTACGGCCGCAGCGACCATGCCGGCTACCTGGAGGCGAACGCGTCGTTCCATCGCCGGCTGTGCCGGATCGGCGGCTCGACGATGACGCTACGCATGCTGGAGGGGTTGTGGATGCGGCTGGGCCCGATCTACGCGCTGAGCTTCGACGCCGCTCTGCCGCTGTTCCAGCCGCTGGCCGAGCACCCGCACCGCCGGCTGATCGCGGCGCTGCGTGCCCGCAACGTGGAGGCCGCACGCGCGGCAGCCCTGCTGGACGTGGCCCAGGTCGCCACCCTGCTGGAGCCGAATTTGCCGGGCTGAATTTCCTGTTGAACGACGGCGCTGACACAAAAGTGAAAGTTACCGGCATCTTGATCCGCTATTGATCGGTTCAATCAGGAGAAAGCGTTCATCTTGATGACCATCGAGCAATGCTTCTCGCTATCTTGTAAATAAGTGTAACTACGGCCGCTATCAATCCGACAACAACCGCCAGCACCACAACCAAACTTACAAAGGAAAATGGCGTTCCCGAGTCCTGACGGCAGCATCCGTACCCATTCTGTAAAACTTTCGTCGTAGTCCGCTAATCTTAGCATGGCCGATGAGTTACCTTACGCGACCGCCTCGTTCAACCATGCCCGAGCTTCAGTCTCGTCCTCGGTAGGCCCCCGTATCCCGCAAAGTACATCCCTCCAAGACTTGCCTCAGCAAGTCCATAGCCTTGATCTGCAGATCGACGATGCCATTTCGCTGCATCGACATAGCTCTGCGGAACTCCTGGACCGCCGTGGTATCTTTGGCCAAGTTCATGCCCTGCGACGGCATTTCCTTGCTGAGCCTGAGAGATCAAGTCGGCAGCATTCGGCACGTCGGCTAGC